>NZ_SISB01000071.1 GCF_004310295.1 Pseudomonas sp. BGI-2 | reverse complement strand
TGGTTTACACCGCATCCGTCACTGCTCCAGTGACCGGTTCGCCGGTCGTAGTGACCCTTTCGAATGGCCAGACCATCTCCATTCCAGTTGGCGCCAGCAGCGCCAGCGTGAACTACTCCGCACCGAATGATGCCTTGGCTGGCGGCGGCTCCCTGAGCGTGAAAATCGACGATGCGAAGGGCGGCAATTACGAGAAACTGGATGTCGATGGCAAGTCGGCCGATACCTCGGTGACTGACACTGCCGACACCACCACCCTCAGCCTGAGCGCAACCGATACGGTTGCTGAAGGTGGTTCGATTGTTTACACCGCCACGCTGACTAATGCTGCCGGCACACCAGTGATCGTCACACTGAGCAACGGCGCCGTGATTAACATCGCTGCTGGCGCAACTGTTGGCTCAGTGACCGTCAAAGCGCCTGCCGATGACGTTTACAAAGACGCCGGCAAAGTCGAAGCGACCATCAAGGACGCGACTGGCGGCAACTTCGAAAACCTGGTCAAAGACCCGGCGGCGGCGGTTACCGATGTGACCGACACCATCAACACTTCGACCGTCAACCTGACCGCGACATCCTCCGCGGCTGAAGGTGGCACTGTCACCTACACCGCCACTGTCGGTGCACCGGTAACCGGTTCGCCAGTGACCGTTTCCTTGGCCAACGGCCAAACGATCACCATCGACATCGGCAAAACCACCGGTTTCGTGACCACCCTCGCGCCAAACGACGCACTGAGCGGCCACACGCCACTGACCAACGCCATCACCAACGTCAGCGGCGGTAACTACGAAAATCTGGTTGCCGACAAAACCCCGGTCAGCACCACCGTGACCGACACCCTCGACAGAACCGAAGTCAGCATCACCGGCAGCACCTCGGTGACCGAAGGCCAGACGGCCAGTTACACCGTCAGCCTGACGAACCCGGCGCAGACCGAAGTCACCCTGAAGATCACCTACAGCGGCACCGCCGCCGACGGTTCGGACTTCACCGGCGTGTACACCGTGAAAATTCCGGCGGGTGGCAGCACGGCGAGCTTCAACGTCGCGACCCTGGACGACAGGATCACCGAAGGCACCGAAAACTTCGTAGTCAAGATCGACTCGGCCGCCGGCGGCAATTTCGAGAACCTGGCGATCAGCGCGTCCAATGGCAGCGTCAGCACCTCGATCGTCGACAACGATGCACCGCCTGTGCTCGACCTGGATGCCAACAACTCCAGCGGTGCCACGGGAGCCAACTACAACGTGACCTTCACCGAAGGCACCACGGGCCAAGGCGTATCAATCGGCGACACCGACCTGAAAATCACCGACCCGGACAGCACAATGCTGACCGGCGCGACCATCGTGCTGACCAACCGTCAGCCGGGTGATGCGCTGAACCTGGGCAACAGCGTCAACGGCATCACCATCAATGCCAACAGCAAGGAGGGCACCGTCACGCTGACGTTGTCCGGCAACGCGACGCTGGCCGACTACATGCAACAGATCAAAAACATCAGCTTTACTAACAGCAGCGAAGACCCGAGCACCGTGCCGCGGATCATCACTGTGACGGTGACCGATGGCAGCAACTACTCCAACACCGCGACCACCACCGTCAACGTCGTGGCCGTGAACGATGCACCGACCGCCGCGCCGGTTAACGTCACCGGCACCGAGGACACCCCGCTGATCCTCGGCTGGTCGACCTTCGGCGTCAGCGACGTCGACAGCCCTGCCGCCAGCCTCGGCGTGAAAATCACCGGCCTGCCGGGCGAAGGCAAATTGCAGTACCTGAACGGTTCGACCTGGACCGACGTGACGACTAACCAGACCCTGTCCAAGGCTGACATCGACGCGGGTAAAGTGCGCTTCCTGCCGGATGCCAACGAATCCGGCGCCAATGGCTACGGCGGCACCGGCGTGGGCAACAATCTGGCGGACTACGCACAGATCAAGTTCCAGCCAACCGACGGTTCGCTGCTGGGCAACACCGGCACGATCAAAATCGACATCACGCCCGTTGCCGATGCTCCGTCCCTGAGCGTTGCGGACAACGGCGTCAAATCCACCGGGCTGATCAAGGAAGTCTGGACCGGCCTGTCGGGCCTCGGCACCGATGGCAGCGGCGCGGCGTCGAACACGCTGAAGTCGGTGATTGATGCCGCCGGTAAACCGAACAGCAGCACCACCGTGACCAACGTGCAGTCCGACGGCAGCGTCGCGGCCGGCACGGCGTCGAAAACCTCCGGCCTGATCTACCTCGAAGCGGGCAAGACTTACACCTTCAGCGGTACCGGCGATGACAGCCTGCTCGTGACCATCGGCGGCAAAAACGTCGCGGCGATCACGTGGGGTGCGGGCGGCAAACTGAGCGGTTCGTTTATCCCGACCACCAGCGGTTACTACACGCTGGACATCTACCACCACAACCAGAGCGGCCCGGGCAGCTATGACGTCAACCTGTCGGTCAACGGCGCTGCAGCAGTCGACCTGAGCAGCGCCGGCGTGCCGCTGTACACCGGCGTGGCAGACCTGGCCGCTTCCGGCGTGACAGTTTCCGACCTGCACGGCACTAACGGCGAAGGCTACTACGACGGCTACAAGCTCAACGAAGCGGCCGAAGGCACCAGCGTTCACCTGTCTGCGATCAAGACTGCACTCACCGATACCGACGGCTCCGAAAGCCTCATCGTTAAGATCAGCGGCATCCCGGCGGGCTCGGTGCTCACCGATGGCGCCGGCCACACCTTCACCGCCAGCACCACGTCGGGCGAAGCCAACGTCACCGGCTGGAACCTCGGCACCCTGACCGTGACCCCGCCGCCGTACTACAACGGCCAGTTCAACCTGACTGTGACCTCAACCTCCACCGAGGCACTGGGCGGTTCGGCGCTGAGCACCACGACGATCCCGGTCAAGGTTTACCCGGCGGTCTACAACGCCGTCACCGCCACTGCGGCCGATGACACCATCACCGGCACCGATGGTAACGACATCATGGTCGCCGACATCGGCGGGCTGACCGTGGTGCCGGGCACCAACTACAACATCGCCTTCATGGTCGACAGCTCGGGCAGTATGAGCGCGTCGTCGATCAACGCCGCCAAGGACTCGCTGACCTCGGTGTTCAACACCCTCAAACAGAGCATGGGTGGCAACTCCGGCACCGTGAACATCTTCCTCGCGGACTTCGACAACCAGGTCAACAAGTCTGTCTCGGTGAACCTGAACGACCCGAATGCGCTGATCCTGCTCAAAGCGGTGCTTGATTCCATGGTTTCCGGCGGCGGCACCAACTATGAGGACGTGTTCAAAACCACGGCGAACTGGTTCCAGAGTGCCGACGCCATGGCGAACACCGGGGCGAAGAACCTCACGTACTTCATCACTGACGGCAAGCCGACCTACTACCAGAGCGGTGAGCAGACCAACCCGACCCTGTTCGGCAACGTGAAGCTCGATGACGTCATCACCACCACCAATTACAAGTTGGGTCAGACCTATTCCGGCTATCTGGACAGCACTCACTACTTGACCATCGATAACTCCGGCACCGTCACGCTGCAGACGTACAAGAACTCGAAGGGCGGCTACTGGAGCAGTGACGAGCTGGGCACTATTCGCGCCGAGGGTAACGGCACGTACGAGCTGTCTTATCGCGACGGCAACGGCAGCAGCACCGGCTCCAGCGCCATCGACAACTCCACCGACAGCTTCGCGCTGCTGGGCAAGGTGTCGACGGTAGAAGCCATCGGCCTGAACAAAGACGTCACCCTCAACGACCTCAAGCCGTACGACACGGACAAGACGCCGCAAACCAACATCGATCCGAAAGACTTGGCCAACTCGATCATCGGCCACACCGAAGCGACAATGCCGGGTTCCGACACGGTCAATGGCGGCAATGGCAACGACATCCTGTTCGGTGACCTGGTGAGCTTCAACGGCATTGCCGGCGAGGGTTATCAGGCGATCCAGGCGTTCGTCGCCAAAGAGACCGGCGTGGACGTCAGCAAAGTCACGACCAGCAACGTGCACCAGTACATCACTGAGCACTCCAGCGCATTCGATGTGTCCGGTGCCCATGACGGCAACGACACGCTGTTGGGCGGTGCGGGCAACGACATTCTCTTTGGCTCGGGGGGCAATGACCTGCTCGACGGCGGCAAGGGCAATGACATCCTGCTCGGTGGCACGGGTAACGACTCGCTGATGGGCGGTCAGGGCAACGACATCCTGATTGGCGGTTCGGGCGCCGACACCTTCGTCTGGAAGGCTGGCGATACCGGGAACGACGTGATCAAGGACTTCAAGGCCAGCGAAGGTGACCGCATCGACCTGCGCGATTTGCTGCAAGGCGAAACCGGCAGCACCATCGACAACTTCCTGAAGATCAGCACCGTGGATGGCGTGTCATCGCTGCAAGTCAGTTCCGGCGGCAAGTTCAACGGCGCCGACGCTGCAGCGGCCGCGCCGGATGTGACGATCAAACTGGAAGGCAACAACTGGTCCAGCGCCAACATTCACACGTTGATTGCCGGCAGTGACCCGACCATCAAAGTCGACCACAACAACAGCTGATCCAACGAAAAACGGCCGCCCTTATGGGGCGGCCGTTGCGTTTGTGCCCATCCCCCCGGTGACGATTTCGTCGCCGCACCGCATACTCGCGTCCAGTTGGCCTATGCTGCTGACAGCATGACGCTGGTTCATTTCTGAGGGATGCTCAATGTTCTACGTGCAACGCGATGCGCAAGGTCAGTTAGTGCGCGTGGAAGCCGCGGCCTACGCCGAGGCCACGGAAACGCTGCCGGCTGACAATCACGAGATCCAGGCCTGGTACGCCAACGAAGTGATGGAAACCAGCCTCAAACAGCTCAAGCAAAGCGACCTGGAAATGATCCGGGTACTCGACGACTTGATTCAGGTGCTGACCAGCAAAGGCGTGATCCGCGTCACCGACTTGCCGGCCGCTGCTCAGGCCAAACTGATGGACCGGAACCAGGCCCGTGAGGCGTTGGGTGGGTTGAGTCATTTGATTGATGATGACGAGACGGGGTTGATTTAAGGTCTCGTCATTGTTGTGTCTGTACAGACGCCTTCGCGGGCAAGCCTCGCTCCTACAGGTTTACGCCAACGCACGACCTTGTAGGAGCGAGGCTTGCCCGCGAAGGCGGACGGACTGACGACTCAGCTATCAAGCCTCACTGCCAGGGCTTCGGCTCACCAAACAACTGTCCCTGAACCCCGTACAGCCCCATCTCCCGAATCACCACCAACTCCCCTTCGGTCTCCACCCGCTCGGCAATCAATGGCAGATCAATGCTGTGCGCCGCCCGCTGGATCGCTTCGATGAACAGGCGCTTGTCGCTTTCCTGATCAATCGCCCGGATGTAACTGCCGTCGATCTTCAGATACGCCAACCCCAGCCGCGCCAGGTTGCCGATCATGCTGAAGCGCCCGCCAAACCGTTGCAGGCTCAAGGAGAACCCGAGCTCACGCAGACGCCGCGTCAGTTCTTCCAGCATCGATTGCTCGGGCAATTGCTCCTCGCCGATTTCCAGGGTCAGCCGTGGTCCGAGGTCGGAGTGAACACGCAAAATCTCGAAGACTCTATTCAGCGCCTGCGGATCGGCCAACGTCGCCGAAGACAGGTTCAGCGCCAGCGACTCTTCATGCTCGGCCATCTGCTCAAGCACCAGCTCCAACATCAGCCGATCCAGGCGCGCGGTCCAGCCAAAGCGCTCGAGCCACGGCAGGAAGCGTCCGGCGGGAATGGTCTGACCGTCATCATCGATCAACCGCGACAGCACCTTGTAATGCAGCACCAGTTGCGTGTCCTGGCTGGCGACCACGGGTTGGAAATACAACTGGAAACGCTGCTGATTCAGCGCCTGATCCAGCAAGTTGTTCCAGGCGTGATGGTCATCCCCGACACTGGCCGAGGCGCTGTGATCGAGGCACGCCCAACTCTGTTCACCCTGCCCTTCAGCCTGAGCCAACGCCTGATCGCCCAACCCGAGTACCGCTTGCGGTGAATCGCCATGAATAAACGGCGCTAGCCCGATCGACGCCACCGAAGCCACGTCAGTGGCGCCGGTCGCATGCAGGCTTGCCAAGGCACTGTCGAGGTTCTGCGCCAATTGCAGCGCTTCTTCGCGCACCAGCCCCGGCGCCAGCACGGCGAACTCACCGCCACGGATCCGCGTGACGAGGTTTTGCGTTTCCGGGTACTTGGCGCACTCGCGGGACAGCTGCTCGCCCACCGCTTGCAACAATTGGTCGGTGCGTTGACCGCCCAGCCGCTGGTTCAAACCGGCCAGGTCCTTGACCCGCAACAACAGCAGATAACCAGAGCTCGCCTGTTCCGGATTGCTTACCCGGGCGTTCAGTTGCATCTCGAAATAGCGACGGTTCGCCAGGCCCGTGAGGTTGTCCTGATAGGACTCGACCCGCAGCTTTTCACTGCGCTCGGCCTGTTCCTGAAACAGCGCCTTGAGCTTCTCGACCATCTGATTCATGGCCTGCACCACACGGCGCAGTTCCGGTGTGCGCGGCAGCTCCGGCAGGCTGAGGAATTCGCGGCGAGCAATGGCGTGGGATTGTTTGACCATGTAGTCCAGCGGTTTCAGTTGTCGGCGCAGCAACAGCGCGCCCAACACCGCGCTCACGGCGCCGCAGATCAGCAACCAGCCGAGGCTGCCCAACGCGCTCTGCCACAGTTTGGCCAACGCGAACATCGGATGGCTGACCACCTCGACCCGCGCCGCCTGTTCCCAACCACGGCTGACCAGCGCATCGCCACCGGCCGGCTCCAGGCCGATCATTTTGACGAACCAGTCCGGCACGTTGTTCACCGCTGGGATGCCGCTGCGCTCGACGATGGTCTGGTCAGTCTTGAGGTCGACCACACGGATGCTCGCGTAATAACCGCTGTCGAAGATCGAACTGACCAGCAGCTCGACCATTGCCGGATCGTCGATGTTCGGCGTCAGGGACAGCGCCAATGCTGTCGCAGCGTCCTGGGCGTGGGAGCGCAACTGGTTGACGTACTGGGTGCGCGAGCTTTCCAGGCTGACCATGAAGCTGCCGGTGAAGGCGACCACCAGAAACAGACAGATAGCGATCAACAGCTGTTTGAACAAAGACATCTGAGCGCGTGCTCCTAGTTAGTCGTCTCGACCGGGAAACCTTCGGCCTGCATTTTCTTCAACACGTCCTGCCAACGGGACAGGCGTTTGGTGTCACCGACTTTCTTGTTGCCCTTGGCGCCCGGCAACCACAACCCTTCGGCATTGAAAGAGTAGACCGGCAGCAGATCGGTTCGTTGGCTGGCCGGTTTAATCGCATCGATCAGGCTGTCGAGTACCAGCGGCATGGCCTCGGGGCTCGAGTAGTAAGTCAGCACCATGTGCGCCCGATTCAGCCGCAGAGCCTTGACGTAGGTGATGCGCAGTTTGTCACTGGAAACGCCGAGATGGCGCAGGCTGAAGTACTTGGCGATCGCGTAGTCTTCGCAGTCGCCGGCACCCTTCCACAGGGCTTCGATGGGGGTTTCCCAATAATCGACCTCGTGCCACAGGTCGATGTCCTCGACGTAACGCATCTGTTTGTTGAAGAACTGATTGACCATCTTGAGCTGTTCCAGCTCGTTGACCTGTTTTTGCGTGGACAGCAAATGCTGCCAGGCATCGATGCGCGACTGCCCTTCACCCAACGGTCCGTACAAGGCCTGCGCCTTGCGGCTGATCAGCGAAAAATCCCAATCGGCATGCAGCCCGCCCAGCATGACGCCGGCCAGCATTAACGCGCAGCACAGCCAGCGCAAAGTCCGAGGGATCGCGAAACGTACCGCCAATGCGAGGCATCCAGGTCAGGCAGGTGGAATTCGGTTGATGGTGCAGGTTAGCCCGGTAAAAGACAATGGCACGGTGCAATCACTGGCGACGGGCTAGACTTTGAATGGTGGATGACATGAAAAGTCGCGGATGGTGATCTTCAGTCCGTTTGACAAGCTGCATGGCAGTCACTAGTGTCCATTTGGATCCAAATATTTCAGCCAAACAGGGTGCGTAGTAGTGACACAGAAGCCCAACCCCCTCAGCAGTATCAAGGTCAACGGGCCGATTCCCGCTCACCTGGCACGTTCGGTGATCGAAGAAACCCTGCGTTCGGCCATTCTCGACGGGCGTATTCCCTGCGGCACCGCGTTGCGCCAGCAAGATCTGGCCGACCTGTTCGGCGTCAGCCGCATGCCGGTGCGCGAAGCCTTGCGCCAGCTTGAAGCCCAGGCGCTGCTCAACGTTATCGCCCACAAAGGCGCAGTGGTTGCACCGCTGGTTCAGGGCGATGCCGTCGAAACCTATGCGTTGCGAATCCTGCTGGAATCCGAGGCACTGCGCCTGTCGATTCCCTTGCTGGAGAAGGAAGACTTCGAACAGGCCGCCAAGCATATCGACGACATGGAAACGGAACACGATTACAGCGAGATCGGCCGCCTCAATCGTCTCTTCCACATGGCGCTTTACTGCAAGGCGCCTAACCGCCGGCTGTTGCTGCTGGTCGAGGACGGGTTGAACGAAGAAGAACGCTTCCTGCGCTTCAACCTGGAAGCCATGGGCCTGGGCAAATTATCCCAGGAAGACCACCGAGCGCTGTTGTTGGCGGTCGAGGACCGCGACGTTGAGCGCTCGGTGAAGCTGCTCGACAATCACCTCAATCGCGGTGTCGAGGTGATCACGCGCTACCTCAACAGCCCTGAAGTGCTGAACAAGAAAACCTCCAGGTAACCCTCCGCAAAAAACCTGGGCGCGCAGTTCGAACTGCGCGCCGCGTTTGCCGTGAATAATCTCCTTACACATCCCCTGCGCTAACACCGAGCTATCCGGCGACCGTACTTCCCTTCCCCAAAGCCTTGCCATCGATAGACCTCCCTCAGTTCCATCAATACGCCAGCAAAGATGACGTCCGCGGCGATAGCGGCGGCCGTGATTTACGCCCACTCTTGGGCTGCCAACGAATAATGAACGGGCGACGCACCGCATTGGCGGCGCAGTCCTCGCACCAAGAACCTACGGAAGGAGTCTTGTCACGGGAAAGGAAGCACCGGCGTCAATCCCAGCCAACTTCCACCCCTTGAAGCATTCAACGGAACAACTTTGAAAGTTGCTTTGAGTGAGGCATTCACTCTTTATTTGAATTTTGACGATACTTCGTCGAAAGGAGCAACTACGCCCACATAAAACTGCCGCTTAAAGTTTTATCGGAACGTGTCGCGCGCAAGAAAACACAACTTGCAAATAATATAAAAATAACTTGCTCGACACTTTACTCGTGTATTAGTTTTTCTCCGCCGCCAGTAAACACGGCACCCAAACGACTTTATCGCACTCGATGACATCAATTTAATTGAGGCATCCGCTCGCCAACAAAAAACGTTAAACGACCGTCACTTATAGATCACAACACCCTTAACGGCATTTCAGATCACTTATAGGCTCGCTCATGAAAACGAATAAAGACCGCCTCATCCAAAAGAAAGCAGAACTTAGTGCGCACCCGATCTTCTCTGAAATACATTCATTGTCGGTACTTCAGCGTTTCATGGAAAGCCATGTTTTTGCGGTGTGGGATTTCATGTCGCTGACCAAGCGTCTGCAACAGGACCTGACCTGCGTTCAACTGCCCTGGCTGCCGCCGCGAGATCCGCAGGCCGCGCGTCTTATCAATGAGATTGTGCTGGGTGAAGAGTCCGATGATCGTCCGGCCCAGGGTCATTACAGTCATTTTGAGTTGTACCTGGATGCGATGCGCGAAGTCGGTGCCAGCACGGTCGCTGTCGAACGCTTCGTGGCGTTGCAACAAGAAGGTGTGAGTTACGACGTGGCGTTGCAAAGCGTTGATGTCGATCCGGCGGCCGCGCAGTTCGTGCGGCACACCTTGCACACCGCGCTGCATGCGCCGGGACACAGTGTTGCCGCTGCGTTTCTGCATGGTCGTGAGAGCGTTATTCCGCAGATGTTCCAGCGGATTCTCGACGACTGGGGCATTGGCATCGAGCAAGCGCCGACCTTCCGGTACTACCTGGAACGGCACATCGAAGTCGACTCTGAGGACCACGGCCCGGCAGCAGAAAAACTCCTCGCACGGCTGGTCGATGGCGATTCGCAACGCGAAGAAGACGTCTACGCCAGCGCCATCGCCGCCGTGGAAAGCCGCATCGCCCTGTGGGACGGCTTGCGCCTGAGCATGAGCGAACCTATGCCTGAGGTGAGCGCATGAACGCCGCCGACTACCAGTCCTTCGCCGACGCCTGGGAGAGCCGCGCCACCATCCGCACGCGGCCCCGGCGGGTGCTGGAGAACGATGACAAGCTGATCTATCCGTTGAGCCGCCAGCCACTGGTGTTGAGTGAAACCTTCCTGCGCGAATGCCCGGAACAACGGGACTTTGCGCTGGTGCAGACGCTCTACAAATTCATCAACGACGTGGTGATTTTCGAAACCGAGATCGTCGACAAGACCGCCCGCAGCATCGCCAAGAATCGCTTCGCCGTGGCGTTCCCGTTTGCCTGTCGGTATGACGCCATGACCGTGGTGGTGGACGAGGATTACCACGCGCTGGTGGCGATGGATTTCATGCAGCAGACCGTCGCCATGACCGGCATCACGCCGATCCAGCTGCCGGATGAAATCGAGCTGAGCCGGGCAATTCCGGCGGCCGTGGCCCTCGCACCGGAACACCTGCGCAGCGCCGTGGAACTGATCTGCGTGGCCATCGCCGAGAACACCGTGACCGGCGATGTGGCAGCGTTCGCCAAGGACGACACGGTCAAGCAATCGATCAAGGGCCTGATGGCCGACCACTTGCTGGACGAGGGCCGCCACTCCGGGTTCTGGTCGCGGATGGTGCGCATCTACTGGCACACCGCGAGCGAAGACGACCGCCAGCGGATCGCACAGATTCTGCCGGTGTTCATCGGCCATTACCTGACCAACGACATCCAGAAGTCCTTCGACTTCCGCTTGATCGAATCCTTGCAGATCAGCGACTCGGCACGCCAGGCACTCAAGAACGAAATCTCGGGGATGGCCTTCCCGATCAATCGTCATCACCCGCTGGTCGCCAACATCGTGCGGTTTTTCCGCAGCAGTTCGCTGCTCGATTCGCCGTGCGTGCAAGACGCCCTCAGCGACTACCTGGTTTAACGAGGAGAACATCATGAGACGTCTCGACATTCTGCTCATTGGGCAAAGCCAGGCCTTGACCGACCTGGCGCTGGAACTTGAACAGCATGGTCATTCGCTGGTGCGGCTTGGGGCATTCGACGAGCTGCCGTCATTTGATCTGCTGATCGACGACGCTAGCCAAGCGTTTTCAGTCCTGAGTGATGCGCCGCAACTGACATTGCAACTGGACGTCGGCGAGTCAGGCATCTGCGGGCTGCCGCCGATAGACCTGCTGTGCATGCACGGATCAAGACTGTTCACTCGCGTGCCGATTGCCGATGAAACCTCGGGAAACGGCCAGGCATTGCGCCTGCGAGCTGTGGCGGAACTGGTGGATCACGTCGCGCTGCTGGTCAGCCGCTTCTCCCGGGATGAAGGGTATTTTCTGCACGCCGAGCCGGCAGCGGCGGCTCACTTCGAGCGGCTGGAAAACCTGCAATTTCTAGAGGGTCTGGCGTTCGTCCATCAACTCAACAACACAGCTCAACCGTGGCTGCAGCACCTCGCCCGGATCCCGATGATCGAGCGCCTCGAACAGCGCTTCATCGAGTCCGCCGAACGTCCCGCGCTCAACATCGACGGCACCTCGGTCAGCTATCGGCAATTGCACGCCCACAGCCGCGCGATCCAGCAGCGTTTGCTGCCATTGCTCGCTCAGCATCAAGGACCGTTGGTGGTCGGGATTTGCATGCCGAAATGCAGTGCGCTGTATGCGGGTATCCTGGCGATTCTGGGCAGTGGCGCGGTGTACTTGCCGCTGGAGCCGAGCCATCCGCTGCAACGTCAGCAGTACATCCTTTCGAATGCCGGAGCGGTGTTGTTGTTACATGACGGCCAACATCCCCTCGCCGACGAAATGCAGGGCCTGGACATCAGCCGTATCGACTGCGCTGACGTCGACCTCGGCCAACCCTTGATGCGCCAGCGACCCGACCTCGATGCGCCCTGCATGGCGCTCTACACCTCGGGCACCACCGGGCATCCCAAAGGGGTATTGCTCAGCCAGGCCAACCTCGCGCACTTCACCGCGTGGTACGCCGACTATGTACAGCTGACCGAGCACAGTCGGGCCTTGCAGTTTTCGTCGTTGAGTTTCGACTCGTCGCTGATCGATATTTTCCCGACCCTGCTTCAGGGCGCCGAGCTTATCGTGCCGAGCGACGACCAGCGCCGCGATCCCTTGCAACTGGTCGAGCTGATCCGCCATCAACGCCTCAGTCACGCGTTTTTACCGCCGGCACTGTTAAGCATTCTGCCGCTGGATCAGCTGCAGGTTCTGGATCATGTGATGACCGGCGGCGACGTCTGCGAGCCCTATGTCATCGAGCAGCTCACCCGTCAGGGCAACCTCTACAACCTCTATGGCCCGACCGAAGCCACGGTGCTGATCACCGCGCGTCAGCTACGCGCCGGCGACAGCAACCGCACACTCGGGGCACCGATTGCCAACAGCCAGGTGCTGATTCTCGACGAGGGGTTTCAACCGGTGACCGAGCAGACCGTCGGTGAGTTGTACATCGCCGGGCCAGGGGTGTGCCTGGGTTATCTGAACAACCCGCAGCAGACTGCCGAGCGTTACCTGGACTTGAATCTGCCGGACGGCCAGAGCCTGCGCGCCTACCGTACCGGCGACATGGCGAAATGGACCGCCGACGGAGTCGAGCTGTGCGGACGGCGGGACAATCAGGTGAAGATCCGCGGCTTTCGGGTCGAGCCGGAAGAGATCGAACGCTGCCTGCGTGACAGTCAGTTGTACCGTCAGGTGGCGGTGGTCATCGACAGTCAGCGACGAATTCTGGCCTTTCTCGCACAACCTCAGGAGGAACAACCGGGCGTCGCTCGCGAAGCCTTGAAGGCTCACTCGACGCAGTTTTTACCGGACTACATGCAACCCATTGCCTGGACCGAACTGCCGAGCATGCCGTTCGCCAGCAACGGCAAAGTCGACCGCAAAGCCCTGCTGGCAATGCCGGTGAATGTTGCCGAAAACACCACGCGGCGCTTGCCCACCAGTGCCGATGAAACGCTGTTGCTGGTGATCTGGGCCGAGCTGCTGGAGCTGCCGGCCAGCGATATTTCGACCGACGAAAGCTTCTTCAATCTGGGCGGCCATTCGATTCTGTTGTCGCGGATGCTGCTGCGATTGCGTGAAGAATTCGGCCGCAGCATCTCGATCAACCGCTTCATTGAATTGCCGACGATTACGAAGTTGGCAACGTTGGTGCGAGGCTCCGGTACCGAGGAAGTCCTGAGCGCGCAGGCACTGGCGGATGCCTTCCGCGAGCTGGATATTCAGCCGCTGCCCATCAGCCGCATGGGCGATGTGCACAAGGTGATCGTCACCGGCGCCAACAGTTTTGTCGGGGTGCACATCGTCGAGGCTTTGCTGGCGTGGGGCGTCAGTGAAGTCGCCTGCCTGGTGCGCGATGGTGGCGGGCAATCGGCGGCAGAGCGCTTCGCTCATGCACTACGGGAAAACCGTCTGGAGCATCTGGACCTGAGTCGGGTGCAGGTTTACGCGGCGGATATTGCGCACCCGGCACTGGGTCTCGATGCGGACGTTTACGAGCGCCTCGACCGGGAGTTCGGCGCGTTGGTGCACAACGCCGCCAACGTTAATCACGTGCTCGATTACGAGTCTCTGGCGCGGGACAACGTCGAGCCGATTTTCGAATGCCTTCGGCTGTGCGAGGGGCGCAGCAAGAAGATCTTCAATTTCGTCTCCACGCTGTCGGCGTCCAGCACGATTGCCGACGATGGCCGGGTGCTGGAATTACCTGCGGCGCAGACCCCGCCGATCTACATCAAGAACGGCTACAACCTGTCCAAATGGGTCGGCGAACGGATCCTCGAACGGGCGCGCGAGCTTGGGGTGCGGGTCAATCTTTATCGCCCTGGCAACATCAGTTTCAACAGCCTGACCGGCGTCTGTCAGCCGCACAAAAATCGCTTGATGCTGATGCTCAAGGGGTCGATCCAGCTGGGCCAGGTGCCGGAGTTCGCACTGAACTTTGACCTGATGCCGGTGGACTTTCTCGCCCGCTTCATCGCCTTTCACGCCAGCCGATATTCGCCTGAAAAAGCGGTGTTCAACCTGCACAACCCTGAGCCCCTGAGTTGGGACGACTACGTCGCGTCATTCCGTGAGGCTGGGCGGGAGTTTTCCATGGTCAGCGTTGCCGACTGGCAGCAGCAACTGGGCCGGGTCGACAGCGACAACGCGCTGTTCGGCGTGCTCGGTTTCTACCTAAACGGCTTCGAAGAAGACATCGGCGACATCTCGATGATCGGCCACGACAACGCCCAGGCGGGCGTTCGGCAGATGGGCGCGCACTACCCGGAAAAATCCCCAGCGCTGCTGCGTCGCGGCTGCGACTACCTCAAAGAAATCAATTTCATCTGATTCACTCAAACCCAATGGAGCAAGACCATGAGCACTCTGCAACCCGATACCCTGATCAAAAACCCTCAAGGCTGCCACGTCGTGTCTTCAGTAGAAGTGCCGGCTGACTCAGCGAAGGTCTGGGCGGTGGTCGGCAACTTTGCCGGCTTCGATCAATTCATTCCGGCGCTGTCGCACATCGAGATGACGGGCGAAGGCGTGTCGTCGCTGCGCAAGAAATTCTTCAAGGACGGTAACCTGGTGGTCGAGCAACTCAACTCGCGGGACGACCAGGCGCTGAACATGACGTGGACCACGATTTATAACACGCTGGGCGTGGCCAGTTTGTGGGCGGCGATGAGTGTTGAACCGCTGGGTGCGGGCCAGTCGCGGGCGACCTGGACCATCATTGCCGAACCGGCGCAGGGGGGTGATGAGACGTTGCCGGGGTTCAAGGATTTTGTGCAAGGGTTTGCGGATGATGCGATGAATAATGTGTTGAAGCTGTTTGCTTAAGGCTTTGGTTCAGCGGTGACTGGTCTACCGCTTTCGCGGGCAAGCCTTAATGCCAGTCAGTTAAGCCCTCCAGCCCTCTTTTTGGGGTATTTGACTGGTCTAGGCTTGACCACTCTTGGGTAACTTCGCTCTCGTCTGGCTGGCAGTATGAAGTGCTGAGCCTGGATTCTCAGT
>NZ_SISB01000070.1 GCF_004310295.1 Pseudomonas sp. BGI-2 | reverse complement strand
TGCTCTTCGAACACCTGATCGACCCACTCAGCTGTAACAGCCTGCTCCAACACCAATTTGGCCATGACACTGGCCGGTGCTTTTTTCTCGAACCGCGCTAAAACCTCTTCCCACATCGTCTCGTCGCTCTGACTGGAGTTTTGGGAGATTCTAAACGAAGACCTTGAAAGGGCTGGCCGTAAGGGCGGAACCGATAGAAGCCGTGACCGCAAAAACGGATATGCCCCCAACCTCCCTGGAAAAATTACAACAGCGAAAGCGTGTAGTTAATGATGAACCGACTCTGATCCACATTCCACCCAGCATCAGTGTTCGACTTGCCATTGCGCAAACTGAAACCAAGCCCCTTCAGCGACCCCGATTGCAGCACGTAATCAAGCGTCATATCACGCTCCCACTCAGACTGAACCCCCACGTTCTGCGCCTTGATCCCCGTACCCTTCAGATAAAAGATCGTAGCCTTCAACCCCGGCACACCTAGCGGCGCGAAATCATAGCTGTACTGAACAAAATTGGTCTCCTCCCCCGCCCGGGCAAAGCTCTGAATCATACGGTCCGTAGGCAAGTAAACACTGCCACCACCCGCCCCTTTATCAATCAGGCTGCCTTGGTTCGGCTGAACAAAGTTGCTCCCATCACCCACCCGCTGATGCCCCAGCGAAACCGCATGACCACTGTTGGCATAGGTAACCATCGCCACCCAAGTGTTGTTGTCGATTTCACCGTTATTGTCCTCGGTGTAACCCGACACCCGATAACCTTGCGCCCTGCCCGCAGCCGAACTGTTGGCACCCGTCGACGTTGTGCGGAAGTAACGCAGATCCGTGGTGAAGGAGCTTTTACCGTCGATTGGCAAGACATGCGTGAGGCCGAAGAAGTTCTGGTTGTAGAAATCTTCCATCTGCGCAAAGTAATACTGCGCCTTCAGGTCCTTGGTGACGTTGTAGTCACCCCCGGCGAAGTAGAACTTGTTGCTGTCCCGGGTGCTGCCCGCCACCGACAAGCCGGTACGGTCAGTCGAGGCACGCCCGACCGCGTGGTCAAGCACACCACTGGTCAGCATCAGGCCATCAATGTCGTTCGAAGTGACCTGCGCGCCCGTGAACGATTGCGGCAACACCCGGGCATCGTTCGAGATCAGGATCGGCAATTTCGGCAGCAGCGTGCCGTAGCGAAATTCGGTTTTTGAAATGCGCATCTTCGCCGTCGGACCGAAACTGCTCCAGGCGTCCGCCGCGCCGTCGCCATCGGTCGGGATCATGCCGCTGCCATTATGGCGCCCGGTGCCGCTGTCCAGCGTAACGCCGAGCAGCGCCTGGGCATCGATCCCGAAACCTACCGTGCCTTGGGTAAACCCGGACTCGTAGCGCAATACAAAACCCTGCGCAGCCTCCTCGGTTTTCGAGGGTTCGGCGCCGCCGTCGCGGTTGTCGCTGTTGAAATACAAGGTGCGCATCGAGAGGCTGGCTTTGCTGTCTTCGAGAAAACCGTGGGCGGCAGAGTCGGCTGCCTGTGCGCACAGGGAGCCTGCCAACAAGAATGCGGTGGGAATTGCTCGCTTTAACATACGGCGCTCCTGGGTGATTTTTTGTTTTTTTTGAGTGTTTAGCGACCGCTATCCGCCCCTGGCACCCAACAGCGGCGCGCACAATCACGCACACCATGGGGGACCATGAGCCTTGAGGAAAGCGATCGGGATGTTCGGGTCAGATCAGGTAAGAAAGACCCACGGTCAGCGCGAAAGCGACCACCGAAATGAGGGTCTCGAGCACGGTCCAGGTCTTGAAGGTCTGGGCAACGGTCATGTTGAAGTATTCCTTGATCAACCAGAAGCCGCCGTCGTTGACGTGGGAAAAGATAACCGACCCGGCCCCGCCGGACTCGGCCATCATCTTGCCGAGCATCGTGCCCAGCGCCACCACCAGCGCAATGTGCCCCAGGGTTTTGCCGACCCCGGCCTCGTACGCGCCGACCACACCGGACGGCGGCATGCCAGCGAGCAGCGCCAAGCTGATGGAGACCAGGGTGATCACAATGAACGGATTGAGTCGGTAACGGGCGATCAGAACGATCAGCGCAATGATGGCGATGGCGGCATACACCAGCAGCCAATAGCCGAAGGACAGGGTCATGCGGTACTCCTCGAAAGGGTCACGTCGAATGGATTGTGAAACTCATAAAACATTTCGAGGCGTGATTTTCAAACGAGGCGAAACTGATTTTCGTAGAAGGATAAGGCTTGTCGCACAGAGGCATGAGCAGTCGTTGTTTTTGAAACTGGGTCAGGCGGATTTTCATCACACCTGACCCGAAACGTCAGGCTTTGGCTGCCATCGCGGTGACTTCCACGCGCATGCCTTCGACCGCCAGCGCGGCCACGCCTACGGCGGCGCGAACCGGCCACGGCTTGGCGAAAAAGCGCTTGTAGACCTCGTTGAACGCGGCGCGGTCGGCCATGTCGGTGAGGTAGATGGTCAGGTGCAGAACCCGATCCATGGAACTGCCGGCGCGCTTCAGCGCGACCTTCAGCGCCTGCAGCGTGCACTCGCTCTGCAGGGTGATGTCGCCCAGCTCCAGGCTGCCGTCGGCATGGGTAGGAATCTGCGTGGAGACCAGCAGGCCGCCGAAACCGGCGACGTCGGATGAGATGGAATCCGCGTCGGGATCGGGGGTGAAGGTGATGTCGTGGTTTGCCATAAGGATCTCTTGCTTGAGGTGGTAATGCCTTTAGTGCGGCCAGTTTACAGCCTGTTGACCATGCCTATTGCAAGATTGCTCGATGTCCTGGCTTGAAGCCATGGGCGCTGGCTAACCAGACCAGGGACAGACCGAGTAGCGCCAATACCAGCAATGTCGGAGGAAAAGAACCAGGCCCCGCATGTTCCAGCAACAAGCCACCCGCAACGCCACCTCCGGCCACTGCCAGGTTGAAAATAGTCACCAGCATCGACTGCGCGACATCGGCACCGTCACCCGCAGTATCGGCGATGGCCGTCTGTAGTAGCGTGGGAGCGCCACCAAACGTCAGCCCCCAGATTGCAACGCTCAGAAGTACAAAATCGGGAGAACTGCCTGCCAGTCCCAACACCAGCGCGGCGATCGCAAAGCCTGCCAGACTCAGCAGCGTCAGTACACGTAAACCCCGATCCACCCACATTCCCGTAACCACGATGCCAAGGATGGAGGTGATGCCGAAGAGCAGAAGCACAAGGTCGATCCGCTGGCCAAGCCCGACGGAAACCAGAAATGGCGCGATGTAGGTGTAAAGGATGTTGTGCGCAAGTATCCAAACGAAAATCACCAACAGAATCGAACACAGACCCGGGGTCATCAGTATTCTGCGGATCGGCTGACGCTGACGTTCAGTTTGTCCCGCGTAGTCGGGCACCCCAAAACGCACCCACACGAACAGCAGTAAAGCGAGAACCGACATGATCCAGAACACGCCACGCCAATCAAACAGAGTACCCAGCCAAGTGCCTAGTGGCACACCGAGGCACAACGCAACGGGTTGACCGATGCCGACCACCGCGAGAGCCCGTCCCTGCAAATCATGAGGCACCATGCGTCGTGCATAACCCGCCAACAGACCCCATATCACGCCCGCCGCCATTCCGGCGATGAACCGCGCGACCAGGGTCAATAGGTAGTGGGAGGACAACGCCGTCACGGTGTTAAAGACCAGCAGCCCGCCAATCGCCAACAGAAACAACGGCCTCCTGCGCCATTTTCGCGTAGCCGCAACAACCGGGATCGCTGCCAGCACCGAGCCCAAGGCATAGAGTGTGACCAGTTGACCCGCCATGGCCTGCGTGACGCCAAGCCCCTGCGCGATCAAAGGCAACAGGCCGGCGGGCATGGTTTCCGTCATGATGGTGATGAAGCCAGCCATCGTGAATGCCAATAGCCTCCACACAGGCAGCCTTTGCGCAGAAGACGTTTCTTCAAAGCTCGTTGTTATCGATCCATTGTCGCGGTGGGTGGTCATCGTAGTATCCCTGATAAAAAATACAGTCCTGTTTTCCTGATGGGCTGGCTGAGATGAATGCGCCTTATGGAATGGTCATTCCAAAACTGGACAAAAAAAGCCTGCGTCTCGCAGACTTCCACTTGCGCATTACAACAGCCGTCCTGGATTACAACGCGTCCATCGCTACATCGACCACATCCAGCAAGCGTTGCCGACGGTTCTGGCTGGCGCTGCCTTTACTCAATACGCGAAGGCCCTGGATCGTGTTCACGATAAAGCGTGCAAGTGCGCGAGGGTTCTTGTGCATGGCGATTTCGTCCTCTGCCTGACCACGGATGAGCGCACGCTCCAACGCTTTCTCCAGACGCAGAAAGTTGCCGGAGACCAACTCGGCGATGGCTTCATCCTGCCCGGCCAATTCCAGGGAGGCATTGGCAACAAGGCAACCCCGTTGTCCGGCATCGCCAAGTTCATCATTCACGATTCTCATCAGCAGCTGCTGGATCAGTCCTTTGACCGAACCGGACTCTTGGAGCAGTACTACGTTCGCAGCAGTCAGATCGTGATACCGGCGCAGTGCATGTTCGTACAATCCATGCTTGCTCTCAAACGCGTTATACAGGCTGCTTCGAGACAGCTTGGTACCGTCAACCAGATGTTGTATCGAGGTGGCGCAATAGCCGAGTTGCCAAAAAACCTGCATGGCTGCTTCGACTATCTCGTCATGCTCAAACTCCTTGGGGCGCATCGGGCAATCCTTACTGGAATGATCATTCCAGAAAACTACTGACTTCTTTTACACTCGTCAAGGATCGCTTGAAGCGCTGGCTGATCAGGTGCCTGAGTCACCGGGAAAAAATCTCGAACTCAATCCATATCGCTAACGTCCAATGTGTAGGTCAATGGAGGTAAGCACGATGAACAGCGATGACAGTGTCAATGACACCGAAAGGGATCGGAAGGACAGGAACGCCGAAGAGGTCGATCCAGCAACGCTTCCCGAAGAGGAGGAAGCAGAGGCGCTCCAACGAAAAATAGACGAGATAGAACGCAAAGTGGCAGACGGGAACTAGCGTGAAGGCCACGACCGCTGGTGTCCAGCGGCGTGGCCAATGCTTTGTTCCTAGTTCGGGTCTAACAACCCGCCGCTCCAATTGCGTGAAACACGGCTTCCAGTGAATTTCGCCACGACCATGCCCTGCGACACCAGCCGGTCCCTATAGCGTGTAACCATCCGCCCCGCTTGCTCGGCCACCAGCACCACTTCGGAAGAAGGATCACCGGGGCGCCGCAGAATCCGGGCAAAACGCTGCCCTTCTTCCACAAAATCGCCCAGTTCCTTTTCAAAGATCAACACCCCGGGTTGCGGCGCGAGGAGGGTCTCCATCTGGCCCATTTCCATCACCTCGACGGGCCAGTCCCCGGGTGACAACGCCTCGTCGATGACCCCGCAACTGCACAGCCAGGCGTACAGCCCCGCGGCATCCTGCTCGGCAAACCGATCACTGACATCGCCCTGCCCGCGCAACTCCAGGGTCGCGGCCATGCGCTGGTCGGTGACGCCATCGCGCAACCATGGCGCGATGATGGTTTCTTCGAACGAGCCGTCGCCGCCGTCATCCCAGATGATCGCCACATCCATCTTCATCGCTGCCGCGAGTTCACGACCTCGGGGCCAGAAACGGCGGTGCACGTAGAGGTACGGCAAGGCCTCGTCATCGGTGTGCAGATCGAGCATCACATCCGCCGTGGCCGCCAGTTGCACCAGTTTTTTTTGCCATTCCTGGACGTTGGTCGAAGGTCGCTCCATCGCGGCGGACTGGTCGAACGAGCGGTTGAAGTTATGCCCGGTGGCATCGTGAAAGCGACCAAGGATTCGCCCTTGGCGAAACTGCCCGATGCCCAGGGGATTGGCTTGCGGCACCACCGTCACACTGCCCTTGAGCCGGCCCTGCGCCTCGACGACGTGAAGACGCTGCATCAACAGGTGCAGCACCAGCATCCCGGCAATTTCATCGGCATGCACGCCGGCCTGCAAATGCACCTTCGGTCCGCTGCCGTCGCCCTCGAAACGCCACACGCCGACCGGCACCGCGTCGCCGTTATTGTTGCGAACACTGAACGAAATATCCTGCGCCATCTGCTTGTCCTCCCCCGTCATGAACGTTAAAAACCGGTGCATCGCGGCGGCCGGCACTGGAGATTGAACGCATGTTCAACTAAGCTCGCCAACCAGGCACAGCACCCAGGATTCCCTTGTGACAACCCCCTCTCCAAAAAACCGTCGCGCAGTACCCGATGAGCGCCGCGAAATGCTGGTTGCCGCCACTGTGCGTTGCCTGGTGCGTGACGGTCATGCGGGCATTTCCGTGCGCCGGATCGCTACAGAAGCCGGGGTGTCCGTCGGCCTGCTCAATCACCATTTCGGCAGCATTGATGCGTTGATCGCCGACACTTACCAGAAGATCGCGAACGAACTGACCACCGCCCTGCTCCATGAAATCCAGCAGGTCGGCACCCCGGCGGAAAAAATGGACGCGTTTCTCAAAGGCTCTTTTTCGCCAAGGGTCATGGACCCGCAATTGCTGAGTGTCTGGGTGGTGTTCTGGAGCCTGATCCGCCACTCCGAACATGTCAGCCTGTCCCACGAAAAAAGCTACCGCGCCTACCTCGATCTGCTGCGCCAACTGCTTGATGACATGGCCACCAGCGAAGGTTTCGTGATCCACGACACGCGCCTGGCCGCCATCGGTTTATCGGCGATGCTCGACGGACTCTGGATCGAGTGGTGCCTCAACCCCGAAACCTTCAGCCCCGCCAACGGCCTTCATATCTGTCGTTGCTGGATAAAGGGGCTGCGTCACGGAGCATTCAGCGCCGACGACGTCTTGTGATGGGTGACGCCCGAAGATCATCGCCAGCGTGCCGCTGACCGCGATCAGCCCGGCACCGATCATCAGTGACACGTCCATCAACGTGCCCCAGATCAGGCTCGACAGCAGGAACGCCCAGATCAGCCCGGTGTATTCGAACGGCGCCAGCAAGGTGGCCGTGGCCCGCCGGAAACTGGCGAACAGCAGGAACTGGCCGATACCGCCCACCAGACCGGCAACCAGCATGCCCAGCCAGGCCGGGGTGGGTGCCGGGGTGTGCGTCCAGGGCAACGCGACCGTCATGCACAGCACAAACACCACGTTGGTGATCAGCATCTGCTCCAGCACTGAGGTCTGGTCATCCACCTGGCGCAATTGAATGTAAGTGAACGCCCAGCACATCGCCGCCAGCAGTGTCAGCACAATCGGCCACGGATCGGCGATGTTGCTCGGGCGGCAGGCGATGATTACCCCGACAAAACCGATGATCAGGGAAAACCACTGCCAACCGCTGGCCCGCTCCTTGAGAATCACCGCCGCCAGCACCGTGACCATGATCGGCGCGGAAAAATACAGGGTGGTCATTTCCGCTAGCGTCAGGTCCCGGGCGGCCGTGTAGTACAGCAGCCAGGCGACAATCGACAACAAACCGCGTATCACCAGCAAGCGTCGGCTCGGCGAGCGCCAGGCCCGCTGGACCAGGCGCAGGCGCCCCGCCAACAGACAGGCAACGACCACCACCAGGCAGCGCCAGAACAGAATGGTGACCACCGAATAATCGGCCACCAACCACTTGATGACAGCGTCCTGCAACGCCAGGAACGCGTACCCCTACGTGCACAGGCCAATGCCCTGCAGCGACCGGTCGACGCCCCCTGACGTACTCATTACACCGACCTGCGCACGGGCGTCCCGCGCCGTTCGGCAAAGGCAAACAGCGCCTCGATCAGGAACGTCAGGCAGACATAGACCCCGGCCACCAGCAACAGCGGCTCATAGACTTGCAGGGTTTGCGCCCGCACCACGTTGGCGGCGCCCAACAGATCGACAATCGCAATCGTCGAGGCCAAGGCTGTGGATTTGAGCAACATCACGGTCTCCCCGGCCAGTGTCGGCAACAGCAACCGCAGCGCCCGAGGCAAGCGTACCCGCAGCAGCGATTGGCGCGGTGTCATACCAAACGCCGAGGCCGCTTCCATCTCACCTTTGGGCACCGCCAACAGACCGCCGCGAATCACTTCGCCGACATACGCGCCTACCGACAACACCAGGGCGAACACGATGTACCAGTATCCATCGCGCAAATACGGCCAGAGAAAACTGCCGCGTAACAGCGGGAATTGCGCAAACAGGCTGCCGAGCCCGTAGTAGAAAATGTAGATCTGGATCAGCAACGGCGTACCGCGCAACACGCTGGTGTAGAACACACTGGCCTTGGCGATCACCTTGTTTTTCGAGATCCGCGCCAGCGCCACCAGCACCGCCAAGGCGAAACCGAACACACTGGAAATCAACAGGATGGTGATGGTCGTTTGCAGCCCCCGGCCCAACAGCGCCGCGTATTCAACTATCCACGCTGGAATCATTTCATTCACTCAGCCAAAGGCATCCAGCGACGAATACGCCGCTCGAGCCGTCCAGACAGGTAGTTGGACACCAACGTCACCGCGTAATACATCGCTGCGGCCGTGAGGTAGAACAACAAGTAATGACGCGTCGAACCCGCCCCTTGCTTGGCGGTGTACAACAGCTCGTTGGTGCCGACCACACTGATCAATGCGCTGTCCTTGATCAGGTTGATCCACAGGTTGGCCATCCCGGCCATCGCGTACGGCGCCATGATCGGCAACGTGACGCGGCGGAACAGGCCGAAACCGCTCAGGCCGAATGCTTTCGCCGCTTCGATCTGGCCGAAGGGAATCGCCTGGATCGCCGCCCGGAAAATCTCCGAGGCGTAGGCGCCCTGCACCAATCCCAGCACCACGATGGCGGCCAGCGGACCGCTGACGTTCATCACGCCGTAGCCCATCTGGGTCATCAGCGAATTGAGGAGCATGGAGCCGACGTAGTACAGCAACAGGATCAGCAGCAACTCCGGAATCGCGCGGAACAAGGTCGTGTAACCGCGCATCAGCGCCGCGATAGGCTTTGGTGCGCCGAGTTTCAGGCAGGCCACCACCAGACCGATGAACAGCCCGACCACGAAGGCTCCGGCCGATATTTGCAGGGTCATCCAAAGACCCTTCAACAGCGCACCGCCCCATCCTGTTTCGCTGAAGTTGATCAATTCAAACATGGCTGGCATTTCAGTCTCCAATCGGTGGCCTTGGTGCACCACCGCTTTCTTGTAGGAGCGAGCGATGCGGCGACCCGACTTGCCCGCGAAGGGGCCCTCGAAGTCGCTAAAAGCTTCGCGGGCAAGCCTCGCTCCTACAAGGATTGGTGTTTCCACAGGAAAATTTCATCCCATGGAGTTCGTCAGCGCATGGCCGTCAGAAGGCGGGTTTCACGCTGGTACCGAAGTAGTGTTGCGACAGGTCGTCATAGTCTTTGCCGGCCAGCAAGGAGGTGATGGCCTTGTCGAGTCTGGCCTTGAGATCGGCGTCATCCTTGCGTAGACCGGCGCCCACGCCTTTGCCGAAGATCGGGTCATACGGCACGGCGCCGAGGTATTCCAGGTTGCTGGCATCAGGGGTCTGGACGAAAGCCGCCATGGCCGTGCCGTCCGCCATCATCAGGTCGATGCGACCGGCAATCAGGTCGGCGTTGGCCGAGTCCTGGGTGTCGTAATACTTCACGTCGGCGATTTTTTCGTAGTACTGCTTCAGGTAGCTGGCGCTTACCGTCGAGTTCTGCACACCGATGATCTTGCCCTTGAGGTCATCCGGATATTTTTTCACCGAAGTGCCCTTCGGCCCGACAAGGGCGATCACCGAATCGTAATAGGCCTTGCTGAAGGCGATCTGTTTTTCGCGTTCTTCGGTCACCGACATGGAGGAGAAAATCACGTCGATCTTCTTCGACAGCAGCGACGGAATGATCCCGTCCCACGCCACTTCCTTGATCTCGCACTCGGCTTTCATTTCGCTGCACAGCTTGTGGATCAGGTCGACTTCAAAGCCTTTCCACTCACCGTTGGCCTGCTTCTCGGTGTACGGCGGATAAGGTTCGGCCGCGACCGCGAACCTGATCGGCTGCGGCTGAGATTGAGCTTGGGCCGCGCTCATCCCGGCCAGCAACACGCAGGCCACGCCCGTAAACCAGTTTGCCAAACGTCGATTTCCCATGATTTTGCCCCGTCTTTTTATGATGTTATTAGCGAGTCTGATGAGCGTTGACGAATTGTCGGCAACGCTCGCTGCGTGGGTGTACGAACACTTCGTGCGGCGTACCGGCTTCCTCGATCAGCCCTTGGTGCAGATAGGCGACTTTGGAAGAGACATCGCGGGCAAAAGCCATTTCATGAGTCACCAGGATCATGGTCCGGCCTTCTTCCGCGAGGGAGCGGATCACCCGCAGCACTTCGCCGACCAGTTCCGGGTCGAGTGCCGAGGTGGGTTCATCGAACAGCATGACCTTGGGCCGCATGGCCAGGGCCCGGGCGATGGCCACCCGTTGTTGCTGTCCCCCGGAGAGAAACGCCGGGTACTCGTTGCGCTTGGCCGCAAGCCCGACACGTTCTAGCAAGGCTTCGGCCCGTTCAGTGGCCTCCGCACGGCTTTCACGCAGGACCTGGGTCGGCGCTTCGATGAGGTTTTCCAGCACCGTGCGGTGGGGCCAAAGGTTGAAGTTCTGGAACACCATGCCCAGGCTCGAACGGATCCGTACCAGTTGCTTGGCGTCGGACACCAGCGGCGCGCCGGGACGATCGAAGTTCAGGTGAATGCTCTCGCCATCCACCAGGATGCGCCCCTGGTCCGGCACTTCGAGCATGTTGATGCAGCGCAGCAAGGTACTTTTGCCGGAGCCGCTGGCACCGATCAGCGAGATCACATCGCCTTCGCGGGCCGTCAGGGAAACGCCTTTGAGGACCTCGATATTACCGAAGCGTTTGTGCAGGCCATCGACCTCGATCATGGTCTTGGTCGCCACCGGCTCAACCACCGCTTCGCAGGTGACGCGGCTGATCACCGGTCGCGGCGCTTCACCTTTCAACACCAGGACAAAGTCGCGAATACGCTGGCAGGCCTGGGCCAGTCGCTCTTCACCCAACGTGAACGAGAGCCGCACAAAACCTTGGGCCGGCTCGCCGAAAGCCGCCGCATCCAGCACCGATACACGAGCCTCGCGCAGCAGACGCCAGGCGAATTCCAGAGAGGTCAGGCCGGTTTCGCGCACGTCCATCAATACGAACATGCCGGCATCGGGGTTGAGCACTGAAATTCCCGGGCAATCCGACAGGCTGCTCACCACCAGATCGCGACGCCGACGATAGATATCGCGCATGCCGTGGGTCACGTCATCATGGGCTTGCACGGCTTTAAGCGCAGCCTCCATGACAAAGCCCGGCAAGCCGTAAAGCATGCTCAACACCAGGGTTTCGGCGTGAGCCACGAGGGCTTCATCGGCGACGATCCAGCCAGTGCGCCAGCCGGTCATGGCATGGGATTTCGACAGACTGCCGATCACCACGCAGCGCTCGGCCATGCCCGGCAACGCCGCCAGGCTGAGGTGCTCGCGTTCGAAGGTCAGGCTCTCATAGACCTCGTCCACCACGACCCACAAGTCATGCTGGATGGCGAGGTCGGCGATGGCTTGCAGCTCTTCGCGATTGAGCACGACGCCGGTGGGGTTATTCGGATTGGAGAAGAACATCGCCCGGGTGCGCGGGGTGATGGCCTTGGCCAGCACGGCGGCATCGAGCCGGAAACCTGAATCCGCCGAGCACGGCATGCGAACCAACGTGGCGCCGGAAGCCTTGAGCGTCGCCTCGTAAGTCACGTACATCGGGTCCAGGGCAATCACTTCGTCGCCGGTAGTGAGCAGGCACATCGAGGTGATGAACAGCGCGTTCTGCGCCCCCGCCGAGATGATGACGTTTGGTGCTGTCACCTCACGGTCGAACAGCTGGCTGTACCGAGCGGCGATGGCTTCGCGCAAAGCCTGGCGACCGGCGATCTCGGTGTAGTGAGTGTCTCCCTCACGCAGCGCATGAATCGCGGCATCGGTGATGAAATCCGGGGTGGGGAAATCCGGGTCGCCGACGCTGAGAATGATCACATCCTCACCACGACGCTGGGCTTCAAATGCCGCATTGTGAATATCCCAGGCGGCAACGCCGTCGCCTGAAATCCGCTCAACAAAGGGTGAAAACCGCATGCCAGTGCCTCGTTCGAATAGAAGAAACGCAAGCCCGCGCAACCAGCCGGGGAGGTGGAACGAACATAGTCGAAGCTGAACACTCGTTCAACAGAAAAATGACCAGGGTTCGCGTTCAGCGTAAACAGGTCGTTTTTACGACAGTCATGCCGTTTCCAGGTCCTGGTTCGGCCGTGAGTTCGGAGAACTTTGCCAGCTGCCCGGCTGCCCACGATTGTCGTGCCCGAACAGCTTTGGTTCTTCATTCCAAGTTGATAACTGCAGCGCTCAACAATCCGGCCGTTGTCGAAAAAACATAGACTCGGTAATCGACAGCCCACTCAACTTCAAGAAATCAACCTCCCCTACCCCCCATAATTTATTATTTTCACCGTTGGCATTCCGCATTATCTGTTACAAAAATGATTCCAGTGTTTCAAGTTTGGCACACTCATTTGTAACGCAAGTAAGACACTGGAAAACCAGGCACCGAAGAGTTTAACAATTCCCACTCTAAATCTGAAAATACGCGCTCTCATAATTGCTTTAAATGCAGATACCCACGCTCTTTTACTCGGTATAAATCCATCCATATCAGTCATTTATTTATCCCAACCAAATAACAACAACCGACTCCACTGAAAAATGGCGCCTTCATTCCAATTCATCATAAAAAAAATTCGAACTAATTTAACTCCTCTAATATGCTCAACACGAAAGCACTTAAGCAAACACACTCACTCACCACATCTTTAACAAACCATCCCCCAACAACGCCAGGGACGAGCACTTGTTTCCACACACGGGGCGTTAATAGCCCACCCCGCAGAAACACCCGCCTTGAACCGCCGGCAAGTTCGCTGTCACTGCAAGGGAATGAAAATGAAAATTAAAATTCTGTGTATACATGGCATTGGCCACGAAGAGGCAGACGAGAGTTTTCAGGCGTCCTGGCACCGGGCGATCACCACGGCGGTGTCGCGCGTGGCGCCGAGTGCGGACCTCGAGCTGGATTATTTTCAATACGACGAGCGCTTTTCCTCCAGCGGCCTGGGCGCGTCAGAAATCGCCGAGGCTACGCTGCGCCTTCTGACCAGCGCGGTGATCCATTCGGTGGGTGACGTGTTCCGGCGCAATCGCGGCATCGGGCAGTTTCCTGACCGCCTGCGCTGGACGGCCGGCATGGTAGCCCAGTGGTCCGCGGACGAAGCGCTACGGACCACCCTGCGCAAGGATCTCGCCAGCGTTATCAGCGCTTCGCAACCGGACATTGTCTGCGCGCACAGCCTGGGTACGCTGGTCGCCTATGACACGTTCCGTCGGAATCCCTCGCTGATGAGCAATCGGGTGCTGATCACGTTCGGCTCACAGATCGCCAATCCCGCCGTACGCGAGACGTTTGGCGGGCGCATCGAGGGAATCGACGACGCGCGCAAGTGGTACCACCTCTACAACGAGCACGATCAGGTTTTTACGGCGCCGCTGTATCTGCGCGATACCAACTTTACCCAGGTCATGACGCCGTTCGATAAACCCGGCGACGTCCTCAATCATGACGCGACTTACTACCTCGGCCATGCCGAGACCGTAACCAATGTCTGGGGACCCCTTTTGCAGGCGGGCAGAGTGAGAGGTTTCGACAAGCGGCTCGCCGCCGTCGACAAGTCGCTGGGCATTGCGGTCCCCAAGGCAGGCACGGTGCGCCGCTCGCGGGACAAGGCGTTGCTGATCGGCATCAACAACTACCCCAACCCTTCAGATCGACTCGAAGGCTGCGTCAACGACGTTTTCCTGATGAGTTCATTGTTGCAAGAATCGAAATTTTCGCCGGACGATATCCGCGTCGTCCTCGATGACCGCGCTACTGCCGCAGGCATCCGCGATCGCCTGCATTGGCTGCTCGACGACGCCCAGGCGGGTGATCGCCGGGTGCTCTTCTATTCCGGGCACGGTGCGCAGATTCCCAATACCAATGCCGCGGGCGAAGCCGACCGCATCGACGAATGCCTGTGCCCGTGGGACTTCGACTGGACGCCGGCACGCGCCATCGTCGACAACGATTTTCGCGACCTCTACATCCAGCTTCCGTATGACACGCAGTTCATCACGATCTTCGATTGTTGCCATTCCGGCGGCATGACGCGTGAGGGCGCACGGCGCGCTCGCGGGCTGACGCCGCCGGATGACATCCGCCATCGCGCGCTGCGCTGGGAACCTCAGTTGCAGATGTGGGTCGAGCGTGACTGGGTGAAACGGGCGCGCAAAAGTGCCCAGAAGGCCGAGGCCGCCAATACCGTGAGCAATCGCGAGGGTATCCGTCGTGTTGGCCAGGCCATCGCGGTGCGAGGTTACGACGATAAGCTCTACGACAAACGACGCAACGCTTACAAGCACGATGGGCCCTTTCTGCCGATTCTCATGTACGCCTGCGGCGAATCCCAACTGTCTTACGAATACCGTCACGGCGTTATTTCGTACGGAGCGTTCACCTACGCGCTCGCCCAAACGCTGCGCTCATCCAAACAAAGACCGACGTTCAATGCCCTGGTTCGCGCGACGGGCAAGCTCCTGGCCGACCTGGGTTATGACCAGAAACCGGCGATCGTCGGGCCAAAGGGTTTACTCGGCAAAGTCGTTCCCTGAGTCGCCATCGTCCGGAGGTTGATATGAGCAGTGAAACGGTAAGAAGTATTCAGCAGGCACTGATCGCCGATGGCTTTTTTCCAGGTGAAGTGGATGGAATCTGGGGGCGTCGAACCATCGCCGCAGTGAAAGCCTTCCAGGAAAGCGTTGGACTGGAGGTGGATGGCATCGTCGGTCCCAAGACCTCTGCCGCCTTGTTTTCTGATGTTGACCATGTGCCTTCAGGTCCGCTTTTGCCATGGCTGGCGGAAGCAGAGAACTTGATCGGCACCCGGGAAGTCCTTGGCCGCAAAAACAATCCCACCATTCTGGATTGGGCGGACGACCTCGACCTTCACTACGCCGGGGACGAGGTGCCTTGGTGCGGTCTGTTTGTAGCGCATTGCGTGGGTTCAACGATGCCCGAAGAAGTGCTTCCTTCCAATCCTCTGGGTGCGCGGCAATGGGAAAAATTTGGAGAGTCCACGGTGCCACGACTGGGGGCGGTGATGGTGTTCTGGCGTGAATCAAAAAACAGCGGTAAGGGTCATATCGGGTTCTATACAGGCGAGGATAGCAACGCGTACCGGATTTTGGGCGGTAATCAAACGGACAAAGTGTGCCTGACATGGGTGGGCAAAGATCGATTTCTCAAAGCACGCTGGCCGCGCAAGGCGACCTCTTTGGGTGGAGGCGACGCAATAATCGTTATGAACAGAACCACGGATTTGTCCAGGAACGAAGCTTGAGGGGTTCGCGAAATCAAATCACAGACCGCATAAAACGGGCGCTTTGAACAAGGCGCCTTTTTTTTGTCGGCAGCCGGAAAAGTGCGCAACGCTTCTCTGACCGACGTTTAAAAGCCGGTTGCTAGCTATCTGCCATCAGCCGATAATCCTGCCCCCGTAAACACTCACGCAAGGAAACGCCGTGAAAAAATTCCTACTGTTAGTCCCCCTGTTCGCTCTGTTGCTGCAAGGTTGTGGCGTGACCATGACCCGTTATGAGCCGAGCTTCGAAAACGTCCAACAGCTCAAGCAGACCCCGCCTCTGCAATCGATCAGCAATGCTCAGGTCAAGGCAGATGCCGGTCAGGGTTCGCTGTCCGTACGGGCCAACCCGATCAGTTCGCCGAGCGGCAGCATCACGCAACATATACAGGATGCGATTACCGAAGAGCTGGGCCGGGCGGGCCTGCTGAACCCACAAGCTCAGCGCCATCTGGATGTGCTGGTGGTCAAGAATGAGCTGACCGCAGGCATGGGCACCGGCACGGGCCAGCTGGCCGCGCGCTTTACGTTGCTCAAGGGCAACGAGGTGGTTTACGACGCGACCAAGGATGTCAGCCGCCAGTGGGACAGCAGCTTTTTCGGCGCCATTGCGATCCCCAATGCCGCCAATGCCTACAACCCGATGGTTCGTGATTTGCTGAAGACGTTGTACAGCGACCCGCAGTTCATTCAGGCCCTGAAGTAAGGGATCGAGTAGGAGGCGGATTTACATCCGCCGTCCTCTCACACCACCGTACGTACGGTTCCGTATACGGCGGTTCCTGCCTACTGCCAAACAACGTCAGCGAGCTTGGTTCCGTTGATGTGTCGCCTGCGGTATCTAAGCGCCCAGACCGGCCCTCGGAGCTTCCGACTCCTACCTC
>NZ_SISB01000006.1 GCF_004310295.1 Pseudomonas sp. BGI-2 | reverse complement strand
CGGTTTACGTTCCACGCTTCCTTCCCACACTCGGTCGCCCTCATGCAGTTGCGCTTCGCTTCATTCGCTGTGGCCAGCTCAAGAGAGGACTTTCACCTCTAGGATGGCGCCCATGCTGGGCGCACAAGGGACTCGCCGTAAGGGCGAAACCATAAGTGGCCGTTACCGCAGGAATGGATATGTACACCTGAAAGAGATTGGTCGGCTACTAGGCCGCTATCGCGAGCAGGCTCGCTCCCACAGTTGGACGGGGCACATCTGAGGGAGATTGGTCGGCTGTCAGGCCGCATTCGCAGGCAAGCCAGCTCCCACAGTTGGACTGGGTACATCTGTGGGGAGATCGGCCGGCTGTCAGGCCGCCTTCGCGGGCAAGCCTCGCTCCTACAGGGGACCGGGTGCATCAGGGGGAACCTGGTCGGCCCGAAGGCCGCCAAGGTCAAGAGCTTCAGATCGAAGGTAAAGCCAGGTCGGCCCGAAGGCCGCCTCGGCTCACTCTTCCTCACCCTCAGGCACAACCTTGTTCTGGGTCAGGTAACGATCCAGCGTCGCATTGTTAACAGGCGAAGAATTATCCCCGGCCACCTGCCACAAATTCCGCTCAATCCCCTGGGCCAACAGGTGCCCGACGGCCGACTCGATCGCCGACAACACACACAACTGCGCCGGCTCGTTCGTGGTGTACCCGACCTCAGCCTCAAGCAACTTCTTGAACTCGATAAACTTGAACACCCCGGCACTGCGGCCCACCGAGTAAATCGTCTTGCTGGTCATCACATTCGCCAGCACCTGCCCACTGCGTACATCCACCGCACGAAGGTTCACCGACACCTGGTCCACCCGATACTCCCGGGAAATATCGATCCCCAGATACCGCGCCCCTTCCCCGCCGCTGCGCACGTTGGTGTCATAGGCAATGATCCCGCCTTCCAGCATCAGATTCGCCGCCTGCAACGGTGGCAGCTCGCCCTGAATATTCACCGGCGTATTGGGCTTCTTCTGCGAGGCGCGGATGATCTTGCGCTCGGTCAGCAGGTTCTGCAGCCCTTCACGTTCCAGCACCACAAACCAGCCACTGGCCTGCAACGCATCCATCAACATACTCGCCGCGCCCTGGGTCACGCTGGTCGAGAACGAACTGGCCGGGGTCGGTTTGTACTGCCCGGTCTGGTCCCGGAAGCCGTACACCACCGCCATCAACCGGCCCTTGGGTCGTGGCATGTTGATCAAGTCGTAATAGGTCGACGCCCGAGGGGTCAGGGTCGGCGACTCGGTGTCCTGCTCGGCCCCCACATTCTCGCGCAAACTGCACCCTTGCAATGCCGCCAACATCAACCCCAGCGCTATTATTTTTTTCATGTCCGTCTCTCCCCCTCGTCCCGAATCCCCTTCAAGGGGCTAGGCCATTCACCTGGATTTCCGAAATTTCACCGGTCGCTCGGTCGGTCACTTCAATGGTCAGTGCACCGGAGTCGTCGACGACGTTGACGATAAAAGCGTCGGTGGACAGGCTCCCGGTATTGCCCGTGGAGATGTTGTCCAGCAACTGCCCCAGCAACCGCGATTGCAACTGGCTGGTGAAGCGTTCAAGGGCCGAAGTCCCGGCCACCGAGGTGCGGTTTTTCAGGTCGGGATCGTCGTAATCGTTTTGCGCCTGGGCGTTGTTCAGCAACCAGGTGCCGTTCAACGGATTGCCGCCGAACGAGGGGTTGATGGGCGTGTAAACCAGCTCCGTGGCGTGCACCAGGCTGCAACTTCCCAGCCCGATCAACCAGAGCCCGAGGTTCCGTGAGACTGTTTTCGTTTTCATAATTCGTCCCTCTCAAGGTCCGTAGTGTCCTGCAACAAGGCTTCCAGCTTGCGCTGGACAATCTGCCCGCGAACCCAGTCGGCGGCGTCATAGGCCTCGTCCTTGAGTTCCACGGTGTTCGGTGGCAGGAAGCGCCGATAAACCAGTCGCTGCTGATATTCCACGGTCACCAGGCTGCCCCAGCGTGCCGAAGGTCGCTCGCGCACCACCAGGTTGAAATCCATTGGGCTGGTGGCGCGCAGGCGTTCACTGAACGAGTAGTAAAAGTCGTGGCCGATGTGCGAGATCGTGTCATCGACGATAAAACCCTTCATTTCGTCTTCCTCGCTAGCGTTCGCGAACATCGCCACGCAGGCGAGGATCAGGGCCGACAACCATTGGCGGTTCATGGCGTCACCGCCTGAGACCCTGCGGAGTGGCTGTTCGCCGGGCCCGAGGCGCCATCGAGGAAAGCTTTCTCGGCCACGAACTGCCAGTCCTTGTAGCTCGCCATGCCGGTGAAGTCCGACCACTGGCTGGGGAAGTCCGACTGCTTCAGCGGCAGGTCCGTGGAAGGACTGTTGAGGCCGGTGATGCGCCCGTCGAACCCGCGCATCAGGGTCCATTCACCCCCCCCGATCGGGTCCGGGTACAGCTGGCGAATATGATGTTTGGCCGTCGGAAAACGCTCGTCCTGCAACAAGTCTTCAAGCTCTTTCGGGTACTGCGCCAGGCCTGGCGAACTGCGGTAATAACTGCGCAAGGCCTGGGCATATTGAGTGCCGACCCACAGCAATTGGCGTTCGCGATCACGACGCGAGGCGGTCGACCACAACTCGCCGGCACTGGCCAGGCCCATGCCCATCACCATGATCAGAAACAGCACGCCCAGGTAAGTGAACCCGGCCTCGTTGGCGGGCTTACCACTCGGAATAAAGGCTGCCATCACGCGCCCTCCCTGTGGATCCGCTTTTGATATCGGCGACCCCGCCCGGTACGCCGTCAGGTGGCGCGACCAGCACCCAGAGGTCCTTGCGTTCAGCAATCGGGTCCATCGGCGGATTGCGCAGGTAACGCTGTTCCACCAGTTGCTCCAGAGAATCGGGATAGCGTCCGGTGTCGCCGTAGTAGTGATCCAGTGCTTCGCGCATGGCCGACAGGCTCTGGCGCAGCGTGGTTTCTTTCGAGGCTTCGAGGCTGTTGAAATAGCGTGGCAAGGCGATGGTCATCAGGGTCGCGATGATTGCCATGACCACCATCAGTTCCAGCAGGGTAAAACCCTTTTCCCGACGCATGTTTCACCACTCCCGGTAGGCAATGCCGTTGAGACCCTTGCCGCGTGCATGGGAGTAAACGTCGAAAACGTCTTCGCCATCCCGCGGGTTTTGAGCCGTACTGTCGTAAGAGCGCAAGCCCCAGCCACCGTCGTCGTCACGCTTGACCGGCGTCAGCGGGTCATGGGGTACACGGCGTAAAAAGTAGAACTTGGCCCCCTTGGCGCTGCGCACATCACGCACGCCTTCCACCAGCACTTGCAGGCTCGGTGGATAGCCGCTGCTGTTCAGCGACTTCTCGATGTAACCGGCGTCGAAGGCGCGTTTGTAGGCGTCGATGGCGTCGCGGATCTGGTACAGCGCTGCGCGCAATTCCTGCTCTTTGCCCCGGCGCACCACGGTCTCGGTCAGCGGCGCGGCCATGCCGGCCAGCAGGCCGATCAGGGCCAGCGTCACCACCACTTCGATCAAGGTAAAACCACGTTGCGAGGCGTTCATGATCAAGGCTTCTCGACGACAACAGGGGTGGAAGTGGACGCTACCGGCGGCCGATCGATGTGCTCATTCTGAATCGGCGGTTGCATCCGACGGTCAGGCGCCTGGATGTGCATGCTGGTTTCGGTACCGGTTGGGAATTCCATGTCCGAAGGGCTCTGGTACGGCAGGTTGCGCACGATGCGTGGGGTGATGGAGAGCACCAGTTCCGACTTGCCGACGGTGTCCTTGTTGCTGCCGAACAAACGGCCAAGACCGGGGATGTCGCCAAGCCCCGGAATCTTGTTGCCCGTGGCACCATGGTCATCGCGCATCAGACCGGCCAACACTTGAGTTTCACCGTCATGCAAACGCAGGGTGGTCTGGGCGTTTCGGGTGTCGACCTGAACCGGAATCGTGCCTTGGCGGGTCGGCTCCAGCGGCGTGGCGTTACTGACTTCCAGGGCGATCTTGATTGCCACTTCATTGTTCAGGTGCACGGTCGGTTGCACTTCAAGCTTCAGACCGACGTCCAGGTAAGTGACGCTTTCAGTGATGACCGGACCCTGGGTCGACGGCACCGAAGTGGCGCTGATGATCGGCACACGCTGACCGATGTGGATACGCGCCTGCTCACGGTTGCTGACGCGGATCACCGGGCTGGCCAGGGTATTGATGTCGTTGTCCTGGGCGTTGATCTTGGCCTGGGGCGACGGCGAAATGGTGATCCGGCTGGAGTTGATGCCTTTGAGTTGATCGAGCAGGGTCACCGCCGAACCGTCGCTGTTGACCACGCCGAAGGTGTTCGGCCATTGCAGCCCAAGGTCCAGAATGCGTTGAGTGGCGACTTCCATCACCTCCACTTCCAACACCACTTCCGGGTTGGACTGGTCTTGGGATTGCAGGAGTTTTTCGGCCATGCGCACGGCGTCTTCGGTGTCGCGCATGGTCAGGGTGTTGAGGCGTTCATCGACGAACACGTCACGAGTCTTGAGCATGGTTTTGATCATGTTCAGTGCGGTGTTGGCATCGATGCTGGTCAGGTAAAAGGTGCGCATCACCAGCTCTTGATAATCCTTGAGCTTCTGCGGTGAGTCGGGGTAGATCAGCAAGGTGTTTTCGTTCACCACCTTCTGATGCAGCTGGTTCTGTTGCAGCAGCAGTTCCACGGCGTCTTCGATCCGCACATCACGCACGAAGATGGTGGCTTTCATGTCCGGGCGCAGGTCCTTGTCGAAGATGAAGTTCAATCCGGCGACCTGGGACAGCACTTCGAAGATGGTTTTCAGGTTGGCATCGCGAAACTCCAGGGTCACCGGCCGGTCGAGACGGGTGCGCAGTTGCGGATAAGGAATCACGTTGCGGCTTTGCACCAGACGGATATTGCTTTGCAGCGCCAGGGCGCCTTCATTCTTGGGGTCCAGTTCGAGGATCTGTTTGACCTGGCGGTCGGCGCCGTAGATATCGCCGCGACGCAGGTCGCCCCGGGCCAGTTCGAGTTTGTCATCCAGACTGCGCATGTGTTCGAGTTGGCGCAGGGAGTCCTGGGCCCGACGGTTGTTGGGTTCGATGGTCAACACCCGGCTATACGCCATGCGTGCCGACGCGAAATCACGCTGGGCGCGATCCATGTCGCCTTGGGTCAACAACGCCGTCACGGCACGGGCACGGCCGCTGGTCAGGGCGAGGTGCAGTTCGGTGTTGCGAGGGTTTTCCTTGAGCCCTTCCTCGATACGGGCCAGGCCGGCTTCATACTGCCCCGACGCCATCAGGTCGGTCCCCTCCTGCTTGGCGACTTGCGCCGAACTGCACGCGGCCAGCGCTGCGCACAGGCAAAGGCTCATCAGCGCTCCTATCGTATTACGGCATGATCTGATCATTGCGTGCTCCCCACAGACAAGGTCTGGGACAAATGCAGAGGCAGGTAGACAAAGCTGAGTTCCTCGTCGGAAATCTCCTCGATCCGCCAGGTGTCGTCGATCACATCCCCTTTGCGTACGACGTATATTTTTTCGCCGTTCTGCAAAAACACTTGCAGGTCGGAACGGTCACTCATCTTGCCGACGAACTGGAAAGGCATCGGCGGTACGCTGGGGACTTGCACCACCGGGGTCGGGTTGACGGGTTGTTCGGTGACGCTGGCCAGCGTCGGTGCAGCCTTCCAGCTGCGGGCGGCGAACAGGTCACCGGACGGGCTCAGGTCTTTGATTGCCGCTGGTTTGCCACTGGCTGCGGCGGCCGGCAAAGTGCCGCGGGTTTTGCTTTTGGTGGGCGTTGTCGCGGTCGCGACCGCCGCATCGGCTTCGTCCGACGGCAAGAAGTAATCAGGCCCCCAGGTCAGCGCCGCGGCTACGCCGAAGAACGCCACCCAACCCACTACGCGTTTGGTATTCATCATGACCTCGACAGGTAAAGGGTCATGCGGATCCGCCCGGTCAGGTCGGTGTCGGCGATCTTTTTACGCTGGAACTCCACGTCCTCCACCACCACGGCGGGCAACTGACCGAGCAACGCGTGCAGGAACCGCCGCAGTTGCGGGTAGCTGCCACGCACCGGCAGCAGAATCTGATAACGCGCCAGATGCGTCTTGGGGTCGATGCCCAAGGAGTATTCACCGCGTGCCAGGGTGATGTGTTCCTGGGCCGCCAGCGCGTAGATCTTGTCGATGGCCACGGTGGCCTGAGGCTGCGACGGCAACTTGCTGCGGAAGTCGTCGAGCTGACGTTGCGGCACCACCGGGGCGGCGACACTGCCGTCTTCGACCTTGGCCAGGTACTCGCCGGCTTCGCGGGTCTGCTGGCTGAGGGTTTGCAGCGAGTTCCAGTCCGGCATCAAGCCACCCAAGGCCCAGGCCAGCGCCAGCAGCAACATCGCCACCCCTACCAGGCCGGGCACACCCAGGCCTTGCAGGTATTCGTGGACGATCAATCTAGAGATTTGCATCGCCGATCTCCCAGCTAGCCGACAGGTTGAATTGCACCGGTTGTTCCGGTGATTTCACGACGATTTCGTGGCTGAGCAGCGACACATCGGAGAGCTCGTCGCTGGCTTCGAGGCGGCGGTGGAAGTCGAGCATCGCTTCCAGGTCCCGTGCCTCGGCGCTGATGCGCACCTGGCCTTTGCGGGCATCCGGGGTCAGGGTCAGCAAGGCGATGTTGTCGCGCGGCATCGCTTCGAGCATGGCGAAAAGGCGTTCCCAGGGCCGGCGCAGTTGCTGCGAGACCTTGCGCATTTCCGCCAGATTCTGGGCTTGCTCGCGGGTTTCGGCCGGGCTCAGGGTGACTTTGCTGCCGGTGTCGCCCGTGAGTTCACGCTGGGCATGCTGCAAATGGCCTTGTTGCTGCGAGGCTTGTTCGGCGACGTGCTGCTGGGCGACGAAACAGGTCACGACCAGCACCACGCCACCCGCCAGCAGGCTCCAGCCCAATGGGCCCGAGCGGCGGCGTGGCTGGAAGTCGAGCGTCAGGGCGCGCATGTCAGGCCACCGCCCGGGACATGACGTACAAACAATCGTGTACGGATGTCCGGTCCTCTTCGAGGGTGCGCAGATGCACACCCGGTACGTCAGGCTGCACATCGATGCGAGCGGGAGCGTGCAGGTAAACGTTCAGCGGCCGTTCGCTGGTGGAGGCCTGCAACTGGCTTTCACGGCCGATCAGCGCGGTCAGCGCGGCATCGCTGTCGCTGCTGCCCACCGAACGCACCGAGGTCCAGCGCCCTTCCCTGGCCAGCAGCAAGACACTGCGCACCGGCTCGGCGACCACGAACAGGAAGTCGCCGGCATCGAGGCTTTTATCGAAGTGATTGAACGCCGCCATCAGGTACGGCTGCACCGACCGCAGGCGCAGGCCGCGACCGCTGACCAGGCTGCGCAGACGCGCCAGCAAGTCTTGCGGCAGCGCGGTGGCGATCCGGTCGAAACCCGCAGGTTCTGCCGACAACACCATGCTCCAGGGCTGAGTCGGTACGCCGTAGAGGTCTTCGAAACACAGTTGGGCAAACCCGAGCAATTCGTCGGGGCTGGTGATTTGTTCGCTCCAGGGCACCAGGCAGAAACGGCTGAAGTGACCGGAGACCACCACGCTCAATTCCGCACCGGCAGGCGCGTGTTCACCCAGCAAGCGGTCGAGGGTTTCGAGGGCGACGGCCCAGGCATGGAAGCCTTCATCGATAAAGCCGACGCTGCCCAACCACAGGGTGTCGCCACCCTTGCGCTGGCCCAGGCCGACACCACTGGCGCCGAGCACGGCGACATAACGATCACGAGACAAAAGTGACACGATTGATCTCCTCGAGCGTGGTCCGCCCTTCCTGCACCAGTTCCAGAGCGGACTCGCGCAACAGGCGCAAGCCACGTTTGCAAGCGTGTGCCTTGATCTTCGAAACAGGTTGGCGCTCGACGATCATCTGCCGCAGTTCGTCGTCCAGGTGCAGCAGCTCGGCAATCGCGGTCCGCCCGCGATAACCGGTGCCCCGGCAATGGCCGCAGCCTTTGCCATGGACGAAGTGGTAATGATCGACCTTTTGCGGGTCGAGCCCGGAGAGGCGCAGTTCTTCATCGGTCGGGTTGCACGGCGCACTGCAACTGGCGCACACCAGGCGGATCAGCCGTTGAGCCAGCACGGCGTTGAGGGCCGAGACGAGGCTGTAAGGGTCGATTTCCATCTGAGTAAAACGGCCGATCACGTCGAACACGTTGTTGGCGTGAATGGTGGTGAACACCAGGTGCCCGGTCAGGGCCGATTGCACGGCGATCTGCGCCGTATCGGGGTCGCGGATTTCACCGACCATGATCTTGTCCGGGTCATGGCGCAGGATCGAGCGCAGACCACGGGCAAAGGTCAGGCCTTTCTTTTCATTGACCGGGATTTGCAGGACGCCCGGCAGTTGGTATTCCACCGGGTCTTCAATGGTGATGATCTTGTCCACGCCGTGGTTGATCTCGGTGATCATCGCGTAGAGGGTGGTGGTCTTGCCGCTACCGGTCGGGCCAGTCACCAGCACCATGCCGTAAGGTTCGGCGGCCAGCCGGCGCAGCGCGCGCAGGGTTTCGTCTTCAAAGCCCAGGGCCTGCAATTGCACGCCACTGACCTTGTCCGCCAGGTCCTGTTTGTCGAGGACCCGCAGCACCGCGTCTTCACCAAAAATGCTCGGCATGATAGACACCCGGAAGTCGATCTGCCGACCGCTGATGCCGATCTTGAAACGACCGTCCTGGGGCACGCGTTTTTCGCCGATGTCCAGTTCGGCCATGACTTTGACCCGGGAGATCACCTGCTCGGCGAATTCGCTGCCCTGGATTTTGCTGATGTTGTTCAGCACGCCGTCGATCCGGTACTTGATCACCAGGCCGCTGCCGGTGGTGCCCAGATGGATGTCGCTGGCGTGCATTTTCAGCGCGTCGTAGAGGGTCGAGTTGACCAGTTTGACCACCACGCTGGCGTCTTCGCTGATGCTGGTCAGGGACAGGCTTTGCAGGGTATCGATTTCGACATTGGCGTCGGCCTGGGCGTTGAGCGATTCCACCGCGTGGAAACTCTCTTCGTGGCGCGCCAAGTAGGCTTTCAGGTCGTCGGCATGCACCAGGTACAGCGGCGCGCCGTGCAGGCAATCATCGATCCAGGCAAGACGCGACGTATCAAAGGGGTCGGCAAACACTCCAATCACCGCATCGTCGTGACGCAGCAGGATGAATTCTCGCTTGAGGCATTGGGCCAGGGTGACCCGGTCGAACACCGGGGTGGCTTGAAACAGGGTGTCGGTGTCGAGCACCGGATAATGCAGGGTAGCGCCGAGGCACTGGATGAAGGGCATGGGGGCCAGTTCGCTCAACGCCCCGAGGGCTTCCAGAACCCGCTCGCCGGAGCTGGTTGCCCGGGCTCGGGCCTGGACCAGCTGTTCACTGGAAAATCGCGACGGTACACATTCCGACAGCGCCGGTTCGACGGCTAGGGATAGACGGTCCATGGCATGCTCTCCAACGCCGGGGGCTTTGAGCCCTGTCGACGCGGCAGGCCATTACGGCGTATGCCGGAACGTCTTGTCGCGCCACTACTCCCCGGTGAGCAATTGTCCGTCGTCTGGTGCCTTGGAGGTCGATGAACTTCGTCGACGATCTGCCAGCACCCAACTGCCGTCGTACAACTGCAGCGGGAAACTTTCGGTCCTGCTCTGGCGTCGTTCGACAAATCCTTCGGATGGGCTCGCGCCTGTTCGGTTTTCACGCTCCATCCCTAAAAGGTCACAGACTGCTCGGGCCAATTCCGCCATTGGAAACGGTTTGAACAGGATATGGCTGACTCCCAGTTGCCGGGCCCGCTCACAGACTTCAGCGGTTGGGTGCCCGGTAATCAGCACAAAATGGCACTTCCTGTTCTGGCGGACGGCATCGAGCACCTCAAAGCCTTCCATATCGGGCAAGCGGTAATCGAACACCATCACATCGGGTGCAAACTGTTCGGCTTCACCGATACCTGTCGCACCGTCATGTGCTATCCGGACTTCCAGCTTTTGCGCCTGAAGGAAATCCTTGAGGTTTTCGGCAAGAAGCTGTTCGTCTTCGACAACCAGTACTTTGTTTAACAAGGTGGACTCCTTGAAACCGCAGGTCCGAAATTCGTGCCTGGGAGTACGCGCCTTAATTAGGCTAACGCACACTTCATGCCAGACTGAGCGTCGGTTTTTGGCCGCTTCATCTCTATGATTTTCATGAAAAAATCTTTTCGTTCAGGAACCCCGTTCCCCAAAGGCGGGGAAGCGCTCGGATTTGCCCTGAAGCTTTCCCCACATTTGGGGGGAACCTTCAATCATCGTCGATCCGTTCGATTCGATTGCTTGATCGCAACTGCGCCAGAACCCGTAGACGAGCCTGATCCTTTTGCTGTCGGGCAAGGTACGCCCGAACCATTTCAAGCCCCTGAACTTCTGAGACATCGGCCGTCTCCATGTGGTTCTGCAAGTAGATCAAATGCCAGCCCAGCGGTGTGCGCACCGACGCGCTGACGGCCCCCGGCGCCAGGGCAAATGCCGCTGCTTCGAATTCCGGCATCATGCGCCCACGGGGAAAATAGCCCAGATCCCCGCCTTCGGTGGCGGAAGCATCTTCGGAGCCGGCCCGGGCAACGCTGGCAAAGTCTTCGCCCTGGCTGATTTTCACCCGCATCTCCTCTAAGCGTAGCCGCGCTGCTTCAACTGTGGCGGCATCGGCCCCCTGAGGCACTTTGACCAGGATGTGCCGCGCCTGGATTTGCTCTGGCGTGCTCATTTCAGCGCGATGTTCTTCGTAGAACGCGCGGACCTGATTTTCATCCGGCTCAGCCACCTTGGTGAGGTCGGCAAAGATTTGCTGCGCCGCAAGCTCACGGCGCGTGTACTCGATAAAGGTGGCTTCGTCGAAACCGGCGTCTTCGAGCCTGCGGGCTAACACCTCGGCACCACCGATCGCTTGCCGCGTCTGCTCGACCTGGCTTTGCACCACTTCATCGCTGATCTCCACCCCGCGCTTGCGCGCCTCTTGCCACAGCAACTCTTTGTCGATCAGGGCGTCCAGCGCTTTCTGGCGCAATTGCTTGTACGCCGTGGGGTTGCGAATGCTGCCCACCGCCCGACCCTGGTCCTCCAGGTACTCGGCGAAAAAACGCTCCAGACGGAACTCGGAAATGACTTCGCCGTTGACTCGCGCGGCGGCCGGGCCATTGCTGGCAAACGCCATGGGACCCCACATCGTCAGCAGGATCAGCAGAGTCTTGAATTTCATTATCAGGCCTCCCGTCAGGGTGTCGCGGCAATGGGTTTGTACGGTGCGACCAGAAAGAAGCGCTGGTCGGGTAAATCTACGGTGACGATATGGGCACCACTCAAGCCCAGTCGGCGGCCCGGACCGAAGCTGATCAGCGGGGTCAGCCCGGTGTCGAAATCATGCAACCCTTCAAGGGCGCTGATGAGTTTCTCGCGGCTGGCATCGCGCCCGGCCTGTTTCATGCCTTCGCTGAGCAGCAGCATCGAACTGTAGGCGCCGACTTGCAGTACCGAGTGCTCACCGCCCAGCCCCTGGTTCTTGCGCAATTGCGTCAAGGCGAGGCGTCCGGCCAGCGTCCAGTCACTGGGCACGAACGGATAAGCCAGAAACACCCGCCGGGAAAAACCACTGGGCAATTGAAACAGGTCGCCTGCCACCTGATTCGACGCGGCGAACAGGTAAGGCACCTGACCCGCCGATTGCAAGCGCTCGGCGAGGCGACTGAAACCGACGCCGCTGCCCAGGTAAAACACCGATCGCGAGCCCAGCGGCAGCTCGTCCTGCGCCGAGGTGTAGGCCTGCAGCCGCACGTGCTGCCAGGCGCGATCTTGCAGGTACTGCCCGAGGTTCTGCGCCGCCAGTCGTTGGCTCGGCTCATCCGGGTAGACAATCAGCGTCGGCCCCTGGAGCAAGCGCAAATTGGCGGCACCGTAGTCGGCCAGGGCGATCAGTTGCTCGCGCAGCCCGGACAGCGGTTCGAAAATCTGTCGACTGGCCTGGGCCATGCCCTGCAGCGAGAGCGGCCCGATCAGCGGAACGCCGGCGCGTTCCAGCCGTGTGGCCAGTTCTGTGTCGAGTGCAGGTGCCAGCGGCGCGATCAGGGCGAACACCTGTTCCTGCTCGATCAAGCGGTCCAGCGCCTGTTCGGCACTGGCGCGGTCCGGGCCCGGATCGAGGATGGTCAGGCGCAGTTGCCGGCCATGAATTCCGCCTGCCTCGTTGATCCGCGCCACGCTGCCCTTGAGCACCGCCGCTACCGTGGCACCCTCCTCGCTCAACGGTCCGTGACTCGGTAACAAGGTGCCCAGGTGCAAACTGTCGGCGGTCAACCCCGGATCACGGTCCTCGGCCACGCGCTTGAGGTAGGCCGTGAGGTTGCGCTGATCATTCATCGACAGCACGAACCGCGGCATCGCCGGGTCCAGTCGATTGTTCGCCGGATCACGCCCTTCCTGAATCGCCCGGGCGAGTGTGCCCTCGGTGTAGGCCGGGTAATTGCGACCATTGACCTGCTGCTGACCGTAACCACTGGAAAGGCGCGACCAGCTGATACCTGGCGGCCGTACCCCGCCTTCGGGCCGCCCTTGAGCATCGGCGCCATGGCAATTGGCACACGGCAGGCTGGTGGCTGGCAGCAGCATGTCCGCCGCCCCGACCCTGGCCATGATCGGCTCACCGCTCCCGGACACACCCTCGCGGTACAGCCGTTTACCGGCGCTTTCGCTGGGGCTCAGCGGCAACGCATTGGCGGTGAGGCTGATGCCGCCAAGCAGTAGCAGGCCGAGGACGAGGGCTGTTTTCATGGCGCGGGCTCAACGACCGGCCACGGGCATTGTCAGCAACTGCAAGCGCTGGGCAATGGCGGCGGCCGGTGCGTCGGGACGGATCTTGCTCCAGCGCTTGTTGGCCACGTCACCGACAATCAGCTGCGTTGAATGCTGCTCGGGGGTCGGCACAATCTGGCCGATGCGCCCCAGCACAAGGTCCATTTGCGCCTTGTCACCAGTAAGAAAAAGCCAGTGGGGGCCATCGACGCCCTGCTTCAAGGTGTAAGCCTTGAGTACCGCCGGCGTATCGCGCAGCGGATCACTGGTAAGGGAGATAAAGGTAATGCCATCGGCCTTGTCGCCCAGCACCTCACGGACTTCCTTGAGCTTGCGGGTGATCAGCGGGCAGGCATCGTTGCAACGGGTGAACATCACGTTCAGCAGCACCACGCGGTTTTGCAGCGCGTCGCTGTAGAAGCGCAGCGTGTTGCCGTTCTGGTCCTGCAACGGTGTGTCGGTGAACCAGGTTTGCGCATCCCGCGTGCCGCTGGCCGGTTGCGCGGCGGCCACCGCCGGCGCCGGCTCCTGGTGTCCTTCGTGGGAAAACGCCATAAAACTGATCACGCAAAAACACATCGTCAGGAAGATCAAAACGAGGGCTTTCATGGCTGGTGCTCCATGGCAATGGCTGTGTGTTTGGCGTGGGCATTACGCTGGCCGCTGAGTTTCTCGACTTCACGTGTGAGCACTGCCGGGTCGGTAAAACCGTAATAGCGCGTCCAGTGGCGGCTGTTGCCGTCCCCCACCAGAATCAGCGGCTGATGGCTTTTGAAATCACCGCTGAAGGAGCCGAGGCCCTTGAGGGTTTCGTTGATCGACTGCGAGCTGCCGGTCAGCCAACTCCAGCCCCGGCCTTTCTGGAAGTTGCGGGCGTAGTCGTTGAGGCGCTTGGCATCATCGCGCTGCGGGTCGATGCTGATCGACACCAGTTGCACCTCGTCGCCGACCCGGGCGCCAAGTTGCTTCTGCACCTTGCCCATGATCGAGGACACCACCGGGCACACCGTGGTGCAACTGGTGTAGATGAAACTCATGACCACGATCTTGTTGGTCACCAGATCTTTCTCAAGTCGCACCGGTTTGCCGTTCTGGTCCACCAGCGCCACGTCGGCGAATTTGACCTGGGCGCTCTCCGAACTGGCGCTTTTGGCCGGCATGTCGTGCCCGGCATGTTCATCCGCCGAGTGCGCCAGGGCTTGGCCGATGCCGACGGCCAACAGGCAGAATGTCAGCAGTCCACGGTGTGCGAATCGATTCATGTCGGTTTCCTCTTCAATGGGCATCGCCGGGCAACACCCGAACGCTGGCAAAGGTCTTGTCATCGAAACTCGCGCCGAGGGACGCCGCGCGCACGTGCAGGTACCAGGCGCCGTTCTGGTCGAGGGTCACCGGGGCTTCGTAGATGCCGTTGCCCACTTCAAGGGCGGCGACGTGCTGGGCGCGGGAAGTCGGGGCGCGGAAGTAGCGCACCTGAACGTCCTTGACCCCGCTGCGCTGTGCCTTCTGGTGGCCCTGGACAATGCGAAACCGCACGGTGTAGGGGCTGCCGAGGGCTGCGGTGGATGTGTCGAGCATGAATTCGACTTTGGGCACGCCGGGGTGTTTGGCGAGGTTTTTGTCCGGCTCAACCAGCACCGTGAAGCAATGGATGATGTTCGGTTGGTTGAGCAGGAACGCCACGTCGAAACGCCCGGCGACTGGCAGTTTGATCCGCGAACTATAGAGCCCTGGCTCGACCTCGCGCAGGCTGCGGTCGATGACCATGGCCGCCCGCGCCACCTGCCCGCGATTGGGGTAACCGGACATCGGCGCGTTCATGCCTTCGGCGTAGAAGTAGGTGGTGTTGTCCACCGGGTTGACCACGAACACCGCGTTGTCGTCCCGCGACACCGCCAGGCTCGAAGCCAGTGGTAAATCACCGGCCAGACGTGGCGCTTGAGGCCCGGCTTCGAAGCCCTGGCTGATCGGCGTGCGGCCTGTTCCCAACGACGAGAGGTTGATCATCGTGACCTTGGCCGAGGCCAGTCCGCGTACATAGGCGTAGGCCTTGGTGAACACCACTTGATAGGGTTCGGCGGACACGTCCAGCTCATGGATCATCGAATCGGTGGCCGCGTCGATCACTGCGACCTGGTTTTCCAGGGTGTTGAGGACGATGCCGAAACGCCCGTCCGCGCTGAACCCCATAGGGCCCAGGCCCTGTTTCATCTTGATCACCCGCCGTACCGCGAGGCTGGCGGTATCGACCACGGTCACGGTGCCGTCCTTGCCGTCGGCGACATACACCGCCTGGGACAGCGGCGAGTACGCCACCGAGAGCGGGTGCGAGCCGGTCTTGAGTTGTTTGCTGATGGTCAGGCTGGCGATGTCGATGATGCTCAGCGTGCCGTCGTCGCGGTTGCTGACGAAGGCAAAACGGCTGTCTTTGCTGAAGGTGATTTCGTGATGCCCGGCCCCGGTCGCCAGGTGTTTGAGGGTCTTGAGGCTGCGGGTGTCGATCATCGTGACGCCGGACTGCTCGGCGGTCTTGGCATTGTTGCCGACCCACAGCAGACGCTCGTCCGGCTGCAAGGCCACGCGCACCGGGTTGCTGCCGGCGGCGACCGAGTCGATCATTTTGAGTTGCTCGCTGTCGATCACCGCCACTTCATCGGCCGTCGGCATGGAGACGAAAACGCGCTTGTTGTCCTTGGGCGTGATCCAGTCCATCGGTGGTTGCTTGATGTCGATCCGCGCCATGGTGCTGGTGATGCCGCCCACCGACACCGACGGATCGACCACCGAGACACTGGCATCGCGGTTCATCACCAATAGGAAGTAGCTGTTCAAATCGAGCATCGGCCGCGCACCGATGCTCGATTTCAGGAAGACCCCGACCCGGGATTTGCAGCTTTGCTCCCGGCCCTGGGCCTTGTCGGCGGCGACGGTTTCCGGGTCCAGCCAGGCGCCGGGATTGACGCCCGACAACGGCTGGCCCGAGGCACTGTCCCTGACGCGAAATTGCACGTCGGCAAACTCGCCTTCACGCAATACGCCATCCGCGGCCAATGGCTTGACCTCAAGCGCCACCGAAATCCCGTCACGGGAGAGGTTCTGACTGCTCCAGGTGTCCGGCAGCGCGACTTCGCTCAGCAGGTTGGGCGGCGCGGTGCGCCAGACGCCGAAGCTGATCAGCGCCACCCCGACGACCAGCGTGAAACCGGCGAATCCGATAGTCCTGTTCATAACACTCTCCCCTTCAGATCTTTGTCCGCTTTTCCCTTGTAGGAGCGAGCGGTGCGGCGGTCCGACTTGCCCGCGAAGGCGTCATTCGCTACCAGTCAAAACCGAGGTGAACCCTTCGCGGGCAAGCCTCGCTCCTACAGGGCTGGTGCTGTTCCTGTGGGAGCGGGCTTGCTCGCGAAGAGGCCGGCACATTCAACATTGATGTGCCTGACGCTCCGCCATCGTCGGAACGCCGCCCGGAGCAAGCTCGCTCCCACAGGTGTTGCGCTCGCTTCCAGTCCTACGGTGCCGGTGCCGGCTCTGGTTCATTGGTCACCCGCAGCAACCCCCAAAGCCCGGCGGTGTTGCCGTAGGCGCCGTAGTCGCGGTACAGGTAATCGCCCGGTATCGCATTGCTGCCCCCGGCGCTCGGGTGCATGAAGCTGAAGTGCGCCGCCGGCAGGATGCTTTCGCGGGCGCCGATGTACATCGACATCGGGTTGAAACCGAACCGCACCGAACCCACCCCTGGTGTATTCGTCGGATAACCGCCGGTATCGCTCTTCTCCGACTGGAACGGGTTGACCGACCAGACGTGACCGTCAAGCTGGAAGGTCGTACCGCGGCTGCCACCGGTTGGCATCATGATGTGGGTGCGGAACGGTTGCCCCGGTTTCACGTACAGCACCGGTGTCTGAGGATCGCCCCCGGTCAGCGCATTGCTGTACGCCATATGCGCGTTAGGCACATCACCGTAACCGGCACCGTCGGCGTGTCCGAACGGCGCATCCGGCGCCAACCCGAAGCGGAACCAAATCGGCTCGGCCTTGTAGTTGATGGCCATGCTCGAGTTGTCCTGTGGATCGGTCGGTACACCGAAGCCTTCGGCGGCAATGCCTTCCACCGGCCGACCGTTGGCCCAGCGGATGTTCAACGCTTTCTGCCAGACCATCGCAAAATCGCGGTAAGTGGTCTGCCCTGGCGCCGTGACCGTTGCGTTGGTTTTACGCGCATCCTCAACCCAGGTTGCGCCGACCGGCAGGATGGTCATCGCCCCACCCAAGCCTTTCTGCGGTTGTTTGATGAGGTCCGCCGGGGTGATATTCAGTCCACCGAACTCCACCGCCGTGGCATAGATGTTGTCGACACTGCGGCCCAGTTGCGTCACCGGTTTGCCTTCGCGCTCCAGGTGCCCGGCGTAGTACTGATAAGTACGGGTCGGGTACGCGCCGCTGTTGCCGAGGCGTGGTGGCACGGTCTGGATCGGGTTGGCGCCGACGTTGGTGCCGTCGGATTTGGTAATGTCGTACGCCAGCAGTTGCGCGTGCAGCCCCACGTGGCTCGACGGCCGCAGCAGGTTGTTGGTGAAGATGGTCGAGCCCTGGCCATTGTTGCGATCTCGCTTGACCAGCCCTTGCATCACGGCCGTCTGGGTCAGGTCGGGCATGATCACGGGCAAGCGGTTTTCCAGGGTGACGTTGATGCAGTCACCCGCCGCTGCGCGCAATACCAGCGGCTCCACCGGTACACCTGGTTTCATTTTGCCGGTGACCGGATCGAGGTCGGAGTTGCGCACGTACAGGATCGCAGTCGGATCATGCAACGGACCGCTTTGCCCGCCGATGGTGATGGTTTCACCATCTTCAGGATCGACCACGGTGACCTGAGGGATATTCACCGGCCGCGAGTTGAACACAAGGGTGCCTCCCGCCGGATTCAACGGCCCACCCACGTGTTGCCCGATGCCGGCCGGATCGCCGATGGTCAGGTTCAACGGATTGCGCAGGATGTCGTTGGCCAGCGCCGCAACCACTTCATAGTTGCGTTGCACGGTCGGCCGGGTGCCGATGCCATTGGGGTTGGCACTGATCCGTGGGCAGGAACCGTCGAATGCCACGGTGTTACGCATGCCCGCTGGCTTGGGGTTGTTTGGCACGGCGAACAGATCGCTGCGCTGGGCCGTGTAGTTGCGCATCACGCCCCAGATACCGTTCCAGTAACCTTCAATGGAAGCGTCCATCGAGTACAGGTAATCCCCCGTGGTCGCCGCCGAACTGGAGAGCATCGAGACCGGCGCGTTAAAGCCCATCTGTTCGGAGATACCGACCATCTGCGACGCGCGCCAGCCGGAGTTGGAGCTGTTGCCGAAGCCGGAACCACTTTGCAGCCATTTCACGCCGTGCAGGGTCACGTTGTGCTCTTCTTCGTGACCGCCGGCATGCACCCGCAGCCGCACGTTGTCACCGGTGTAGGTGCGCAACATCGGGGTGAACGGGTCACCCGGTTCCGCGCCGCCTCGGTTGACGTGCGGCGGGAACAGCGTAATGCCGCCGGTTGGCCCCGTGGCTGCGGTGACCAGGTTCGGTGCCAGGTTCATCGCCGGGATGGCGCGGTCGGTACGGCTTTGCATGGCGTACGCCAGGTCGCCGCCAAGGCCATCCGCCTGCATGCCGCGCTTGCCGTCCGGGCCGACCTTGTTCGGGTCGTACACCCGCAGGGCCAGCGGTTCGTTGCGGTAATTGACCACAAACATGCCGGGGTCATCGACCGAGATCGCCTGTGGGCATGGCCGAGTCGGACAACCCGGCACCATGCCGCCCTGCACTTCGATGATGCCGTCGAGCAAGGTGCTGGCGTTATTGCGCATCGGCGGGTTGATGGCGTAACGGAAGCTGTCGGCGGTGGCCGGGAAGGCTTGCGGATCAGGCACGCCGTTCGGGCCGGCGCCCACGTACACACCGGCTTCATAGGCGTGCTGGAAGTCGCTGTATTCGAGGAAGAACTCACGGAAGCTGTCGTTCTTGCCGTCGCCATCGATGTCCCCGGTGGACACCACCGCTTGCCACGAAGTTGGCCCGCCGTCCTGACGTGCGCCGCTGTATAACGGCTCGCCGGTTTCAGCGTGGAACCAGGTGGAACCGGCCGGTTCAGCCAGCACGGTGGCGTACAGACCAATCTGTTGATGAGTCGATGGGCCGAGGTGGTCGTGGGTGAAAATGGTCCCTAGGCCACGGTCGACACCTTTGGCGTTCACCACCGGGTCGACAAACCAGCGCTGCATCGCGGTGCGCGCCCCCACCCAGTCGGCCCGGCCAAATTGACCGAAGTACGGGTGATTTTTGGCTTTCGGGCAGGTCGGGGTGCCGTCACGAGGATCAGTGCTTTCGCACTGGTTGAACTCGCGAATCGCGCGGATGCGTTCTTGCACAGCCCCCGGGGAAAGGACGCCGTCTTCGTAGTTCCAGCCGTTGGCCGAACCATCGGCGGCCGTCAGGTCCCATTTCGGCAGGTGAATGTGCTGACCGATCACGTCGGTCGGCGTGCGAACCTGATAGTCGTCCATTTCATAGGTGGCCGGCACCAGGTTGGTTTGCTGGTATTGCACACAGTCGAAGGTGTTCATGCGCATCACCAAAGGCTCTGGCGGACGCTGCTTGGTGATGACCGGCCAGGCGTCTTCCCACAGCGCGAGAATGCGTGCTTGCGGGAAGTGGTAACCGACCTTGTTGTACACCGCGTCGAACTGGATGTTCGCCGCTTTGTAGACCCGTGGACGGTCGGCGGTGAAAGCCGAGGAGCCGGTGTAGGACATGCCGTCGATCCGTTCGCCGCTGGCAAACTCGCCGGTGCCGGCGCTGCTGGTCAGGCGTTTTTGCCGGTCATCCATGCACGGTTCGTAGTACGGCGCGCCGGCAATCGGCAAGGCGCCGTTGGTACGGAAGTTACGCGCCACCACCTGATTGCCCGGCAGCACAGCAAAGCTTGGATGGTCTTTTTTGGCGTGGAAGGCCATGGCCGCCTGTTCGACTTCGGTGCCCTCTTCCGGCATGTAAATCGGTTTGGCGCGGGTCACTGCCTTGGAGAAATCCAGCGACGTGGTAATGGTCCGCGCCACGCCACCGGCAGAGAAACCGTCCAGGGAATGACGCCCCAGGCCGCCGTCCCAACCACCGGACTGCGCCGGGTCGAGGTTGGCCCACAAAGCGTTACCACTGGTTTTCAACGACTGGGCCTTGGCCGCGTCAAGCATGTCCAGCGGTGGGGTCGGTGGACGTTGGCCGACCGACGTTTCCATGCCGCCGATCCAGAACGGATAGCCAGGGTTTTTCAGGCTGCCGTCGGCATTGCGGTTGGCTTCGCTGCGATCCACCAGGGCCAGGGAACCGATGGCTTGAGCGCCGCCGCTGCCGCCGTGATGTTCGCCGTCGTCATCCTCTTCTTCATCGTCGTCATCGTCGTCATCGTTAGCGGCGACCAGGGTTTCGCCGATTTTCGGCACCACCGCGACCTTGCCTGGCATTGGCGCCATGGCTTTGCCCGGCAGCGGCACGACCGCAGGAATCGGTGTACCGGCAATGATTTCGCCATCGGGCAAGGCCCGGGCGCCCGCCGCCGGTTTGCCGCTGCGCAATGCGTAAGGTTCGCTGTGGTAACCGTCGGTACCTTGTTGAGAGACTTCGAGTTTGGTGCCTTCTTCAAACACGTCGTGGACCCGCCACATGCTCCACATGCCTTGGGCGAAGTGCGGGTAGAAGTGGCAGTGGTAGATCGCATCACCGGCGACGCGGTTGCGGTTGCCCGACCCACCGTTGGCGATTTCATAGGTGTAGCCGGCACCCGGGCCGATGCCCTGGGCATCCACATAGTCGGAATTGTCGTCGTTGGGGTTGAACAGCCACTGATGGCCGTGCAAGTGGAAGATGTGCTGTTCGTGGCCGTTGTGGGTGTTGCGGAATTTGACGAAGTCGCCGATGTAGCTGTGGTTGACGTTCGACGGTTCGGCCGGATACAGCGCCATGGTCGCCTTGACCCCGATCTGATCGGCGCGCGGTACCTGCCCTGGAAGAATGCCTTCGAGGCCGGCGTTGGCCGGTACGTCTACCAGCATCGCTACGTCGCCGACGGTGTGCGAACTGAGGAAAAATTCTTCATAGGCGCAGGACAGGCAATCGTGCATCGGCCCGACGCCCAAACGGTTGGCCACCACCTCGGCGCCCATGCCGCCTGAGCCATAGTTGATCATGAACGAGTCGCTGGTCGGCTCCAGCACGTGGGCCATGACCGGGTCCGCCCAATAAGCGGGGAATGCCTGGGTCGCGGCGGTTTCATCCTGGAATTGCGAGGCGAAATCGCGGAACGGCTCCAGACGATTCGGGATCGCCGGGTTGCGTTTGCCGATGGCTTCCAGTGGATAGGTCGACGGCGGGAAGCTGCCATCGGCGTTGCTGCCCATCACAATCGCATCGCTTTCACTGGAAATGATTTCATTGCCGTCGACCATGTTAATGATTGGCGTGCCGGCCTTGCCTTCACGGATCCACGGCTGGCGCTGCGGGTAGCGCGCCTGGTAATCGACGATCGGTTGACCGGCCGGGGTGCGACCCGCGCTGGCCAGGCGCATTTCTTCTTCGGTCACGGTGTTGCGATAGCTGCGGCCACCCTTGGGCACCACCACGACTTGGCCGAACAGGCCGTTGGCAACGTTGCCCGCATCGCCTTCACCACCGAAGGTCGCGCCACGGCTGCTGGCGGCGAACGCACCTTCGCGCTCGGCAAACAAGGTGTAGGAACGGGTGCCGCCGGGGGCGACCAGCGAATTGGCGTTGCGCCCGGTGTACGAGGCGATGTCGTCGATGCTGTTGACCGCTTGCAGGCCGTTGACCTGGAAGCCGACATGGCGGTCAGCGACCTGCTCATCGACTTTGAAATCGTCTACCTCACCGATTTCGACTTCACCTTCAATCTCGCCCTCTTCTTCCTCGCCGCTGTCGTGCGAGCCGGGGTTGGCCTGATACGCCAGCAGGTTCTGCAGGTTGATGGTCAGGCAGTCGCCGGCAGCCACACGCAACACCAAGGGGCGCGGACGCTTGTCGGGCCGCAGCGAGACTTTGCCCGGCACTGCCGTGCCGCCCTGGGCCAGCGACACATTGTGGTCGTCGACCACGTCGCGGCGCAGGGCGAACATCATGCCGTTGACGTTCTGCGCGCCGAGGCGGTTGAACATCAGCGGCTGATCCAGCGCCACGACGTTCGCCACCAGATTGCGCTCGCAACGCAAGGCCGCCTCGGCCAGCTCGATGCCGAACATCGACACCACTAACAGCGCAATTTTAAACAAGGACGAAGCGTACGGTTTGCCGGTCATGATCACGGGCCTCGCTGTGGGCGCTCACAGGGAATAACTCTCGACAAATGCCTTGAGCAATCCGCATGCCATAAAAAATTCACTTATTTTTCAGCCGTTTACAGCAACGATTTAACAACTCGGGGGATATTCCCCACTTATTCCCCACTTTTCGGCCCAGTCCTTGTTGCCCCACTATTGGGGGACGTGCCCCACACTCGCCAATCACAACGGGGCATCCATGGCCAGGCCCTGCAAGCGGCGGTACTGACGCAATACGCTGGGCACATAACGCTGGGTTTCGGCGAACGGCGGGATCACCCCGCCACGGCTCAACACCGCTTGTGGCCCGGCGTTGTAGGCGGCTACGGCGAGGGTGATGTCGTTGTCGAACAGGGTCATCAGGCGCTTGAGGTATTTGGCGCCGCCCTGAATGTTGGCTTTCGGGTCATAGACATTCTTCACGCCCATTTCCCGCGCGGTATCGGGCATCAACTGCATCAGCCCGCCGGCGCCTTTGGGGGAGGTCGCGTCCGAGTTGTAGCGCGACTCTTCCCGGATGACGGCGTGCAACAACGCCGCCGGCAATTCGTTGGCCGTGGCGGCCGCCGAAACCAGCTCTGCATAAGGCTGTCTGGCAATCATCTGGGGCTGCTGATCGAGGCCGACCAGCGAGGATTGGGGCTCGTGAATGACCCGTTCATAGGTGCGGCCGGGACGGTGAACATTGGACAGTACGTAGCTGCCCTTGGCGTCCACGGAAACGAACACATCGGCCTGTGCGACGCTCGTCAGCAGTAAACAGCCGAGCAGTCCAGTGGTGAGTGTTTTCATTATTTTGCCTCCCCTGCCCGGCCCCGAAAAATGGGGGTATTGCCCCAATGGCCGGTAGTAAACAAGCCTTACGCAAGCACTGTGCCGAAAGCACAAAAGCCCGTAATACAGGGGTTGCAGCAGGATGTCCGGGGGTGAGCATGGCAATTGCATACGCCTTCAGGGCGACCCTTCTGCCGACTGTGTGAGGCCATCATGAATCAGCGTTTGCGTTCCGCCCCGCGTATTCAAAGCGGGTTCACCCTGCTCGAACTGTTGGTGGTGCTGGTGGTGCTGGGGCTGTTGGCCGGCATCGTCGCGCCAAAGTATTTCGCCCAACTGGGCCGCTCCGAAGTGAAGGTGGCCAAGGCGCAAATCGAAGGCCTGGGCAAGGCGCTGGATCTGTACCGTCTGGAGGTCGGCCATTACCCGTCGACCGAACAGGGTTTGCAGGCGCTGGTCACGGCGCCCAGCGATGAAACCAAATGGACCGGTCCTTATTTGCAGAAGAAACTGCCGCAGGATCCATGGGGCCGTAACTACAACTACCGCTACCCCGGCGAAAACGGCGAATACGATCTGCTGTCCATGGGCAAGGACGGCCAACCCGGCGGCGAAGGCGAAAACGCCGAAGTCACCAGCTGGCAATGACGGGGGTGGCGACCATGCGCTTTCATCTCAAGGCCGTGGGCAAGGCCGGCGTGGTCTCGATGACCGTCGAGGCCCAAGGGGACAGCGAAGCCCGGCGCATCGTCGAAGACCAGGGCTTGCGGGTGGTCAGCCTGCACGCCGAGCGACACTGGCGCGCGTTGCGTTTACAAAAGCGCGAGACCTTCAACCTGGTGTTGTTCAGCCAGGAACTGACCACCTTGATCAATGCGGGCCTGCCGTTGATCGATGCGCTGGAAAGCCTCGCGGAAAAAGAGAACGCGCCACAGGCCCGTAAAACCTTGAGCGAACTGGTACGCCTGCTGTACGAAGGAAAATCGTTCTCCCAGGCGTTGGCCCAGCTGTCGGCGGTGTTCCCTCCTCTCTACGTCGCACTGGTGCAGTCCAGCGAAAAAACCGGCGCCGTGGGCGATGCCCTGGGCCGCTATGTCAGCTATCGCCAGCGCATGGACGAGGTCCGGCAAAAAATCGTCAGCGCTTCGATCTACCCCCTGCTGTTGCTGGTGGTGGGCGGTGGCGTGGTGTTGTTTTTAATGGGTTATGTGGTGCCGCGCTTCAGCCTCGTGTTCGAAGGGCTGGGGTCAAACCTGCCGTGGCTGTCGCAAGTGCTGATGAGCTGCGGGATGTTCCTTCACGCCCACCAGGGCGAATTCTTCGGCACATTGGCGGCGATCATCGTCGCCCTCGGCTTCCTTCAGCGCCAACCGGCCTTTCGCCGGGGCGTCGACCGGGTGATCGAAAAACTCCCTGCGGTCCATCAACGCATCTTCATGTACGAACTGGCGCGCTTTTATCGTTCCCTGGGGATTCTGCTGCAGGGCGGCATCCCTCTTGTCACCGCCATGGGCATGGTTCGCGGCCTGCTCACCCCTGCCTCCCGCGTGCGCCTGGACCAGGCGTGCGAACGGGTGCGCGAGGGGCAATCGCTGTCGGCCGCGCTGGAACTCAATCACCTGGTGACCCCAGTGTCCCTGCGCTTGCTGCGCGCCGGCGAACAGTCCGGCAACCTCGGGCAGATGATGGAACGCAGCGCCGACTTCTACGACGAAGAAATCAGCCGCTGGATCGAATGGTTCGTGCGGCTGTTCGAACCCTTGCTCATGACCTTCATCGGCCTGCTGATCGGGGTCATCGTGATCCTGATGTACATCCCGATCTTCGAGCTGGCCTCGAGTATTCACTGACCTCTGGAACAAGGTCGAGTCGTACCGTTCATCGTTCATCCATGTTGCAACTGAATTAATCAGCGCGCTGCGGTGTTCACCCATTGAATCGAGCAGCAAGTTGCATTGTTCATCAACGTTCCAACCTGAATAAGTAGACGGAGAACGACATGCACATCAACAAGCTTTTACTTGCAGTAGCTATTGGCGCAGTTCTGTCGGCGTCTACCGTATTGATCCCGGACAGCCTGTCCGGAATGTCGAGTGCCCAGGCCAAGGATGGTGGAAGCGGGGGCGGCGGCAACGGTGGTGGTCACGGTGGAAGCGGCAGTGGTGGCAATGGCGGCGGCCACAGTGGAAGCGGCAGTGGCGGCAATAGCGGCAATAGCGGCAGCGGTCACAGCGGCAGCGACCATGGTTCGGGACATTCCGGCAACTCAGCCTCATCCTCCTCCGGTCGCAGTGGCACACACGCCGAACCGGGTGACGATCATGGGGTTCATCGTTCCGGTGAAATCGGCGATGACCACGGCGTGCATCGTTCCGGTGAAGTCGGCGATGACCACGGCGTGCATCGCGCTGGCGAAATCGGTGACGACCACGGCGTGCATCGTTCCGGTGAAGTCGGCGATGACCACGGCGTGCATCGCGCTGGCGAAATCGGTGACGACCGCGGCGTTCATCGTACGGGAGAAGTCGGCGACGACCGCGGTGTGCATCGTTCCGGTGAAGTTGGCGACGACCGCGGCGTGCATGTGGGTGGCGAGCCAGGCGATGACAAAAGGACCTGACAGTCACTGATCACAAGACCACTATAAATCCCTGTGGGAGCGAGCCTGCTCGCGATGGCGTCATGTCAGACAGCATTTTGCTGAATCACCCACCTATATCGCGGGCATGCCTCGCTCCTACAAAATGCTGTTCACTTAAGACAATGTTCAGCCGAGCATAAACCTGTGGTGAGGGGGCTTATCTATGGTGAGGGGATTTATCTGTGGCGAGGGGATTTAGCGAAACGTCGCACCGCCCCGTTCGGCTGCGCAGCAGTCGTAAATCCGGACAACTCGGTCTGTCAGAATGGACGCTGGGGGCCGCTTCTCAGCCCAACGGGGCGGTGCGACGTTTCGCTAAATCCCCTCGCCACAAAAGCCCCCTCGCCACAGGTAAACCCCCCATGCCACAAGAGCCCCGTCACCACAGATGTAGGAGGGGTCGCGCTTAAGTGAGCAGCATTACGCTCCTACAGGGTTTTGTGTCCGGCATTAGAGGGGTGCTGTGCATTATGGCCAAGTGTGGCGCCGGCGTCGGATAAGAATACGCAATCGCGCGAAGATTACTGTCAACCCGAAGGAGACAGTATTTCAATTTCCATCTACTTATTGCATCCATCAGTAACCATTAACCTTCTCCTCACTCGGACGAATCAACGTCCCCACAGGAGATTTCATCATGCTGACCCTTCGCAAAGCCTCCGATCGCGGCGCCGCCAATCACGGTTGGTTGAAGTCGTTCCATACCTTTTCCTTCGCTAACTACCGCAACCCGAAAGAGCAGGGTTTTTCCGACTTGCTGGTGATCAACGATGACCGCGTGGCGGCCGGTAAAGGTTTCGGCCAGCACCCGCACCGCGACATGGAGATTTTCTCCTATGTGCTCGAAGGTGCCCTGGAACACAAGGACACGTTGGGCACCGGTTCGGTGATCCGCCCCGGTGACGTGCAATTGATGAGCGCCGGCAGCGGCGTGGCGCACAGCGAATACAACCATTCGGCCACGCGGCCGGTGCACTTTTTGCAAATCTGGATTGTGCCGGAAGTCAGCGGCGCCAAACCGCGTTATCAGCAAGAGCACTTCAGCCCCCAGAAAAAACGCGGGCGCCTGCACCTGATCATCTCCCCCGACGGGGCCAAGGGTTCGCTGAAGGTGCGTCAGGACGCACGGGTGTATGCCGCGCTGATCGACGGCAAGGAAAGCGCCACGCTGGAACTGGCCGCCAATCGCTACGCCTACGTGCATGTGGTCCGTGGCAGCGTCGAACTCAACGGCGTGCAGTTGCAGGAAGGCGATGGGGTGCGGGTTCGTGATGAGCAGGTGCTGGCGTTGAGCAATGGCGTGGATGCCGAAGTGCTGGTGTTCGATTTGCGCCCGCAAGAACTGCCGGAAATGCCATAAGACGGCGTGCACAAAGCTTGAAGCGAGGGGGCTTTTCTGTGGGAGCGAGCTTGCTCGCGATAGCGGCCTGACATTCAACATCTTTGTTGAATGTTAATCAGCAATCGCGAGCAAGCTCGCTCCCACAGGTTCTGCGCCTTGACCGACCACATTTTTATTCGCCGGTACCGGAAAACACCGCGACAATTTCATCGAGGACCGCACGAACCCGGGCGGTATGCCGCAAGTCCGCATGAGTCACCAGCCACACGTCATACGGCACCGGTCGCGTGCGCTCCGGCCACAGCCTGACCAGCCCGTCCCTCTCCCCCATGTACACCGGAATTTCCCCGACCCCGAGCCCGGCAGCAATCGATCGGCGCACCAGCAGACTGGAACTCAGACTGGCCACGATCCGTCCGCAACCCAACGGTTCCGAAACCAGCGTCAGGTCTTTGTTGCCCTGCAGATACGGCTGATACACCACCAGATCATGCCCCTCGAACGCCGAGCCTTGCGCCGGCACGCCATGGGCATCCACATAGTCTTGAGCGGCAAACAGCCCCACCGGCCAGCGCGCGATGCGGCGGGCAATCAGGTCCGGGTTGTCCGGCCGGGTATTGCGCACGGCGATGTCGGCTTCGCGTTTCGCCAGGCTGAGAATCTGCGTGGAGGCGTCCAGTTGCACGCGCACGTTGGGGTGCTGTGCATGCAAGCGGGCAATGGCCGGGATCAGGAAGTCGATGGCCATGGAGTCGGTGGTGCTGACCCGTACCAGCCCGGTCAGTCGATCGTCGAGCCCCTGAATCTGGCGCTCCAGTTCCAGCGCCGAGTGCTCCATTTTTTCCACGGCCGTCAGCGCCGCCTCACCCACGGCTGTCAGCGCATAGCCTTCAGAGGTGCGCAGAAACAGCGTCGCACTCAATGACTTTTCCAGCGCCGTGATCCGTCGGCCGACGGTGGCCTGATCAACTCCCAGCACACGCGCCGCGCCCCTGAGCGTCGACTCTCGGCACACCGCCAGAAACACCCGTGCGTCATCCCAATTCATACGGTTTACCTGCCGATGCATATTCGCATCACCATAACGCAAAATCGCTGCGTTACTGCATCAAGCGTTCGGGATAGTCTGGAGGCCAAGCGTAAAACCTCTCAGGACGTTTCCCATGCACAGCACATCGCCCACCCCGCGCAGCGCGATCTGGCTGCCTATCTTCGCCGGCCTCAGCGCCAGCCTGGCGCGGTTTGCCTACACGCAGCTGATCCCCTCATTGATCCAGGCACACTGGTTCCGCCAGCGACGTGGTTTACCTCGGCGCCGCCAGCCTAATTCAGCGCTGTTCAATGCCAGCGGTGGTAATCATGGGTTGTTGTTTGTGATTGCGGCGGGCGCCATTGTGGTTGCACTGTTGCTGGAACAGGCCATGCGTTTGCTAAATCGTCGCCATCAACTGATTGCAGTGAGCTGCCCATGAAGACGCGGTCCCACTTACTGAACACTTCTCAACAGGACTTCAACATGACGCTCCCCCACACCATGACCCTGATTGAAATCACCGAGCCCGGTGGCCCGGAGGTGTTGAAGCCGCGCCAGGAGCCGGTGCCAACGGCCGGCGCGGGCGAAGTGTTGATTCGCGTGCACGCCGCCGGGGTCAATCGTCCCGATGTGATTCAACGCACTGGCAAGTACCCGATGAAACCCGGCATGAGCCCGATTCCCGGGCTGGAAGTGGCCGGTGAAGTGGTGGCGATCGGCGCTGGCGTCAGCGAATTCATCGTCGGCGACAACGTCTGCGCGCTGACCAATGGCGGCGGTTACGCGCAATATTGCGTCGCGCCGGCCAGCCAGACGCTGCCGATTCCTGATGGCATGGATTGGGTGCACGCAGCGGCAGTCCCGGAAACCTTCTTCACGGTGTGGGCCAATCTGTTCGACATGGGCGGCGCCAGCAAAGGCCAGCGCGCGCTGATTCACGGTGGCACCAGCGGCATCGGCACCACCGCGCTGATGCTCTGCCGCGAATTCGGCGTCAAGGCGTTCGCCACGGCGGGCAGTGAGGAAAAGTGTGCGGCGATCCGTCAGTTGGGCGCCGAGGCGATCAACTACCGCGACCAGGATTTCGTCCAGGTCATCGCGGAAAAAACCGCCGCCAAAGGCGTCAACGTGATCCTCGACATCATGGGCGGCTCGTACCTGAATCAGAACATCGCGGCACTGGGCATGGAAGGTCGCCTGGTGATGCTGGGCTTTCTCGGCGGCGCCCACGCCAAAGACGTCGATCTGATGGCAATCCTGGGCAAGCGCGCGACGATCACCGGCTCCCTGATGCGCTCACGCACACGGGAAGAAAAAGCCTCGATCGCCGAACAGCTGCGTGAATACGTGTGGCCCGTACTCGCCGCCGGGCGTTGCCTGCCGATGATCGACAAGGTTTACCCGTACACCGAGGCGGCGCAGGCCCATGCGCGGATGGAAGCCGGCGATCACATCGGCAAGATTGTGTTGCAGGTGGACTGATCAGTAACCCTCGCCTGCCGCTAGTGCGCCGCCGATGATCGCGATGCCTGAGCTGGTGGCCAGTCGTGTGGCGCCGGCTTCGATCATCGCCAGGGCGGTCGGGTAGTCGCGCACGCCACCGGAGGCCTTGACGCCGATGTCAGGTCCGACGGTGCGGCGCATCAGCGCAACATCTTCCACGGTGGCGCCGCTGCGGCTGAAACCGGTGGATGTTTTGACGAACGCAACTTTCAGTTCACGGCAGATCTCGCAGGCCTGCACCTTTTCGGCGTCGGTGAGCAGGCAGTTTTCCAGGTTGAAGCAAAGACGAATGGCTTTGCGCACAGCTTTGAAGATGCGTAGGCAGGAATGGCCCCATCGTCGGAACGCCGCCCGGAGCAAGCTCGCTCCCACAGGGGGACGCATTCCATTGTGGGCTTGCTCGCGAAGGCGTCGGCACATCCAGCATTGAGGTGACTGACACTCCGCTTTCGCGAACAAGTCGGATCGCCGCACCGCCGCTCCCACATTAGTTATCGGGTAATACACGACTGTCGAATTAATCCCCATCTCCCCCACGCATCTGTTAAAACCCGAACTTTCCTTTTCATCCTCCGGACCTTTGCATGTTTTCAAACTTGATGAGCCGCATCAGCCGACGCTGGCTGCCATGGCTGCCATGGCTGTGCATGGCCGCGCTGGTCGTCGGCTTGCCCGTGGGTTGCGGCGTACTCAAATACAAGGAACGCGAGCTGCTGTTCCGCATCGAGCCGGGCACCGCCGGCTGGTATCGCGGTTTGCCAAAGGACGTTCAGGAATTCGATATCAAGCCTGCCGGCTTCAAGCCCGGGCAAAACCTGCATGCCTGGTGGTGGCCGGCCGCGCGTCGCGATGCGCCCTCGATCCTGTATTTGCACGGTGTGCGCTGGAACCTGACCGGACAGGCGTCCCGCATCGAGCAATTGCGCGCGATGGGGTATTCGGTGCTGGCCATCGACTACCGCGGCTTTGGCCAGAGCAAGGGTGACCTGCCGTCGGAAGCCAGCGTTTACGAAGACGCCCGCGTCGCTTGGGAGCGCTTCAAGGCGATGCAACCGGACGCCAACAAGCGCCTGATCTACGGCCATTCCCTCGGCGGCGCGGTGGCCATCGACCTCGCCGCTGACCTGGCGGCGCAGGCGAAAAAGGACCACAGCGCGATCCCGGTGCGCGGTTTGGTGATCGAGTCAACCTTCACGTCGCTGGGCGATGCCGTGGCGCAAGTGGCCGACAGCAACCTGCCGGTGAAATGGCTGCCGGTGCGCTGGCTGCTGTCGCAGAAATTCGATTCCATCGACAAGATCGTCGACATCGACATGCCGTTATTGGTGGTGCATGGCCTGGCCGATCCGTTCATGCCCTCGCGGTTCAGCCAGCAGCTGTTCAATGCCGCCAGCGAACCCAAGCGCCTGTTGCTTATCCCCGGCGGTACGCACAACAACAGCATGAGCCTGGGTGGCAGCCAATATCGCCAGGCACTCGAAGGCCTGATGAAAGCAAAACCACCGCAAATCGCCGGGCCTAGCGATAACCCCGGGCTTGCAGGTTGAACAACTGCGCATAGCGCCCGCCCGCCGCCACCAGACTGTCGTGATCGCCGCGCTCAAGGATCGCCCCCTGATCCAGCACAATGATGTGGTCCGCATTGCGCACGCTGGAAAACCGGTGGGAAATCAGCAACGTCATGCGGCCTTCGGTGTGTTCGCTGAAATGCTCGAACACCACCGCTTCCGCGGCAGGGTCGAGTGCCGAGGTCGGCTCGTCCAGAATCAGGATATCGGCGTTACGGCGCATGTAAGCGCGGGACAAGGCGATCTTCTGCCACTGCCCGCCCGATAACTCCTGGCCACCGGCAAACCAACGTCCCAATTGCGTGGCGTAGCCTCGATCAAGCCCCTCGATGAACGGCGCAGCCATGCCTTCGGTGGCCGCTGCTTTCCAGCGTTGCTCATCGCTGAACGCCAGCGTATCGCCGACACCGATGTTCTCGCCGACGGAAAACTGGTAGCGGATGTAATCCTGAAAAATCACCCCGATGCGCCGGCGCAGCGCGTCTTCTTCCCACGTCTGCAAATCGCTGCCGTCGAGCAAAATGCGTCCATGATCGGGACGATACAAACGGGTCAGCAACTTGATCAGCGTGGTCTTGCCCGAGCCGTTCTCCCCCACCAGCGCCAGGCTGCGCCCCGGCACAAGGTGCAAGTCGATGCCTTCCAGAGCGGCCCGACTCGCACCCGGATAACGGAAACCCACGTTCTCGAATCGCAAACCATCACCGGGCTCCGCCCCCATAGTGAGATGCCCGGCATCGGCCACCACCGGTTCGGCCAGGTACTCGTAGAGGCTCGACAGGTACAACCCATCCTCGTAGAGACCGCTGATGGCGCTCAAACTGCTGCTTACCGCCGTCTGCCCCTGCTTGAACAGCACCAGGTACATGGTCATCTGCCCGAGAGTGATTTGGCCATGGACGGTATCGACCACCACCCACGCATAGGCCAGGTAAAACGCGGCGGTGCCCAGCAACCCCAGCACAAATCCCCAGCCATCCCGGCGCAAGGTCAGCCGCCGGTCTTCCGTATACAGACGGGCGAACGTCTCGCGATAACGCTGCAACAGCAACGGCGCGAAGCCGAACAGCTTGACCTCTTTGATGTAACCCTCATGGGAGAGCAGCGTCTCGATATAGTTCTGCTGCCGACTCTCCGGCGCCCGACGCGTGAACAGCCTGAACGCATCCCCGGAAAAATGCGCTTCGGCGAAAAACACCGGCAACGCGCCCACCACCAGCAACACCAGCGCCCACGGCGAAAAATGCACCAGCAACACGCCGAAGCTGATCAACACAATCAGGTTCTGGATCAGCCCCAACGACTTCATCACCAATGCCAAGGGCCGCGTCGACGCTTCGCGCCGCACCCGAACCAACTTGTCGTAAAACTCGGAATTCTCGAACTGCACCAGCGACAACGTCTGGGCCTTCTCCAGAATCATCGTGTTGACCTTCTGCCCCAACTGCACCCGCAACAACGACTGCTGAACCGACAGCGCCCGCTGCGTCCCGGACAGCAACGCCAGCACGCCGGCCTCGAACAACACGTAACGCACCACCGGCCACAACGGCGCACTGCCCTGCTGCGCGTGCAATTGCATGGCGAAAACCACTGCGTCGACGATGCGCTGGCCCAGCCAGGCGGCCAGGGCCGGGAGGACACCGGCGATCAGGGTGGCCAGGACCAAGCCGAGAAACAGACCGCGGGAAGTGCCCCAGACCAGGAGCAAGGCGCGACGGGCCTGGTCGAGCAATGAGGTGAAACGGGAAAGTGCCGCAGGCATGGATTGGTGAACTCGGCAGATGAGGGTCGCTGAACACGACAATGTCGTCATGGTACGTCAGCTAGAAAACTGTGCAGGCGGTAAACATCTGTGGCGAGGGGATTCAGCGGAACGCCGCACCGCCCCGTTGGGCTGCGCAGCAGCCCCAAAAATGGGACCGCTGCACAGCTCAACGAGTTACCTACTACTTAGGCAAATCAATCTTATCCAACACCCGGTTCGCCGTGATCTCCGCCACCATGATGCTGTTGGAAATACCCAGCAACGCGTAGCGCGACTCACCCTCCAGATGATCCACCAACTGGTGGACCATCACATCAACCGAGGCCAGCGTCTCGACCAAGTAAACCGCCAGGGTTTCGGCCGTGGCCTCGGAGTCCACGGAAAACAGGGTGCTGCGTGTTCGCGGGGTGGCTTTAATGTCGGCATTCGACGGGAAGTGGAAGTCGAGGGCGCGTTCGGCGGCCTCGTTGAGCTTCTTTGAATCGGGTTCGTACGGGGATGCCGGATCGATGTCTGGCGGATTAGGTGTGACCTTATACATATGCTGAGTTTCCAAATTGGGTGCCACCCCTCTTGCGACTAAACGTAAGGGGAGGCAGCTGCACGCAGGTTAGTCGACCGGGGAACTCAGCAATCCGGCGCGCCCGAGGGCGCCCTGCGTACAGCCACCATCAAGTACAGGAATGAAAGACCTGCATGACAGATGCACGCACAACTGAGTTAACGCGGGCGACTAAACCCGATCACTGAAGGGCAGTGACGGGAATCAAGTTACCGAGCGGCCCCAAGGCGCACAAGCCGGCGGATTCTGGCGTAGCCGTAGGCAACGGCGCAAGGTTTTGTAGCTTTCAGGACGTAACCTTGATGGGTTTTAAACAAGCACCCTTTCATGGTGAAACAGTCGAGTAAGTATGCCCACAAAGTGCCCGCTCAAAACACTCACTGGGAACCCTGAAACCGCGCCCGATACCGCCCCGGACTCTCCCCCGTCCACTTCTTGAACGCCCGATGAAACGCACTCGGCTCCTGAAAACCCAGCTGCTCGGCAATGTCGCTGATACTCGCCCGACTCTCACGTAACTGCTCAAACGCCACCCCACGCCGCACTTCATCCTTGATCTCCTGATACGAACACCCTTCCCGTTCCAGTTTGCGGCGGAAGGTGCTGGGGCTCAGGTGTTGTTCCAGGGCAAACGCCTGCAAGGTCGGCCATTGGCTGTAATGGCTGTTACGCAGGCGCTGATGGACTTGTGACGCGAGGCCATGCTGGTTACGGAAACGGATCACCAGCCATTGCGGCGCCGTGCGCAGGAACACTTTCAGTGAGGCCAGGTCCTGGACCACCGGGAGGCGCAGGTAGTGGCTGGCGAATTCGATTTCGGTGCGTTCGGCGCCGAAGGTCAGGTTGGGGCCCCAGAGCAATCGGTCATCGCTGAGGGGAACGCGCTCATGGCGAAAATCTGCGCGGTCAATGGGGATGCGCCGCCCGCCCAGCCAGCACAACAGGCTGATCATCAACACCAGAAACGTCTCTTCACCGAAACGGCTGGCGTCTTCGTTTTGCGCGTGGGTGTCGAGGCTGATGATGGCGCGTTTGCCGCGCACGGTCAGCGTGCCGCGAAAGTCGCGCAGGAACAGCGCGAAGTTGGCTAGGCATTGGCGCATGGCTTTGTGCAGGTCGGGTTCCTGGATCAAGGCGCGGCAGATCAGCGCGAAGCTGCCGGGCGGCATGCCGTGGGAGTCGAGGCGGAAAAATTCGTCGTCCAACGTGCGGATCTGAATCAGCCACAGCGCGGCAAACGCGCTCGCCGGCACTCGTGCGGTCGGCTGCTCGATCAATGCCGGGTCGATGCCAGCCTCTTCCAGCGCAGCTCGCGAGCGCTGCGGATTGTCCCCTTGCCAATGGATCATCGCCTGCACGAAATAGGCCGCCACCGAGTCCTTTTCCCGCATTTGAACGCTTCTCTCCTCATCGCCCGAATGGCAAAAAACACCAGCACCGTTGAACAGTTGCGGCATAGGACAACTGCCCTGCCGGTTCTAGACTCGCGGCCAATAGTACGCCTTCGGCCGTTGCGGCGGCCAAGGTATCGCAAGGTTGATCGGAAGGACGGGTACATGAATCTGCAAAACATTGGCGTGATCGGCGCGGGCACCATGGGCAACGGCATTGCACAAGTCTGTGCGCTGGCCGGTTTAAACGTGACCTTGCTCGACATCTCCGAAAGCGCCCTGCAAAAGGCGCTGGCCACCGTCGGCAAAAACCTCGACCGGCAGATCGCCAAGGAAACCCTGACCGAAGCGCAAAAGCTCACCGCCCTCGACAAAATCCGCACCAGCACCGATTACAGCAGCCTCCAGAACGTGCAACTGGTGATTGAAGCCGCCACCGAAAACCTCGACCTGAAACTGCGCGTGCTGCAACAGATCGCCGCACAGGTCAGCGCCGAGTGCGTGATCGCCTCCAACACCTCGTCGCTGTCGATTACTCAACTCGCCGCCAGCGTCAGCCAGCCTGAGCGCTTCATCGGCCTGCACTTCTTCAACCCGGTGCCGGTGATGGGCCTGATCGAAGTGATCCGAGGCCTGCAAACCAGCGACGCGACCCACGCCTTGGCGCTGGACATGGCCACCACTCTCGGCAAAACCGCGATCACCGCCGGCAACCGCCCGGGCTTCGTGGTCAATCGGATTCTGGTGCCGATGATCAATGAAGCGATTCTGGTGTTCCAGGAAGGGCTGGCCAGCGCCGACGACATCGACGCCGGCATGCGCCTGGGCTGCAACCAGCCCATCGGCCCGCTGGCATTGGCCGACCTGATCGGTCTGGACACCGTGCTGGCGATTCTCGAAGCCTTCTACGACGGTTTCAACGACAGCAAATACCGCCCCGCTCCGCTGCTCAAGGAAATGGTCGCCGCCGGCTACCTGGGACGCAAGTCAGGACGTGGCTTCCATGCCTATGCCTGAGCGTTGCTCGCGCTTCGCCGAGTACCGGGACCAAGTGTTGGAGTTGTTTGCCAGCAAGGGGTTCGGGCAGGTCGGCATGCGTGAGCTGGCAACGTGCCTGGGGTTGTCCCCGGGCTCGTTGTATCACCATTACCCGAGCAAGCAGCACTTGCTGCTCGACCTGATCGAGGAGTTCTACGAGGAACTGCTGTCGACCCTCGGGCGCATCGATCAAAAGGCCTCGGCCAAACGCGACAAATTGCCGAACCTGATCCGCGTACACCTGAATCTGCACCGGGAAATGCCGTGGCATTTTCGCCTGGCGGAGCGCGACAGCGGCTGCCTGAACGAAGAGCAACAAGCGCGTGTTCGCCAGTTGCGCGAGCAATACGAACGCACGTTGCTGAAGATGCTCGGCGCCCCGTCCCGTCTCGGCGAACAGGGTTTGATCGCCACGGGACATGCCATCGCCAACCTGTTCAACAGCGCACCCGGCTGGCTGGCGCAGCATCCGCTGGAGGAAGCGCAGCGCGATGAGTTACTGGAAAGCCTGGTGATGGGTGCTGTCGAACGCTTGCTGCGCCCATCACCTGCCGCCCGAGCGGTGGCCTGACGACCAGCGTTACTTCAGTGGCAGCGCTAACCACTCCGGTTAGGCCGTCGCCGCATCACTGCCGGACTTCTCCATATGCTCGCCTATGGCCGTGGATGGTCGACCGCGAAAAAATTGTGACCTGAAGTGAACGTACATTGCCATACGACTTAACCTTCTACATTCTCCCTCTAAGCCAGAAAGCCGCGAGCGAGCTCCATTCCCCTGTTTCGTTAGCTTGATGACTTGCCAAGAAAATCCGCCCCTCAACTGCTGGCAGAAGCCAACGGATCAGGGGATTTACTTAAAAATGAAGGTCGCTGATCAAAAGTCAGGCGACAAGGGAAGCGTAGAAAAGGATGTCGATCTCAAATCTGGAAGTCTTGGACATTCCGCTGGGACTTTTCCTACAGGGGGACCCCATCGATGATCCGGACATCAAGGGTCAGCACCCGCTGTTCTACGGGACAATTACCGGGCTAAAGGGATACAAACGCGACCTTCATGCCTATGTAAAATTCCTTCCGGCGGAGCGCTTGTTCGCAGAAACGATGAGCGCCACAATCGGACGGTATTTTGGCCTCCCAATTCCCCTCACCGCGCTAGTCATCACAAGAGGCGAGTCACTCGGGCGAGGACCAGGCAAGTGCATTGCCCTCGCCAGCATCGACACAAATGCCATTCCTGTCAGTCGTGCTATCAAATTCGACAAAGTCTCGCACCTCCTGAACAAATGGTCTCATCTTCACGCAGCAATCGTTTTGACGAGCTAGTCGCCAACACGGATAGGAATCTGCGGAATTTGCTTGTCGGTGCCGACGGTACAATTTGGCTGATCGACCATGAAGAAGCTTTAGCTTCACCCGTGTCCGAGGCCGGAAAAAACATCCAAAATCGCTTGCTGCAAATGGTGATCGGTGAGGTCACCGTTTTCGAGCGTCACCTGTCTGCCAAAAAGCTCAAGAACAGCTCTGCCCCCATATACGACGCAGATTTCCGAAAATATGCGGCAGCTAGCCAGCCGGAGTATTGCCAGGTATCTATTGAGCACGTTGACCGGGTGGTGGAATTCCTTGAGTCCCGAGTCCATCATATGGGTGTGCTAATGGATAGCGCGCTTGGTGTAAAACAAAACAGTTTGGCGATCTAACAAGATGCTTCCAGATCTTTCTGACTTCCCAAGTTTTCCAGAGTATGAGGCCGATTGGGCTCCCATTTACCTTGAGCCCATCGTCCAATCGGGAGAACGCCTGACAATCGCGGTTGTTGCGAAATCGAGCACCGGCGTCGACGGTTGCCTGGCAATTAGTGAAAAAGCATTAAAGTGCCTGTATGGAGCCTCTGCAACAGGAATGCGGCAAATGATGGAGATGGCTCTTAACAGAGCCCTTGAGTTTGCAGAGAACGGCTTTGAGGGCAGTTTTTCAGCAGGTATCCACGGGGTTTCCGTTGGGAAAATCCGAAAGGGTCTAGGTGTGAACATGAAGCATATTCTTCAGCAGGCGTGCAGCCTCACATCAAGCCTCTCCTCAGTTCACTCCGACGCTATTGAAGAAGAAGACGCTGAAGACGATCCGATCGTTTACGAACAGAATCTGGGTCAGCTTCGCTCCGACATACAAGAGCGTGTCCTTGGAATATTGCCTAGGCTACGGGACCGTTTCAACCTTCCACTCCACACCCAAGCGATGCAGGGATCCCGGGGTAGCTTATTTTTTTCCGGGAACAAAATGGTCGCTAGTCTGGCAAAAATAAAACCCTCAAAGCAGATTAGCCGCCATGTCGATGGCGCCAAAAGTCGCTTGTGGGATCTCCACTTTGTAAAACACAAAATCGCCGATGCGCCTCAAGACAAATGCACCCTTTTCATCTGGACGCCAAAGTCACTTGATCGATTCGATCGAGCGCTAATTACCGAATATGAGCAAAGTCTCGAAGATCTTCAGCGCCAAAGCTTGGAGGACGGCATTGAGCCCCGCGTGTTTTTTGGAGCTGAGGAAGCGGCCGAAGCAATTATCGACTACGAGCGTGCTGCTTAATCAATTATTGAAACACCACAAAATAGGCAAACCATCTGCTTAGCTGCCCCTCCGGGCATGTTATTGCCAAATTCGCAATAGCTTGTCCCGTTGGGCAGACGCAGCATGGGGCAGCCGAGAGCACGTAGTATTGTTAAAAATACTTTGTCTTCGGCGTCGTCACGCATCAATGAAGCAATAAGCCCCGCCCCTTCCATAGAAAAACCGTCTAAACAAACTCTGCACAACCGCGCATCTAACGCTTTGCTATTTGGAGTCAATTCAAAGGCCAAAGTGGGACTCCAGTCCCTCGGTTACCGGGAGCAAACATGAAAATCAATCCCTACCTCATCTTCAACGGCGACTGCAAAGCTGCCTTCACCTTCTATGCGCAAGCCCTGCAAGGCCAGATCGAAATGATGATGACCTTCGGCGAAAGTCCGGCGCGCGAGCACTTTCCCGCGGACTACCACAACCTGATCATCCATACCCGTCTGGCGGTGGGTGATCAGGCGATCATGGGTTCGGACACCACACCTGATCGTCCTACTGATGAAATGAGCGGTTGCTCGGTCTCGCTGAATGTCGACAGCATTGCCGAAGCCGAGCGTGTCTTCGGCGCCTTATCGGACGAAGGCAAAGTTCAAATGCCATTGGAAGCCACTTTCTGGGCGGCACGCTTCGGCATGCTGGTGGACCGCTTCGGTGTGTCGTGGATGGTGAACTGCGAAAAGGATCAGTGACTGTTCAGGCCTGAAAAAGCCCAGCCTGAAAGGGCTGGGCTGACGCAGAAGTGCCTAACCCTTCACGCACACCACCTGACGCAAGGTGTGCAGCACTTCCACCAGCTCGCGCTGGGCGTGCATGACGTGGTCGATGTCTTTGTAGGCCATCGGTATTTCATCGATCACCGACGCATCCTTGCGGCATTCGACGTGGGCGGTGGCGCGGATCTGGTCGGCGACGGTGAACAGGCTTTTCGCTTTGGTGCGGCTCATCACGCGGCCGGCGCCGTGGCTGCAGGAGCAGAACGATTGCTCGTTGCCGAGCCCGCGAACGATGAAACTCTTCGCGCCCATCGATCCCGGAATGATCCCCAACTCGCCCTTCTGCGCTGACACCGCGCCCTTGCGGGTGACCAGAATGTCCTGACCAAAATGCCGTTCTTTCTGCACGTAGTTGTGGTGGCAGTTCACCGCCTCCAGGGCGACGTCGAACGGTTTGCTGATCACTTTGCGTGCTGCCTGAATCACCGCGTGCATCATCAATGCACGGTTCTGTCTGGCGAAATCCTGGGCCCAACCGACAGCTTCGACGTAATCATCAAAATGCCGGCTTCCTTCTTCGAAATACGCCAGGTCACGGTCCGGCAGATTGGCGAGGTGCTGGCGCATGTCGGCCTGGGCCAGTTGAATGAAGAGGTTGCCAATGGCGTTGCCGACCCCGCGTGAACCGCTGTGCAGCATGAACCAGACCTGGTTGGTTTCATCCAGGCACACCTCGATAAAATGGTTACCGCTGCCCAGCGTGCCCAAGTGTCCACGGTTGTTGGTGCTGGCGAGTTTCGGGTACTTGTCGGTGATCGCCTTGAACCGTGGACTCAAGGCAGCCCAGGCATGATCGGCCTGTTTCGGAACGCTGTCCCAGGCACCTTTGTCCTTGATGCCACGACCAACCGTGCGGCCATGGGGCACCGCTTTTTCGATCGCGCAGCGCAAACCATGCAGGTTGTCCGGCAAATCAGCGGCGGTCAGCGACGTGCGCGCGGCGATCATGCCGCAGCCAATATCCACGCCGACGGCGGCCGGTATGATCGCGCCCACGGTAGGAATCACACTGCCGATGGTCGAGCCCTTGCCCAGGTGCACGTCGGGCATCACCGCCAGATGTTTGAAGATGAACGGCATCTTTGCGGTGTTGATCAATTGCTGCCTGGCTTCGCTTTCTACCGGGACGCCTTCGGTCCAGAGTTTGATCGGTTTGCCGTTGGCGACTTCCAGCACTTGGTAGCTCTGCTTTTGCATAATGTCCGGTCTTTTCTCAACTGCCTGCACCGCCATGTGCTTCCTCAAAGAAGTAATCTTTCCAGCTGTCAGCCTTGTTTTTCAGCACGCCAAGCGCCTGCAGTTGCTCGGCGTAGATAAAGGTGCGCTGTGGCACCACGGTAAAGTCGATTTCGGGGTCGGCGACAATTTTCTCTACCAATGGCAAGGATAGTTTCGATTGCTCCACGCGGATATAGGTCTGGGCGGCTGCGGGCTTGTCGGCCTTGATGATTTTCTCGGCCTCGGCCAGCGCCGCGTAGAACGCCTTGTAGGTTTTCGGGTTTTCGTCGTGGAATTTCTCGGTGGTGTACAGCACGTTAAACGTGGCCTGGCCACCCAATACATCGTAGGAACTCAGCACCTTGTGCACGCTGGGACTTTGCAGTTCCTGATACTGGAACGGCGGGCTGGAAAAATGTGAGTTGATCTCCGAACCGCCAGCAATCAGCGCCGACGTCGCATCCGGGTGCGCGAGGCTGATCGAGATGTCGTCAAACTTTTTGAAGTTCTCAGCGCCGAACTGCTTGGCCGTTTCGATCTGCAACGTGCGCGACTGGAAACCTACACCCGCCGCCGGTACGGCGATGCGATCCTTTTCAGTGAAGTCCTTGAGGCTTTTCACATTCGGATTATTGGTCAGCAGGTAGTTAGGCATCGAACCCAGCGACGCGATGGCCTTGACGTTTTGCTTGCCCTTGGTCCGGTCCCAGATCGTCAGCATCGGCGGCACGCCGGCCGACACCACATCCAGCGCACCGGCCAGCAGCGCCTCGTTCATCGCCGTGGCACCGGAGATGCTGTTCCAGTCGACCTTGATGTCGAGTCCCTGCTCCTTACCATGTTTCTCGATGAGCTGCTGATCGCGCACCACATCCAGGATCAGGTAACCGATGCCAAATTGCTGGGCAATGCTGATCTTGCCTTCGGCCTGAACGCCGCCGCTGAGTAACGCACTCATCGCCGCCACGGTGGCTGCCAACAGGGTCAACGGGGAGCGTTTGAAAGGAGTCACCATGAAAACCTCAACGTGATTGGAAGAACCATCGCGGCACTGAGCCGCCGACAAAAAAAAGCGGCCGAAGCCGCTAATACCCGTAAATCAAAACGCAGAACCTGTGGGAGCGTGGCTTGCCCGCGAAGAACGATGACGCAAAATACCTGAAAAACCGCGGTGCATTCTTCGCGGGCAAGCCACGCTCCCACAGGATTTTCGTCGCTCGTGACTTACCGGCATTAGCCGAGGCCGCAGATTTAGAATTTCGAATGGGCTCTTCAGAGCTTGGCGATCGACACTTCGGTGGATTTGACGAAAGCAATCACCTCGCTGCCCACTTTCAATTCAAGGTCGCGCACTGAACGGGTGGTAATCACAGAAGTGACAATTCCGGACGCCGTTTGCACGTCGATTTCGGAAACCACTTCGCCCGTCACTATTTCCTTGATGACGCCTTTGAACTGGTTGCGGACGTTGATCGCTTTGATGGTCATGTTGAGGCTTCCTGTCTGGTGTCGGACACATCCGCATGGATGCGCAGGCCTTCAAAGTGCACCACCTCAACCGACATCAAAAGGAATATCTAGTTATCTATTTATAGCTTTATGGAATATCAAGAGCTAAGCGCAGGCTCTCCTAATCTTGAAATTGCGCTGCACATTCATAAGAACCAAAAGGCATTAATAGAAACAAAATAAGTATTTATAGTTATAAAAATATCCTTGTACTCTCAGGTCATCCCGTCATTCATCACCACAGTGAAGTGCCCCATGAATCCGACTGACAACCTCATCGACTTCGCCAGCTACCGCAAACGCAAACAGGCTCAGCAACGGGCGCGGGCCATGTGGGAAATGTATGCACGCAACGCCGGCTTACAGGCCTTTCAGTGGGTTCAGGCATGCCAATCGACCGAGACACGCCAGGCGTGAACGCGAACGAACCCTCGCGCTTTCTGGCGAGCGCCGACGCACCTGTGCTGGACTTGAATAACCTTGAGCATCTGGAAGAAGACCCGATCTGCGAGCGTGTCGCGCAGAACCTGCAACGTCTGCGAAGCAAGCGTGTCCCTCGACGCCCTGGCCCGACAATGTGGTGTGAGCCAGACCATGCTCGCTCAGATCGAATCGGGGCGCAGCGTGCCCTCGATCAAGGTGCTGTGCAAAATCGCCAAGGGCCTGAAAGTTTCGGTGGCTGCGTTTCTTGAGCATCGGGCCTTCGAAGGCGTGGCGGTGCTGTCGGCCAGCCAGAGCAAACGCCTGGTCAGTGCCAGCGGTGCGTTTGTCAGTCGCGCGCTGTTTCCGTTCGACGTGGCACGCCAATCAGAGTTTTACGAGCTGCGCCTGAGCCCTTTGGGCGAAGACGTTTCCGAGGGTCACGGTCCCGGTGTTCAGGAGAACCTGGTGGTGTCTCAAGGCGTGCTGGAAATCAGCGTCAACGACGCGCGTTACCTGCTGTCCACCGGCGACTCGATTCTGTTTTATGCCGACCAGCCCCACCGCTATCGCAACCCCGCCGACAGCGAAGCGGTGGCGTATCTGGTGGTCACTTACCCGGAACGGCTGGACTGAACAACACCCCTGTGGAAGCGAGCCTTTGTGGCGAGGGGATTTATCCCCTTTCGGCTGCGAAGCAGTCGCAAGTTCAGGGCCGCTTCGCGACCCAACGGGGATAAATCCCCTCGCCACAACGGCTTGCCCCTACAGGGATTTGTGGTGTTGCGGAAATTAAAAAGCCTCCGTGACCATAGGGCCGCGGGGGCTATTTTTGTGCTGTCCGGGATCAGCAGGTGCAGCACATCAGCGGCATGCCATTGCAGCTCAGCATCATCGGCATGCTGCAGTCGTTCATCATCTTCATCATCAGGGTGCAGCAGTTTTTCATCATGTCCATGTTCATGCCGGCCATCGGCATGATTTTGCACATCATGCAGTCGGCCATCAGGGTGCATTCCATCACGCACTTCATCGACAGCATCGGCATGCCCATCATCGGCATTGGCATCATGGTGCTCATCATCGGCATGGCCATGCTCGCCTGGGACATGCACATCATGCTCATGTTGCCGCAATGCATCATCATCGGCATGCCGCAGTTCATCATCTGCATCATTTCAGCGCTGTTCTTGAACATGGCCATGTCCATCCCAGCGGCCGGCATCATTTTGCACATCATGCCGTCGTCCATCATTTCGCAGCTCATGGTCGCCATCATCATCGGCATGCCCATCATCGGCATCATCGGCATGTTGGCGTTCATCGGCATTTGCATCTGCATGGCGTTCATCATGGTGTGGCTCCCTGAAGGATGGATAGTAGGACAAAGCTGGTGGAGCGGATTCTAAGCAATGGCCCACACACAACAAGATGACGATCAAACAGCTGGAATGAATGCTGGAGCAACATTAACGGGATCAACAGGACACTCACGTCCGTCACAACGAACGTGCGGCTTTTATGACAGATGCCAGGCGAGTCCCAGCGTATTTTCCAAGGTTATGGATATGCGAGCGAAGCCTATATAAATAGCCGAAGGAAATAATCGTTCTAAACAGCGTCGCGAATTTTGCGTTCTCAAGCATGAGTCCAGAGTGAAAACGCCTGAACGTGGTGGATATCGGCCTCCCTTGAATTCAATACGGGATCAATAACTCCACCCACAACTCATCCGGTGCATAACTCAGACTGGCCGGGTTATTCGGGTCTGTCGGTGAATCATTGAAGGCTTGGATTTCGCTTGCGGGTTGACCATCACCTGAAACAACCCGCTGTCGGGTACGTTGTTGCAGCGCACTCAGCAGATCCGGGTAGGGCATTTTCCAGTCTTTGCCTTTCGCGACATCAGCATCCACCGGGATCATCGCCACCAGCCGGGGATCGTGCATTTTCTCCAACCCTGCCGCACGAGCGGTGGCGTTATGGCTGCAATGGTGGCCGACTTTGTAGAGAGTCACCCGTGCAAGGATGTCATCGCGGGTCAGCGGCGCGGGGTTTCCTGCCACCCCCGCTTTGGGATAAGTCTGATCTCCCCAGGACATCCAGTTACCCACTTGGGCATCACCGGGAAAAAGCAGGATCTGTCCGTCGGGCAGTTCGAAAGCCAGGACCAGGCTTGTGTTGTTGGTGTCCGAGTCCATCTTCAAGGCCAGGGTTTGCGCCCCATCCAGCCATTCGTCTTCAATGCAACGCCATTGGTTTTCGCTGCTGAAATAGCGCTGCTCGACACTGGCCGAATCTTCATCCTCCCCGCTATGGTTCTCGGAATCGCTTTGCGCCTTTGCGTACGTACGCTGATAAGGAGGGGCAAACGGAATATCGGCACCGGTTGGAAGCACACCTTTGAGCAGGAGTGTCCGCGCCTCCAATGCCATGGCTTCGTCCAGGCTGGTCATGTAGACCTCTTTACCCGCCCCTGCGCTCGGCAAGTCCTTGCGCAAACGCTCTTCGGATCGCGGCGGTCCCATGACGTACGCCTTGAGCGTTTCGATGACGACCGGTCGCACCACATCACCGGGCTCCAGGTACCGGATCGCCTTCGATCCCGCCTTGGCTTCGAGTTTTGCGATGGTCGTGCGCTTGTCCTTGTTGGCTGCAGCGGCAAGCGGCTCGATAAATGCCGACAGGCCATGCACCGTCTTGATTCGCGCATCCTCGTGCAATGCGGTACCGCTCCCACTCAGGCCGACGACACTGGCCAACGCCACTTTCGCCCTTTTAAAGCGGGCATGCAGCGCTACGGCCTGGGCATCATTCAAGTTCTCGGTCCAGGCCAGCCAGAGTTCACCGATGCGAAAATCGTCGCCAAAAAAACGTGCTTGCTCATAGAGGAAGCCGGAAAGGTGATCATGATGTTCGTGGGTCACCACCACCAGGTCCAGCACGCCGCCAGTGGTCTTGTGAATGTCGTCGACGATGCGCGCCATTTTCAGTTTGCCGTCCTTCGCCCCTTGAAGCACGCCACAGTCGATCAATACGTGGCGAGTTGCCCCGGCTTCCGGGTAGCGAAGCAGAAAGCAGTCGCCGAGAATTCCGCGGTACATGCGAATCGCTACCTTGCCCTGCAAATCAGCCTGGGTCATGGCGTCACACTCCACGGTGGGTCATGGCAAAAGGGTTGTCGTCCGGGCTCGGCTGTCGATAGGTCAGGGCGAGACCGTCATTGCCGGTTTGCAGGAAACGTCGCTGGGCGTCCAGACGCTCATTGTCATTGATGCGCTTGCGGATCACGTAGCGCAGGCTGCCATCACGCAGATCAATGATAAGTGTCGCGCCGCCTCGAAACGTAAAGTCATATTGGCTGTGACCTTTCTCGCGGGTTGGTTGCAGATCCTCTTTACGTTGTTGCTCGACATCGAAGTAGCCGCGACGACGTTGAGTAATCTCGACGACCAGTTGCCGAAGATCCTGCCCGTCCGGCCCTGCCCTGCGACAGGTTCGGACCGAGTGCACTTCCACGGCCGGTTGAACGCCATCCCCTCCGATGAACAATGACCCTTACATCCTTGTTGCATCCGGATGGGCCGCGAAGTAAATCCCTAATACTTTCTCCCATTCAGCGTCGTGATCTGACTCTTCCATCAGCCAGCTCCACACAACTTGTCGATTGTGTTCTGACTGGAGATACGCGTTGCCCCGCAGGTACTGTGGCGTGAGATCAAGCGATCCCCCCGGCCACTTCCGATTTGGTTTCGCGGGTGCTTTGAAGTCGAGCAGGTCATCGGCCGTCAGTTGAAGTTCGTCTGTCTGATAACCCTTCAGTGATTCCCAAAGCAGGCTGTCCGGCGCCAGCGACAAACACTTGTCCGGAAAAATGCCGCGCCGGCGAAAGGCCTGGATCACTGCCAGGCGATAGTGCATGGGATCATCCGGCACAAGGTCGTTGTCGGACGTGACGATCGCCCGCAGAAACTCACCAAAATGCACATCCACCGGCGGCAAATAGTCCAGTGCACGAATGCACATACGCAGTACATGATCGGCAGACTTAACGGCTTCGCGGGTCAGGCGTGCGATCAGTTCTGTCGACAAGTTTGCCGTCGACGTCTTGTCATGCCCTGCCAGCCGAAAAAGATCGGTCGTGCGTTGCTCATAAATGGTGATAAAGGCGTCGAAAACAGCGGCGACCAAGATCGCGCCCCGCTCATGCGGTTCGCTCAACCGCGAAAGGCGTGTCGGGTCCGGCAAGCCGTCCTGGCCTTTTTCGTCGATGGCTTCGCGCAATGCCGCATAACGGCCCGAAGCCTCACCGAACTGGCGAGCCAGGCCACTCAACCAGGAGCGCTCACTCAAGTTGCCACGGCGTGCCTCCAGCTGACTGGAGACAACTTCGGGCAAGGTGAAATGCATCAACAGCGCAACAATATCGGCAAAGGCTTTATGAAACGCCAAACTATCGACGCTGGTCGACTCGACGAAACGACGGTGCAGGCCGTCCAGAATGGCGTGGGTTGTTTCATGCGCGACAATATCGCGGGACAGCGCCGTGAATATCCAGCCACCCGGCAAGTTCACACCGGCATCGCTCAGCAAGCTTTGAAGTAACCGAACAACAACGCCTTTTTCGCCGGGCTGTAATAGGCATTGGCCTCGCGCAACGCGTGGGGATAGATACGTAATCGTCGTACATAGACGTGAGTCGGTTTGTTGCGCTCATCGTCGACAACCCTGGGTGACCAGAACACCTTGCGGCCCAACGCTCGCTCGAACAATCTGATGGTTTTCATCGCAACAGTAAAGACCATTTGCTGATGGAAACGCGGGTCACCCTCGGAGGGCGCGATGCCGTCCTGGGCCAACAAATACGGGTTATTCAAATCCACCGGTTTGTAGAGTTGGCCGCTGGTGGGATCAACATCGATGACTTCCAGATACTCGTTTACAGGTCCCGGCAAGAGATCGGTTTCCCAGCGCTGCTCCCAAGGCAACTCGATGGTGGCGTGGTTGATCCCAACCGTTTCCATTTGAGTCGAGGCTTGCGGGTCGAACGCATAGACCCGCAGTTTGCGCATTGGCGGTGGCGGGTAGTCGGACTTATCCACTGCGGATCTCCTTGTCTGACGAACTAGCGTTAGAGCGGCCGCCCCAGTGGCATAAGGTCTAGTCGGCGGGAAGCGCCGGGTCAAGTTGATGGTTTTTTTGTCCGCGATAACCATTCGTCGTATATCAAAACCTGGCGCGTAACAGGTGCCCCTGTCTGGCTTAGGGATTGCACAAGCCGGTCATGCAGCCCCAGAACGACGTAATTCTGACGCGGCGGCAATCTAATTAACGCTTGGTCAGTCCCCCCGGAGATGTAACGTGTCAACTCTCAATGAAATCGCAGCGAACCACGCGAGAATGGCTATGGCAAAGGCAGCAGAGTCGACCGGGCTGAGTGAGCGACACCTTCAAATCGTCGGTAGCGTCGAAATCCGCACCCCTGATGAACAACCGCACGTTCCACTGCACTTTATCACTGTGGCGCAGGACAACCACCTCGCCCAGGCGGCTGGCTACTAACGCTGACCCTGTCGAAAAAAACCCGGTGCAATACCGGGTTTTTCTTTAGTTCTTTGTGATCAACCCGAAGCCCTATCACTACGCCTTGCCCGCGACTTGCGTCGACGCAGCCTAAACTCAAGTGACCACGAACTCGCCGGCGATTGGCGGATGAGGCACTGCCATGTTCGAAACCTCAGAGGTCACGCGCGTAAAGCGCTACGCCGAAAACACTGCCGGTCGAGATTTCGCCGTCGGCGACATTCATGGCCATTTCACTCGGTTGCAGGCTGCTCTGGAAGGAGCCGGGTTCAACCCCACGGTCGATCGCCTGTTCAGCGTTGGCGACCTGATTGACCGCGGGCCCGAATGCCGTAATGCGCTCGATTGGCTGGACAAGCCGTGGTTCCATGCAGTGCGCGGCAACCATGACGACTACGTGGTTCACTTCGATACCTGCGACGTCGATAGCTGGATCTACAACGGCGGCTTATGGTTCACGGGCCTATCACTGTCCGAGCAGAATGAATTCGCGGCGAAGTTCGCCGAGTTACCCATCGCCATCGAAGTCGAAACGACACAAGGCCTGATTGGCATCGTGCATGCCGATTGCCCATTTGCATCATGGGAGCGCCTGCGTGAGGAACTGGAATCGCCAGAGAGCAGCCAGTGCCTGATTCAGGTGCAGCACCGCTGCATGTGGTCACGAAGCCGACTCGATCAGTGGGAGATGCATGGCGTTGAGGGCCTGCGCGCAATGATCGTTGGGCATACACCGATACGAAAACCGGTCAGGCTTGGCAACGTGATTCATATCGACACCGCTGGATGGAAGCCGGAGGTGGGTTACTTCACCCTTTTGAATCTCGATACGCTTGAAGCCGCGGTTTGACGTATTTTTGTCGATTCAGGTGTCGCACCCTTTATGAGAAACGAGTAGAACGCCAGTTGCATGGCCAGGACGAAGAAGAAAACAGGTTCGACAGGCCAATGAAAGAAGATCGCTGCACCCCAGCAAAGCAATAAAACGAAGGCAGCGATCAAACAATGTCGCCTCGTTATTCGATTCGACACTTTCACTGTCCATGTAATGAAATTTGAGTACCGACTCATTCCGCCCTTATCCTTCCCTGGTTCGGCGTCATTGTATTAGCCGCGTAAAAGTCTTACATGCAAAAAATGATGGCACCTGTGCTCACGTAGCGAGGCTTATTGGGCTTTCTCATACTTACCGTTCGTCCTGACATCAGCACGTTCACTCTCCGTGCTCTTCCAATGCATACATTCACTCGCACAGTAGGCGCAAACGATGAACAGCAAAATTGCCGCTCTCATGCTCGCGGGGCTTCTGCCGATCTGCTCGGTTTACTCGCTCGCAGCCGAGAAGAATACGGAAGACGCTACTATTCCGCCGAGTGCTCTTCCGGGGCTTAATCAGGGGGGTGAGTCAAACGCGGAAAAGGCGGACAAAAAAGGGGAGGAAGCTGCGGGTTCCAATTCTGGTGCAGAGTCGGAGGAAATGGACAAAGACGCAGCGACTTCAAGTGACTCGGGGGATGAAGTAACGAAGCCAAAGCAATAGTGGCGAGCCCTTGTGCGGGTTTTGCGCAAGCCTGGAACGAGGAAGGGGACCAAGCCACTAAGTACTTGATCCCCTTACGAAAAATGGTCGGGACGGAGTGATTCGAACACTCGACCCCTAGCACCCCATGCAAGCAGATGGGGCTACGTACCGCTAAACACGTGACTCCATAAGGGGCGCTCGCTGCAACGATGCCCAACCGTGCTTAACGCCGAGTGACAAACTCACTACGTTTTCCCTAGACCCCTAGCATTTCCCCTCCCCGGCGTTCTGCCGACCGAATACCAATTCTTTTTGACTGCTACGCTTTCCTCTCCACGGAGAAAACTGCGATGCCAAACTCAGACCTGCTCCCTTCCCTGCTTTACAAGATCAATGAAAACCAACTTGCCCTTGAGGCAGCCATCATTGAACTCACCTTGTTGGTTGAAAGCCTGGGCTCAACAACAGCGGGCAACAATGTTCGAGGTGCCCTGGGCGTGATCGGCCAGAATGAGGAATTCATCAATATGACGCTAGCGGTCATGATGACGCCGGAATGATCTGAGGCGACAGCTCGTCGCTTCTCCCCCGCCAACCGCTCAACCTCGATTACTGTATATCCAAGCAGTATCGATAAGGCATGACCGTGGATCCCCTCGAAATCGAAGACACCAGCGACTGGCTTGGCTGCCCAACTGAGCTTGAGACCTGTCGCTATTTCCTGCGCATCACCGAGAACGAGGTGCAGGAACTGACCCTGCAATTGCGCAAGGCCCGCGAAGACATCTTCGGGCTGGTGCAGATGCACGCTGATGTCACCAAAGAATGCGGGGCGCTGCGTGCCGACCTGTTGAAGGCCAAGGCTGACCTCGCAGATTCAAACCGTAGAGCCACCGATACCGAGACGAAAAGCAACTGGGAGCTGATGGCCAACAACAAGCACATTTCTGAGCTGACCGTAAAATTACGAGCGCTCGAAGGCTCTAAGCCGTGACCCTCAAGGCCGCGCTGAAGCTATCAGGGTGTTTAGTGCTCGATGACTACTGCTGGAAATGAACTGATTCCAATGCCAGAATAGAACAATTATTCATTCGTTTTTTGAAATCGTTCCATGGAGAAATTGAAATGGAAATCATGAGACACATCGCATTAGTAAGCGCTGTTTTGCTTGTCCTGTGGGTTTTCGCTCTGCTTATCGGCCTGTTTTTTCAGCTCAATCAGATCCGTCGAAATTGGATCGAAGGCACTTATACGCCCACACAAACAAACCCGATATTGGACAGCGTACTTAGGGCTTTGGGACTTGAGCATGGTGACAGGCTGGTTCACAGCATTGCTTTAATCAGTGTCGTGATCATTTGGCCGGTGAGTTTAGTCTTTGGATACCCTGTTCTCGCAGCTATCCGCGAGAAGGAACGGAACCGAATCAAAAAACTACAGAAAGACCAGGACGGCCCAAGCTCCTCAGTCTCAAATCGCACCGATGATGTAACACGAGTTGGTCAGGAGCTATCTCAAGGCAACGCTGGCTGAATTCCACGCACGTAATCCTGGCACGCCGCCAGCGCAATCAATCCTTGGTCGCCGGCCGGTGGGATCTGGCACCTTGCCGTCAATCACCTGGTCAGCAGCGATTCGCGCATGGGCCGACTCAAGCGACAGCTCAATTACCCAGCGCATCGTAAACTTGTTCGCAGGTCACTCCCCTGGCTCTGGCTCGGTCAGCTGTCTCTGCCAGTTCTGTATTTCGTTTGACAGATTTTTTGAGCACGTCGGCAAACACCATGGCGGCGCGGGTAGCTGCCTGGCTTGCGGCGGCAGTGCAGGAATTGCCGCTGCTTTCACTGGCTGCGAGTCTAGCGGCAAGGTCGTCGGCTGCCCCGCGCAGGCTGTCAGCAGAAGCGCGAGCAGCGGCGGCATCAGCAATTGCCTGATCGATCGTTCGTTGACCATCTTGGATCGCCTTGTTGATAGACTGTTGATAGGTCTGTTCCTTTGCGCGGGCAGCGGACTCATTCGACGCCCGCGCCTTGGCGTCCAGGGTGTTGCGGTCATTCCACAGGCTCTGCCATTCGGCATCCTTCATAGAAAGGCCGTGGTGATAGGCGCCGAAGAGCGCGCCGGCCACCAGCAGCACCGCAGCTATATAAGGAAGGAAGCGGAGCAACAGCGGGCTCATACCAGCACACTCAGCGCGGTCTTGTAGAACGCCAGCCGCTCGGCGTATCCGTTCAATCCACCGTTGATGCGACGGGTGATGCGCTCGAAGTCGCCATCGTCTGCTAGGGCGTTCAGGTTCCGCGAGTTCCAGAACCACGCCGCCGACTTGCACGCCCACTCAGCCTGCTCGAGCAATTCAGGTGTTCGGAGTAACCGATCATCTGAGAACAACGCCTTGCTGCACGCCAGGTAGTTGTCGCGGCCTGTGATTTGGATCAACCCGCGCCCGCGGTACTTCTGCCCATCGCCATCGGCCTCTGGCGTATTGCCCAAACGCTTGGCCAGGGGGCCAGTGTCGTACTTGCTCAGATACTGGTCGCCACCAAGCTCCCGCACATAACGGAACTGGCCGGATTCATGACCAACTTGGGCGATGAAGGCCGCAATCCTCAACCGGGTGTTGATCTGATACCGCTCCATGGCCAAATTCAGCGCAGACGCAAAAACGCCGGCTTGCTTGCCGGCGTCCGGGAGAATCAGCAGCAACTGCCGCGCGGTGATTGGCATATCAACCTCTTGCTAAACGCTATCTGCTTGGCGAGCACTGGGGTCTGCAATAATCACAGGTATGGCTGGAATGACCGGCCAGACTGGCGCCGCATGCCACGTCGGCTGAGCTGTGACTTTTCCAAGATCGAATTTGTATTTTTTCCATGCCTTTATATTTATCAGAAGCGCGGCCTGCTCTGCCTCATCCTCAGCGGTTGCTTCGCCTATTTCGATGCCAAACCCGATCGTGTCGATTCGGTCCTGAATGCGGGCGATCTGTAGGACACATTGGGCGTTGCGCGCGGCCAGTTCGGCCTTCATCAAGACCAAGTGCGCCGCGGTCGCGGCAGCATCCTTCATGGCCTTGGTGATGAGTTTGCTCCAGTCAATGTTGCTCATGCGGCACCCTCTTCGGATAATTGCTCTGCCACTGGCGGCGGTGGCAGCGCTTCCGGCAGAGGTGGCGGGAACTCAACCGGGCCGTCTGGAACATCAACCAGATCCACCGGGAACGCCTGTTCAGGGCTGTAGTTCCACGGGTTAGGCAGCTGCAACGTAAGGATCAGCTCGCCAGAAACCTTGTCCACGTCGCCCACAAACCACTGGGAGAGAATTGCGGAACGCGGCAGCGTGTCGCCGTTCTCCATGGGCGAGAAGTCGAAGTCCTCGCCGTTGACGGTCAGGCAGTCCCCCTGTTTCACAACAGCCAGGGTTTCGTCTGTGCTTAATGGGGAGAGTTTGATTCTCATACATACCACCTGCCTGCGAAAATAATGCTTGCGGAAGCCGTTTGGGCGGTTGCCCCATTGCGCATTGCTACGGTAAAAGAGTTCGTTGTCGAAACGTTGATTGCCGTAATGCCGTAGAAGTCATAATTCGTGCCTGGTAGAGCGCTTCCGGCCGCAAGTACCGTTGCCGAGCTGGTGAAGCTTGCCGGGAGGCTGTAGGGTCCGAAGTTGGCAAACCCGTTAGCGGCGAGAGAAAATCCAGTTGTTTGCCATAGGCAAAACATGACCCCGTTCGCCAGCTTCATCGCGATGCCGTTGGAATTTGTGATTGTTTCGATGATGGCCCCTGTAGGCACGCCACTCGCCTGGCTGACAGTGCCGAGGATATTGGTCCGGCAATAATCGCCACTGGCGGCGTTAAAGCTGGTGCAAACCCAGTTGCCGCTGCCAAGGCTGCGGAACTCTGCACAGTCGCCGGCAGCAGTGGTGATGTTTGCTGCGCCAGGCAGGACCAAGGAAGTCGCGTTGTGAGTCAGTACAAGTATCCCACTGAAGCGAACGCTACGCCTTACTCCTGCGGCAGCCGTACCAAGACCTGTGATCGTGACCGTACCGCTGATAATGATAACGTTGGTCGTTGCGCCCCCGATATCAGTCAACGTCGCCGAGGCGATTGTCTGTGGAGTGGTGCTATTCTGGTCTCTCAGCAGAGCGATGTATGATGCGTAGGTGCGCAGGTAATCGTCTATCAATGATGGTGATTCCGAGCCTGCCGGGCTGTTACTACCAGCCGTGGTCGACAAGTCGGTGATCGAAGAAGGAAGCGGCATGTTTTTCATCCCAATAAAAAAGCCCGCACATGGCGGGCTTTAGTTGAGTGAGGGCGTTACACCCTGGAGGTTCGCTTGAGCGAGCATCTAATTAAGGCAATCCAGTTTTCCGGCGTCTTTGCTGGAATATGGCTGTTCATGAGGCTGGAGGAATTTCTGACTCGAATGGCGAAAAAACACCTGCCGCGCGGAAGCAGGATCAGGAAAATCGTCCTGATCAATCCTGACGAAGACTAAGTGTTTTATTGTTCCGAGATCCCAAGTAAGCCTGGGGCTGTAATCAACGGCAGGATGCTTGGCTGTGGTGTTCTTGGCACGCTCATTTTTATGGATGGATTCAAGGCCGCGCCGACGTTCGACATCTGCTTCGCTTTACCGATCCCGGAAAATACCAAGTTAAGCGATTGAGGAATGCCAGGGATTGGCAATTGCTGCATCATGCGCAGCAAATTCGGGGCAGTACTGGACCCAGCTGGCTTCATCGGCGGATTGTTGATAGCGCCACCAGCCCGCAAGATCTGCAGGTACTCTTCCCACCCTTCCTTACCAAATAGCGCCTTTCCTTTTTCAGGACCAATTTTGTCTATCGCCTTGCGCATGCCGTTGATTGTGAACGAGCCACCTGTTTCGCTCTGGAGCGTCGAGGCGTCGCGAATATAGGCCCGCGCAGAGTCACGCAATGCGCCCATGATTGGGACGCCTCGCTGCGCCTCAAGCTGTGAAAGTCCATTAAGGTCGTCGACCTTCATCCGCCCAACAATCTCCGGCAAATCCTCTGGGGCATATTTGCCTTTGAGGATTTTATCAATCAGAGGATTGGATTCTTGGAAGCGGAAGCGATCAGCGGCGGCTGTCCTGGCAGTTTGGAAAGCATCAGCCAGTTCTTTCTGCCCGCCAGAACGCGCGTCGCCATTGCCTTCGATTTCCTTGATCAGGTGATTTTTGACGATGCCAAGCGCCGTGGCTTCGGCGCGGTCACTCGTACTATAGATCCGACCATTCAATGCCTGTAGGCGTTGTAATGCCGTACCCATGTCGAAAGGCTCCTTGCCCTCGGTTGCATTTTTGAACCATGAAAGCGTGTCAGCCGGAAGCTTTGAACCAAGCATTTGCTGGTCAAGATCCGCGGAGGCATTGTTGATGAAGCGGGGAGCATCCAGAGGAATGTCTCGGCCAGCCGTGTCTCTGGCAGATTGATAAAGCGTATCGGCTTTTTTCTTCAGCGCGTCATCATATCCGGTCACCGAGTTTTTCAGCACTTGCCCTCGCTGGTAGTCCGTTGCGTCGCCGGCACCTTTCGAGACGCCTTGCAGCAGCGTTCTATTGGCATCGACGAATCGCGCCTGGATCTGATCATCAACCGTGTTGAGGTTGTTTTCCATCCACCAGTCCTTGGCATCACGGGTGACCCAGCCACGGGTTGGAGTAATCCCCAGCTTGTTGAAGTCAGCCATGCGCGAGAGCTGTTCGGTGTCCACCTGACCAATATCATCCAGGGAGCGCTTGCCGATGGTCACCATCTGCTCCTTGATGGCCTTGGGCAGGGAGAAATAGTCGACACCGTCTTGCGCCAACTTGGCCGAGATTTCCATCTCTATGGGGGCTTTTGGAGTGATAAGCGATTTGACGCCGCTAACCACTTTACCGACGCCTCGGCCTACCGCCATACCGGCAGTGCCACCAATCGCGCCTGTGGCCGCATTGGCTAGACGGCCCGGCAAATCACCGGGCTGTGTAAGCAAACCGAAGGCTGCACCCGCTCCGGCAGCTTGGCGATAGTTGGTAGGATTAAGGATGGCATTCCCCCCCATCTCCAATAGACCGCCAGCACTTTTGACCACCGGCATTGCGCGTGCTGCGCCTACTGACTGTACCGCCTTGCCGGCGCCCTGCAGCGCTTTACCGCCCAAAACACCAATGCCAACCTGACCTGCAATATTGCCACCAATGCCTGCTGGGTCTGACATGAGATCATCATCTGCCCCAGGAGCGCGCTGCCAGCCGCGGGGCCATAGCGCACCACCCAAGCCGACGCCTTCCATCAGATCAGCAACGGCCTTGCCCGCACCGAGCGTGCCGCGCTCCAGCCAGTTGCGGCCCCTGAGTCGATCAGGGGGCGTCTGGGACTGGGCCGCGACCTCTTGCTGAGGCTGTGCTGCTTGGACCTGGGACTGTTCAGGAGATGGCGCGGCTTGTTCCTGCTCCAGACGCATACGGAACTCAAATTCTTCCTGCTCGGTCATGGTTTATTGCCCCTGACGCCGTTTGAATTCTTGGTAACGGGCTTCTTTTCCTGGATCGGCGAATGCGCCAGCTTTCGGTATAGCCATAGGCGGTTGCGGTTGCGGTTGCGCAGTGCGCGGCGTGACTTTTTCCGCGCCACGTCCCGCAGGTATCGCCATATCCCTAATTGCCTGTTCACGGGCGAGCGTCTTTTGCTTGATCACCGCCTCGCTGTCGCCTACCACCGGGAAAAAAGTGCGCAGGTTATTGGCCATCTCTACCGGCGTGGATGCCGCTCCCGTCTTGGCGCGCAAGAAGCCCTCAGCCCACTGCTCTTGTGCCTGGGCGATCTTCTGTCCGGCTTCGCCAGCAAGCGCGTTGGTATACGGGCTGCGGGCAAGTGCTACGCGTGCAGGCGAAGCCGACCCGCCAACTTTATCAAGGACGTTTTGGGCACCGGTCATTTGGCTCAGGTACAGCGTGCTCTTGCCTTCCGACTCAGTGAGCTTGGAGGACGCGCCGTCCTGAAACGGCGTGCCCGCCTGCGTAACAATGGGTGACACTTGGCCGGTCCCCTTGTCGACCCGATAACTGTTGCCGTCAGGACCGCTAATGATCTGGATACGCCCAGCCTCTCGCTGGACATTGTTGGCGTCCTTCAGCGTGGCATTCTGTTCCCGCTGATTAGCGACGCCCGCCCAGCCCCGGGCATCTGCCGCCCGCTCGCCAGGCGACATGCTCATGGCAAAGCTCTGGCCAGCATTCGGCGTGGCAAACTGCTTCGAGCCACCAAGATCAACCAGCTGCGGCGCGACGTAGGAGGCAATAGCCTGACCCACCGGACGACCGTATTCGTCGTACTGCATGGTTTGCTTGCCGCCGTCTGCACTGGGAACATCAACTGTGCGCGCCACCTTTGCCCTGGAGGCATTTGGCAGCTGGGAAAGGATGAGCATGTCCTTTGCGGGCAGTCCGAGCGCCGCACCGCGCTTGAAGTCAAATTGTGTATTCCCTGCATCATCGGTCGAATACAGGCCTGGCAATTGCTCCATCTGATTTTGTTTCAGCTTGAATTGCTGATTCTTCAGCGAGTTAGCACTCGCCGCCGAATAACCGGCGATCCCGGACAGGCCGGCCGCACCTATGGTGTTGATCGGACCGCCGCGTCCGGCCGTAGCCAGCCCGCCAAATGCAGCGGCCAACAAGCCTTGACCTGCGGGAGATTGCGCAAAGTCGAGAAGCCCATTCATGTCAGGCATTTCAGTACCCTCTCTGCGCGCGGCGTTGCTGTGCTTGTTGCTGACGCTGGGCAATCAGCGGGTTAGGCTGACCCTGAGCCAGTTGGGCCAAGGTCTGTGGGCCGCTGTTGGACTGCTGCACGGCCTGCTGACCAGACATAGGCTGTTGCTGGCCTTGCGGGGAGAGCAGCCCGTAGGCCTTCTGTCCGTAGCTGGCCGCGTCCATGTAAGGTTTGGCCTGCGTGTTGAAGTTCGACAAGCTGGTGCCCATTGAGCTGAGCAGCCCGGGTGATGCGTTGCCGCCCGCATAGGCAGCATTGCCCATGGTGCCAGTGACCGCCGGCTGTCCGAGCCCGTAACCCGCAGTAGTCGCTGGCGCACCGGTCGCACCGGCAGTCCCAGCGCCGCCTGCCGCGCCAGCACCACCACTCAGCAGCCCGCCTGCCGCGCCGCCCGCATAGATCGAGGCGATGGTCTTGGCGATGGCGTGCATGGTCTTGCCGGGGCCGGTATTGATCCCCGCGTCCTGAGCCTCTTCGTAACGTTGCGGTGCGGCGCCACCCCACTGGTCCACCAGTGGCTTGTCGTTGGTGCCCAGCACCTTGTTCCACATGCCAGTTGAAAACGGGTCGGCCGATCCGTAGAGCAGTCGCGCCGGGTTGTCCTTGACCTGATTCCCCATCGCACCCAAGTTGAACAGTTCGAAGCTGCCCACATCACCGAAGAAACTCATTTACCACCCCCGCCCGAAGTCTTTGTCGCTGAGGTATTGCCCAAACCGGAGCCAAACACGCCAGACATGGCCGCCAGCTTCTTGTACGGGTCGTTCTGTGCATCGCTCCAGCTTTGGTATTGAGCGTCCAGATTTTGCTGTGCGTTGTCTTGCCACTGCTGGCCAACCTTGGACAATTGGTCGGCGTCCGTGTAAGCCTGGTTTGCATACGCCGGGGCAAGGTTCATGTACTGGGACTTCATTTGGTCATTGCGCGATGCGTAGTCGTTGCCCATGCTCGAATTGAACTGGTTGTTCTGCTGGCTGCGACCCAGCGCCGAATCGGCCAGGCCGGTGTTGTACTGGCTGGTCTGCATGTTGCGATTGATCTGGTTCTCAGCCAGGCCCTGTTGCGAGGTGTAATCCTGCATGCGCATGCCAGAAGCGGTGTTGGCCATGTTCTTGGTCAGGTCGTTGAGCGCGTTGGTCGTCGAAGCCTGTGCGCCCGTGTTGCCAAACGAGCCAGAACCGACCATCTGAGTCGTCAGGCCTGGGGCGACAGCGTCATTGTAGTTGCGCGTGATGTCGCCCATCGCGGCGTCAATATTCTGCTGTAGGTATGGATTGGCCCCGGCGTACTGGTTGGTGCCGCCGTTGTTGGCCGGCGCTGCCGACCCTACCCCGGCCGAGTAGCCGTAAGGGTTGGAGGTCGCCGCATTGCCGCTATCCAGTGCACCCTGCATAGATCCCTTGGCTGAATTAAATAGCGAGTCTCCACCGAATGCACGGTTATAAACCGCGCCAGCCCCGGCGTTTTGAGCCCAATTCATGTCAGCGACTTGCTGTCCGCCGTAGGATTGGTATGGCGTGTTGGACAGCTGCATGGCCTTGTTGCCATATGCAGCGGCCAGCGGCTTCAACTCTTCAGGGATGGATTGCGTGGTAGAGCTGGACTGGCCACCACCACCCTTATGCGGGCGAATCACATCGCCAATAAAGGCCGGCAGCGCGCCAATGGCTGGGCCGCCGAACTCTGCGCTGAGCTGTTCGTGCAGGGCTTCAATATTCACAGTTCGACCTCCAGGACTTGGTAGACCGGCGCGAATCCACAGCGCTGCCGGTAGAGACGGGCTTGAGCGGGTGCTGCTGCACAGCGCAGACGCAAACAGCCGAGCGACTTGGCCATGACGCCCAACTCATCACAAAACTCTTCAAAATGGCCATGCGGCGCGTACAACTCATAGACGTACAGCACGCGGCAGTTGGGAAGTTGCTCGACACCCACGACGCCCCATCCAGCGATGTGCCCGGCCCGATCGAGACGGACCAGCGTTCGTTCGCCACGGCTGAGCATCATTTTCAGCTGGTCCCCGGTGATCTCACCGCCCGAGGTGGCGCAGGCCAAGGCGAGGTTGTGGGCGCCCTCTTTCCAGGCCACGTCGATATGCGTCGTTGGCACCATGATCAGTTTGTTCATCAGTTACCCGTCAGGCAGCGTTTTTGGACCCAGGTGCCTGGGGTTCCGGAGACGACACAGACCCAGCCCTCGATGACGTACTTGGAGGCGGCGGCGCCAAGCTCTGAGGGCGTTGAGTTTTTTACGGAATCGCCCTGCATCCAGGCACCACTGGTTGGTGCCGCCGTGAGCGCGGTGTAGAACCCGGCGATGCGCCCCTCGGAGATCAGATTGATCTGGGTGGCGTGCTCGCGCAGCTCGCGCTGTAGGACCGGATCATTGGTGCCGACTCGCGGCGTGGTGTTCGTCTTCATGGCTCAGCGCCCACCGTTCGCTACAAGGGCTGCATCCATGTGCGTGATCCTCACCGGCCCTGTGAAATTGAACGTCGCCTTATGCCAGCGGGCGGACTGCCGCAGATCAAACTTGCCATCCAGAACCGCACCGGTTGCGCCACCCGTGAAGCCGACACCGGAATTCTGCTGAATAAAGGTCTGCGCGGAGGCGGAAACTGGAGCCACGGCATAGCGAAAACGAATCGGGCCGAGGCAGGTGACGGCATAGTCATCACCGACCTCCCCTGTCGTCATCGAGCTGGAAACCGATACACCTGTCATGGATTGCAGCTGGTGCGACGTGTTGAAGATCGACATCGACCTGCCGCCAGCCAGCCAAAACTGGGAGTCAAACGAATAGGCCGACAGGCCATCGATGGTGGCCGAGATGGCCGACAGTCCATCGATCGTCACGCCGTTAGAAATGTAGTTAAGAGCCGCCTCAATGCTCCGGTTCGCCACTCCCCACTTCTTCGCGATGATGTGGTAAACGATGGCTGAATCGGGCGAGGTGGCGCCGAGTGACGGGTAGAACACCCACACTAGGTTCTTCTGCCGGTCGAACACGCAAATCGTTTTGTAACGGTAGGCCGGGTTCGAGTTGTCGTAAAAGAACTGGCGCACATACCCTTCAGCTACCGGAATGGGCCGGGTTCCGTCGAAAATCCACAGATTGTCGTCACCGACGAAGAAGTGCGCGCCGCCGATGTCGCAGATCGCATCCTTACCGATACAGCCCGCTTCCCCGCCCGGGACTTGAATAAAGTTCCAGACAATCGGAGCCCCAACATACTGACCGAGATAGATGGATTTGGCCTTGTAGGCGATGGCGTACTCGCCCAGGCGCATTCCCGCAGTCAGTCGACCAGCAGTGGCCACAAGCCGCCCAGACGTGGCCTGAGTCGCTAAGCTTGGGGTCCACGACGTATCATCAAAGGCGGCGCAGCAATGCCAGCCATCCGGCTTTTCCGCCCCGTCGTTGGTGTTGAGCGCCATCACAAAGGCGCCAACTGTGAACAAGATCTCAGCCTTGGGTGCAGTGGCAACATCGGCGAACGCAGCTCCCGTTGAACGCTGAATCACGTCAGACCGGTTCGCGCAGAGTGTGGCGTCACCAAACTGAGTGATGGACCAACGCGTATCAACGCCGCCGGTATAGGCGGCAGCCCGGGAAACGTCAGACCAGACCCCCGCAGACAGTTCATACAGTTTGGTGGTGGTACCAGCGATGATCCGCCGCGTATCGTCCAGCTTCGCCACTACAGCGGCGCCGATGCAGGCCGCCGCAAGCGCAGGCGTTGCCGCTGGCGTTACTGGTTCTGGTGCGCCCTCCATGCCGTTCTGGTACGGAATCATGTTCGTGCAGCCGGTGAGAATGCCGGGCGCGGTAATGTCGGCATCTGGCGCAAACCCCATCAGCGGAATCATCGTGCGCGCACCTTCATGGTTGAACCGCTGTACCAGTCGACGTTATTTATGCCGTCAACGGCCTGTGCATAGAGCTGTCCCCAGACCGGAAGGCGCGCGTCATTCATGATGAACGGCGTGGCCGCGAGTAAAGCGGCGTACAGGTAGGCATTCGGCCAGTTGGTCAACAGCCAATTAGTTGGGGCCGCCACCGAGAGCGCTGGTATTTTCTGCTGATAGGTCAGCTCCAGTGAGTACACCGCGTCCGGGATCGGCGCCAGCTCGGCATTGCCACCAACAACCGTGAACACCACAGGCTGGCCGGAAGTGTTGGCTGCAAAATCAATGCTCAGCTCATCCGGCGAACGGTAGGACAGCGGCTGGTTGTAGGTGCCCACCACCTGAAGGCGGCGCATGCCGAGCATGTCCGAAGGCAGCGCGACAGTGCTGACGCCGACGACCGTAGGCAGTGTGGTCTTGGCATCCATCGCCCGGGCTTTCAGGTCAGTGTTGAGCTGAGCCTCGGCCAGGGTGATGAAGTCGGTGATGTTCGCCGTCAGATCGCCGCGGTTGAGCCAGGACGCCACGGACGCCTGCAATTCCGAGTAGTTGGTGATGCTCATACCTTGCCCTTCCAGATACGGAACACGGACAGATCCGGGTCGTTGAGCATCCGGCGCATGTGCTCCTTGTTGGCCATGCACTCGTGAAAGGTGATGTCGTGCTTGTTGCAGTAGTCCTCGATGATCACGAACGGGATTTTGGCCGCGTGTTTCATTTCCGACCCACCATGCATCCCCGCGTTGTGCAGGTTCTTGGTGTGCTCGGCGATAGGCGTGCAGTCCTGCGTGCGCTGGACCGTCATTTTTCCATCGTCGTGGAAATGGAACTTCGTTTCGAGGTCGAGCATCACGCATTCTCCAGCGCAGAAACCTGTACGGAACCGGCGCCGGAAAACACGGCGCCGCCAGCAGCAGACACCCAAATCGCCGCGACCTTGGTGTAGCCGCAAGTGGCCAGGATGACGGCATCGCCGGGCTGGACCAGCAGGTCAGTGGCCACCGCAACCGGCGTGCCGTTGCCTATGCGCACAAAGGACGATGCGCTGGCACTGATGCGGATGTATTTCGGCACATTGCCGCTCGAATCAAGCGGGATCGTGGCGTTGGCCGAGACGGCCGACGTAGTCATAGCTACGCCAGTCACAACCACCGTCATGGCGTTCTCGAAGGTATTGCTCATGGGCGAGGCTCCAAAGAAAAACGCCCCAAGCGGGGCGTTAGATCAGGCCGGGTTGAGAGTCACGCTGATGGTGCCGACGGCTGATGTCGCGGTACCGGTCAGGTCGTAGCAGATCGAATCACCAGCAGCCAACAGCAGGTCGCTGGCAGCGGTCGAGAGCGTCAGGGCTTGCTGGGTGTTGACGGTGCCCACCAGGTTGAAGCTGTCGGTGTGCAACGCCGTACCCGAGGTGATGGCGGTACCGCTTGCCACCTTGCGGATGGTTGCCGTGCAAGCGCCACCGGTACCAGCTACATCAACACGGCCACGAATGGCCTTGACGACGTAAGGGCGGCCAGCCGTGAAGATGGTGCAGTCGACGGTCGTTGCGATGTACGGCAGCGTGGCGGGGATGAATCCACCTTCGCCGCCGTCCTTTCCCTCGATGCCGAGCGAACTGTCGGCATTCTGTCTGATCATTGGCATATCAAACTCTCCTCAAAGAAAAGGGGAGCCGAAGCTCCCCTTGGGTGATTGCCGTCAGGATCAGAGGACGTCGTAGATGGCGCCGTTCGCCTTGGGCGCACGGGCTTCAACAGTCCATTCGACTTTCAGCATGCGCCGCTCAGCGTCACCGGTTTTCGCCAGCTCTTCTGTGCTGAACGGACGCAGATAGCAGATCGCCCACTTGGACGCTTCCAGCACGAACACGTCGTTCGCATCCTGGAAGCGCGAAGGGATCGCCTTCAACTCACCGAAGTCCGACACGTACACGTCGACCGAGGCGTACAGCTTGGAATCTTCGCTTTTGTCGAAACGGGTGGCGTTACCGGTGAAGGTGGAGAAGGTCTGCTTGGCACCAGGCGGCAGCAGGATCGAGTCCGGATCACCGCCAGCCGTGAAGCACTTCTGCAACACGTCTTTGAGGCGCGCCTCGGTGAACGCAATCGCAGTGCCCTTGGTACGTCCGGTGTTGCCGGTGTACGAAGCCAGGGTGCCGGCGTTGCGGTTCACGTTGTCCACGACCCAGCCAACCAGACCACGGGATTGGCGCGGTGCGGTGGCGGAAACGTCCAGCTGGGTAGCGGAAGTCTCCATGTCGCGGCGCAGCTCCAGCGAGGCCAAGCTGAGCTGGTAGGACAGTTCGTTCTTGCGGCCGGCAGGGTTCATCGCCTGCTGGGTGCCGGACACGATCACGGTCTTGGTCGAGATCTGGGTGCGGTTGTTCAGGCGAACAGTTGGGGTTACGGTCTTGGCGACAGCGTCATCACCTTCAGCCTGGGCGTTGTTGGCCACCGCGGCTGCCAGGTCCTGGGTCTGCCATTCGTGCAGGGTGTTGGATGCAGTGCCCCGGGCGGCCAGCGAGATGAACGGCGTGGCAGTCGGGGAAATGCGGTAGATGGTGTCGGTCAGGTCTTCACGGTTGCCGATCGCGGCAGTGGTGAGGAATGTATTGCTGGGTGCGGACATGATGTCGCTCCTGAATCAAAGGAATTGGGCGAATACGGCGGCGGCGTCCTCAACACGACCGGTCTTCTCCAGCCGCTTGGAAGCAGCAGAGCGACCATCGATGTGTCGGGATTCGCCTACGCCTGGCTTGACCACCCGCTGGGGCGCCTCCTGAACCTTCTTGGCTTGCAGCTTGGCATTGGCCATGATTTGGTCATAGAGCATCGCCTTGCGTGCTACGAGAACGTGGCGGTGGTCGGCAATGGACGAAATGTCCTCAGCCTCGAAGCCCTGCTTTTGCAGAAACTCCGAGATAGCGGTTTTTTCGGCTTTAGCCTTGGCATCGTCTTTCCAGTCCGGGAGCTTGGCGAGGAGGTCTTCCTGCTGCTTGGCCAGGTAACTCTGGTGGGCTTGTGCCTGTTCGGTCTGGAACTGCTGGGCGAGTTTTTGGCGTTCCTGGGTGTTTTGCTGATACAGCGCTTGTCTCTGTTGAAAGAGTTGCTGCTGCTTCAGGTACTCCACCGGATCTGACTCGATCAGTGCGTTCCAGTCGATTTGACTTTGTTGCTCCAGCGCGCCTTCAAGCTGCGCGGCCATGCGTTCGAGCTTGGAGTGATACTCCTGGCGCTCTTGCTGGGCCTGCTGGACGGCGGCGTCTGCGTTCTTGCGTTGCTCCGAGGCTTCCATCGTCTTCTTGGTGTAATCAGACTGACGTTGGTAGCCGTTCAACAGCTCGTCGAGTGGGAACCTGAACCTCCTTGCCGTCGATCTTGACGGTGAAGGTTTGTGGCGCCTCTTCGTTCTCGCTGGTTTTTGCGTCTGGATCGACCTCAAGCTCAGCTTCAGGCTCTACAGGTGATTCTGGTTGTTCTTCCGAGGATTCTGACTGCCCGGCTGATGCAGGCGGGTCAAGCAGCGCGGAAAAGGCTGCGGCCCCACCGTTGACGTCAAGTGCACCGCCGCCACTGTCGCCACCGGCTTCGTTCATGAGGAAATGGCCGGGTGCGCGGTGAATAAACATGCTCATTGATTGTCCCTCAAGGGATTCATTTGCGAATGATTACGGACTGGCCTGTGAGAAAGGCTTTCAGAGCCGCAAGCTCTCTTTGGCGCGGTCCAGTAGCGACTGCTGGTAAATCCGCTCCGCGTCCGCCAACTTGCCCGTCTCCAGGCTCGACGTGAGCGTTGCTTTCAACTTGGTCAGGAGCTGGAGAGTCAGGTAGATCTTTTCCCGAGCCTCTCCGTCCCTTGCCGGTGACGTTCGCCATGCGCTGGTCAACTCCTGTTCAATGCTTTCGAATGCCCAGATGAACTGCTCGTTTTCGAGACATTCACGGGCTCTGTTGCCGTCATAGATGCGTTGTTCAAGCGTTGCCATCGGGCGCCCCTTGCTGTTCGAAATCCTGCGCTGACTTCATCTGCGCGGCGTTCAACGTGGTTTGCTGGCTGATCTGGGCCACGGCGATTCGGGTTTCTGCGTCGAGCTCGGCCTTCCAGCGGTCGAAGTCCAGCTGCATGGCCAGTTGCTGGGTCTTCTGCTCGTCTTTCAGCGCATCCAGCTGGGCCTGCTGCTGACTCATCAGAGTCTTCTGGTCGGCTTCGACCTGCTGGCGGTTGGCGTCGACCTGAGCCTGCATCTGCATCTTGGCCGTTTCGATCTGCAACTCGTGGTCGCGCTTGGCCTGATCCAGCTGGGCGTTGTGCTGCAACTCCATCTGCTTGATCTGCATGGACGACTGGATTTTTGCCTGCTCGACCTGCATTTGCGCCTGAGCCTTCATCTGCTCAGGGTCTGGCTTGTCCTGCGGCGGCTGCTTCGATGGGTCGGTGAAGTACTTGTCCGCGTTCTTGAACCCAAGCTGCTTGGTGAGCTCGGTTGCCGCGTGATAGATGTTGTCCGGGGTCGAGATGCCAATTTCCAGACCTTGCGCCTGGACTTGGCCCAGCATGGTCAGGTGCTGAATCTTCTGGTCCTTGTTGCCCATGCCAATGCCGACGTTGATGCACACGTCGAACTGGTTGCTCCACTCGCGCGGGTCGATTGGCACCCAGCCGCCAGTGAGCTTGACGATCTGTTCTTTCTGCTGGTACTGGCAAACCAGCTTCAGGATCAGCTTGAACAGGTCGACGTAGCCCTCGGAGAAGTTGCGGGCGATCAGGTCGAGGCGCATGTCGGCCTTGTTGGTCAGCACGTTGACGCCGGTTGCGGTGTCGTGCAACGAACCTTGGTCATTGCCCTGGCTGTAACGCGTCCAGCCGGTCTTGTTCTCCAGGTCCTGCTGCATGTACTCCATCATCTGCATGGAGTTACCAATGTCTGGTGCACCCTGATCGAGACGGCCGGCAGCGCCGATCTGCTTGACCCTCACGACTCCACCTGGGCGCGAGGTAAGCAGGTCGTCAAGGTTGACCTGCCCTTCCACGGCGAAATAGCGGCCATTGACGGCCAGATACATGTTGTCCAGCTGCGAGCGCAGGATGCTGGTCTTGGTCTTCTGGCTCTCCATGGCCAAATCGGCAATGGACAGGCCGAAGAACTCGTGGGGCAGCGGCACAGGTGTAATTGAAACGAACGGGATGGCATCAACCGGCTCGTTGTCGAGCAGTTCATTGCCGGCCATCGTGACCTTGCGCAGCTCGGCAATGCCGTCACCGTCGAAGTCACAGCGCACGTAGGCCTCAAGCACCCATATCAGGTCTTGGCTCTTGTCGCCCTCACCGTCATCGTCTGCGTAGGCGTTCTCGTCGTTCCAGCTGAGACGCTGGATGCGCTCGGAGTTCACAGCTTGGCCAGAGTCCTGCGAAGTGAGCTGATCGACGTTCTTGTAGCCCATCGATTTCAGCTCGGACTTGCTGCGCTGCACCCTGTGGGCGACGAACGAAGCTGTCTCAATGTCCTTGGCGTTGCGCGCAATCAGGAACTCTTCAGGCGGCACGTTCTCGATGCACACCTTCCCATCTGTTTTGGTGCGCTTGCAGACGACGTCATAGACCAGCTTGGGCGGCATGGATTCGATCTGCTGGATTTGCTGCATGACCCGAGGCGCGGACTGCGGTTGCGCCTGAGCCTGCTGTATTAACTGCTCAATGGCCTCTTGGCGCTGCTTGGCGTCGTCTTCATCAGCGGACGTCGAGTGCTCGACCACCTTGACTTCGTCGTCCTCCATCAGCTGAGCCAGCTCAACCTCGGACATGCCGCGGTATTCTTCGCGGGTTTCCTCGTTGCGCGTGTCCCACCAGACCTTGACGATGCCGTTCTTCTGAAGCAGCGCATCCTTCATCCAGGTGTACGCGATGCGATGGCCGTTGTTCTTCTTGTAGAACAGGTAGTTGACGTATTCAGTCGCCTGCTGAGCCTTCATCTCGTCATCAGGCTTGGTCGCCTCGAACTCGGCCACGGTGTCGGAGCCCACGAAGGTGACCATCAGCTGCGGCAGCATGGACTCGATGGTGTCGCGCACGTCGGTGGACACCACGGACGAACGACCCTCCACCTCGGGTGGCGACAGATCACCCACCGGCATACCGAGGTAGTAATACATCGACTTCTGCCGCGCGTTGCTCAGCTTCGACGATGCATACCCAAGCGACTGGCGCATCTCGGCCCCGACCAGGGCTTTGAGTTCGTCCTCGGTAAGACCCTTAGTCATGCTGTGCCCTTATGCGTTGTTGGATTTCGGATAGTTGAGCTTGCCGCCCCACTCATCGTTGCTGAGTTGGTCGGTGACAATGGCGAGGTAACGCATCACGTCAGCGCCGTGACTGTATTCGTCATGCAATGGAGCGCCGGGCTCGTTGGTCTGTTGATTGATCTGCCGGCGGTAGCGCTTGAGGCATTCCACCAGTCGAGCCGTGCGGTCACGGTTGAAATAGGTGCGGGGGAACACTTCGCGAACCCGGTTGATGCCCTGCTCGACGTGCATGTTCGGCACTGGCAACACGGACCAGCCCAGCTGACCCATCACCTCGGCGTCTGACTTGCCGCTCTGGTGGCGCTTGGCGTAGCCGTCGTGGGGCAGATAGACGTGCCCCCAGTTGATCGGCTGTCCATCCAGCTGCAAGCCCTTGAGCTCGGCGCTGTACTCGGCCAGCGTGCGCTGATGCCCTTCGATGTAGTGGACGATGCGGATCTCGCCGGCCACCTTCTGCGCCAGGATGATCGTCATCGCGTCATTCCAGCCCAGGTCGAAGATGACGTGGGTTTTCAGCAGCCCGTCGTGCGGCACGTTACCAATGCGCGACTCGGCCTGACTCATCTGCTCGAAGTAGATGGCGCCTTCGACTGCCGGCATACACTTACCTTCCCAAATGTGAGCGTATTGCTCGGGCTTCATGGTCGCTTTTGCGTGGAGGCGCTCTTGTTCGAGCACCTCAGGGAACCAGGGGTTGTCGCTGTAGTTCATCAGCACTGACACGCAGTCAGGCGGCGGCGTAATGACGAAGCGTTGATGCGTCTCGTCAGACTCAAGCTGCGGGTTGTAACCAGCCCAGATCTCAGACCCGGGCTTACGAATGGTTGGCAGCAACACGTCCCAACTTTTCTTCACGACTGCGTGAGCCTCTTCGACCCAGACGATGTCTACGCCCTCATAGGACTTGATCGAGTCGATGGTGTGCTGTTGCAGCCCGGCGAAGCTGAACTCTGTGCCGTTCCTGCCCTTGATGTAGGCCTGTTGGACGTCGTAGAACGCGCCCAACCCTAAGCCAGCGATCTGGTCAGCAAGCAGCTTGTGGACCGAGTCAGCGATGCTCTTCTGGATCTCCCGAGTACAGAGGATGCGCAGCGGCTTCTGAGCGCCATGCAGCAACAGCGCTCGGGCAAAGCTCCATGACTTGCCACTCCCCCTTCCGCCGTATGCCACCTTGTACCGGTGCGGCTCGAATAGGAATGCGAGCTTGTCGGGAAACTCAATTGCCATTGGATGGCTTGACGAAACTGATGGTCAGGTTTTGGTCAGCAGGACCGCCACCTTCGCCGTTGTCATCACCGAGGTTGTAAGCCTGGCGCTGACCCTTGATGACCTTGAGCTGAGCATCGACACCAGCGTTCAAGGAGCGGGCGAAGTCGCCGGAGTTGTCTTCAGTCACATCCATCTCGGCCAGCACCACGCTGAGCTTGTCAGCGATGCTCTGCCAACGAGCCAAGCCAGCCCTGTGAGCCAGAACAATGGCGGCGCCCTGAGAGGCAGCCTCTTCGATGATCTCGGCGTCAGTAACCGCCTTCGACTGGTTACCGTTAGTGGTTACCGCTGTGGTGACTTTCTGCTTGGTCGCGGTTCTGACTTGTTCGGTCAGATCTCGCGCCCAGCCTTCTTTTTTGGCTCGCTTGAGGATGGTCGCGTGGTTTACACCGTGCAGCTCACCTATGGCGCGGATCGAAAGAGAACCAGCCCTATAGGCGCGTTCGATCGCCTCCCAGTCAGGCTTGGTCGTCATGTTGAATTCCTTCTACTGCTTTGGCTTCTTGCTAAAGAGGTTGAATCTGGTGTCGCAGAACGCAGTCGTTACCTGCTGAGTGATCGCCTGCATTGAATAGGCTTCGAACTCACTGCTTGGGACGTCCTCGCCAATGGTGTCGAGGATGAAACGCCAAGCATGCGTGCACTCATGGACGATCAACCCGATGATGCCGTGACGACAGCTGCCAGCCTTCAGCCGCTCATGGACGCAGACGATGATGCAGTCCCTGTCGTCGCCGGTCTTAAAGCGCGTGGTGCACCCTGACGAACTCGGGTATGGCTCGGACACGCTCATCCGCTTCATTTCACGATGCCAAGCCTTCTCGCTCGGGCAGAACCCAATGAATACTGGCTGCCAGCCCCTATCGAGCCAGACAACCTTGTGCTTGGCAGTCGCCATTAGGTTTCACCTTGTGTGACTTACTGTTGATCGCTTGGATCGATCTCGCGGTAACGAGTGAATTGCTTGACCTGAGCGCGGATGACGTCTTGGTCAACCTCAAGCCCAGCCATGTAGGCGAATGCGTAGACTGCCTTGACGTAAGTGCGGAACCACCAGGGGAGGTAGGCGCGGACGTTAATCTGGCGAGGCATGTCACTGCCCGCCTGTGACGGTCTTGCGCAGATCCTTCAGCTCCGTAGCCAGCTCGGCCAGATCCTTGTCCTTGCGCTTCTCGGCCCACTTGAACCAGGCTCGGACCAATACCCATGCAGGCAGGCCGCAGACGAAGATGATCCCGCCGATCGCAATCAGGCCGATATCGTCATGCGCCCAGACCCCAAGATCGAACCAGCGCACCACGAAGGCGCCGCCGCAGATACTGGAGACTGTGGTGCTGATCATCGCGACAACGAATTCACGAACCGTCTTGGGCAGTGTCATCGCCATCACAACAATGGCTGCCAGTACCGCGACAAAGCCAAAGGCGCCGAGCTTGTAGAGCGCGATCCCACCCAAAGCGGTAAACGGTCCGGGCTCTGACATGGTTTGCGATCTCATAGGCGCCTCGTGGGTCTCGGCGTTAGGGAATAAAAAAGGCCGGTGTGAGCGGCCAAGCGCTGGGGGGAGCAGCGGAGAATTTGGATGCAAGGGCTGGATTTGAACCAACGACCTCTGGGTTATGAGCCCAGCGCGCTACCTGACTGCGCCACCATGCAATAGAAACAAAAAAGCCCCGCACTGTGGCGAGGCGTTACTGGTGTCCGGCGCTTCCGTGGTAACTTTTTGTTTCCACATCAAAAGGCCTAGGAGGCCGAACATGTCCGAAATCGTTAGTCTCAACAACAATGCTGCCACCGCAGCGCTTCAAGTCGTTATCGAGTTGATTCGAGCGGGCGACTTGAAGACCGGAATGGAAGCTGAAAATCCCGCAACTGCGATCATTGCAGCGCATGCACAACTGACCGAACACTTCAAAAGTGCGGCAGGCAAAGGCACCGTTACTGTGCCTCTTTCTCGCTAGCTGCTTGCTGGTTTAGCTAGCTCGTCAAAAGCAGCTCTGACGGCTTTAGCGTGTTCAATTGCCACGTTCGTCAGGGCGTTCACTCCAGTCTTGGGTAGGGCGTACAGCAGTAACTCTTTCAACGCTTCTGCCTCTGACTGATGGATATTTCGTGTGCTCATGGCGTTTCTCCGGATTGTTCTGAGCGCCTGCGCGACACCCACAAAAAAGCCCGACTCAATGGCCGGGCTATGGGTACGATTTTAATTTGTTCAGGCTCCTGATTCCGGGTCGCTCGCAGGCATGCCGCGAGGCTCCTTATCATCTGCGCCCTGATCGTTCATCTGTGGTTCGGCGTCCGGATCATCTACGCGACCGCTTTTCCCGGCTTCTGGATGCTCACCCGACACCGAGTTGTTGGTATCCACGTCCGACATCTCTTCATCCACAGGCGCTTCGTCGTCCGCGGGCAGCCGAACCTCAGACTCATTTCCCTTAGGGTCATGGCCTGCTTCGTTATCCGTGCTGCTTGTTGCGCCACTCTGAGAAATGTTTCCTGGCGCATTTTCATCAATGTCCATGCTCGCTCTCCGTTCTGACGCGCGAATTGCCCGCGCTTAAACTTCAGAGGTGACAGAGCATCGCAAGTGCCGAGCTTTGGACGAACGGCGGAAACGAAAAAGCCCAACTCAACGGCTGGGCTTCTCTGTGGTGTCGCGCTTGAAAAGCTGAACACCGTGCCATGAAAACAGTTAGTTATCCGCGTGGAAAGGACTTTTTAAGCTGCCTCGCGAATTGTCTCTAGCGCTGAATCAATCCAGGCGACTCCAGCCTTAATGACCTCCCGTGCCTTCGCCTCCCCCATGTCATTTTCCCTTGCGATGCGCAGTGCCGGCCATTTAGCACCGAAGTAAAGCCAAATGAAATTTCCCATCTGCTGATCGCGCTTCGTTAGTCGAGCGACTGCCCCATCCAACACTAACGCCAGATCATCGGTCACTGAATACTCCTTCACTCCTCCCTGGCACTGTGTGTTGTCGCGCATCAAGGCATAGAGCGGAGAAACGTACCGCGGCACCCCCATGCCGTCCATCCGCCAATAACCCCACTGCTCCAGCATCCACTCGGTATCTCCCAAGGCTTTACCGATGTACGTTCGCTTTTTCATGCAGCCTTCCTCGGGTCAGGGTCACTCAGGCCGAACAGGTCGCGCAGCAACCGATCAGCAGGTTTGTTCTTGGCGTTACCTTCGATCAACCATCGCTGACCGTAATCATGAAATCCGATTTCGGCCCGCATGCCGTGCCAGGAGGCGACCATGTCGAGCAAGCACGCCAACGCGCTGGGGCCGCCAAGCTTGACCTTGGCCAACTCTTCGCCTGCAATCTTCAAAAACTGTCGCTCCAGATCACTCATGCTTTTACGAGGAAGCATTGCGGCAACTTGACCATTCATTTGGCGTTCCCCCTGTACTTGCTGACGAAGGGACGATTCATCTCGACCTCTTCATCCGATGGATACGAGTTTCCGCAGAAGTCCACGAAGCGCCCATATTCCCCCTGTTGCTGGACAAGACAGCTTCCGACCTTGGCGTGCCGACACTTGGGCATGATCAACTCTGTGACCCCGTTTTGGCCCTCCTCGCTGTCCATGTCGCGATGAACCAGGATGATGCAACTGGCGTCGGCCTCGATCTCGCCAGAGTCACGCAGATCACTCGCTTGAGGTCTCTTGCCAACACGCTTTGTGGAATCACGATTCAATTGAGAGAGTTCAATCACAGGAACATTGAGTTCCTTAGCGAGCCGTAGGAGCGCCTTGCTGATCGCGCCGACTTCTTCGCTTCTTGTCCGCCCTCTCCTCTCTGACTGAACGAGCCCAAGATAGTCGACCATGATTCCGGCCAGGCCGTGCTCACGCTGACATTGCCTTGCGGTTGATCGAATGCTCGCCGGGGTCTGATGAGGATCGTCACAAATGAACAGCGGAGCTCCATGCGCCTTGGCTACGGCTCCGACCATTCGTGCCCAGTCGTCATCCTGCATCTTTTCCGGATTGTCGAGCCGCCGCAGGTCCACGCCGCCAAGGGACGCGATAGCGCGCACACCCAATTCTTCACCCGGCATTTCGATCGAGAACACCAACCACGGCAACTTCGCTACACAGGCATTGTGTTGCGCAATTTGCAGCGCCAGGGTGGTTTTCCCACTACCTGGCAGCCCCGCGATGATGGTCACCTTCTTCGGGCGAATCCCCTGTATCAACTCATCAAGCTTGTGGAGCCCGGTCGAAGGCCAATCCGGTCTCAGGCCAAGATGTTTATCATTGACGCCTTCAGCGGCCTGCCCCATGACATGGTCCAGACGGTGATACTTAGGATGGTCGTCATCTAGGTCGCGTAGGTCTGCAGTAGCCTGCTGAGCCAGCGCGATAATCTCAGCCACCGATCTGTCCTCACTGACTTGTTCTCTAATCACGTCGGCAGCCTGGACAACCTGGCGCAGCACGGCGCGCTCTCGAACGTGACGCGCGTACGCCTTCCAGTTGGCGGCGCTTGGGATGTTTTTGGCGATCTCGGCAGCGAACGCCAGCGTGCTATCACCGCTCGGTAACCGAGGACGAAACAGTCCAACGGTTACCGCATCGACGGGATCCCCCGTTGCATGACAATCGACAATCGCCTGGTACAGCGCGGCGTTCTCCAGATCATGAAAGTCCGAACTCTTTACCTTGCTGGTAATTTCGTCGAACAAGGACGGGTCCATCATGATCGCCCCTAGGACGCCATGCTCTGCCTCGATGCTGAACAGTTCGCGGCTCATACTGCACCTCGTGCAGATGCCCAGTTGAAACCGATAGCTTGCCCACCGGCTTGCCTCAAGCGATCCAGTGCGCGATCCCCGATGTAGCGAGCGAGATCCACAGTGACCAGATTGGAGACGACAACCGTCGGCAGGACGAGCTGGTAACGTCGATCAATCACCTCGTGAAGAACGCCAAGCTCATACGCGCTGCCACTTTGAGCGCCGACCTCATCAATCACCAACAGATCAAAACTGGAAAGTTCTTCGAGGACATCTCTTTCCGAATACTCGGCGCTGCGATCCATAGTGCTTTTGAAGACTCGGATGATCTCAGCTGCCGTGGCAATTACTGCTTGAGCCCCGTGCTCACGGATGACTGCCAGGACCATCGCGCAAGCGAGATGGGTTTTGCCATTACCGACATTGCCGGAGAGGACAAGTGAACGGCCGGCAGCGTAGTTGTCGGTAAATTGGGCAACATAGTCCTTGCAGGCACCTAGAGCCTTGGCCATAGCCGGCCCCCCTTCAGCGGTCCTGTAGGTGTCGAAGGTGCACCCGCTGAACCGAGGTGTGATGCCAGAGCCTATGAGCAGTTTGTTCAGGTCTTCCGCCTTCTTCCTGCCCTTCGCCAAGGCGTATGCCTCAGTTGATCTCGTGGCCGTGTGCAAAGCCTCCCAGTGGCAATGCTTGCAACCACGTGGCAACACCGAGCCGTCGAACTGCTCAGTCTCGGAACTGTTCACCAAACCATGCAACGGACATTCGAGATCAAAGAAGCGGACACGAGGCTGTCTGCAAAAATTAGAAGTTCGGGCCATTTTTCACCTCTGGATACATCTCGTGCGTGTGGGTAGGCAGACCGTGATAAGCCGATGTTTTGCCATTCTTTGCGCCAGTGCCGGGCAATACCGAATCCGGGTAGATATCACTCCAAGCATTTGTGGTTGAGTTATCCAAGACGGCATCAGGATCGGGATGGTTAGCCAGCTTCTTGGCGATCAACTCACAGGCTCGCTCAGTCAGCTCCTTGCGCTTGGATTTACGCATTTCGCAGAACCCGATCCAGGATTCGGTCGATGCGTTTTCAGGCTTGGCAGCTAGTGGATCAAACTTGCTCGACTTCCCCTTCGCCTGAGCACCAGCAGGCTTGCCTGCGCCTTCTTTTGGTTTATTAACGGGTAGTTGACGGATAGATGAAGGATTGGGTGCATGTGGTGCACCCCGTTCTGTCGTCATTTGCACGTCGTTCTGTTGTGAGCTGCACCCCGTTACGTCTTCATTTGCACCCCGTTCATCACGGGGTGCATCAGGTGCACCCCGCTCAACGGCCATGTCGTAGACCACCGGACGACGATCGTGCCTGTCGATATAGGCCGCCGCGATCGCTTGATTTCCGCGGCGAATCGCACCAAGCGCCTCGAGTGCCTCGAGCTTGTACTTGACCGTTCGCACGGCCAGGCCAGTGTCATCGCTCAAGCTGTTCGTAGAGGGGAATGCCCCTTTTCCGTTCTTGTCGGCATAGTTGGCAAGACACAGGAGAACGTGGCGAGCAGTGGACTCTTCGACCAGCCGCTGCTCAAGAGCCCAGACCATTGACTGAATACTCATACGTTAGAGCTCCATCTCGTCTGTCACACGCTTGATGAAAGCGTCGTAGGATTCAGCCATGACGAAACCCTGATCCTCCAGAGCCTGCCGATACGCCTTGGCGCTGCCGTAAAGGACCCAGCGCTCACGCTCAGGGAGATTTCGGAAGCTGGCATAGGTTGGCCAAGGACCAGCGATTTTGCAGGCCGTAGAGGGCTCTGGATGGTGATCTCGAAGAACACTCATTAGTTGTCCTCCCGATCGACAGCAACAAAATCGGCTTCACCATTTCGCATAGCGCGAAGGCCCAATACCGCGGCCGCAGCAACGCGTTGAACAAAACCAATTTCAAGGTTCGTACAGCGACCGCCCATGCCCATGATTGCGAACTGAATTGCATGGAAAGCTTCGGTTTCGTCAAAGGCCGCCAACGCACTGACTTCTTGATCGAAGAAAGTCATACCCTTTTCCCAGTCGGCAGCGACGCCGGGGTTGTTCCGTGGCCAATTGACCATGCGCCCCTGAACGTCACGCGCTGTAAAACTCAGGTCGTCGCGCGTACAAATCAGCGGATAGTTGATCAACATCAGCCGACGAGCTTGTTCACCACCAATTGCGTGTGCCATGATAAATACCTCTACGAGATGTGTTGTCCTGGTTGCACAGGACGATTTGATAAGCCCGGTTCCCGCCGGGTTTGTTGCTTTCTGCACCGGGTGAATTTCATCATCCACCCGTTTGAAATAATGCAAGTCCTGTCCTGGCTGGCGTATTCAGGCCGCCTTCACCGATTCTTCAAGCACCAGCAAGCTCTGCCGCACATGGCCGATTTCTTTCTGGATGCCCGCCTTCTCGATCTGCGAAACATGTCCATCCGCTATGGCGTCATGCACAGCGCGGGACACATCTCCCGACTCCGCAGCCAGGTGTACAAGCGCTTGAATCAGGCTGACTCCCTCAGGCTTCACTTGAGGCACCAACTCGTATCCCAAGGCGCTCGCCAGTAACTGCAATGGTTCCGGGTTCTTGCTGTGCACCAGAATCTGTAGGAACTGCTCCAGGTTCAGCCGATGCGAGTCGTCATTCGGGTTGCTGCGGTTGAGCAGCGCGGTGTGGCTCATGCCCATCAGGTGAGCCAATTGCTTTGGCCCCGCATCAAGCACTGCCTCATGAATTGCGCGATGTACTTGTTCCATTCGGGAAACCTCTTGGCGGTTGTCGTGGCAGCACATCCTGTCGTTGAGCGAAACTTTGCTCATCGGATCAGGCGGCAGATTGCTCGGAGCTGGTAGGTGAATTGCGCAGATAAGCCCAGTCGATATCAGGACGCAGTTCTTCACACGTCACCGCCCTCCCCGACTCGCGATCAAGATTGATGGCGAGTCCGGGACCAGCCAGGCGATACCCGTAGGCAATCTGTTTGAGGTTGCCGACGCTGGTGCCGCTTCGCTCTGCTAGAGCATCCAGTTGGGCCGGCTCCAAGGAGCGGATGAGGTCGATTAGCGTCATGGTGATCTCCGAAAGAAGCTCAGATTACGCTTTGCTAAATCAAATAACAATAGCAATTTATAATTTACTGTTTGCTAACGCGGGATCACTATTCGCCTATGGATATGAAAACTCTTCGGGTCGACGCGCTGCGGCGCGTAATCGGCCAACTCAGCCAGAAAGAATTCGCCGACCAGCACGATCTGGACGCTTCCTATTTGTCCCAGATCCTCAATGGCCATCGAGGCCTGGGCGAGAAAGCTGCGCTCAATCTTGAGCAGAAAATCGGCCTGGCACCGGGCGTACTGGTTAACCCGGGCAACTACGGCTCGAACGTCATCGAGGGCGAATTCTCGAGGCATGAGGTCCACCGTGAACAATCCCCCGCGTACCAAGCAATGCTAGGGAGCGCGTCACCCAGGGCGATCACCATCATCGATAAGCTGGCCAGAGCCGCGGCCAAGGGGAAGCTGAAAGAGTCGGACCTGGTACTGCTGGAAGGCATTGCCGGCCTCCTCGAAAAAGCCAACGCCGAAAAGCCATAAACCCCAGATAGCAAAAACCCGGCGCTGGGCCGGGCTCTATCCTGCTACTTCAGCAAGTCCTCTTCCCTGCTCTGCCACATAGCCTGAAGCTTGGTCAGCCCCTTGCCAGTGATCAACGTCGAGCACGTCGGGATCGTGCCGTCGATTGGGTGCTCAAAGGTACCCAGCTTCACATCAAGCAGACCTGCCTCGATCTTTACTTGGTAGGGCTCGTTGTTCCTCGTTACCCAGCCCTTCTGCCGCATAAACTGCAGCAACCGAGTACGGCCAGTGCCGATAATCTTCGCAGCCTGGGCAGCGTTGTAAGTCTTGTGCGACACCGTGACCATGTCGTGGAAAGCCACCTTCGGCGCATCCTGCTCAACCTTCACTTCCAGCTCGTGGTTCTCTTTCGAGAGCTCGATGTTGTCCGCCTCCAGCGCGACGACCTTCGTCACGTTCTCGGTGAGCAGCGCCAGGAGTGTACGAGGGTCGCTCAAGGCAGTTGCGTAGTCGAAGGTCGGTTTCGCGTTAGCCTCTTCGAGTTCGTGGAGACGACGAACAACCTTGCGACGAAGTGGGATGCTGTAGCCGGTCAGAAGCGTCTCTGTCAGCTCTCTATCCAGATGGAAATTTACGGTGTACCCACGACCATCCTTGTCCTCACGGACATGATCCAGAACTGGATCATCTTTCAACGCCTCAAGCATTGTGCGGATGTCACGAAGAACATGAGCGTGAAACTTCCCCGTTAGCTCTGCGATTTCCGAACTGCTCATGGTCACAGCGCGAGGTGAGTTCTCAGCAGGCTGATAGCTTGCCGCTGCGCAAGAATTCTGCCCGTGTTTGCTCAATGAGAGGTTCATTGGGTTTTCTCCAGGCCTGCATGTGTCGAGTCGACGATTGCTTTCGCTGTACCAACCGCCCGAAACAGGAGCCATGCCTGATTAGGCGTGATTCCATCCATCCCCATGGCAGCTGCTTCAAGTGATGACTTCAATTCGCTAAGAATGCAGGAGGCCTCCTCAAGGGCATCCGTTACTGGGATCCCGGGTCGTACAGCAAGCAAGTGTTCCTGGTCCGGGTTGCAAATCGTGAAAGACAACTCCACCGTGACCGGCATACAGACAGCGCCAGCATTGAGTTTTTCATTTACTGCGGTATGCTTATCCATGACGTTTTTCCTAGTAGATTGACGTTATCCAAACCTCAGCGCCGGCCAGCGCTGGGGTTTTTTTATGCCTGCTTGATTTGTTCATCTCGTTGCATCGCCTCTCTTAGCGCCTTCCCGACCAGCCAGTTCTGGCTGCGCTCTTCCTGCTGCGCCTTCCTTACGAGCCAAGCCTTAACGTCGGGATCCGCTCGAAAGACCACCTGCGTCATTTCACGTACCTTCATCTCAAACCTCCAAACCAAGCACCGTGCTTGATCAGGATTTAAGCACCGTGCTTTATTGCAGTCAATAGCACCGTGCTTCATTATTTGGGAATGAGCAGAACAGACCTTCAGGTAAATTTTCGGATTCCGGCCGAACTCAAGACATTCCTTGAGCAAGCTGCGAAGGAGAGCGGGCGTTCCTTAACGGCAGAGATTGTGGCGCGCCTCAATCTAAGCATCCTCGCTGACGGCAAAAACGGAGAAGAGCTTTTCACCGCAGATATGGCTAAGGAATATGCATCCATAGCGCGGAAGAGCTTGCCAGCCGTAGTGCGAGAGCGAATCAGGATTGCGATAAACCGGTCTGTCCTCCGAGGCCTGAGCAGTGCAGACGTATCCCTCAGTGACCTCGGACTGGAGTCACTGCCGTTTGAAGAACTAGCGAAGATTCAGATAGAGCTAAGTCAAGAACTGAATGACGCGGGCTATGGTTTTGAATGGGATGGGGGTGAATCGATCTGGATAACCTATGGTGATCCGGAGCCGACTTCGGAAATGCCAGAAGTCTCGGTGACTCGGAAAATTCAGGAGTCGGAGCCTCTTTCACCGCCACGACGCATTGGCGGCGCACGAAAGAGTTAAGTGAGTCCTGCGACAATCCCACCTTAACGCCGCAAGAGTCTCCATCTACTCTCCAGCAAGATCGAGATAAATGGGGGGCAGTCTCTATCGATTGTTTTTTGAAGCGCAATCTTTCTGAACGTTGTAGTGCAGCACGTCTATGACGGGCGAAAAGTGCTTGCGGGTAAATCGGAACATATATGGCCATCGTGCGCCTCTCGAAGCTTCTGTGGTTACGATGGTTTCCAATTATTCACATAAAATTTGCAATTGGAAGGCCCTCATAAGGGCCGTCTTTTTTCCGGAATCCGCCACACACAAACTTGTATCCGGAAGAGAATTGAATCAAATCGCTTCCGGTTATTCAGCCAAATCCTCTATATCGGCCAAATCATTTGTTCCAGCCTGGGCTGTGAGAGCCCCGCCAATGCTCGCACTCATCAGAAGATGTGCATTTTTCCTAACCGTCTTGCGTATAAACTCAGAAGTATCTACATCTGATTTTTCTGGAAAAATCAGATCAGCAATCTGATGAATAGGCGGTTTTGCCCCCACAGCTTCAAACCACAAAGTCAAATCTATGTATGCCAGAAGCCGCTGATCGATCCACTTATCAATATCTTTGGTAGCAATTTTCTGCTTTAGATTCGAAATGCCAAGCTTTTCTCTAATCGTTTTAGCATATTCCACTGCGGACTTAGCTATTAGTTCATCAGGTGCCGCGACGTCAAGATAAACTGGAACCAATGATCCAACCTGCGAAAACAGCGTCTCCCTAATATCGGATTGCATACGCCACACAGGTAGATTAGTAACTAGAGAATATTGTTTTAAAAGTGATTCGCTTGCGTCGCTAGGGGGAATAATCGTAAGTCCATTTTCATAATCAAGAATTTCGTCAAGCGGCAAGTCTGGAGCCACCTGCAAATATGCTGATAGAAACTTCGCATAGCTGAAAGCATCCATATCCACCATTGCGGTCTCTCTTCCGCCCCCTTCGAAATCCTCCTTACTCAACTCAGACAACGTCTCTTGCGCGAGATAAAAAGACGACATGAAATACATAGCCCAGCTAGCATCATCTGGCCCTTCATCTACAAATTTCACCTTTACAAAATGTCGCGCAGAAACAGCTTCACTCCACGCAGCAACTGACCTACTCACAATATTTGTGTAGTTCTCAAGATTAAACCAACGAGGCGGAAACTCTGTAGAATAATAGTAAGGCTCTAGCCTTTCGTAAATCTCAAGTTCTGGCCATGCCTTCAGTCTTTTCATAAAATCCCCCTACACTAACCAACCAATCGACTTCCAGTAGTCTATCGCCAGTTAGCAAAATGTAATAGCTGGCAGTTGAGCAGGCAGAACGGGCGCTTGACTGAGGATGCGCTAGGCTAAGGCGTGAATTACCAATAGCCGAAATAGAAAGGTGGGCTAGCAGATGGCGAAAAATGCAGAGCAGCGAGCACACGAGACAATGCACGCGCTGATTGCCGGAGGGTGCTTTCCGAAAGGATTGATCTCGTCAACAGGCGAGGACCTGGAGCTCAACAAGGCGCACCTTCAGCAGATTGAGGAGCAGCTTCACGACTACTACTCGACCGGACTGCACGAACCGAAGGAATCCACCGCGACGAGCACTCCCCTGAATATTTGAGAGTGCATGCCATAACCCTTTTCGTGACAGGTGCGCACTTCTTCCACGAAGAAGCGGATTTGTTGCGGGGGTTATGCGGATGAGTGAGGGCGGGAAAGATTGTGCGGGACTGATCAACGTAAGCAGCTTAAGTCAATTCAAGGAAGCGAAATGATCGACGACAAAGATAATTTATCTTTTGATGATGTCCCGGTGTTAACGGATATTGAATCAATTGTATGCCGAAAATGGTACAAGTCCCCACTACATTTTTTCCCAAAACATAAGGAGCGAAACTTTGGAAACATCGTCGCACCCTATCACCTAAAAGGACAAATGATAAAGTGTGGGATTTCTGATTGTGGCAAGCCGCACCTTCATGGGTATTTGATTACAACAAGTGACAAGCTGGAAACAAACATAGGGAAAGATTGCGGAACAAAGCACTTTAAAACTGATTTTGCGGCAGAAATGAAAAGGCATGACGAGCTTTATAGTAAGCGACTGAAAATAGGTAGGATACTGGAGCTAAAAACTGTAGCTCCGTCGATGCTTCATACCATCACTAGCATCCAGCAAAATTACTTGTTTCTTAAATCTCTTCGATTCAAGCTCCGCGGGGCGCTATCTGCGACAGACAGCTCCAGGCTCGACCACAAGATAAAGTCGAGAGATCCAGGTCTTTACAGATATGAAGCCAGATCACTCGCAGAGCGTGAGGCATACCTTGAGACCAATCCAGAAGCAAGAAAGTCAGGATCTGTCCCGCCGAAACAAATAAAAATTGGTGAAATTTCTGGATTTAGTTTCTTAGGTGCATCTCACAAGGACGAAGATTTATTTAATTTCATAAGCCCTTTAAAAGCAGTCATAGCAGCAAGTGGAGAAGAGATTCATCAATGGCGTCCTGGAGAAATAAGCAAAACGCACGCATGGATTGGATTAGTCCCGAAGGGCGTGTCCAGACTCGAAAGCCTAATCGTTAGCGGAAACGAATTTTTTACACAGCAGAACATAGAAGATCTAGCACTGATCGGAATTTCAAATGACAGCTTGAGTCCAGCTATTTATGAAATAAGACGAATCATGTCGATGGCTGGTCGACATTTTTAATAGCTTTTATCTTTGTCGTCATTAATTGTCGGCATAGTTCGCTCATATCCTCTGGCGTGGGGAGCACAGCCCAGAACAGTGTCTGCTCATGATGAAGTGGCTCATAGGTTGCGAACAAGTAAAAGCCCGGCTCATCTCCGAGATTCTTCCATGTTGCGACCATGAATCCTTCACATGGACTGTAGACCAGACACTCCTGATAATCATCGGGCTGGCGTAGCGATGTGAGATTCAGGCCAAGGCTTGTCTCTTGCTCTTTCATCTATCACCTATAGGAATGGAATTTCAGAATTCGATTCCTGTTAAGAATACACCAAGCCCAGCCCAGCGCTGGGCTTTTTATGCACGACGGAGACCATCACTGTACTCACTGCTAATGGTGATTTAGCCGCCTGAAATGATACGTTCGATCTCCTCACTCCGCGTGAAGAGACAAGAGCATGGCCGCACTCGAAAAGCGCTATCCCCGCGAGTCATTCACCAAGAAACTGGAGCGGATCTGCCAGAAGCTCGACGAGGCTTCGACCCGCACCATCGCCCATAAAGATTTCTTCAACAAAGCAGTTACGTCCGAGGTCGAGATCACTTCGCTATGGGTGGTCGGCTCGTATGCCCGCGGCGCACTGATCTGTGGTGACATAGATCTCGTCCTCGAGTATCGACTCGTTGAAGGCCCCCACCCTGCGCCCAGGAGAATAACGAAGACTTTCTTCGGCGCCCTTCCATACGTTAGCTATTACTTCGGAAAACCAGAGAGCAGCACGTCGGGTGTGGTATTCCCTGACGCAATCGCGATCTGGACCGAGCCTGACTGCGATTGGAGAGCGGCGATCGATTCAATTAAGCCGGTCCCTAGCGCCAGCCGCGCGGCGCGCGAGACGGACTCGATCCCATTACGACCGGAACAGTTGTACATGGAGCCGGAGGGTTTGAAGGCGTTAGCCGCGCTAGAAAAAGAAGGCGTCCTTGAATGGGAATTCGTAGAGTTCGCCGCGGCGGACCTTGAGCCGGTACCCACGCAAGAAATCAGCGAGCGAGACAGAAAGCTCATTCGAGTCGCGCACTACATGGGCAAAAAGTCGCAGATCCTGGTACCGGCGATGATTCGATTGATGGACAGGCTCAACCCTCTTGGCGTCTGGAACACATTCGAGAGCAATCGCGGGAGACTTGGATGCGGCGCTACAGCTTTACGCCTGGGCCGCCCGTCCCTGCCTTACAACCTTTTCGATAGTGAACCAACGATCAAGCAGTACGTACTGATCCCACATATCAGCGCGAAGGGCCCTAACGGTGCCTGGATAATTCGGCGCGGCCCCAACCATCCGGACGCGCAAGCTCTCGCAAACAGGCATGCCTTTTATCTCGGGGGTCAAGGATCCCCAGAGACGATTGCGTATCGCGACCGCAGTAAAACTTGGTCGACAGAAATGCTCGAACTCTTCGGCACGCACGAAGAGGCCAAAGACTTTGCCGATATGTTGAAAGATGGAAATGACTCGTGGGAGACCGATATTGGTAGAGCCGAAGGGCTAGACCTGATCTCACTCTTTGCTTTGGTGGACGTCGTCGAAATTGGAGACCATCAGCTCGCGATAACACACGCCGGCGCAGCCTACTTTGAGCGAGACATGGCGACGATGGAAGAGATCGCCGCCGCCCTCCCCCTGGCAACACAGATCAGCGCTGAAGCTTGAGCTTGGCCAGCCCCTGCTTAATGTGCCCGGCGTTCTCACCAATTGCCTCTAGGGCTCCGCGGACGTTATCACCTACATCGACATGACCTTGGCTCTCGACCATCAGGGTCAGCTCCATCAAGGCGGCTTCAATGGCGAGCTGGTTGTGATACATGCGCTCAAGGACATCAGGAAGAGAGTATTCGGGGGTAGGCATGGCTTCGATTCCATTCGAGGGAGTGGCAAGCGTAGCCCAGGATAAAAGCTGGCGCATCCCTGGAATCGCAGGCAAAGAAAAGCCCGCACAGGGCGGGCTGTTTTTTTCACGCTGGGTGCTGATCCTTCAGCTGAAGCCAGTGTAGATGGCGCCTTTCGAGTTGCAAGTCAGATACGAAAAAACCCGGCGCTAAGCCGGGCATTTATTGATCAGTGCAATGAGTTTGCATGGGTTTCCATTTTCTTCTGAATCTCTTCGGCAAGCTTAGGTGCCTCTTGCTCTAGGTAGATTTCACTTGCCACAGGGATTTTTCTTAAAATACTTAACGCTTTGTGGAAAGCTGGCTGTAGCTCAACTTCAGTAGGGGGACTAACCAACAAGTAAACTTTAAACTCATCTGCCGAGTCTTGGATACTTGATAACTGGCCAAGCCACCGGTGGGCTTTATCCTTGAAATAGTCGCCATCAGTAAGATCAAAAGAAATTGGCTCTATACAATGCCAAATACCATTTTTCCAAGAGTGTTGAAACTCTATTTCGTCGTCCTTGACTGATATTCGCTTAGATTGAAACTCTTCTGCAAGACTGAATTGTTCAAGCGTCTTCTTGAAGTCTTTCCATATATCTTGTTCCGTGCGTCTATCGCGCGCCACCTTAATGTCGTAATGGCTAACATACCGCTCATATAACAAAGTCAGTTCCGCCTCTAGATTGAGAGAAAGCCCGGCAGAAATCGGTGACCATTGCATTGAGCTGTCATCTTTAGGCAAAACCTTATGCAATAAAGTCTGCAAAGACTTTATCTCAGAAAATTGTAGCTCTGTATTTAGAGACTGATTTGTTCTGCAAAACTCTGTCTGCACGAATTTCATCATTTTTCGAAAGTGAGAGCTATTCAAATTCGGGAAAACGGCCGAGACTCGTGCGTAGGTGTTTCTGCATTGCGCTGAAATCCATTTCTCTTTTTCGCAATATATAACAACGCCAACGTTTACAAACTCTCCGGTTAGGGTGTCGTGTACATACCGCAAAACCGAAAATTCATAATTCTGGAAGTTGATCATGAAAGCACCCTCACAACTTCGTTAAAAGCCTCAGTGCTATTTTCTCTGAGGTCTCGAATGTAGGAGACAATATCAGAGGCAATAACGTTCCCTTGTCCAGCCAGCCACTCGTCCGGGAGTGCTGCCAAATATGAATCCAGCCTAGCATCATCAATCATCAGTAGGCAGCTTTTCATTCTCTCGAAATCGATCTTTTGTTTCCGAACGTGGATCCAAAAAACGTGCTTATCCACATTGCTAAGCGCTTCCCCGCCACCTACAGCCCAGGGGCTTTTCCAGAAGAGAATGGACCCCATCAGGAAGGCTAGCTCGTGATCAATGATTGAAACAAAATCTCCTTGCGTTAGGCAGTTTGGATTTTGCGGACCACGATCATAATTGGCAGTAAATGTATCAAACACGAAAATTTCCGCTGCCCTTTGGATCATAGGGCCATGAACGGGATGGGCAGGTGACACGATCTGATAACCTGCAGCGAGCTTTGTAGACCCAAACGCGTACCTAGAGCTTGTGGATATGAAGGCGCTATGCTCGGGGAACGCAGGACCTGCGGTAAATTGAGTCGGCACTTCAACCAGTAAGGGCTCGGGAATGTGGAGACCCAAATCTGCGGCAAAAAACGATGACAGTGCTTCACGAATCAGCGCCCCAACACCGCTTTCACACCCAGAACTGAATTTCACGATAGCTTCAGAGCGCTCGCCAGCCAGATCTGAGCAGGTTATAAAACATGCGCGATTTCTGCCGTTACCTGCAGGCTTGTCAAACCGGATGGCGTAAACTTTTCGAAACATTCCCAATCCTTAGGCATCGAGCTTCATCTAAGATATATAGCAGTGCAAGCTCAAAAGTCGCGCGATAATACGCAAAGCAGAGGCATAAAGCCACCAGGCGGCTAGCTACAACCATTCCGCATCAGGCAATCAGTGCTTCCCGGCACGAATTAACCTGGCACCACACAATCCTTCCCGCCTCACCTTATCAGCGTAAGCAGTCAGCCGATCATCGAGTCCATGGCGGTCGTCAATGAAGAACCTTGCGGCTCTCTCCAATCCTGATCCGATCGAGCGCCCGGTTTAGAGAATCCAAGGCATCAAGGAGGGCTTTCGCCTCGGTCTCTCGACCATCTCCCCAAAGGCGCTCAGCCATTTTGTTCAGGGCTTGGATGGCGTGCTCAATTTCAGTAGCAGTCGCTGCAGCTCTACTTTGCGGCTTTGTCTTCGGCATTCAGAAACCCTTCGGCAAGGCATCGCTCTGTCAATTGTTGCGCGATTACATCGCCCGCCAGATCACACGGCCAAGATCGCGGACTGCACGATCTTACCCCACGCAATCCTTCCCGACTTTACGCTTTCCACGTCCCGGTAGTGTCTACGGTTCATGGTAGAGAAAAACGCTCTTTTCCTTCGATTCATGTGCGGCGATCAGCGCTCTTGTAGCCAAGGCAATAGTTTCTCGGTATTGAAAGTGATATCGAGGAGGAAGGACTAATACGCTGGTCCAACACGGATCGCCATCTATTGGCAGAGGCAGATCATGGCAAACAAGCTGATTCTCGTCAGTCCTCGGACCCAATGCAATTCTGAGCTCGCGCGTTAGGTCCGATGCTCCGGGGCGGGTGAAGTGGTTAGCCAGCACTACGCCATAAGCCTTCAATGCTCCAAGAATTTCACCTAGGTCCGACTCGTCGTTCAATACGGCTACTACTGGCATTTCGCACTCCTTGCAATGCTGCTCAAAAACCCTCAATTCCACAAACCGACAGTTCTCGTCGAAAAGCTCAATCCATTTGAAGTACCACTCCGACCGGGGTAACTGAGCCTAGCCCCAAACCATGCTTCCCGCCTTCACCTCATCAGCGTAACCAGCCATCTATTCTGCTAAGGCTGCAATCGTTGGAGCCAGTTTCGCCTTTCTGCTTTGGTGCAGTTTATCGAATCCATGCGCCGTCTAAGTGCTAAGGATTTCGAAGGGTCATGAGGCTTGAAAGCAGAAGAAAATCCATTTAAGCCGGCAATATCCTGTAATTCAAAATAAAGCAGGTCGCTGAGATTTTTGCATTGATTTAACCGATCAGCCTCAGTGGTGGGCATCGGCGCCGCGTCTAGCTGCTTCTCAAATTCAGTCTTTTCCTTTGGGGCACTGCTACAACCCGAGAGAAACGTCGCCAGCAATAGACTGGCAATTTGACGCGTGCACATCTTCAATTCCACTTGATGTCCCAATTTGTGCTCGGCTGATGTCGGTCTAGCCTAGAAAGGCCTCTTCTGGCTTAGCTAGTTCTTACCGAAGCGAAATTTAGCACCATTAAATCGCCACTACGAGCAGCACCGCGTCGCATCTGCCGCTCTCTCAACGCATTAGCAAAATATCATTTAGCAATTTGTATTGACGAATTATTTAGCGCTTGCTAAATTCACATTACTTCTCCTTTGCCTTATGGCGAACCCAGAGCCATCACCATTTTGCGAAAGCCAACAATGCGGCGGGCCTTTGCTCGCCTTGGAGAAACTGCCTTGTAGGCAGCCATTAACCGAGAGGACATGTAGTGACCACTCAAGCACCGACCCAATCAAGCGAGTTCGCGGAGTTCGGCCAGCGCCTTATAGACCTGGGCATGGCGATGAAACGCGACCAGACCACCGTGCGAGATCTCCAAGCATTGGCCAAGGCCTGCGGCATTAAACTGCTGAGCCTTCGCTCGGTGCCTGAAACAGAGGTGCGCAATGGCTAAGACTGTCCTGCAAGTGCGCCAAGGCGGCGCCCACTTCTTCCTGAACACAGAGAGCTCGTCGCCCAACACCGGGCACAGGAACCGTTACCGGCTGTTCAAGACTGAACACTATGGGCGCGACAAGTCGGGCTGGATTCAGGTTGGTTCGATGGCAGGCCAAGACCTGATAGCCATTGAGGGGGAACAGGCACTGTTTGAGGCCTGCGAGAAGCTCTTCGCCAGCAAGAAACCCCGCCGGTACGAACACCATGGAGCAATACGCGGCACGCCAGGAAGGTGGGAGGGAGAGGCATTCCCTACTCGTCAAAGCCAAGTCAAAGTGAAAATGGACGCCGAGGCCGTCGGCCGCGTCGCTCGGGAGCGATGAAGAAATGACCGCAGATCTCGCGCTCCTCCCCCGTTTCATCCGGGCCAAACAAGCGCCGGCGTACCTGGGCATGTGTCGTGCGGTATTTGACGCCGAGGTACGCCCGCACATCCGTGAATTTCCCATTGGAAAACAAGGCGTCGCCTTCGACCGGCATGAGTTGGACGAGTGGGCGGACGCCTACGTCGCGCGCAAGTCGATTGAAAAGGCAGCTAATCAAGACAACAATCAGCCTCGCAGCGAGCGCCGTGGCGGAGCAAAAGGAGAAACGCCATGGCCCAAAAAGCAATCTCAGGCCTCCAGCAAATGCCGAGCGGCATCTGGAAAATCGACAAAATCTACCGAGGAGAACGAATTCAAGCGAGTACTGGCACTCGTGACCGGGCGGAAGCGGAGCAATTCCTGATTCACCTGCTCGAAAACCTGCGGCAACAAAAGGTCTACGGGGTAAAGCAGGTCAGGACTTGGCGGGAGGCTTCCATCAAGTTCCTGCTGGAAGTGAAGGACCAGGCTTCAATCCACATTTCAGCGACGTACATGGCTCAGCTCGATCCCTTCATTGGGGACATGCCGGTCACCTATGTAGATGACGCGGCCCTGGCCCCGTACATCAAATCGAAGCTGAACCCCAAGGACGGGAAAAGGCCGGTCACGAATAGGACGGTAAACATCGCCCTTCAGCGGGTCATTCGGGTTTTAAACCTGTGTGCCAGGAAGTGGCGAGATGATGAGCGCAGACCGTGGCTTGATACCGTGCCGATGATCTCGCTGCTGGATGAAAAGACGACCAGTCGCAAGCCCTACCCGCTCTCGTGGGAAGAGCAATCGATTCTGTTCTCTGAGCTTCCAGCGCATTTGCAGATCATGGCGATGTTCAAGGTCAACACCGGCTGCCGGGAGCAGGAGGTGTGCAAACTTCAATGGGATTGGGAGATTGCGGTACCGGAACTGGGAACAAGCGTGTTTCTGATCCCAGCTAGCTTTGGAGGCAGGAGCGAACGGTCCGGTGTGAAGAACCGGGACGAACGCTTAGTGATCTTAAACAGTGTGGCCAAGTCGATCATCGAAAATCAGCGCGGCCAGCATAAGCATTTCGTTTTCCCTTTCGGGATGCCGGATGCGGACGGGAATCAGACCATGATTCACCGAATGAACGACTCGGCCTGGAAGCGAGCAAGGATCAGGGCGACCAAGAAGTGGCTCGAGAAACATCTCCGCGCGCCACATGAAGGGTTCACCAAGATCCGGGTTCACGACCTGAAGCACACCTTTGGCAGAAGGCTGCGGGCAGCAGGCGTCACCGAAGAAGATCGAAAAGCATTGCTCGGACACAAGAACGGCAGCATCACCAGTCACTACTCAGCCGCAGAGCTGGACCAACTGATTGAAGCTGCAAATAAAGTATCAGTAACCGATTCCCGCGCACCAGCGCTGACGATTCTGAAAAGGAGGCAGGCTTGAATAAAAACCCTAGCTCACTCGGAAAGTCACTAGGGCAGAAATGAAAAAGCCACCAAAAGGCGGCTAAGTCATTGAAAAATATGGTCGGGACGGAGTGATTCGAACACTCGACCCCTAGCACCCCATGCTAGTGCGCTACCGGACTGCGCTACGCCCCGACTAGGCGTGTAACTCGTTCCTCTCCTCGAAGAACGCTCAAGAATATATCGCAAGCTTCTGAAAACTGGAAGTATTCAAACGCAGGAAATTATTTCTTGAGAACAACCAACACATCTTCCAACTCAGCAATCATCTGCCGAATCATCTGCTTGTATTGAGTGGTGTCGTCTTTGGCTTCATCGCCGGACAAACGCAAGCGCGCGCCGCCGATTGTGAACCCTTGATCGTAAAGAAGCGCGCGGATCTGCCGGATCATCAGCACGTCTTGTCGCTGATAATACCGACGGTTTCCGCGGCGTTTGACGGGGTTGAGTTGAGGAAACTCCTGCTCCCAGTAGCGCAGCACGTGCGGTTTTACCGCACACAGCTCACTGACTTCACCAATGGTGAAGTAGCGTTTGCCTGGGATGACGGGTAGCTCGTCGTTATGACTTGGTTCCAGCATAAGCCTCAACTCGGGCCTTCAACTTCTGCCCTGGACGAAAGGTGACCACACGGCGAGCCGTGATCGGGATTTCTTCACCCGTTTTCGGATTGCGGCCAGGCCGCTGGCGTTTGTCCCGAAGGTCGAAATTGCCGAAACCGGACAATTTGACTTGTTCGTTGTCTTCAAGAGCGTGCCTGATTTCTTCAAAAAACAGTTCGACCAATTCCTTGGCCTCCCGTTTATTCAGGCCCAGCTCTTCATACAGACGTTCCGCCATCTCAGCTTTCGTCAGAGCCCCCATACGTCACTTCCTTAACGTGGCGTTCAACCTTTGTTCGAGCGAGGTGAGGATATTTTGCGTCGTGGTATTCACCTCATCGTCGTTAAGAGTGCGCGATGGATGCTGCCAGGTCAAGCCGACTGCAAGGCTTTTTCTATCAGGATCAATGCCTTTACCCTGATACACGTCAAATAGCCTGAGGTCTGTGAGCCATTCGCCTGCATTTTCACGGATTACGTCCAATACGGCACTGGCCGCAACGTCCGTGGACGCAATCAGTGCCAAGTCACGACGCACTTCAGGAAAGCGTGATAACTCCTGGAATTTAGGCATTTTTCCCAATGCCACTTCGGCCAGAACCAGCTCGAAGACGAACACCGGGCGGTCGAGACCGAGGGTTTTCGATAATTCAGGGTGGATAGCGCCGACGAAACCGACCAGGCGACCTTCACGTTCGATACGCGCGGTTTGACCCGGGTGCAACGCAGGGTGTTTGCCCGGCACGAACGTGAACGAATCCAGTGCACCTGCAAAACCCAGCACCGCTTCCACGTCGGCTTTGACGTCGAAGAAATCCACGACATCGCGACCTTGAGCCCAGCTTTCTGGCAGTCGGCTACCGCAAACAACTCCCGCCAGCATCGGCTCTTGCTTCAGGCCTTCCAGCTGACCGACAAAACGCAGGCCGCTTTCGAACAGACGAACGCGATCCTGTTGACGGTTCAGGTTGTGCTGAAGCGCCTTGACCAGACCGGGCCACAGGGACGAGCGCATGGCTGCCATGTCGTTCGAGATCGGGTTGGCCAGCAGCAGCGGCTCGACACCCGGATTAAACAACTCGAATTGTTTCGGATCGATGAAACTGTAGGTGATAGCTTCCTGATAACCACGAGCCACCAACAGGCGACGCAGCTCAGGAAGATCGCTGCGCGCTTCAGCCTTGGCTTGCGGTGCGAGGCGAGCTTGCGGGTAACGAACCGGCAGACGGTTGTAACCGTACAGACGAGCCAGTTCTTCGATCAGATCGACTTCCAGGCTGATGTCGAAGCGATGGCTTGGCACTTCTACGCGCCACTGCCCTGCCCCATCGGCAGAAATTTTCAGGTCCAAGCCACTGAGCAGACGCTCGACTTCGGCCGACTCCATTTCCATGCCCAGCATCTGAGTGATGCGTTGCGCACGCAGCGTAACCGGCGCAATCGACGGCAGATGCTGCTCACTGACGGTTTCAATGATCGGGCCAGCTTCGCCGCCAGTGATTTCCAGCAGCAGGCCAGTGGCGCGCTCCATGGCTTCACGGGCCAGCTGCCAGTCCACGCCACGCTCGTAGCGGTGCGAAGCATCGGTGTGCAGGCCATAGGAACGGGCCTTGCCAGCGACGGCGATCTGGTCGAAAAACGCACTTTCAAGGAATACGTCGCGAGTGGTCGCGGTGTTGACGCCGCTGTGCTCGCCGCCCATGACGCCGGCGATTGCCAAGGCGCGGGTGTGGTCGGCAATTACCAGCGTATCGCTACGCAGGCTGACTTCCTGACCGTCGAGCAGTACCAGCTTCTCGCCTTCTTCGGCCATGCGCACGCGAATACCGCCATTGATTTCGGCGAGATCGAACGCGTGCAGCGGCTGACCCAGTTCCAACATCACGTAGTTGGTGATGTCGACGGCAGCGTCGATGCTGCGCACGTCGCCGCGACGCAAGCGCTCGACCATCCACAGCGGCGTCGGCCTGGACAAGTCAACGTTACGGATCACACGACCCAGGTAACGCGGGCATGCGGCTGGCGCCAGCACCTCGATCGAACGCACTTCGTCGTGCACGGCTGGCACGACAGCCACCACCGGACGGGTGACTTCAACGTCATACAGTGCGCCGACTTCACGAGCCAGACCGGCCAGGGACAGGCAGTCGCCGCGGTTCGGGGTCAGGTCGACCTCGATGCTGGCGTCGTCCAGGCTCAGGTACTCACGAATGTCCAGACCGACCGGCGCATCGGCCGGCAACTCCATCAGGCCGTCGTTGCCTTCGCCGACTTGCAGCTCGGCTTGCGAGCACAGCATGCCGTTGGACTCAACGCCTCGCAGCTTGGCTTTCTTGATCTTGAAGTCGCCCGGCAGTTCGGCACCGATCATGGCGAACGGGATCTTCAGGCCCGGGCGCACGTTTGGTGCACCGCATACTACCTGGAAGGTCTCCGAGCCATTGCTGACCTGGCAAACGCGCAGCTTGTCGGCGTCCGGGTGCTGCTCGGTGCTCAGCACCTCGCCCACGACCACGCCATTGAATTCACCGGCGGCCAGCGTAACGCTATCGACCTCAAGACCGGCCATCGACAGACGAGCAACCAGCTCGTCGCGACTTACCTGCGGGCTTACCCAGCCACGCAGCCATTGTTCACTGAATTTCATCCTGCTCTCCTAAGAATTCGTTACGACTAGCGAAATTGCGCGAGGAACCGCAAGTCGTTGTCGAAGAACAGACGCAAGTCGTTCACGCCGTAACGCAGCATGGCCAGACGCTCGACGCCCATGCCGAAGGCAAAGCCCGAAAACTCTTCCGGGTCGATCCCGGACATGCGCAGCACGTTCGGGTGAACCATGCCGCAGCCCATCACTTCCAGCCAGCCAGTCTGTTTGCAGACACGGCAGCCTTTACCGCTGCACATCACGCATTCCATGTCGACTTCAGCGGACGGCTCGGTGAACGGAAAATACGAAGGGCGGAAACGCACGGCCAGTTCTTTTTCGAAGAACACGCGCAGGAACTCTTCGATGGTCCCTTTGAGGTCGGCGAAATTGATGTCGCGATCGACCAGCAGGCCTTCAACCTGGTGGAACATCGGCGAGTGGGTGATATCGGAGTCGCTACGGTACACACGGCCTGGGCAGACGATGCGGATCGGTGGTTGTTTCGATTCCATGGTGCGGACCTGTACCGGCGAGGTATGGGTGCGCAGCAACATGTTGGCATTGAAATAGAAGGTGTCATGCATCGACCGGGCCGGGTGATGGCCTGGGATGTTGAGCGCTTCGAAGTTGTGGTAATCGTCTTCGACCTCAGGGCCTTCGGCAATGCCGTAGCCGATGTGGGTGAAGAATTGCTCGATACGTTCCAGAGTGCGGGTAACCGGATGCAGACCACCCGAGGTCTGACCACGGCCAGGCAGGGTCACGTCAATGGACTCGGCGGAGAGTTTGGCGGCTAGATCAGCCTCTTCAAACAACGCCTTGCGCGCATTGAGAACTTCTGTGACACGCTCCTTGGCAACGTTGATCAGGGCGCCGACTTGTGGACGCTCTTCTGCCGGCAAATTCCCCAGGGTCTTCATCACCTGAGTCAATTCGCCCTTTTTGCCAAGGTAGTGAACCCGGATTTGCTCCAGGGCATTGATATCTTCAGCGCTTTGCACAGCCTCTAGTGCTTGAGAGACGAGCGCATCCAGGTTTTCCATGTACAGACTCCAGATACAAAATAGGGGAAGAGCTTGAAGGCTCTTCCCCTATTTATGACGTTTAACACCTGGCCGCACAGAGGTGAGGCCGGGTGACTGTCGGGGGTACTTAAGCCAAGGTGGCTTTAGCTTTCTCGACAATCGCAGCAAACGCCGCTTTTTCGTTCACTGCCAGATCAGCCAGAACCTTACGGTCGATCTCAATGGACGCTTTTTTCAGGCCGGCGATGAAACGGCTGTAGGACAGACCGTTGATACGTGCACCAGCGTTGATACGAGCGATCCACAGAGCGCGGAACTGACGTTTTTTCTGACGACGGTCACGGTAGGCGTATTGGCCTGCCTTGATTACCGCTTGCTTGGCAACACGGAATACGCGCGAGCGAGCGCCGTAGTAGCCTTTAGCAAGTTTCAGAATTTTTTTGTGACGTTTACGGGCAATGACGCCACGCTTTACACGAGCCATGAGTTACTTCCTCTATTCTTGACTAAATTAACGAAGGCGCAGCATGCGCTCGACTTTTGCCACGTCACACGGTGCCAGCAAGCTGCTACCGCGCAGTTGACGCTTACGCTTGGTCGACATTTTAGTCAGGATGTGGCTCTTGAAAGCGTGCTTGTGCTTGATACCGTTAGCAGTTTTCAGAAACCGCTTAGCAGCACCACTTTTAGTTTTCATTTTTGGCATGTTCGGATACTCCGCATTCAGTTGATAAACATAATCAGAAGGCCTGCCGTGCCCTATTGATTATTTCTTCTTTTTCGGGGCGATGACCATGATCAGCTGGCGTCCTTCCATCTTAGGATGCTGTTCGACCGAACCGTACTCGAGCAAGTCACCTTCAACTCGCTTGAGGAGTTCCATCCCCAGCTCCTGGTGGGCCATCTCACGGCCGCGGAATCGCAAGGATACCTTGGCCCTGTCCCCATCACTCAGGAAACGTACCAGGTTGCGCAGTTTTACCTGGTAATCCCCTTCCTCCGTCCCTGGACGAAACTTGATTTCTTTAACCTGAATTTGCTTCTGGTTTTTCTTGGCCGCGGCAACCTGCTTCTTCTTCTCGAAGATCGATTTGCCGTAGTCCATCAGTTTGCAAACAGGGGGTACTGCATCGGCGGAAATTTCCACCAGATCCAGTTTGGCCTCTTCAGCCTTAAGAAGCGCGTCTTCAATTGACACAATCCCAAGCTGTTCACCTTCAGCCCCAATTAACCGAACCTCGCGTGCCGAGATATTCTCGTTGATCGGGGCTTTCGGTGCAGCTCGTTTATCTTGTCTCATTTCACGCTTAATAGTAATTACTCCGAATCTGGGCGACCACGCCGGGAAACCGCTTGCGCGAGAAACTCAGCGAACTGGGCGACGGGCATCGAGCCCAGGTCAGCACCTTCACGAGTACGCACAGCGACAGTCTGCATCTCGACTTCCCGATCTCCGATAACCAAGAGATAAGGAACCTTGAGCAAAGTATGCTCGCGGATTTTAAAGCCGATCTTTTCATTTCTCAAGTCAGACTTGGCACGAAATCCGCTTTCATTGAGGGTTTTTTCAACCTCGGCGGCAAAATCAGCCTGTTTATCAGTGATATTCATGATCACTGCCTGGGTCGGAGCCAGCCACGCAGGGAATGCACCCTCGTAGTGCTCGATCAGGATTCCGACGAAACGTTCGAAGGAGCCAAGGATCGCCCGGTGCAACATAACCGGGTGCTTGCGACTGTTGTCTTCGGAGACGTATTCGGCTCCCAAACGGACAGGCAGGTTAAAATCGAGCTGAAGGGTACCACACTGCCAGACACGGCCAAGGCAATCTTTCAGCGAGAACTCGATCTTCGGACCGTAGAACGCACCCTCGCCCGGCTGCAGATCGTACGGCAAGCCAGCGCTATCAAGGGCTGCAGCCAGTGCAGCTTCGGCGCGATCCCACAGCTCGTCGGAACCCACGCGTTTTTCCGGACGAGTGGACAGCTTCATTTCGACGTCTTTAAAGCCGAAGTCGGCATAAACGTCCATGGTCAGCTTGATGAACGCGGCGGATTCCGCCTGCATCTGCTCTTCAGTACAGAAGATGTGGGCGTCGTCCTGAGTGAATGCGCGCACACGCATGATGCCGTGCAGCGCACCCGATGGCTCGTTACGGTGGCATGCACCGAATTCGGCCAGGCGCATCGGCAACTCGCGGTAGCTTTTCAGGCCCTGATTGAACACTTGCACGTGGCAAGGGCAATTCATTGGCTTGATCGCGTAGTCGCGGTTTTCCGACTGAGTGGTGAACATGTTGTCGGCGTAGTTGGCCCAGTGCCCGGATTTCTCCCACAGGCTGCGGTCAACGACCTGAGGCGTCTTGATCTCCAGGTAACCGTTGTCGCGCTGAACCTTGCGCATGTACTGCTCGAGCACCTGATACAAAGTCCAGCCGTTCGGGTGCCAGAACACCATGCCCGGCGACTCTTCCTGGGTGTGGAACAGGCCCAGACGCTTGCCGATCTTGCGGTGATCACGCTTTTCAGCTTCTTCGATACGCTGGATGTAAGCCGCCAGCTGCTTCTTGTCTGCCCATGCGGTGCCGTAAACGCGCTGCAATTGCTCGTTCTTGGCATCGCCACGCCAGTAGGCGCCGGACAACTTGGTCAGCTTGAAGGATTTCAGGAAGCGCGTGTTCGGCACGTGCGGACCGCGGCACATGTCGACGTATTCTTCGTGATAGTACAGACCCATGGCCTGCTCGTTCGGCATGTCCTCGACCAGGCGCAGCTTGTAGTCTTCGCCACGGGCCTTGAACACTTCGATCACTTCGGCGCGTGGAGTGACTTTCTTGATCACGTCGTAATCTTTTTCGATCAGCTGCTGCATACGCTGTTCGATCGCGGACAGGTCGTCCGGGGTGAAAGGACGCTCGAAGGCGATGTCGTAATAGAAGCCTTCGTCGATGACCGGACCGATGACCATCTTGGCCGTCGGGTACAGCTGCTTGACCGCGTGGCCAACCAGGTGGGCGCAAGAGTGGCGAATGATCTCCAGCCCCTCTTCATCCTTTGGCGTAATGATTTGCAGCGTGGAATCGCTGTCGATGATGTCGCTGGCGTCGACCAGCTTGCCATTGACCTTGCCGGCCACGGTGGCCTTGGCCAGACCTGCACCAATGGATGCGGCGACCTCGGCTACGGAAACCGGGTGATCGAATGAACGTTGACTGCCGTCGGGAAGAGTAATAGTTGGCATGGCGCCTCCTCTCCTAGTGGTGACCCCTACCAAAGGTCACGTGGGTTGGGATGAGCCAGTACAAGATCCGATCCAGGCCATTCAATGACGAACGCCTGCCTTACAGCGGCAGGAGCCTTGCGGCCAACCGGAAAACCGAACCAGAGTGACTGGGATTCAAATCAGGGTTATTCGCGCTATTGCCGCCACCGGGACTGAAGGTCATCCGGAGCCTGCAAACGCCCGAGCGAGGCATGCTAGCACAGATGAACGGTCGTCGATGCAACGAGGCTTTGTGCTGGGGCAAATCATGCAATTTATGCCAGAGTGCTGAACTTGAACCCCACTTTACCCCTCAGATAACAAGACATTGACCCACAAGGAGCATCCCAGCATGCGTCTGAATCGTTTGTTCGCAGTCGTCGCCCCCATCGTTCTGCTGCTGCCACTGGCCGCCCACGCCGATTGGCCAAAGGGCGAGCGCGATAAGTACATGGCTCAATGCACACAAGCAGCGACCCCGCAAATCGGTGCTGCTGCAGCGAAGGCTCACTGCGCTTGCGGTGCCGATGCGATCAAATCGTATCCGGCCGGCGATATCCAGGCATTGATGGACAACAAGGCCAGCCCGGAATTGCAACAGAAAGCACTGGGTCAGATAGCCAAATGCAAGGCCAATACGCCGGTTAAAAAGTGACGAAACAGTCCTTTTGCCTCGGCCCAAAGCCGATAAAAAGTGATGCATTTGAGCCTTTTCGTACAATTTATGCAGGTTTTACAGGTTTTTTTATCGTCTTTACCTTCGGCTGAAAGCCTTATAAAACGGGGCTTTCAGCTACATCAAGCAGCAAACGGAACGCGTCTGTAGGGCAAACAGCACGTCCGGGGGGCTCCCAAAGCGAACATTTCGACTATGATACCCCGGTGTGCCCAGTTGGCCTGAGCAGCACAGCACTACTGAAAATATATGTTTCTTGGAGATACACCATGTCTAATCGCCAAACCGGCACCGTTAAATGGTTCAACGATGAAAAAGGCTTCGGCTTCATCACTCCTCAAGGTGGCGGTGACGACCTGTTCGTACACTTCAAAGCTATCGAAAGCGACGGTTTCAAAAGCCTGAAAGAAGGCCAAACCGTTTCCTTCGTGGCTGAGAAAGGCCAAAAGGGTATGCAAGCTGCACAAGTCCGCGCTGAGTAATTTTCAGCCGCACTAAAAAAACCCCGTCCATGTGACGGGGTTTTTTATGGGCGAAGCAAAAGCCTGAAGCGATCAGCCGCAGTTGACGCGGATCACCACCTGGCTGGCATCGGTATTCAGGTTCAGGCGATCGGAGCGGTATTCCAGCGTCACCATATCGTTAGGCGACAGGAACCGAGCGTTCTGGGCACCTGCGCGGGTACGCGCCTGCTCCAGCAGTGCGGGCGAAGCCGCTTTGCCGATGGCGAATTCGGCCGCCTTAGCCTCACAACGGCTGTGGCCAGTGTCAGTCGTCGTAACAGGGTCTGTCGTCGATTCCGACATCGTACTGCTGCAACCCGCCAGCAGCGTGACAGCGAACAAAGTACCCAATGACGCGAACTTCCAAGGCATGAAGCCTCCTTTTTTCAATAGTTAAGCTGAGATCTTGCGACCGCCAATCCGGCATTTGGTTTCGAGGTGAGTGCCATCACCCTGCCCTAAATCCGCACGAGCCGCGAGTTTGCCTGAGCATCGTCCTGCGGTTCATCACTCAATCGTGACTGAATATGAACAGTCTTCAATAGACGTCGATGTAATCATAGGGCGGGTTCGGCCAGTTTTCTTTCAGCGCATTGAAAATCTGCATGACCCAGACTTCGTCGCTGGCCGCGACCAATCCTACATATCCGGAACCCTTGGCCCACGTCTCCAGACGAAACAGTAAGCCGCTGATATCGGTGCCGCCCACAACGCCTGATGAAATGTAGGCGATGCCGCCCTTGGTCACCCGCAACTGCGTGTGCTCATCATCACTGGCGGAAGCCAGCAACTGGCGCACCGCCTCAAGGGTCAAGCCGTCGGGCGTGTTCAAATCGATCTGCACAGCGCGGTCCTTGAAAAGTTCGTCAAAAACCAAGTGTCGCATAGCCCTCTTCTCATGCCTAAGTCGGAGTGCCAAACGCCGCGCAAAATGGTTAACTCGGCACTCAGACTTTTCCGACTACACGAGCGCCATCATGACCACCGTAAGCATCGACGCCAACATCACCGTCAAGTGGCCGCAGGGCCACAGCTCTTACAGCCCGGGCAGCCCGGAAGAGTTGGCAATCATTGGTATCGATCTGTTGGTAAAGGCACTGGGCACTGACGCAGCCCATTCATTCATCAAGCAGGTATTCGAGAGGTATCCCGCCGAGCTGAAAGGCGCAGTAGAAACCGAGAAATAGTAAAAACCCGCAGGCTAGCACCTGCGGGCATGCGGCTTACTTCAGACGAGCCAGACGCTGGGTCAGCAGGTCGAAGAAACCCTGGGCATCGCCGCTCTCAACCCAGAACGCATTCTTCGGCGCTTTCAGGCCGTCATACCAGTCGACAATGGTTTGACCGAAGGTCGGGCCTTCGCGGCTATCAACGACCACGTTGACCGAACGACCGGTGAACAATTCAGGCTTGAGCAGGTAAGCGATGACAGTTGCGTCATGCACCGGACCACCGGGAATACCGTAGTGCTCCATGTCGCCCTTGACGTACTCATTGAGAATATCGCCCACCAGTTTGCTGGCATTGTTGTTGATCGCTGCGATCTGCTTCAGGCGCGCGTCACTGGTGAGAATCTTGTGGGTCACGTCCAGCGGCAGATAAGTCAGCTTCACGCCACTTTTGAGCACCACTTCCGCAGCCTGCGGGTCGGCGAACAGGTTGAACTCGGCCACCGGGGTAATGTTGCCGCCGTTGAAGTGTGCGCCCCCCATGATCACCACTTCCTTGATGCCCTGAACGATTTCAGGTTCCTGGATCAGCGCCAAGGCCAGGTTGGTCTGTGGACCCAGCATGGCGATGGTGATGCTGTGGGGTTTGGCGGCCTTCAAGGTATCGATCAGATAATTGACCGCGTTGCCTTCGGCCAGGCCCTTCTTCGGCTCGTGCACGGCGACGCCCGACAGACCTTCCTTGCCATGGATGTTTTCCGCATAGATTGGCGTGCGCATCAACGGCTTCGGTGCGCCCGCGTAAACCGGCACCTCCTCGCGCCCCGCCCACTCACGGGCCAGTCGTGCATTTCGCGAAGTCTTGTCCAGACGCACGTTGCCAGCGACGGTGGTCAGCGCACGAACATTCAGTTCTTCAGGCGACGCCAACGCAAACAGCAAGGCGACTACGTCGTCGGCACCGGGATCGGTGTCGATGATCAATTCGATCTTTTCCGCCGCCTGGGCGCTCGTTGCAGTAATCAGGGACAAAAGCAGCAGACTCCGGAGCAGGTGGTGCAGTTTCTGAACATAGCGGTGCATATCGCACTCCTTGTGCGTGGGGAAACAAATGTGTGTACAGCGCGTTAGAACGTCACCCCCGATACCAGCACGATGTTGCAGTACGGCGCACATTCGCCTGTACGAACAATCGCTCGCGCCTGTTGGCTGAGGACTTTGAACTGCTCATGACTGAGCAGCTCACGCTGGCCCAGTGCGCCTTTGGCATTCAGCTCATCCAGCGAGCTCATGGCGGGTGGTTGTTTGTCCAGAATTTCCTGCGCCAGCACATGGCGCTCAACCTGCATTTCGCTGAGAACGACCTTCAAAGTGCTGACGAAATCCGGAATACCCTGGGTCAGGGCCAGGTCGATCAGTTCGACGCCCGGCGGTACCGGCAGGCCGGCATCGCCGATCACGACCATATCGCCGTGGCCAAGGGACGCGATCAGCCGAGACAGCGCGACGTTGAGCAATGGTGTCTTTTTCATGGTGCTTTGAACGCCTGGACATCGGACAAGGTGGGAATCGAGGGTTGCGCGCCGGCACGGGTGACCGAAAGCGCCGCGGCGACCTGGCCGAAACGGATCGCTTCGGCTTCAGTCTTGCCGGACGCCAGCGCGGCGGCGAACCCACCGACGAAGGTGTCGCCTGCCGCCGTGGTATCGACAGCCTTCACCTTCGGCGCCGGGAAATGTTCGAAGCCGGCGCCGTTGGCGAACATCGATCCTTGAGCGCCAAGGGTGATGATGACCTTACCGGCGCCCAGAGCGATCAGGCGGGTCGCGGCGGTTTCGGCGGTTTCAAGGGAGTCCACCGGCAAGCCACTCAGGGCCGAGGCTTCGCTTTCATTGGGAATCAGATAATCGATGGACGTATACCAATCCGCCGGTAGTGGGCGACTGGCCGGGGCCGGGTTGAGGATCACGATTTTGCCCAGCTCGCGGCCGCGTTTGAGGGCATGACCCACCGTGGCATCCGGCACTTCCAGCTGACAAATGATCACGTCCGCCGTCTGCAATACCGAATCGAACTGGTCGATGACTTGTGGCGTCAGCGCACCATTGGCACCGGCGACGATCACGATTGCGTTCTGACTGTTGTCATCGACCACAATCAAGGCCACGCCGCTGGAGCCTTCTACCGTGCTGACTGCCTGGCAGTCGATCTGCTCGGCCAAAAGCGCCCCGCGCAGTTCTTCCCCATAAGCATCGCTGCCGACACAACCGACCATCGACACCTGTGCCCCAAGCCGCGCCGCGGCGACTGCCTGGTTCGCGCCCTTGCCGCCGGAAACCGTGGCAAACGACTTGCCGATCAGCGTCTCACCGCCACGGGGCAACCGTGGAGCCCGGGTCACCAGGTCCATGTTCAGGCTGCCTATCACCACTACTTTTGCTGGCATACATCACTACTCGTCAATTCGGTTTCAGCGGTATTCGTCGAACACACCGGCGAGCGGTGCAGTCGATTCTCGCAGGACAATACTGGGCGTCACGATCCGTTGATCGGTGGCCATATCGGGTGATGCGATGCGTCGTAACAGAACCTCGGCCGCCATCTCACCGAGCCGCAGGATCGACTGGCCCACGGTAGTCAGCGCCGGGTAGACATAACGGCTCATCTGGATATCGTCGAAGCCGATCACCGACAGTTCGGTCGGTACACGAACATTGCGCTCGGCAGCCGCTCGCAACACACCGATGCCGATCATGTCGTTGCCGGCGAAGATCGCGCTGGGCGGGTTCTTTTCCAACAGAATCGCGGCAGCGTTGTAACCGCCAGTGCTGGTGAAATCACTCTCCAGCATGCGCTCCGAATGCACTTCGACGCCCGCCTCCTGCAAGGCACGGCAATAACCGGCCAGACGCATCTGCGCCACGCTTGTACCCGCCGGGCCGCCAATGGTGGCGATGTCCCGATGGCCCAGTTCCAGCAGATGCCGGGTGGCCAGATAGGCGCCGTATTCGTGGTCGATACGCACCAGGTCGGCATTCACACCTTCCAGCCCGCGGTCGACGATGACCATCGGCGTGCGCACGCCAGCGAGACCTTCCGCCAGCCCCGCGTCACCGCCGGCCGAGGCCACGATCAACCCGTCGACGCGCTTTTCCAGCAGCACGCGCAGGTAACTGCGCTGTTTGTCCGGGTTGTCGTCGGAATTGCAGAGGATCACGCAATAGCCGTTACGCTCGCAGTAATCCTCGATGCCACGGGCCAGTTCGGCGAAGTACGGGTTGAGGCTGTTAGGCACCAGCAAACCGATGGTCGCCGTGGTCTTGGCTTTCAATGAGCGGGCCACGGCACTCGGCACGTAATCCAGAGTTTTGATCGCCGCCTCGACTTTGATCCGCACCTCTTCGCTGACCGGCCGGGTCTTGTTCACCACGTGGGAAACCGTGGTGTAGGAAATCCCCGCGAGTGCCGCTACATCCTTGATCGTTGCCATGACTCAGGTCCGCCGGCTTGCGCGCTGACTGCGATAAGTATCCAGCACCACCGCCACCACGATCACTGCGCCGGTGATGATGCGTTTGGTGGGCTCGGTCGCGCCGATCTGCGCCAGGCCTGCCGCCAGTACGGAAATGATCAGAACCCCGAAGAACGTGCTGATCACCGAACCACGGCCGCCCATCAGACTGGTGCCGCCGATTACCACGGCGGCGATCACTTGCAGCTCCAGTCCGGAGCCTGCATTCGGGTCCGCCGCTTCCAGACGGGAAATCTGGAACAGCGCAGCAATACCGGCCAGCAGCCCCATCAGACTGAATACCAGGATCTTGTAGGGTTTTGGATTGATCCCTGCCAGACGCACCGCTTCTTCGTTGGTGCCGATGCCGATCAGGTAGCGACCGAACACGGTACGGGTCAACACCGCCTGAGCGATGATGATGATCAGCAAGGCAATGATGAACGACGGCGAGATGCCAAAGGCAATCGGGTTAGACAGCCAGGCGAAGGCATCACCGATATAAGCAGTGCGCGAACCGGTCATCTGATACGCCACGCCACGGGCCATTTCCAGCACGCCGAGGGACACGATGAACGACGGAATGCGCCACGCCACGGTGATTGATCCGGTGATGGTTCCGGCCAAAGCCGCAATCGCCATCCCGAGCAGCGCGGCAGGCAGGACACTCCAGCCCCAGCCAAGAATCGCCACACTGACGGCCGACGCCGCAAGCGCCAATACCGAGCCGACCGACAGGTCGATGCCACCGATGATCAGCACGAACGTCATGCCGACAGCCAGCACCATCAAATCGGGAATCTGGTTGGCCAGGGTGCTGAACGTGTCGTAAGACAGGAAATGGCTGCTCAATACCGAGAACAGCGCAACCATCGCCAGCAAGGCACCGGCCAGGCCCAGATAGGTGCCCAGACCGTAGAAATTGCCACTACGTTTGCCGGCGGAAGATGCAGTTTTCATGAAAGGTCCCTAGGCGCTGCTTCGTTGAGCAACGCATCACGTTTTTGGTAGCCGGCAAACGCGGCGGCAAGCAAATCATCCTGGGTCCAGCTGTCGCGCTCGAAGGTGTCGATCAGGCGCCCCGCCGACAAAACGCCGATCCGGTCGCAGATCAGCATCAGCTCACGCAGGTCGCTGGACACCACCACCAGCGCCTTGCCCTGTCGGGTCAGCTCACCGAGCAGTGCATAAATGTCGAACTTGGCGCCCACATCGATGCCACGGGTCGGTTCATCGAACAGCATTACAGAGCAGTCGCGCTCGAGCCAACGGCCGATCACGACCTTCTGCTGGTTGCCCCCCGACAGCTCGGAGACCAACTGCGTCGGGCTCGAACTGCGGATGCGCATGGCGTCGATCTGACGTTGGGCCAGGGACATTTCGTCAGCGTTGTTGACGATGCCGCCACTGGAAATCACCGGCATGTTGCCCAGCGCGATGTTGGCGCTGATCGATTGGGTCAGCAGCAGGCCTTCGCCTTTGCGGTCCTCGGTGATCAGGGCGATGCCGTGACCGACCGCATCAGCCGGCGAGCGAATACTCACTATTTGAGCGGGTGAACCCAACGCGACGGTGCCGCTGTCCGCTGTGTCGGCACCGAAGATCAGACGCAGCAACTCGGTACGCCCTGCCCCGATCAATCCGGAAATCCCGTAGATCTCGCCGGCGCGTACTTCGAATGACACGTCGCGAACTTTATCCGAGCGGGTCAGCCCTTTGACCGTCAAGGCTGGTGCGCCAATGTTGCGCGGCCCCAGGTCCATGTGTTCGCCGAGTTCACGGCCAACCATCAGGGTGACCAATTGCTCGCTGTTGTAATTGGCCATCGGCTCGACGCAGACCAGGTTGCCGTCGCGCAACACCGCAATGCGCTGGGCCACTCGCGCGAGTTCTTCGAGGCGATGGGAGATATAGATGATCGACACGCCGCGAGCCTGCAAGCGGGTAATCTGTTCGAACAGCATCTCGACTTCACGAGCGGTCAGCATCGCGGTCGGTTCGTCGAGGATCAGCACATGGCAATCGCCGATCAGGTTGCGCGCGATCTCGACCATTTGTTGGTGACCGATGCCGAGTTCGCCGACCAGGGTGTCCGGGTCTATTGCGTCGAGCCCGACCTGGGCCATGGCCTCGATCGCGGCTTTGCGCAGTTGCTTGCGGCTGATCCAGCCGCCATTGCTGGGCAAGTTGTCGAGAAACAGGTTTTCCGCCACCGACAGGGTCGGCAACAGATTGAGTTCTTGCATGACCATGCGGATGCCCAGGTCTTCGGCCTGGGTGCGGCTGCCGGGGCGGTAATCCTGCCCCTGGAATTGCATCTGGCCGGTGGTCGGCGTTACCAGCCCACCAATGATTTTCGACAGCGTGCTTTTGCCGGCGCCATTCTCGCCGGTCAGCGCCAGCACCTCGCCGCGCATCAGCGTCAGGTCAATACCGGTCAGGACGGGTTGGGCGTAGGTCTTGCCGATGCCGCTGACCGAGAGGACAGCGTTCGGGGCGGAAACTGACATAAAACTCTCCATGTACTCGCCCGGACGGGCGAGCACCGTTGTGTCGCCAGAAGGATTACTTGGTGACGAGCTCTACCGGAGTTTCGATCACGCCGTTGGTGCCGCTGTCGACCTTCTCGCCCTTGATGATTTTCAGCGCAGTCTCGATACCGAACACGGCTTGCTTCGCGGCAAACTGGTCAGCGGTCGCCAGGACCCGGCCGTCGTTCAACATTGGTTTGATGGCGTTGATGTTGTCGTAACCGACCACTTGCACCTTGCCCGCCTTGCCTGCCGCACGCACGGCAGACACTGCACCGACGGCCATGCTGTCGTTACCGGCCAGCAGGGCTTTGACTTCTGGGTATTCGCTGAGAATCGAGGCGGCAACCTTGTTGCCCTTGTCGATCTCCCAGTCACCGGACTGCAACGAGACGACCTTGATCTGCGCCGCTTCCATCGCGTCTTTGAAGCCTGCGGTGCGGGCCTGGGCGTTGGTGGTGGTGGACACGCCTTCAATGATGCCGACTTCGTCACCGGCCTTCAGCTGCTTGGCCAGGTATTCGCCGACCAGACGCGCACCTTTGCGGTTATCCGGGCCTACGAACGGGACGGTGATGTTCTTGCTTTTGACCACGGCCGGGTCGAGTTGGTTATCGATGTTGATCACGGTGATGCCGGCATCGATGGCTTTCTTGATCACCGGAACCATGGCCTTGGAGTCCGCCGGCGCAATGACCAGCGCATTGACCTTGGCCAGAATCATTTGCTCGACGATGCGCGTCTGGCCAGCGGTATCCGTTTCGTCCTTGATGCCGTTGGAGATCAGTTCAAAATCGCCGGAATGGTCTTTCTGATACGCCTTGGCGCCGTCTTCCATGGTCAGGAAGAACTCGTTGGCCAGGGATTTCATGACCAGCGCGACTTTGGGTTTTTCAGGGGTCTCGGCGAATGCCGAAGAGACAGGCAGCGCGGCGGATGCGGCGGCCAGCATAGCGACAGCAAGAAGACGTCCAGCGAATGGCAGCTTCATGGGTTCACTCCGATCTTATGATTATTGTGAGCAACGCTTGCGCTGGCGTAGGCTTCATTGCGTCCGTCAATGGTTCGAGTTATCGCGAACAGCGCGCAAACGTTTGCGTAGACCGAACTATGCGAACCCTGCTGAGATTTGTCAACGACCTGTTTTGCGTCTCTGTTGGCAAATTCCAACCCTTCACATTACGCCGTCGTGCTGATCAGCGTGCCGGTGCTGGAGTCTTTGGCCAGTTCTTTCACCAGATTGCCGGAGACTTGCGCCAGCGCGCCATTGGTATCGGGGATCTGCCCCCTGGATCGACATGACGGCGGTGGCTTTGGCTTCCTCGGTTGGATAGGACGTTGCCTGAGCGGCCGCCAATTGCTGCTGTTGTTCGCGCATCTGCTATTGCAGTTCCTGCATGCGCTTGAGCAGTACTTGCACCGCGATACTTTGACTGCTTTTGCTCTCGGATTTGCTTTCGCCCTGAGCAGCACCACCGGTCCTGACCTGATTTTCTTCTTTTCCAGTCAGTTGCGTGGACGTCTCTTCCGTCGCTTCGCTCTAGGCATTGATCGTCGACGGAGTCTTGCCACCGATGGTGATTGCGCCTGCATTTGGAAAACCGACAGAAAAAGACATGTGAACTCCCGAAAAAAATCCTTGAAGGGGTATCGACCTGTGCGCGGGTTTCTTTAGCACTGATTTTCTTTCTGGCAAGGCGATGTGTTCACCAGAGGTCGTAGGCCTTTTCGGAGAGCCGAACACGAATCCTCAACTTATTCGGAAACCCGGACACGAGGCTGTTCAACACCGGTAATCCAATGGATAAATATTGATATAAATCATCATGTTAAAAGTTTTTCTCATTCAACGTATGGCTGGTACAGATCCTGCTCTTCACCTATAGCCCAAGCGTTCAGATCTGCCTGGGGCGTATCTAGATGAACTTGCATCAGCACCGTCTCACTACTAGAGAGAAAATAATGAAATCTGCCCTCAACACCTTTATTCCGGGCGCTTTGGCCCTCCTGCTGCTCCTGCCTACTGCCCTTCAGGCAAAAGAAGTCGAAACCCAACAGAAACTGGCCAACGTGGTGATCCTTGCCACCGGCGGCACCATTGCCGGCGCCGGCGCGAGCGCCGCTAACAGCGCGACCTACCAGGCGGCGAAAGTCGGTATCGAGCAACTGATCGCCGGGGTTCCGGAACTCAGCCAATTGGCCAATGTTCGCGGCGAACAGGTCATGCAGATCGCTTCGGAAAGCATCACCAACGACAACCTGCTGCAACTGGGTCGTCGCGTGGCCGAACTGGCAGACAGCAAAGACGTCGATGGCATCGTGATCACCCACGGCACCGACACCCTGGAAGAAACCGCCTACTTCCTGAACCTGGTGGAAAAAACCGACAAGCCAATCATCGTCGTCGGCTCTATGCGCCCGGGCACCGCGATGTCGGCTGACGGCATGCTCAACCTGTACAACGCCGTTGCCGTCGCCAGCAGCAAAGAAGCCCGCGGCAAAGGTGTGCTGGTGACCATGAATGATGAGATCCAGTCGGGTCGCGACGTCAGCAAAATGATCAACATCAAAACCGAGGCGTTTAAAAGTGCCTGGGGCCCGCTCGGCATGGTGGTTGAAGGCAAATCCTACTGGTTCCGTCTGCCGGCCAAGCGTCACACCATGGACTCGGAATTCGACATCAAAACTATCAAGAGCCTGCCTGACGTCGAAATCGCCTATTCCTACGGCAACGTCAGCGACACAGCCTACAAGGCACTGGCTCAGTCCGGCGCCAAAGCGATCATCCATGCCGGCACCGGCAACGGTTCGGTCTCTTCGCGTGTGGTTCCTGCCCTGCAAGCCCTGCGCAAGGACGGCGTGCAAATCATTCGTTCGTCCCACGTCAATGCCGGCGGTTTCGTCCTGCGTAACGCCGAACAGCCTGACGACAAGTACGACTGGGTCGTGGCGCATGACCTGAACCCGCAAAAAGCCCGCATCCTGGCCATGGTCGCGTTGACCAAGACCAACGACAGCAAAGAGCTGCAGCGGATGTTCTGGGAATACTGATTCACCCTCGCCCGACCGATTCCGGCCGGGCACTGCAATCACCACTCGCCAGCCTTGGCGAGTGGTTTACGCCCCTTCCGATATTCCGATAAAAATTTTCCCTTCTTCCTACACCAAACGGAAAAAACTGCTGTCAGAGGATTTTCTTGAATTTTAAGCAGTTGCGAAAATGCCTACAGTTAAATACTGTATGCACGTACAGCTTAATAAGGATAATTCCGTGGCCACCACCTCTGCCTCTCCTGACGCCTACGAACGCATGGGTATTCGCGTTCAGAAAATCATCAATTCGCCCACTGCTCAGAAAGCCAAAGCCGCACTTATCTTCCGTCTACCGGACGAACCTGTGGATGAGTGGGAGCAATTGCTCGAAGAAATCGATGAGAACGACAACGTCACGCTCGCCTATCGCGACGATGGCGGTGTGCAGATTTTCTGGGTTGTGCCGAAGGAAGATTGAGTCAATGAGTGTCCGCTGGTTTGCTTTGCTGTTTCTGTTCATCACCCTCGGCGCCCAGGCTGGCGCCCCACGCACCTTCAGCGAAGCCAAGAAAGTCGCCTGGAAGTTGTACGCGCCGCAATCCACCGAGTTCTATTGCGGCTGCAAATACACCGGCAATAAGGTCAACCTCGCAGCGTGTGGGTATGTGCCGCGCAAGAATGCCAAGCGCGCCGCCCGCATTGAGTGGGAGCACATCGTTCCGGCCTGGCAGATCGGCCATCAGCGCCAGTGCTGGCAAGAGGGCGGACGCAAGAACTGCACGCGGTACGATCCTATCTATCAAAAGGCCGAGGCTGATCTGCACAACCTGGTGCCGAGCATCGGTGAGGTGAACGGTGATCGCAGCAACTTCAGTTTTGGTTGGCTGCCAGTGCAATCGGGTCAATATGGCTCGTGCCTGACCCAAGTCGACTTCAAGGCGAAGAAGGTCATGCCCCGCCCTTCCATTCGCGGCATGATCGCCCGGACGTATTTCTACATGAGCAAACAGTATGGTTTGCGCCTGTCGAAACAGGATCGCCAACTGTACGACGCGTGGAACAAGACCTATCCGGTTGAAGCCTGGGAACGTCAGCGCAACCAGAGCGTGGCGTGCGTGATGGGTCGCGGCAACGAGTTTGTCGGGCCCGTGGACATGAAAGCCTGCGGCTGATCGACCGCTGAAAAACAAAAAGGCCTCGGAGGTAATACCCGAGGCCTTTGTTCGTTTCTATCCGCCGCTTTTGTTGAAGCGCCAGTAGCCCATCAGATTGAGTGACTCCCGAGCGATGCCGCGCTCCTTGATCAAATACTTGCGCAGGTTCATCACGGCCACCGTTTCTCCGGCGATCCAGCCGTAGAAACCGTCACCGGTCGAGTCGGACGTTTCCCAGAGAATCTCTTCGTCAACATCGACTTCCGCCAGTTCCACCGTTTCGTGAGCCAGCGAAGCAGTGACCGGCAGCTCCGTCTGACGGACCGCTTCAACCATCAGCGCGCCTGCTGCCTTATCGCTGGAATGATCCCGGACCAGCCACCGCACCGACAGACCCGGCCACTCAGGCACCGGCAATGCGTCTTCTGCACTGTCCACCTCGAAAAATGCCTGGGTGGTCGGCGGCTCGGCCAAGGCAGCCATCTCATCCAGAATGCCGAGAGCGGCGGGCAATGCAGTGGCATCGGCTACCAGCAACAGATGCTTGAGCGTATGAGGCGGCTTCCACTCGAAACCTCCCGTGTCTTGCGCTGAAAACTGGCGATCAGGTGCAACAATCTGGATAGGCTCGCCCGTCACCGCACGCATCGCCCAGCGGGAGGCCGGACCGGTTTCACCGTGCAAAACGAAATCGATGTCCACTTCGCCTTGCTCGGCCCGCAAGTGTCGAATGGTGTAAGTGCGCATCGCCGGACGCTGAGCCACCGGCATTGATCGGTAGCGCGCATACCAATTCTGGTCATGAGCCAGCCTGGCAGGCGTCCCATCCTCGGCCGGGAAGAACAGTTTTACCCGCTGATCCGGCGCCCAAGTGGCCATTTCGGTGACCATCGGACCGGCCAGGGTCACGCGCATCATATGAGGACTGAGGTTTGTTTTGTGCGCAAGAACCGCGTCGAAGATTTTGTAAGGGGTGGCGGAGGCCATGGAGAGCCCCTTCTGGGAATCGACAGTGACTACGTTTAGAGACGAGTCAATGTGGATCCCCTTTAAGGCGCTTCGACAGAAGGCTTGCGTGAAAAGGGCTGTTACTGGGCTACCGGACGCTCAAGCACCAGCAATTCGATGTTCTGTTTCTTGGCCCGGACAAGCGCTGCAGCTACCTGGGCCTGTTTGGCTTCGGCCTCGGCTTTCGAATTGAATGGCCCTACCAGAATCCGGGTCATGCCGTTTTCCTTGACGACGCTGGGCACAAAGCTGTGTTCGATCAGCCAGCCGCTCAGGTCGCTGACAGCCTGGGTCGTTTCGCCTCGCACTTCGAGATCCCATTGCGGCCCGATGGCTGCCGCCGGTGCGGAAACAACTGCCGGCTTAGGCTTTTGAGCGTCAACGCCCTTACCTTGATCGCACCCAACCAACGCCAGTACTGCGATTACCAAGACCATTTTGCGCACAACGTGTCCCTCTGAATGCTGAAAGCGGCGATTTTAACATTCATGAATACTTTCCGAGTGCCGCAAAATGGGCTCAAAACAACGAGAATGATGGTTGCGGCCTCTGTATAGTTACGCCTTGGGAATTAATGCAGCATCTGCGCGTCAGAAAGAGGCACCCAAACCGTGAGACTTCGCACTAATCTATACATACCACCGACCTCTGCACTGTTCGAATCAGGTGCCCTACAAAGCAATCAAGGAGAAGACCATGCTGATACTCACCCGCAAAGTCGGTGAAAGCATAAATATCGGTGACGACATTACGATCACCATTCTGGGCGTGAGCGGCCAGCAAGTCCGGATCGGCATCAACGCGCCGAAAGACGTCGCAGTCCATCGCGAAGAAATCTACCAACGCATTCAGGCTGGCCTGACCGCTCCAGACAAGCCACAAACTCCCTGAATCCTGTTGCAGTCAGTAGCCAGCCCGTTCAACCCCGGACAACGGCTGGCTAAAGATTCAAGCGCTGTATCGCCATCCGTTGATTCGTTCGCCCATTCCTGTTGAAAACGTGAAGCCGATATTAACGGCACGCCCCCTGCCCTGACTGTCAGACGTTTCGGATTAATCCCGAGGAAGAGTGTGATCAGACTCGGCTAACCAAACGTCACGCCGCGCGCCATGCCCGTGGCAGCCACAACCATCAGTAACACCAGCAACCCTTCGACATGACTGATCCGTGCAAACAGCTTCGCGCGCCCGGTATTGATCGCCTCGCCACGGCTCAGTGCGATCCGCCATTTGATCAGCGTGATAATTGGCGCTACTTCAAGCAGCAGGATCAGAACGAAGAGCGTCATCTTGAGATGGAACAATGGCTGGTGGAGGTAGTAATCAGTACCTTTTTCGTACCCACCAAAAGCACGCATCACACCGGTGACCAGGAGTATGACGGCAGAGATGCCCCACAGGTTATCGGCCATCAACACCCGGCGAGCCTCCCCCGCGCCGGCAGCCAGGCGGCTAAATGCCGTCCCCCGCGTCAGAACAGCCCAGAACCCCAAGGCAAAAGCCAGCAGGTGAATTGCCGCAAGCGACCAATGAACCAGCATCGATATACTCCCATCAGACTGAGTTTGAGTTTGGCCAGTCAGTAGTAGTCCAAAAAACCGGAGTTCGCCCAAGTGGCGTTTCGCGCTTTTCCCATAGAAGCAACACGGCATATGGCCGTTTTTTCAGAGTAAGGGAACATAGATGAAGCTGTCCTTTTGATGTTCGAGCGAACCAGGACAAATTTCAGGCAAAAAAAATCCCAAGCAGCTGATGGAAGCTTGGGACTTAAAAATGCATAAACCGTGGTGGTGAACGCGGAGCGATAATAGCCTAACAACCCACTTGTAACAATATATTTTCGATCACTGTCTGGTTAAAAAATATCGTAACCCATTAAATATCCACACTATTGTTATGGTTCCTAGACGAAATCTAGCTAAGCCAGGGCATCAAGCGCCAAACCAGCAAACGTGGAAACAGCGTCCGAAACATAACGCTACAGCCGTCAAGACTTCATCACACCAGTGCTGAAGGGTTCCTTGAGCACTCGCTTTTGACAGCAATTCCCTCCCTGTTACCTGAGTACACAGCCATGTGTAAATCGTGTGATTCAAACCCGATTAAAGCCGAAAATGATCGCCGCAAGTTCCTTCGATTAGCCGGACTCGGAGAAGGCGCTCAGTTATTGGCTGGCGCCCTGCCCAACCAGGTCCCCAAGGCTGCGGAGAAACCGCACCTAAACCGCAAAACTCAATCAATCCTGACCAGGCCCTGCAAAGGCTAATGGAGGGAAATGAACGGTATGTTTACGGCACCTCCAAGACAAATGACTTCAAGGCCGAACGATATCGAGACAGAGCTCAAGGAACACGGAAATCTTCCCACCGACGCCGTCGCGCAAGATGTCAAAGACTCGGTCAAGCGCCTAAAAAAATGATTCGCCACTGCTGACTGATGCCCTCAGTAAAGGCACGTTGAAGATAGTGGGCGGCATCTATCGCCTGGCGAGCGGCAAAGTAGACCTGATCGCTTGATTCATAACGCGTACATCGACCGTCATTGAGATGGCCGGATGTGAAGAGCCCAGCGCGATGGCTGGGCTCTGGTTATTTCCGGTTTTCCATCATCTTGTCGGCAAGAGCCTTGGCCCTTTCAACCAGCAGGTTCTGCCTGTCTTCGTGAGTAGCCCCTCCTACAACCGGTGCCGTTAGATTGCTTTCCGCAATCAACGCAGCGCAGAAGTATTGATCCCAAACAGCCCTGTCTTCAGATGCCTGTTTGTTCATTTGGTCGGCGATCATATGCGGCTCCTTTTGATGAGCTAGCACCGCCAGTTTACGCCTGAATTGCAGGTTTCCACGTCGCTGAAAACACCTTGCGGACCGCCGTAAGTTTTGCTGGCAGGAACAGGCGACAGAAGCCAAGGATCAATGAGAGAGCAGGCGCACACGATTGATCAATCTTACTTCTTGAACCAGTAATCCGCTCGCTTCCCCGGGTTAGCCACGATTTCATCGCATTTAGCCGAGTACTTATTTATTAGATTCGACCATTTCGCGGCGTCACCATTGACCTCTTCAAGCATTGATCTGATCGCTTTTTCCGTTTTGGCTCGAGTCACGTTCTCATCCGTGATTTCTTTTGAAAAGGCTAAAGCACTGACCGCTGCCTGCTTCTTCTGCTCAGCCAGTTATGGTTGCGCCCTAACAGCCCTTGCCGAGACCAAATAGAACCCGGCGCAGTCAGTATGCTCATCCGAAAAACTATTTATTGCTGGATCGGTCTCGAACGCAGATGCCGAGTCCAGTGGAAACAACAACACAAAAAGAATGTATCGACCCACAGCGGAGCGTCCTTTCAACGGCTTGAGATGTGTGGGCTTTGTATCACACCAATAAGAACACGGACCTCGGTGAAGCCGAGAAGCTCACGTATTGCTCTGCATCCAGCCGATCAACATAAAAGCGAGTCCTGGAATAAGTAGCCCGGGCGCCATGTAACTGAGCGTCGATTCGTTCAAAAGCCCAGTCAGACCAAAGCTGAATCCGCAGATTGTCAGCGGTATGCCGGTTAGAAACATTGCATTTCGAAACGCCTTATCCATAGCAACATCTCCTGAAGAATTCCGCTTACTAAACCATATCGCCTGCCGGTGAGCGGCGGGAATTGCTAAACACCAGACAACAAAAAAGGGCCCACCTTTCGGTGAGCCCTTCTAGACCGCCCAGCAGAGCGGATTTTGTTTGGTAGGCGCGATTGGACTCGAACCAACGACCCCCACCATGTCAAGGTGGTGCTCTAACCAACTGAGCTACGTGCCTGCTGTGAGGCGGCATTCTACGGAATTCCGGAGGGGTGTCAACACCTTTTTTCGAGCTAACCCTATGAATATGCAAAATATTTAATTTCGTGGTGGCAAAGAAGATTTTCCGGTGGCTGGCGGTCGATTTTTAACTCGGGTAGGATCGATGCACTCGTAAAATATATTAAACAGAGGCAGCCGGATGGCGAACACCCCCTACCCCGAATCCTATTACGCCGCGTCGGCCACTTCGGTTCCGCCGCGTCCGCCCCTGCAGGATGACGTGGAGACTGATGTCTGTGTGATCGGCGCTGGTTACACTGGGCTGTCCTCTGCCCTGTTTCTGCTGGAGAACGGCTTCAAGGTCACGGTGCTGGAAGCCGCCAAGGTGGGTTTCGGCGCGTCGGGTCGTAACGGCGGCCAGATCGTTAATAGTTATAGCCGTGACATTGATGTGATCGAGCGCAGCGTCGGCCCCAAGCAAGCTCAGTTGCTGGGGCAAATGGCGTTTGAGGGCGGGCAGATCATTCGTGAGCGGGTCGCCAAATATAATATCCAGTGCGACTTGAAGGACGGTGGCGTGTTTGCTGCTATTACCGCCAAGCAGATGGGGCATCTGGAATCGCAGAAACGTCTGTGGGAACGTTTTGGTCATACGCAGCTGGAGTTGCTGGATCAAAAGCGCATTCGTGAAGTGGTGGCCTGCGATCAATACGTCGGCGGCATGCTCGACATGAGCGGCGGGCACATTCATCCGCTGAACCTGGCGCTGGGTGAAGCGGCGGCGGTCGAGTCGCTGGGCGGCACGATTTATGAGCAGTCGCCGGCGGTACGCATCGAGCGCGGTGCCAATCCCGTGGTGCATACGCCACAGGGCAAGGTCAGGGCCAAGTTCATTATCGTTGCCGGCAATGCTTATCTCGGCAACCTGGTGCCTGAGCTGGCAGCCAAGTCGATGCCCTGCGGGACTCAGGTCATCACCACCGAACCTTTGGGCGACGAATTGGCCAAGCGCCTGCTGCCGCAGGATTACTGCGTCGAGGACTGCAATTACCTGCTCGATTACTACCGACTGACCGGCGACAAGCGCCTGGTCTTCGGTGGCGGCGTGGTCTATGGAGCGCGGGATCCGGCGAACATCGAAGCGATCATCCGGCCGAAGATGCTCAAGGCGTTCCCTGAGCTCAAGGACGTGAAGATTGACTACGCCTGGACCGGCAATTTCCTGCTGACTCTGTCGCGCCTTCCTCAGGTCGGACGCATCGGCGACAACATTTACTATTCCCAGGGTTGCAGCGGCCACGGTGTGACGTACACACACTTGGCAGGCAAGGTGCTGGCCGAAGCGTTGCGTGGCCAGGCTGAGCGTTTCGACGCGTTTGCCGATCTACCGCACTACCCGTTCCCCGGCGGACAATTGCTGCGTACGCCGTTTGCAGCGTTGGGTGCGTGGTATTACGGATTGCGAGACAAGTTCGGGTACTAACCGACACAGCAACGATTTTGTGGGAGCGAGCCTGCTTGCGATGAGGCCGTCACATTCAACATCAATGCTGCCTGTCAGTCCGCTATCGCGAGCAGGCTCGCTCCCTCAGGGGAAATGGTTCCTCCCACAGGGAAAATGGTGCTTAAAGCCGATCCCGCGCGATGCCGCTACGGATTCGCAGGATGTCGGCAAGAACGGCCAGGGCGATTTCTGCCGGGGTTTTACTCCCTAGGCTCAGCCCGATTGGTGCATGAATCCACGCCAACTCCGCGCCTCCCAGACCGCCAATCCTGCGTTACCGCTCGAAGCGCTTTTGCGAGGCCTGCATGGAGCCCATCAGCCGATGTAAATCGCCTCGGTGCGCACGGCTTCCATCATCGCCAGATCGTCGATGCGCGGGTCGTGAGCCAAGGCCACCACCGCGGTGTCGCTGTGGCAGCCGCCGTCAGCGATGAACACTGACGGCAATTGACGACGAATCTCGACGTTTTCTAGCACGACGCCTTCCAGCACTTCGTCCCGTGGATCACAAAGAATCACCTCGAAACCCAGGCCAACCGCCAACTCCGCACACGCCAGAGCGACGCTGGAATACCCCGCCAACAGCAAACGCTGAGCCGCGCCAATCCGCACACGCACCCGGTCAATCTCACGTTCGATGCGCACGCCCTGCTCGCGATCGACAAACAGACTGCGCGCACCGCTGGCCAGATCGACCTCGCGGATCAGCTGACGCTGGCCCAACAACGCCGACTCCAGTTCCCGCAGATGAGCCTGAACCTCGCACTCGGACTCAAGCTTCTCCACCAGCACATCGAGCACGCCGCCACAGGGCAAACTCACGCGCGAGCGCGGATCATCGCCTTCGCCATAACGAATGACGCTGACCGCATCAAAAAACGCCCCCTCAGCGACGCGCTCAAGAAAGTCTTCCTCGACGCAGCCGCCGGGCAGTGAGCCGATCCATTGTCCGTCAGTGTTCACCGCCAGCAACGAGCCTGGCGCACGCGGTGCCGAGCCATAAGTGGCGAGCACCGTGCACAGCCAGATGCGGCGGCCAGCCGTCGACCATTCAAGCGCCCGTCGCACGACTTGCAGATCGAGATGCTGCATGTCAGTGCGCCTTGTGCTCGAGCGGCGGGGCATCGGCTCGCAACGTCTGCACGTCCTTCACCGCGAGATCACCCGACCGACCACCCCACCCCTGACGCAGGTAGTCCACCAGATCGGGGAGTTGCTCGTGGCTGAGTTTTTCGGCGAGCCCCGGCATCGGCTGCATGTTTTCGAACCCGGCGAACTTCTGCTCGCCGATACCTTCGTCGATCACCCGCACCAGATTGCGCGGATCTTCCAGGCGCAGCGTAGTGTTGCCGCGCATAGCCACGGCGATGTGCGGTTTGCCTTCGCCACCGACCGCGTGGCAACCGGCGCAGACGTTCAGGTAGTCCTGACGACCGCGCTGGGCGCTGGTACTGAGTTTGTCCAACGGCACGTCCGTCTGCACCTTCGCCGCCGGCGGTTGATCGCCGAGCAGGAAGGTCGCCATCGCCGCCAGGTCCGGGTCATTGAGGCCTTGGGTGCTGTTGTGGAACACCGGGAACATCTCGTTGAACATCGTGCCCTGGGCGCTCATGCCGTGTTTGAGGAACGAGCTCAGGTCCTGATGATTCCAGCCGCGAGCGGCCAGGTCATTGGCCAGCAGACTCGGCGCCAGGTACCCATGCGATCTACTTGCAAGGCTGAACCGATAGACGCTTGCGTCCGCTTGTAGCAGCTGTCGAGCCCCAGCGAGGCTGCGTTCGACTGTGTAGCAGTCGTAGAACGACCACCACGGTCTTTCAGGAAGATCGGGGTGGCAGGTATTACGACTGCTTCGCAGTCGAACGCAGCCTCGCTGGGGCTCGACAGCTGCTACAGGCGTAGGCAGCCTCGCAGTGGAATCGACTCAGAAATCGACGGTCGCTGAAAGCAAGTAGGTGCGTGGCGTCGAAAGCGTCAAACCAGGCTCGCTGTCATCCGAGGCCCCGGCCGAGCTCCAGTAGCGCTTGTCCACCACGTTCTCGATATTGGCGCGCAAGGTGATGTTCTTTTCCTCGACCTTGAACGCGTAGCGTGCGCCCACGTCGAAACGCTCCCAGGAGTCGATTTCCTTGTTGTTGGATTGGTCCAGGTACTGCGAGCTGGAATAGATGCCTCGGCTGGTGAGGGTCAGGCCCTCTACGGTCGGCACGTCCCACTCGGCGCCCAGGTTGACGTTGTATTTCGGCGTGGCCGGCGCCCGGTTGCCGTCGAAGGCGCGTTTGGCGGTGTTGGTCAACTCGCTGTCGATGTACATGACACCGCCAAGCAGGCGGAAACCATCGAGCGGCTCACCGAACACACTCAGTTCCACTCCTGTGTTCTCACGCTTGCCGTTCGGGCCGAAGACGCGCGTCGTGGCGTTGGTTTCGTAGGCCGGCTGCTTGATCCGGAACACTGCGGCGGTCACGGCAAATGCGCCCGCGTCGTACTTGGCGCCGACCTCGACCTGGCGGCTGACGAACGGCGGGAAGATTTCGTCCTCGTTTACCGAAGTCGACGGCGCGATCTTGCCCTGGCTCAGGCCTTCCATGTAGTTGGCGTACAGCGACAGCTTATCGGTAGCCTTGAACAGGATGCCGCCCGACGGCGAAACCTTTTCCTCATCGTAGGCGGTGTCGCCTTTCACATTGCCCGACCAGTCATCAACCTTCACCCGCTGCCAGCGGGCGCCGAGGGTCAGCAGCAGCCGATCATCAAAAAAGCCCAGGGTGTCGGACAACGCCACGCCGCTGAAGCGGTTCTCGGTATAGACCTTCGCATCCTGTCGCGTGGGCCTGAGCGGCGTGGGGGTTTCCACCGGGTTGTAGAGGTTGCTGGGGGCCGCCGCGTAACGCGCGCCGCCATTTTCGAAGTCCATGTAGAAATAGCTGGCGGCCAGGTTGACCTCATGGCTCACCGGGCCGGTATGGAACCAGTTGCGCACCCCTGCCGTGGCCGTCCGGACATTTTCGTCGCGGGTGAAATCACGTGGCTGAACACTGAAATCACCCGCGTTGTTGGTGACCGCAACGGCATGCCGGAGAAAGTCATGGTTGCTTTTGCGCGCGCCCACACCGCCGTACAGCATGACGGAATCGTTGACATCGAATTCACCGTTCACCGTTCCGAACGTGTCGTTGGTGCTCGCCTTGCTCCACGGCTGCGCATAGTTGTGGCGCACATCGCTGGCACGCGGAACCTGCGCGTTGGCGTTGACCTGCACGCGTTCCTGCGGCGCGTCGGTGTCACGCTCGGTGCGCCCGATGTCCGTCGAAAGCCGCAAGCGTTCACCGCGAAAATCCAGGCCGAGCACGGCCATCTCGCGGTCGACATTCTGCTGATCCCATTCGGTGTCGCCGGACTGTTTGACGCCGTTGAAACGAATGCCGAACTTGTTGTCTTCACCAAAGCGCCGGCCGACATCCACGGCACCGCCAACCTGACTGTCGGACGCGTAGCTGCCGGTGAACGAAGTGATGGGCTTATCGGTTGCGCGCTTGGGCACCACGTTGATCCCGCCGCCCACGCTGCCCCTCGGCGAGATGCCGTTGATCAGCTGGCTCGGCCCCTTGAGGACGTCGACGCGGTCGGCCATTTCCATGTCGATCGTGTAGGTCGGCAGGACGCCGTAGAGACCGTTGTAGGCAACATCCCTGTTGAACAGACTGAGCCCGCGAATGGTGAACTGCTCGTAACGCCCACCCGCCGGGTTGGTGGCGCGAACCGAGGGATCGTTGGCGATCAGGTCGCCCAAGGTACGAGCCTGCTGGTTTTTGACCACCTCGCTGGTGTAGGTGGTCATGCTGAACGGCGTTTCCATAAAGTCTTTCGAGCCCAGCAGGCCTTGCGAACCACGGCGCGCCACCTGGCCGCCGGCATACGGATCGCCGTCCACCGGGTCGATGGCACCGAGAATCGAGGTGGCGCCCAGTTGCAGGCCGCTGCCTTCTGGCGCTGGGGTCAGAATGTACGCTTGTTCGCCCACCGGCTGCAGTTGCAGACCGGAACCCTGCAACAACCGGGCAAAGCCCTCCTCCACTGCAAATTCGCCGGACAGGCCGGGGCTGTTACGACCACTCACCAGCGCCGGGTCCACCGACAGGTTGACCCCGGCCAGCCCGGCGAAACGGGTCAGCGCTGCGCTGAGGCTGCCGGCGGGCACCTGATAACTGCGTCGAGGCGCGTCTTCGGCCCAACCGGCGGTGATGAACAACGGACAGGCACTGAGGCTCAGCAACAGACTCAAGTGCATTAACGGGCGCAGGCGGGATGAAGCCAAACGCGGACTGGACGGGAACACTGCGGGCATTGAGGAAGCTCTCTTATTTCGTTCACTTGCCTTGAATGACAAGCGAGGCGAAAAAAGGGGACACGCTTCAAACACTATTTTTGCGCGGCAGCAGCGTGACCCAATATCGCGTACGCGAATGCACCTCCAACGGCAGGCTGGCCGCCAGCAGCGCCAGAATTCGATCGGTGTCTTCCAGGCGAAAACTGCCGGTGACGCGTAGGGAATCCAGTTCTGGCTCCCAGCGCAACACACCCGGGCGATAGGTGCTGAGTTCGCGCAAAAAGTCCCCCAGGGGCTGGTTCTGCGCCATCAGCACACCGTCGCGCCAGCCTGGAGCAAGGACGTCGAATGGCTCCACAGCGCCGGCACCCGTAGCCTGAAGGCTAGCTTGCTGGCCTGCGCGCAACGAAAAGACCGGTCCATGCAAAGGCTGCAACTGCACCGTGCCGTTAAGCACCGACACCTTGCACCCCGTCTGCCACTGACGAACGCATACTTCACTTTGACTGACGACCACCTGGCCGAAGTGCGTCTGGATCGTTAGCGGCGAGGTGCCAGGGACTTTCAGGGCAATTTCGCCCTCAACAAGCTTGAGTAGACGGTTGCTCAGATCAATATCGACGGCGCTCGCGGTGTTCAATTGCAGCGAGCTTCCGTCGGCCAACTGGACTTTCTTGCCCTCCCCGGTCGCTGTCCGCAGGTCGGCACTCCAGGCATCCAAAGGCAACTGCCGACTGATCAGCCAGGCGGCCGGCACCAACGCCACCGCGCCGACGGCGCGCTTGAGCACCGCGCGTCGGCTCGGCTGCGGTCGATCCAGACTGGCCATCGCCAGTGCTGACGGCAAGTCAGCAAAGCGTTGACGCAAGAGTTGCGCTTTTTGCCAGGCCTGCTCGTGGCTGGAATGACTGTCGCGCCAGCTCTGCAACTCCGCTCGGTCCCGCTCGTTGGCGGTGCCCGATTCCATGAGCGCCAGCCACTGCGCGGCAGCCCCTATGACTTGACGGGCGTCGGCCGAAGGGGCGGAACCGCTCACAGCGCCACCAGCAGGCAATGCTCGTAGGCTTGGGCCATGTAGCGCTTGATCGTGCGCTCCGAGACTTGCAGGCGCTCGGCGATTGCTTGATAACCCAGGCCTTCCAGTTGGCTCCAGAGAAACGCCCGACGTACAGGGGCCGCTAATCCATCGAGCAATTCGTCGAGGGCTTGCAGGGTTTCCAGCAGAATCCAGCGCTGCTCGGGGGATGGCACGCAGTCTTCAGGCAGGAGCGCCAGCGCATTGAGGTAAGCCTGCTCCAGGCTGCGGCGCTTGTAGAAGTTGGTCAGCAGCCGTTTGCCCACGGTCGCCAGGTAGGCGCGGGGTTCTTGCAGGTCAGCAATACGCTGGGAGCTGGCGAGCAAGCGCACGAATGTGTCCTGGCTCAGGTCCGCCGCATCGTGACCATTGCTCATGCGTCGTCTCAACCAGCTTTCGAGCCAGCCGCGATGGTCGCGGTACACATCGTGGAAAGTTTGCTCCTCCGGCATCGCTGCATCACTCATTTCAAGAAGCCCTGTGCCAGGAGTTATCGTAAATGAGAGTGATTCTAATTAATGTCGAACATATGAAGGAAGCCCTTTATGCATCGGCTGAGCAGAAAGGTTGGATTGACAAGGAATGAAGGGAGGAAAAGCCAAATCGCAGACACAAAAAACCCCGGTCTTTCGACCAGGGTCTTTGCTATCGACTCGAAGACTGCCAGTGGCTTTCTTCGTAGCTCCAAGGCGTTCAGTGGGCCTTGAGGCAGATATGGCGCAGCGGACGGGACTCGAACCCGCGACCCCCGGCGTGACAGGCCGGTATTCTAACCGACTGAACTACCGCTGCGTATCGCTTTGGACTTGCGTCCAAGTAACTCGTCTGATTGAAAGCTCTGAGACTTTTCAGTCTCTCTTTCAATCTCGAATCAGGGCAAGCCTGACGCGGAAAATATGGCGCAGCGGACGGGACTCGAACCCGCGACCCCCGGCGTGACAGGCCGGTATTCTAACCGACTGAACTACCGCTGCGCGTCGGTGGAGGCTTTTAAAAGCTTCCATCTTGCTTTCGCAAGACTCTCGGATTTGGTGGGTGATGACGGGATCGAACCGCCGACATTCTGCTTGTAAGGCAGACGCTCTCCCAGCTGAGCTAATCACCCGTTTGCATCTCCGAGGCCGCGAAATTTACGCAGGTAGCGAACCTAAGTCAATAGCAGGATTGAAGTTTTTCTGAAAAAGACAGAATCGTGTCATTCCACACCAGGGCCGCAAACCGTCAGACCGCTTCGCGAGCAGGCTCGCGATGAGGACGGCACACCCAACATCAATGCTGAAGACAGCACCTCTGCCCCATCACTCGCTGTAAATCATCTTCTTGGTCATGCCGCCATCGACCACAAACTCCTGACCCGTGACGAAACCGGCGTTCTTCGACAGCAGCCAAGCGACCATTGCCGCAACGTCTTCGACGGTCCCTACCCTGCCCGCCGGATGCTGGGCATGGTCGGCCTCTGTCAGGGGCTCAGCACGCCGTGCCACCGGGTCTCGCGCATCGATCCAGCCGGGGCTGACCGCGTTGACGCGAATTTCCGGCCCAAGGCTGATGGCCAACGCGTGAGTCAGGGCCAACAGACCGCCCTTGCTCGCCGCGTAAGCCTCTGAGTCCGGCTCGGACTGCGCAGCGCGGGTCGAGGCCAGATTGACGATCGCACCGCTGTGAGCGCGCAGATACGGCGCACAGTGCTTGGCCAACAGCATCGGGCCGCTTAGATTGACCGCCAGCACCCGATTCCAGTAAGCCAGATCGAGACTTTCCAGAGTAATGTTGTGCGGGTCGGCAATCGCCGCGTTACACACCAACGCATCCAGACGCCCGAACTGCCCCAACACCTCGGCGACGCCCAACGCCACTTGCCCCTCGTTCGAGACGTCCATGGCGATGAACCAGGCGTTTTCGCCCAGCACCTTCGTCACTTTCGAACCGCGCTCTCGATCAAGGTCGGTCAGCACCACTTGCCAGCCTTCGCTGATCAGCCAGGCCGCGATCCCCAGCCCGATGCCGCGTGCGGCACCGGTGACCAGTGCAACGCGGCCATGGGTGCCGGTGCCCGGCGTCGACAACTCGATCACAAGGCAGCCAACCCGCGCGCCAGATCGGCTTTCAGGTCAGCCACATCTTCCAGACCGACCGCGATGCGGATCAGGCTGTCACGAATGCCCGCCGCTTCACGTTCTTGCGGCGCCAGACGGCCGTGGGAGGTGGTGCTCGGGTGCGTAATGGTGGTTTTGCTGTCACCGAGGTTGGCGGTGATCGAAATCAAACGGGTCGCATCGATAAAGCGCCAGGCGCCCTCTTTGCCTCCCTTGACCTCAAAACTCACGACCGCACCGAAGCCCTTCTGCTGGCGCAGAGCCAGTTCGTGCTGCGGATGGCTCTTGAGGCCGGCGTAATGGACTTTCTCGATGCCGTCCTGCTGCTCCAGCCACTCGGCCAGTTGCTGGGCGTTGGCGCAATGCGCCTTCATGCGCAGGCTCAAGGTTTCCAGGCCCTTCAGGAAGATCCAGGCGTTGAACGGGCTCAGGGTCGGCCCGGCAGTGCGCAGGAAACCGACGACTTCTTTCATCTGCTCGCTACGACCGGCCACAACACCGCCCATGCAACGGCCCTGGCCGTCGATGAACTTGGTCGCCGAGTGCACGACGATGTCCGCGCCCATCTTCAGCGGCTGCTGCAACGCAGGGGTGCAGAAGCAGTTGTCCACCACCAGCATCGCGCCTTTGGCGTGAGCGATTTTCGCCAGCTCGGCGATATCCACCAGTTCGGCCAGGGGATTGGACGGCGACTCGACGAACAGCAATTTGGTGTTGGCCTTGATCGCCGCGTCCCAACCGGACAAGTCCGCCAGAGGCACGTAATCGACTTCAATGCCGAAGCGCTTGAAGTACTTCTCGAACAGGCTGATGGTCGAACCGAACACGCTGCGCGACACCAGTACGTGATCGCCGGCGCTGCACAGGCTCATCACCACCGCCATGATCGCTGCCATGCCGGTGGCCGTGGCCACCGCTTGCTCGGCGCTTTCCAGCGCAGCGATGCGCTCTTCGAACGCGCGCACGGTCGGGTTGGTGTAGCGCGAGTAAACGTTGCCCGGCACTTCGCCGGCAAAGCGCGCCGCGGCGTCGGCAGCGGTACGGAAGACGTAGCTGGAAGTGAAGAACATCGGATCACCGTGTTCGCCTTCCGGCGTGCGGTGCTGACCGGCGCGTACGGCCAGGGTATCGAACGCTACGCCTTCGAGGTCGCTGTCCAGCCGACCGGCATCCCAATCCTGACTCATGCTGTCACTCCTTGCCCTGCTCAGTAATAGATACAAAACCGGCCTGTAGGAGCATGGCTTGCCCGCGAAGGGGCCTTTGGGAACGCCAAAAGCTTCGCGGGCAAGCCTCGCTCCTACAGGCCGCTCGTTTACTCAGTTGTTATACAGATCAATGATTGCACTGACTGCCTGCGTCTTGACCTTGGAGGCATCGTTACGTGCCTGCTCGATCTTGTTCAGGTAAGCCTCGTCGACGTCGCCGGTCACGTACTGGCCATCGAACACCGCGCAATCGAACTTCTCGATCTTGATCTTGCCGCCACCGACCGCTTCGATCAAGTCAGGCAGGTCCTGATAGATCAACCAATCAGCGCCGATCAGGTCAGCAACGTCCTGAGTCGAACGGTTGTGAGCGATCAGCTCGTGGGCGCTTGGCATGTCGATGCCGTAGACGTTCGGGTAGCGAACGGCCGGGGCTGCGGAGCAGAAGTAGACGTTTTTCGCGCCGGCTTCACGGGCCATCTGGATGATCTGCTTGCACGTGGTGCCACGAACGATCGAGTCGTCCACCAGCATCACGTTCTTGCCGCGGAATTCCAGTTCGATGGCGTTGAGCTTCTGGCGTACGGATTTTTTCCGTGCAGCCTGGCCCGGCATGATGAAGGTCCGGCCGATGTAGCGGTTCTTCACGAAGCCTTCGCGGAACTTGACGCCCAGGTGGTTCGCCAGCTCCAGGGCCGCGGTACGGCTGGTGTCCGGAATCGGGATAACCACGTCGATGTCATGTTCTGGACGCTCGCGCAGGATCTTCTCGGCGAGTTTCTCACCCATGCGCAGGCGGGCCTTGTAGACCGACACGCCATCGATGATCGAGTCCGGACGCGCCAGGTAGACGTGTTCGAAGATGCATGGGGTCAGGGACGGGTTGGTCGCGCACTGACGGGTGTGCAGCTTGCCGTCTTCAGTGATGTAGACCGCTTCGCCCGGTGCCAGGTCGCGAATCAGGGTGAAACCGAGCACGTCCAGGGAAACGCTTTCGGAGGCGATCATGTACTCGACGCCTTCGTCGGTGTGACGCTGGCCGAAGACAATCGGGCGGATGCCGTGCGGGTCGCGGAAACCGACGATGCCATAACCGGTGATCATCGCCACGACCGCGTAACCACCGACGCAACGGTTGTGCACGTCGGTGACGGCAGCGAACACGTCTTCTTCGGTTGGCTGCAACTTGCCGCGCTGGGCCAGTTCGTGTGCGAACACGTTGAGCAGCACTTCCGAATCGGAGTTGGTGTTGACGTGGCGCAGGTCAGATTCGTAAATCTCCTTCGCCAACTGTTCAACGTTGGTCAGGTTGCCGTTGTGCGCCAGGGTGATGCCGTAAGGCGAGTTGACGTAAAACGGTTGGGCTTCGGCCGAAGTCGAGCTGCCCGCGGTCGGGTAACGCACATGGCCAATGCCCATGTGGCCGACCAGGCGCTGCATGTGACGCTGATGGAACACGTCACGCACCAGGCCATTGTCCTTGCGCAGGAATAACCGGCCATCATGGCTGGTCACGATACCGGCAGCGTCCTGGCCGCGGTGCTGGAGGACGGTTAGCGCGTCATACAGCGCCTGATTGACGTTCGACTTACCGACGATACCGACGATGCCACACATGCGACGCAACCCCTACTTAATGGATCTGAACTGAACACAACTCACTGAGGCGTTTTGGCCATCGGCAAGAGGTGCTCCTTGAACGGTATCTCAGCGGGTACGCTGATACCGCTGGCAAGCCACTGACTGCTCCACCCGAGGATCAGGTTTTTGGACCAGTCTGCGACCAATAGAAATTTTGGCACGAGCTGCGACTGTTGCCACCACCCGTCCTGCTGTACCGGCCCCAGGCTCAACAGCCCGACCGCCACGACCACCAGCAGCACGCCACGCGCGGCGCCGAAGGCCATGCCGAGGAATCGATCGGTCCCGGACAACCCGGTGACGCGAACCAACTCGCCGATAAGATAATTGATCATTGCGCCCACGATTAAAGTGGCGACAAACATGATGGCACAGCCCGTGATCACACGAGCCGATGGCGTTTCGATGTATCCGGCGAGGTACTCGGACAATGCACCACCGAACATCCAGGCGACGACTCCTGCGATGATCCAGGTCACCAGCGATAATGCTTCTTTGACGAAGCCGCGGCTCAGACTGATCAATGCGGAGATGGCGACGATTGCAACGATCGCCCAGTCAACCCAGGTAAATGGCACAGTGCAGCCTACAGACGGATAAGGCGGCGCATTTTAGCAGAGCCCATGGCTATCGGTAAGCTGCGATTGTCAGTGCATTTCAAATCGGGGCGATAGTTTTAACCGCGCTCAGGTTGGAAACGCACCACAAACCCCTTGAGGTTCTTCTGGCGGCCCAACAAGTCACGCAGACGATCGGCTTCGGCGCGCTCGATCAGCGGTCCGACAAACACCCGGTTCTTGCCATCTGCCGTACGGATGTAGGCGTTATAGCCCTGACTGCGCAGGTCTTTTTGCAGGCTTTCTGCACTTGCACGGCTCGACAGGCTGGCCAATTGCACCGACCAGCTGACCGACAGGCCATTGGCGTCGACGCGACTCTGAGTCGTGTCCGGCTTGCCCGGTGCAGCAGTGATTGGCTGAGGGGGCGCGGTTGCAGGCTTGGCAGCCATAGCAGGAGCAGGTGCTGGCGCGACCGGTTTGGCAACAGGCGCAGGCGCCACTGGTGCACTCGGTGCAATCGGCGCGGACGGTGCTTCTTGCTGAGCGATCTCATCATCGCTCGGCACCGGTTCTTGAGGCAGCGCTTGCGGCTCAGGCACCACCACCGGCTCGACCTGCACTTGCGGCATCGACGGTGCTTGCGGTGCAGTCGGGGCTTCGACCGTCACTTGACGCTGCTCATCCTGACGGGAAAACAGCATCGGCAGAAAAATAACCGCCAGCGCCACCAGAACCAGGGCGCCAACCATGCGCTGTTTGTATGCCTTATCCAGCAATGCCATTTGCCGCTTCCTCCGTGGAGCGCCGAGCCAGCCATTCAAGGGCCTCGGCGACACAATAAAATGATCCGAACAACAGAATCTCGTCGTCGCTCGTCGCCAGCGCACACTGCCCTTCCAGGGCGGCGACCACACTGTCATAGGACGTTACCGCGGCGCCAAGGTTCTGCAACGCCGCCTGCAAATCGGCAACCGGGCGCGCACGCGGTGAATCCAGCGGCGCGACAGCCCATTGCTGGACACTAGCATTCAATTCACTGACAACACCATCCAGATCCTTGTCCGCCAGCAATCCGAACACCGCCAGACGCTTGCCGACCGGCGGACGACTGGCCAGACGGCGCGCCAGATACTCGGCCGCATGCGGGTTATGCCCCACATCCAGCAACAGGCTCAGGCGCTTGCCCTGCCAGTCGAACTGACGGCGATCGAGACGACCGACCACCCGCGTCGCTTTCAGGGCCTCAATAATCAGTGCAGCCACCCACGGCAAACCGAGCAACAGGTAAGCCTGCAAAGCCAGTGCAGCGTTTTCCATCGGCAGGTCGAGCAACGGCAGATCGCGCAACTCGAGCACACGCCCTTGAGCGTCTACTCCGCGCCATTGCCAGTTTTGATCGGTGATACCGAGATCAAAATCGCGGCCACGCAAGAAAAACGGGCAATTGAGCTCGCGGGCTTTATCCAGCAGAGGTTGTGGAGGATTCAGGTCGCCGCAGAGCGCAGGCGCGCCCTGACGGAAGATGCCGGCCTTTTCAAAAGCCACGGACTCGCGGGTATCCCCCAGGTAATCGGCGTGATCGACACCGATGCTGGTGACCAGCGCCATGTCAGCATCGACCACGTTGACCGTATCCAGACGCCCACCGAGGCCGACTTCCAGCACCACGGCATCAAGCCCGGCCTGCTGGAACAGCCAGAACGCCGCCAGGGTTCCCATTTCGAAGTACGTCAGGGAAGTGTCGCCACGCCACGCCTCGACTGCAGCAAAGGCTTCGCACAGCTCGGCGTCAGTCGCTTCGACGCCGTTGACCTGCACCCGCTCGTTGTAACGCAACAGGTGCGGAGAATTGTAGACACCGACGTTCAGGCCCTGCGCCCGCAGCAGCGAAGCCACGAATGCGCAGGTAGAACCCTTGCCGTTGGTGCCGGTGACCGTGATCACCCGAGGCGCCGGCTTGCCCAGCCCCATGCGGGACGCTACCTGTTGCGAGCGCTCAAGGCCCATGTCGATGGCCGAAGGGTGCAACTGCTCAAGGTAGGCGAGCCACTCGCCAAGGGTACGTTCGGTCATAGGTTGGCAGGTACCGGTGGAACCACGATCGGCTCGATGGGTGCGGCGACGAATTTCGGCGTCGGCAGGCCCATCATTTGTGCCAGCAGGTTGCCCAGGCGTGGACGCAGTTCCTGACGGTGAACGATCAAGTCGATCGCGCCGTGCTCCAGCAGGAACTCGCTGCGCTGGAAGCCTTCCGGCAGTTTTTCGCGCACGGTTTGCTCGATAACGCGCGGACCTGCAAAGCCGATCAGGGCTTTCGGCTCACCGACAATCACGTCGCCCAGCATTGCCAGACTGGCGGAAACACCACCGTAGACCGGGTCGGTCAGCACGGAGATGAACGGAATGCCTTCTTCACGCAGACGCGCCAGTACCGCAGAGGTCTTGGCCATTTGCATCAGGGAGATCAGGGCTTCCTGCATCCGCGCACCACCGGAGGCGGCGAAGCAGATCATCGGGCATTTGTTTTCCAGCGCGTGGTTGGCGGCGCGGACAAACCGCTCACCCACAATGGCGCCCATCGAACCGCCCATGAAGGAGAATTCAAACGCCGAAACCACCACCGGCATGCCCAGCAGGGTCCCGCTCATGGAGATCAGTGCGTCTTTTTCGCCGGTCGCCTTTTGCGCAGCGGTCAGGCGATCCTTGTACTTCTTGCCGTCGCGGAACTTCAGACGGTCAACCGGCTCCAGGTCCGCGCCCAATTCGGCACGGCCTTCGGCGTCGAGGAAGATGTCGATGCGGGCGCGGGCGCCGATACGCATGTGGTGGTTGCACTTGGGGCAAACGTCCAGGGTCTTTTCCAGCTCCGGACGGTACAGCACAGCCTCGCAAGACGGGCATTTGTGCCACAGACCTTCAGGCACCGAGCTCTTCTTGACCTCGGAACGCATGATCGAAGGGATCAGTTTGTCTACTAACCAGTTGCTCATGCTTTCTTTCTCCAGTACCGGCGGCCCGAACGCTCTGGTTCGCAGCCCCGCGTATGCCCTTGAGCTAAATTCATGTGTGTGTGTGGCGATGATCGGTGGATGGTCGGGTCGGTGGAGCGTGACCTGCGTACAACCCATCAATCCTCAGCCGTGCCTGCTTTGTGCAGCGCAGTGCATTTTGGGACGGCGGCAGTCTGCCAGCCGTCACATCAACTACGTGCTACTACGTACAGCCTTGATGAATGCCTGAATCTTTGCGTGATCCTTGATGCCTTTGCTCGCCTCTACCCCACCGCTGACGTCCACCGCGTAAGGCCGAACCCGGTCGATTGCCTGCGCCACGTTATCCGGAGTCAAGCCGCCAGCGAGGATGATCGGCTTGCTCAAGCCTTGCGGTATCAAAGACCAGTCGAACGCTTCACCGGTTCCGCCGGGTACGCCTTCAACGTAGGCATCGAGCAGGATACCGCTGGCACTAGGAAATGCATCGCATGCCGCCGCGATATCGTCGCCGGCCTTGACCCGCAGTGCCTTGATGTACGGGCGGTGCCAGCCTTCACAGTCGGCTGCGGTTTCGTCGCCATGGAACTGCAACAGGTCCAGCGGCACGGCGTCGAGCAGTTCGCCCAACTCGCAGCGGCTGGCGCTGACGAACAACCCCACGGTGGTCACGAATGGCGGCAGCGCCTTGATAATCTCGCGCGCCTGCTGGACCGTCACCGCCCGCGGGCTTTTGGGGTAAAACACAAATCCGATGGCATCCGCCCCGGCCTCGACCGCCGCCAACGCATCTTCTATGCGGGTAATCCCACAAATCTTGCTGCGAACGGCTGACATGTCGATAAAACCTCAGGGCAAATCCGAGAAAGTCCCGGATGGTAACAAATGCGTTCGAGGGCGTCAGCCGTCAAGTTCAGAGAAGCCTGTGAGGAAGTGTGGGCCGATGTAACGCTCGGGCAATTCGAACTCGTCGCGATATTCGACCTGCACCAGATACAGACCGAACGGATGCGCCGTCACCCCGCCAGAACGACGGATCCGACTCTCCAGCACTTCCTTCATCCACTCCACCGGGCGCTCGCCGGCCCCGATGGTCATCAATACACCGGCGATGTTGCGCACCATGTGGTGCAGGAAGGCGCTGGCGCGGATATCCAGCACGATCATCTTGCCGTGACGCGTGACACGCAGGTGATGCAGTTCCTTGATCGGCGACTTGGCCTGGCACTGACCGGCGCGGAACGCGCTGAAATCATGGGTGCCAACCAGATACTGGGCCGCCTCGGCCATGCGCTCGACGTCGAGCGGACGGTGGTTCCAGGTGATTTCTTCGTTCAGGTGCGCCGGGCGGATCTGATCGTTGTAGATCACGTAGCGATAGCGGCGGGCGATGGCCTTGAAACGCGCATGAAAATGCGCCGGCATGACCTTGGCCCAGCTGACACTGACGTCGTGGGGCAAGTTGATATTGGCGCCCATGACCCAGGCCTTCATCGAACGCTCGACCTGGGCATCGAAATGCACCACCTGGCCGCAGGCATGCACGCCAGCGTCCGTGCGCCCGGCGCAGAGCAGCGACACCGGTGAGTCGGCGACTTTGGACAAGGCCTTTTCGAGGGTTTCCTGCACGGTGAGCACGCCGGAGGCCTGGCGCTGCCAGCCGCGATAACGCGAGCCTTTGTATTCAACGCCCAGCGCGATCCGGAAAAAGCCGTCGGCCGCCAGTTCGACGGCCGGGTTATCTATATTTGCCAAGGAGTAACAGCCTGCTGATAAGCGCAAAGGCGGGCATTATAAGGCCGCGCCACCGGGATGCCAGTGCAACAGAAAACAGGATATCGAATGTCAGGCCCTCTTCGCGAGCAAGCCCGCTCCCACAAGGTATTCGCGCCCGGCTTAAATACTTTGGGCAACACGAACCAATGTGGGAGCGGGCTTGCTCGCGAAAGCGGTTGGACAGGCAACACCGCAGCTAAGCGAAAACAAAAACGGCAGCCTCACTGGGCTGCCGTTCTGTTTACTGCCTGCCGAACACTCAAGCCAGATGCGAAAGCATCTCCTTGGCTTCGCTCTTCTGGCCAGCATTACCCTCGGTCACCACCTCATTGAGGATGTCCCGAGCGCCGTCGTTGTCGCCCATGTCGATGTAGGCCTGGGCCAGATCGAGTTTGGTGGCGACTTCATCGGTGCCGGAGAGGAAGTCGAAATCCGGCTCGTCCGCCGCGGAAGCCATAGCGTCTTCTGCGGTAAAGGTCGGCTCACCCATGCTCTGGGACAGACGATCCAGCTCGGCGTTGACGTCTTCCAGCTCAGCGGCGAAGGCGTCCGGCTCGGCCGGGGTGGTGGTGGCGGTGTCCATTTCATCGGCCAGCGACAAGTCGAAATTGGCCGGCAACTCCAGGTCATCCTGCGGAACTTCAGGCTTCACAGGCTCGGTAGGCAAGTCCTTCACGCCTTCGTCGAGATCCAGCAGGAAGTCGTCCTCAGCGAGGATCGCCGGCGATGGGTCTCCCCCCAGATCCATGTCCAGGTCGAAGTCCGACAGGTCGTCGAGGTTTTCCTTGATTTCGGTCTGCTCCTTCAACACCGACTCAAAGCTCAGGTCGTCGTCCAGCGGGAATTCTTCAAGGTCAGCCGCCGATTCCGGCTCGGGTGCAACCACCGCCGGAGAAGCGGCTTCCAGATCGTCCAGGCTTAGATCGAAGGCGCTGTCAAAGTCGTCATCGGCGGGGGCTGGCGCTTCCGGCTCGTCCAGTAGCAGGTCTTTGACGTACTGCGCGTCCAGCTCGGCGGCGATGGCGGCAGCGGCGAGACCACCGGCAGCCGCGATAACCATCGCAGGGAAACGGGTTTTAAGCTGTTCGACCTGGGCGAAGTTGTCACCGTTGGCCACCAACTGACGCTCCTGAGCGACAAACGCATCGCGATCGCCCTGCTGACCGTAGACTTCCATCAGCTTCAGGCGCAGGTCGCTGCGTTGCGGCTCTTGCTTGATGCCGTCTTCGAGCAACGCCACTGCCTGGTTCAAACGACCGGCGGCAATGTGCGACTGAGCCTTGGTCAGTACATCGTCATCGCGGTCGGCTGCCGGCGATATCAGTGGTGCGGCAATCGGCGGCGTGACCACTACCGGAGCAATCACTGGAGCCGGAGCAGGCATCGGCGCTGGCGCAGGAGTCGGCGACGTAGCGAGTTTCACGCTCGGCGGCGGAACTTCCAGGCCTTCGAAGCTGCTTTCCGGCAGGTCCTGCTCGGCGGAGAACTCCTTCTCCTCTTCCAGGGCACGTGCCATGCGCAGGTGTTTCTCGGCTTCTTGCTGCGCTTTGCGGCGACGTGCCAGCAACAGCAGCAACAACAGCAGAACCACTGCACCGCCGCCCACCAGGCCCAGCAGCACCGGATTGGTCAGCAGCTCGTTGAATTTCTGGTCGTCGGAAGCGACTGGCGTCGGCTCGACAGGTGGCTCGGCGGGCGCTGGCACCGGAGCGGCTTCAGGTGCCGCCGCCTCTGGCGCAGGCGCTACCGGTGCAGGAGCCACTTCCGTCGGCGCCGCCGCAGGGTCGGCGGCCAACTCAGCAGACATTGCCGGAGCGGCCGCGGCTGCAACCGGCGCATCAGCAGAGCCTTCGGCCTGCAACTTGGCCAATTGATTGTTCTTCAGCTCGATCAGGCGTTGCAGCTTTTCCATCTGACTTTGCAGATCGGTCATGCGGCTTTTCAGTTCGGCATTGTCACGACGGGTCGTGTCGAGGCTTTCCTGGGTGACAGCCAGTTTGTTGCCCAAGGCTTTGGCATCGCCTGCAGCGCCTTTGCCACGGGCTTTGCCGGTTTCGGCAGAGACCAGGCTCAGATTGTCTTTCGCCGCTTGCGACGGGGCTGCGTCAGCGCGGCCACGCTTGGTGGCATCGAGTTGCTGCTGCCCGGTGCCGGGCTTAGCCACATAACGACGACCCTGTCGCCATGCGGTGTTCTGTGCAGCGACTTCAGCGATTGCCTTGGTTTGCGGCAGGCCGGTGCTCTGCGCCTGATCGGGCATGCGCAGCACCTGGCCGGTTTTCAGGCGGTTGATGTTGCCGTCGATAAAGGCATCGGGGTTCAGCGCCTGGATAGCCAGCATGGTTTGCTGAACCGACCCGCCATTACGCGCCTTCGCGGCGATTTCCCAAAGGGTATCGCGCGGCGTGGTGGTGTATTGGATTGGCTTGGTGGCGCCAGTGACCGGCGCAGTGATCGTTTGGGTCGGCGCAGGCTGCGCAGCCGCTTCAGCGGTCTGCGGGGAGAATTTGGACGGATCGAGCAGCACGCTGTAATCGCGCAGCAGTCGACCGTTGGGCCACATCACCTGAACCAGGAATTTCACCATGGGCTCGGACAGTGGCTTGCTGGACGTCACACGCAGGATGCTTTTTCCGCTGGCGTTGAGCACTGGCGTGAAGGTCAGGTCGTTGAGAAACGCCTGGCGATCGACGCCTGCCTTGGCGAAATCTTCGGGCGAAGCCAGGCTCGGCACCACTTCCGCGGCGGTGAGGTCCTTGACGTCGAGCAGCTCGATTTCCGCCACCAGAGGTTGGTTCAGCGTCGACTTCAGGGTCAATTCCCCAAGCCCGAGGGCATGCGCCATACCGGAGGACAGCGCCGAGGCGGCCGCTATTGCTAACACCAGTTTGCGAACTTGAACCATAGCCTCATCCTTTGTTTGAACATTCCTCGGCCAGCGAGAAGGTGTTGATAGCCGCTGCCGTAAGGCATTGCGCGCGGCGACGAAGGGTCGTCACGCGCGATCATTTCATTCATGCCCCGGAAAGCCCCGCAGGGTGGCTCGCCATCAGCAATCCGGCCAAGCATAACGCTCGACCGGACTCATTCGAAAAATTGTTGCCAAGTATCTTTTACAGCAGGTCTTTTATCAACAATTCAGCCACCTGCACAGCATTGAGCGCGGCGCCTTTGCGTACGTTATCTGACGTCAGCCACACATTAAGTTCCGACGGGTCGTCGATACCTTGGCGAACCCGACCAACGTAAACCACGTCCTGCCCTACCGCATCGCCTACCGCTGTCGGGTAATCGCCGGCTTCCACCAGCTCGATACCCGGCGCGTCTTCCAGTGCCGCGTTGACTTTTGCCAGGTCGACAGCGCTCGCTGACTGCAAGGTCACGCTAAAGCTATCGCCAAAAAACACCGGGGCTTGAATGCAAGTGACGGAAATCTTTAATAAAGGCAGAGCCATGACCTGACGCAGCTCACGCACCAGGCGTTTTTCCAACAGCGTGTGGCCCTGTTCATCAGGCTTGCCGACCTGAGCCAACAGGTTGAACGCCATTTGCCGATCGAAAAAGGTCGGCTCCAGCGGGCGCACGTTGAGCAGCTCGGCGGTTTGCCGTGCCAGCTCGGTCACTGCTTCGCGGCCCTGGGCGGAGACGGCCAGGCTGGCGGTCAGGTTGATGCGTTGCAGGTCGAGCAAACCGAGCAACGGCGCCAGCACCACGGCCAGCGTCGTGGCCGACGGGCTAGGGCTGCTGACCTGGAACGGTTTTTTCAGACCGGCGAGGATGTCGGCGTTGGCTTCCGGCACCACTTGCGGCGCCTGATCGGCCGGCAAGGCGCCGGACAGGTCGATCAGCGAGCAACCGGCGGCGGTGGCGCGCGAGGCGAAACTCAGGGTTACTGCCGGGCCGGCCGCGAAGAACACCAGCTGGACTTTGCTGAAGTCGAATTCGTCGACTTCACGCACCCGCACGTTCTTGCCGCGAAACGGCACCGAATGCCCGGCGGATTCGCTGCTGGCCAGCAGGTGCAGGTTACCGACCGGGAAGTCGCGCTCTTCGAGAATCTGCACGAGTGTTTCGCCGACAGTACCGGTGGCGCCGATCACGGCAATATCAAAGGACTGGCTCATGGTTCTACCTCTGGCGAAACGGGGGGAGCGGCACTTTACCGGGTGGGGGGCATGCAGGCAATTCGGCTGGGGATTTGTGGTGATTACACCGGCCTCTTCGCGGGCAAGCCTCGCTCCTACAGTTATGTGGACGCCCGGATCCCTTGTAGGAGCGAGGCTTGCCCGCGAAGAGGCCCTCACTGACGACACACCGGGCAAAAAAAAAAACCCGCACCTCTTTCAAGGTGCGGGTTCTTTCATTACTTCAATCGATCAACGCTCAAGCAGGATCCGCAGCATACGACGCAGCGGTTCGGCCGCGCCCCACAGCAGCTGGTCGCCAACGGTGAACGCGCCGACGTACTGCGTGCCCATGTTCAGCTTGCGCAGACGGCCAACCGGTACGTTCAGGGTGCCGGTGACTTTCGTCGGGCTCAGTTCCTGAATGCTGGCTTCGCGGTTATTCGGCACCAGTTTGACCCAAGGGTTGTGCTGGCTGATCAGCCCTTCGATGTCGGCGATCGGCACGTCTTTGTTCAGCTTGATGGTCAGCGCCTGGCTGTGGCAGCGCATGGCGCCGATGCGCACGCAGATGCCATCGACCGGGATCGGGCTCTTGAAGCGACCGAGGATCTTGTTGGTTTCGGCCTGAGCCTTCCACTCTTCGCGGCTCTGACCGTTTGGCAGTTCCTTGTCGATCCACGGGATCAGGCTGCCGGCCAGCGGTACCCCGAAGTTTTCGGTCGGGTACGCGTCGCTGCGCATGGCTTCGGCGACACGGCGGTCGATGTCGAGGATCGCGCTGGCCGGGTCGGCCAGTTGATCGGCGACAGCGGCGTGGGTCGCGCCCATTTGCTTGATCAGTTCACGCATGTTCTGCGCGCCGGCCCCGGAGGCCGCCTGATAGGTCATGGCACTCATCCACTCGACCAGCCCGGCTTCGAACAGACCGCCCAGGCCCATCAGCATCAGGCTGACGGTGCAGTTGCCGCCGATGTAGTTCTTGGTGCCCGCGTCGAGCTGCTGGTCGATGACCTTGCGGTTCACCGGGTCCAGCACGATCACCGCGTCATCCTGCATGCGCAGGCTGGAAGCGGCGTCGATCCAGTAACCCTGCCAGCCGGCTTCGCGCAGTTTCGGGAAGACTTCGCTGGTGTAGTCGCCACCCTGGCAGGTCAGAATCACGTCGAGGGTTTTCAGCTCTTCAATGCTGTAAGCGTCCTTGAGCGGAGCAATGTCCTTGCCCACGGACGGGCCTTGGCCACCGACATTGGAAGTGGTGAAAAACACCGGCTCAATAAGATCGAAATCCTGCTCTTCCAGCATCCGCTGCATGAGCACGGAACCGACCATACCGCGCCAACCGATCAGACCTACACGTTTCATCGCAACTACACCTTCTTTAAAAAGTGGGCCGCTGCTTTCAAGAGTGAAAGTGGCAGCGGGCCCGAGAGATTACAGATTCCGCAGAGCGGCGACTACTGCGTCACCCATTTCCTGCGTACCGACTTTAGTGCAACCGGCCGACCAGATGTCGCCCGTGCGCAAGCCCTGGTCCAAAACCAGACTGACGGCCTTCTCGATGGCATCGGCCGCATCCTGCAGATTGAAGCTGTAACGCAGCATCATCGACACCGACAGAATGGTCGCCAACGGGTTGGCAATGCCTTTGCCGGCAATGTCCGGCGCCGAACCGTGGCACGGCTCGTACATGCCTTTGTTGTTGGTATCCAGCGACGCCGACGGCAGCATGCCGATGGAACCGGTGAGCATCGATGCCTGGTCGGACAAGATGTCGCCAAACAGGTTGTCGGTGACGATCACGTCGAATTGCTTCGGTGCACGCACCAGCTGCATGGCGGCGTTGTCGACGTACATGTGGCTCAGTTCGACTTCAGGGTAATCCTTGGCCACTTGCTCGACGATTTCACGCCACAACTGGCTGGAAGCCAGTACGTTGGCCTTGTCCACCGAGCACAGCTTCTTGCCGCGCACCATGGCCATGTCGAAACCGACACGGGCGATGCGGCGGATTTCGCTTTCGCTGTACGGCAGGGTGTCATAGGCCTGACGCTCGCCGTTTTCCAAGGTGCGGGTACCACGCGGTGTGCCGAAGTAGATGCCGCCGGTCAGCTCACGGACGATCAGGATGTCCAGGCCAGCCACGATTTCAGGCTTCAGGCTCGAGGCTTCAGCCAGTTGCGGATACAGGATCGCCGGACGCAGGTTGCCGAACAGGCCCAGTTGCGCACGAATTTTCAGCAGGCCGCGCTCAGGGCGGATGTCACGTTCGATGGTGTCCCATTTCGGGCCGCCCACGGCGCCCAGCAATACCGCCTCGGCAGCGCGTGCGCGAGCCAGGGTTTCGTCGGCCAGCGGCACGCCGTGCTTGTCGATGGCGGCGCCACCGATCACGTCGTGGCTCAGCTCGAAGCCCAGGCTGTATTTGTCATTGGCCAATTCCAGCACCTTGACCGCTTCGGCCATGATTTCCGGGCCAATACCGTCACCTGGGAGAATCAGAATCTGCTTGCTCATGCTTTCCTCATGTCATCAGTCGGTGTGCCCGCAGGCACACCCGGAAAAATTCTATCGTTCTGCCATCAGCACCAGCACATCTGTACTGAACGAACCATCGGCCTCGATCTCGAAATATTCGCGCACTTCATTGCCCATGGACTGCTGCAACTCGCGGATCGCCGCGCGCATCACCTCTGGCGTGCGCATGCGCTCGACCCAGCTGTTGTATTCCAGACGCAGGCGCTGCCGGGTGGTGCTGCGGGTATGCAACCCCGCTTCGCTGACCTGACGCAACCACTCACCGGCGGAATAATCGCGCACATGGCTGGTGTCGCGCAGCACTTCGACGCTTTGCAGGTAAGTGTCGAACAACGGACTGCCCGGTGACAACACGTCGACGAACGCCGCCACGCCACCCGGTTTCAGCACCCGGCGCACTTCGCGCAGGGCCAGGCCGAGATCGCTCCAATGGTGCGCCGAGTAACGGCTGAACACGAAGTCGAACTCGCCGTCGGCGAAGGGCAGCCGCTCAGCGGCGCCGAGGACCGTGGTCACATTGCTTAAACCACGGTCGACAGCGGCGGCGGCGACCACGTCGAGCATCTGTTGGGACAGGTCGTACGCCACAACCTCCTTGACCAGCGAGGCCACGTGAAAACTGACGTGACCGGCACCGCAACCCAGGTCCAGCACCCGTGCATCGCCCTGCCCGGCCAGTTCTGCCTGTAGCAGCGCGAATTCGGTGCCTTGAGCGTGTACGGCGCTGCTCAGATAGGCCGAGGCCTGTTCACCGAATTGCTTTTGGACTACCTGACTGTGCTGGGCGGTGCTGGTCATCGGGACTTCCTTTTTTAGGGTGAGTCTTGTGGTGTCTGGGCGGGCCTCTTCGCGGGCAAGCCTCGCTCCTACAGGGGCGAGGCTAGCTCTCGATCCTGTAGGAGCGAGCGATGCGGCGATCCGACTTGCCCGCGAAGGCGTCATCACGCCTTACGCAAATTCAAGCGTCGCGAAACAACCACGGTTGGCTGGCACGGTGCTTGGCTTCAAACGTCGCAATCGCCTCGTGGTCCATCAACGTCAGGCCGATATCGTCCAGACCATTGAGCAAGCAGTGCTTGCGAAACGCATCAATCTCAAAGCTCAACACTTTGCCATCCGGACGGGTCACGGTCTGGGCCTGCAGGTCAACCTGCAACTGATAACCCGGAGTACCTTCAACCTGCTGGAACAGCTCATCCACGTCGGCATCGCTCAAGATGATCGGCAGCAAGCCGTTCTTGAAGCTGTTGTTGAAGAAGATGTCGGCGTAGCTCGGCGCGATGATGCTGCGCAAACCGTACTCTTCCAGGGCCCACGGCGCGTGCTCACGACTGGAGCCGCAACCGAAGTTCTCGCGGGCCAGCAGCACACTGGCGCCTTGATAACGCTCGGCGTTGAGAACGAAGTCCTTGTTCAACGGGCGTTTCGAGTTGTCCTGATACGGCTGCCCGACATCCAGGTAGCGCCACTCATCGAACAGGTTCGGGCCGAAACCCGTGCGCTTGATCGACTTCAAGAACTGCTTCGGGATGATCTGGTCGGTGTCGACGTTGGCACGATCCAAAGGCGCGACAAGACCAGTGTGCTGGGTAAAAGCTTTCATGCTGCGCTCCTTTAGATCAATTCACGGACGTCGACGAAACGACCGTTTACAGCGGCGGCGGCGGCCATGGCCGGGCTCACGAGGTGGGTACGGCCACCGGCGCCCTGACGGCCTTCGAAGTTGCGGTTGGAGGTCGACGCGCAATGCTCGCCCGACTCCAAACGGTCCGGGTTCATCGCCAGGCACATCGAGCAACCCGGCTCGCGCCACTCAAAACCCGCCTCGAGGAAAATCTTGTCCAGGCCTTCCGATTCAGCCTGAGCCTTCACCAGACCCGAGCCCGGCACCACGATGGCCTGCTTGATGGTCGAAGCGACTTTGCGGCCCTTGGCGATCACGGCGGCAGCGCGCAAATCTTCGATTCGCGAGTTGGTGCAGGAGCCGATGAATACGCGGTCCAGCTGGATATCGGTGATCGCCTGATTGGCGGTCAAGCCCATGTACTTCAAGGCGCGTTCGATGGAGCCACGCTTGACCAGGTCCATTTCCTTCGAAGGGTCCGGCACGTTCTGGTCCACGGCCAGCACCATTTCAGGCGAAGTGCCCCAGCTGACTTGCGGTTTGATCCGGGTGGCGTCGAGCTCGACGATAGTATCGAACTGGGCGTCTTTATCGGTCACCAGGTCTTTCCAGGCTTCGACCGCCAAGTCCCACTCCGCGCCTTTCGGGGCGAAAGGACGGCCCTTCACATAGGCCACGGTTTTTTCGTCAGCGGCCACCAGCCCTACGCGAGCGCCGGCCTCGATGGACATGTTGCAGATGGTCATGCGGCCTTCGACCGACAGATCACGGATCGCGCTGCCGGCGAACTCGATGGCATGGCCGTTACCGCCGGCGGTGCCGATCTTGCCGATCACGGCGAGAACGATGTCCTTGGCCGTCACGCCGAACGGCAATTTGCCTTCGACCGACACCCGCATATTCTTCATCTTTTTGGCGACCAGGCACTGAGTGGCGAGCACGTGCTCGACCTCGGAAGTGCCGATACCGTGAGCCAGAGCGCCAAAAGCGCCATGGGTCGAGGTGTGGGAGTCGCCGCAGACCACGGTCATGCCCGGCAAGGTTGCGCCCTGCTCCGGGCCGATGACGTGGACGATGCCTTGGCGCACGTCGTTCATCTTGAACTCGACGATGCCATATTCATCACAGTTGTCGTCGAGGGTCTGAACCTGCAAACGCGAGACCTCGTCGGCAATGGCTTCGATGCCGCCCTTGCGCTCCGGGGTGGTCGGTACGTTGTGGTCCGGGGTCGCGATGTTGGCATCGATGCGCCAAGGCTTGCGCCCGGCCAGACGCAGGCCTTCAAAGGCTTGCGGCGACGTCACTTCGTGGATGATGTGACGATCGATGTAAATCAGCGCGGAGCCATCGTCGCGCTGTTTGACCAAGTGCGAATCCCAGAGCTTGTCGTAGAGCGTTTTGCCGGCCATCAGACGGTTCCTCATCAGCGTATTTCTATGCCCCGGGTCTTGAGACATTCAATAACCCTTTGGCTTGTGAGGTCGATCCTAGGGGGTTACATTAAATAACTCAAATTCATATTTTTTATGCTTTGGATAACCAACTGGAATACCGAAATGGACCTTGCCAACCTCAATGCCTTTATCGCGATTGCCGAGACCGGAAGCTTCTCTGGCGCGGGAGAACGCCTGCATCTGACGCAGCCGGCGATCAGCAAGCGCATCGCCGGGCTGGAGCAGCAATTGAAGGTGCGGCTGTTCGATCGCCTGGGCCGTGAAGTTGGGCTGACCGAAGCGGGTCGCGCCCTGTTGCCTCGGGCCTATCAGATTCTCAATGTGCTGGATGACACCCGCCGCGCCCTGACCAACCTGACCGGCGAAGTGACCGGTCGCTTGACGCTGGCCACCAGTCACCACATTGGCTTGCACCGTTTACCGCCCTTATTAAGGGAGTTCACCCGACGCTACCCACAAGTGGCGCTGGATATTCAGTTCCTCGATTCGGAAGTGGCCTACGAAGAAATTCTCCATGGTCGCGCCGAACTGGCCGTCATCACCCTGGCGCCGGAGCCCCACGCATTGGTCAAGGCCACACCGGTGTGGGACGACCCGCTGGATTTCGTGGTCGCCCCGGAGCATTCACTGGTCAGCAACGGTGCGGTCAGCCTGGCGGACATCGCCCTGCACCCGGCGGTGTTCCCTGGCGGCAACACCTTTACTCACCACATCGTCCATCGGTTGTTCGAAGCCCAAGGCCTGACGCCGAACATCGCCATGAGCACCAATTACCTGGAAACCATCAAGATGATGGTGTCGATCGGCCTGGCCTGGAGCGTGTTGCCACGCACCATGCTCGATGATCAAGTTGCACGAATACCTTTACCGGGCATACAACTGACTCGCCAGCTAGGCTATATCCTGCACACCGAACGGACGCTGTCGAATGCGGCACGGGCCTTCATGGCTCTGCTGGATGCACAAATCGATCTGCCAGGGACTCAAGGCTAACCTGTTCTACCGCCATGAGCCGCGAATTCCTGTGCCTAACGCCCAATTCAGCCCAAGGCTTGCCAATGCCGAAATCTGTTGACCGTATTCCGCCGATGCCCCGTATTCAGGCGCTTGACCCGAAACGGTCCGAGCAGAGCTGGGAAAGCGCACCGCAGTTGCTGGCCGCTCTCAATGGCGCGCGTCTGGGCGCCTGGTATTGGGACATCGAGCGCGGGCAGATCAGCTGGTCGCGGGGTACTCAGGCGTTGTTCGGCTTCGATCCCCGGCAACCGTTGCCGGCCGATCTGGAATACCTCGACTTGCTGCCCCCGGAGGATCGGGCAAAAACCATCCGCGCCTTTCATGCCGTGATTGCCGGCGCCCCACTGGAACAGGCGATGCACCACCGCATTCGCTGGCCCGACGGCAGCCTGCACTGGCTGGAGATCAACGGCAGCCTGCTGCCGGACAAGCACGGCCGGCCACGGATGATCGGGGTCATTCGCGAGATCACCCACCAACGCCAGCGGGAACAGGCGCTGAGCAGCTCGGAAAAACGCTTCGCCACGCTGTTTCACCTGTGCCCGAACATGGTGTTGCTGACCCGCCAGGAAGACGGCCTGATTACCGAAGCCAACCAGTATTTCGAAAGCCTGTTCGGCTGGCCGGTGCAGGACGCGATTGGCCGAACCACCGTTGAACTGGGTCTCTGGGTGCATCCGGAACAACGGGACGTGCTGGTTAAAGCGACCAAAGCCAAGGGCGAACTCATCAGCATGGAGGTGCAGTTTCGCGCCAGCAATGGCCAGATCCACGACGGCATCCTCAGCGCACAGAAAGTCGAACTCGAAGGCCAGCCGTACCTGCTGAGCACTTTCCTCGACACCACTGAACGCAAAGCCGCCGAACACGCGCTGAAAGACAGCCAGGAACGCCTCGACCTGGCGCTGGATTCGGCGCAACTCGGCACCTGGGACTGGCACATTCCCAGCGGCATGCTGTACGGCTCGGCGCGGGCCGCGCAGTTGCACGGGCTGGAGGCCATACCCTTCCACGAGTCCTTCGACGCGTTTTTCGAAGGCGTGCCCTATGAAGAACGCGGCACCATGCGCGACGCTTACCGCAGCCTGCGCGAAGGACCGGCCGGCAATTATCAACTGACCTATCGCGTGCAACTGGCGGACGGCAGTTCACGCTACCTGGAAAGCCGCGCCCGCCTCTACCGCGATGAAAACGGCACGCCGCTGCGCATGGCCGGCACCCTGCTGGACATCACCGACCAGGTCGAACGTGAGCAGCGGCTGGTGACCTCGGAAGAGAAATTCGCCACGCTGTTCCAGGTGAGCCCTGACCCGATCTGCGTCACGCGCCAGGACACCGGCCAGTTCATCGAGATCAATTCCAGCTTCACCCAAACCTTTGGCTGGAGCGCCGACGAGGTGATTGGTCGCAGCGCCGACGAGATCGGCTTGTGGGACGCTTCGGCGAAAAGCCTGCAACGGATCGAGCAGGTCATCCGCGAACAGGGCCTGAATAATGTAGCGATCGTCGCCCAGCACAAAGACGGGCAGTCCCTGACTTGCGTGATTTCCAGCCGGCAAATCAGCGTCGGCGAACAGCCGTGCATCGTCACCACCCTGCGCGACATCACCCAGCAGCAACGTTCCGAAGCCGCTCTGAAGGCCAGCGAAGAGAAGTTTGCCAAGGCGTTCCACTCGAGCCCCGACGCGATCACCATCACCGAGCGCGATACCGGTCGCTACCTGGAGGTCAACGATGGTTTCTGCCGCCTGACCGGTTACCGCGCCGACGAAGTGGTCGGCCGCACGGTGTATCAGGTCGGTATCTGGGCCGAAGAGAAACAACGCTCGGCGCTGCTGGCCGAGTTGCAGATCAAGGGCCGAGTGCACCACCAGGAAATGCTCGGCCGCAATAAACGCGGCGAGTTGCTGACCGTCGAAGTCTCGGTGGAGCCGATCACCCTCAACGAGACCGCGTGCCTGTTGCTGACCGCCCGGGACGTCAGCCTGCTGAAGAATGCCGAAGCGCAGATCCGTCACCTGGCCTACCACGACCCGCTGACCAACCTGCCGAACCGCGCGCTGTTGATGGATCGCCTGAGCCAGCAGATTGCCCTGCTCAAGCGCCACAACCTGCGCGGCGCGTTACTGTTCCTCGACCTCGATCACTTCAAGCACATCAACGATTCCCTCGGTCACCCGGTGGGCGACACGGTGCTGAAAATCATCACGGCTCGCCTTGAAGCCAGCGTGCGCATGGAAGACACCGTGGCGCGCCTGGGTGGCGACGAATTTGTGGTGCTGCTCAGCGGCCTCGAGGGCTCGCGCAACGAAGTCAGCGCCCAGGTCAGTGACCTGGCCGACACCTTGCGCGAACTGTTGTCGGAGCCGATGTTCCTCGACGGCCAGCGCCTGCAAGTCACGCCGAGCATCGGCATCGCGCTGATTCCCGACCACGGCTCGACGCCGACCGACCTGCTCAAACGTGCCGACATCGCGCTTTACCGCGCCAAGGACTCAGGTCGGAACACCGCGCAGATGTACCACAACACCATGCAGAAGGCGGCGAGCGAGCGCCTGCGCATGGAAACCGACCTGCGCCTGGCCCTTTCACGGGGCGAATTTCATGTGCATTACCAACCCCAGGTCGACGCCCAGGGCAACCGCATTGTCGGCGCCGAAGCGCTGGTGCGCTGGGACCATCCGGAACTCGGCCCGCAATCGCCCACCGAGTTCATCAAGGTGCTGGAGGACAGCGGGCTGATTCTGGAAGTCGGTACCTGGATCATCGATGAGGCCTGCGCGGCCTTCAAAAAACTGATCACAAAAGGCTTAATCAACCCGCTCAGCTTCAGCCTGTGCGTCAACATCAGCCCGAGGCAATTTCGTCAAAACGATTTCGTCGAACGCATCGAACACAGCCTCAGCAGCCACGGCCTGCCCTGCTCTCTGCTGAAACTGGAAATCACCGAAGGCATCGTCATCCAGAACCTGGAAGACACCATCAACAAAATGCGCAGCCTGAAAAAACTCGGCGTGAGTTTTGCGATGGACGACTTCGGCACCGGTTACTCCTCGCTGACCTACCTCAAGCGCCTGCCCGTCGACACCCTGAAAATCGACCAGTCGTTCATCCGCGATGCCACTACCGACCCCAACGACGCCGAAATCATCCGCGCCATCGTGGCCATGGCCCGCAGCCTGGAACTGAAAGTGATCGCCGAAGGGGTGGAGACGCCGGAGCAGCTGGAGTTTTTGCAGGGGCTGGGGTGCCATTTCTATCAGGGGTATCTGCACAGCCGGCCGTTGTCGGTGGAGGAGTTCCAGAAACTCCTCAAGTAACACGGGCCCTTTAGCAGCTGCCCTGTGGCGAGGGGATTTATCCCCGTTCGGCTGCGAAGCAGTCGTCAATCCTGCAAGCTCTATGCGCCTGAAGGAATGTAGAGGGCTGCTTCGCAACCCAACGGGGATAAATCCCCTCGCCACAGGGCAGCTGCAAGTCGTGCGTCGAGCGCGAGATGATTGGTACAAAAAAGGGCGCCAATGGCGCCCTTTTCATTGCTCTGGCTTGTTACTGCAGAGCTGGTTTTTGCGTGCCGTTGATCGGGATGCGTTTGGCTTTTGCCTCTTCCGGCACGATGCGCAGCAGGTCGATACTCAGCAGACCGTTGCGCAAGTCAGCGGCCTTGATCTCGATGTGATCGGCCAGGCGGAACGACAACTTGAACGCGCGCTGGGCGATGCCCTGGTGCAGGAACGTCACGCCTTCAGTCGCGTCGCGTTTGCCACCACTGATGGTCAGCACACCTTTCTCGACTTGCAGGTCCAGGTCTTCTTCCTGGAAACCGGCCGCGGCCACGACGATGCGGTATTGATCATCACCGTGTTTTTCAACGTTGTAGGGTGGGTAGGTGCTGCCTGGCTCGTTGCGCAGGGCGGTTTCGAACAGGTCGTTGAAACGGTCGAAGCCTACCGAGGAACGGAACAGTGGGGCCAGGGAAAATGCAGTAGTCATGGCTCAAATCTCCTGAAAACAATCAGCAAGGTTTTTTGTCTCCGCGACCCGTATTCGGCATCGCGTAATCCTTAGATAGGGATCGCTGATTGCTTTTCAAGAGAATATTTGCAGATTTTTTAGGCCGCTTCAGCCACCTGAAGACCCAGCAAACGCGAGACCTGATCCAGCTCAGTCTCTCGACGCAGGACGGTGAACAGCTCGACCGCTTCAGGATAATTGCGGGTCAGCATTGCCAGCCATTGCTTCAAACGACCCGGCGATTGGCGTGCTGTCATCTGCGCCTTGGCTTGCAACCAGAAGTCCTGAATCAGTGGTAGCAACTCTGCCCACGTCATCTCGACCACTTCTTCACCGGCCCGTGCCGCTGCAATTTGCCGGGCCAGGTCCGGACGCGAAACCAGGCCGCGACCGAGCATGATGTCCTCCACGCCGCTGATTTCGCGGCAACGGCGCCAGTCCTCAACGCTCCAGATATCGCCATTGGCGAACACCGGAACCTTGACCACTTCCTGCACGCGAGGGATCCATTCCCAGTGAGCAGGCGGCTTATAACCGTCGGTTTTGGTCCGCGCGTGAACCACGATGTGCGCCGCGCCGCCTTCGGCCAGCGCGGTTGCGCAGACCAGCGAACCGTCCGGGCTGTCGAAACCCAGACGCATTTTTGCCGTGACCGGAATGTGCGCAGGCACAGCGCGGCGCACGTGTTCAACGATTTCGTTGAGCAGTTCAGGTTCTTTAAGCAGGACGGCGCCGCCACGGGACTTGTTGACAGTCTTGGCCGGGCAGCCGAAGTTCAGGTCGATAACCTCGGAACCCAATTCACAAGCCAGCGCGGCGTTTTCTGCCAGGCACACCGGATCGGAACCGAGCAACTGCACCCGCAGCGGCACGCCGGACGCCGTGCGGGCGCCGGTCAACAATTCCGGGCCGAACTTGTGGTAATAGGCAGGCGTGAGCAGTTGATCGTTGATCCGAATGAACTCGGTCACGCACCAATCGATACCGCCCACACGGGTCAGCACGTCCCGCAGGATGTTGTCGACCAACCCTTCCATGGGCGCCAAAGCAATTTGCATGAAAAACACACTCAACGAAAAACGTGCGGCAGTTTACTGGATTGCGCGGGAAATCTGCAGAACATCGCAGATTCCCCCTGAGGGAGCGAGCCTGCTCGCGATAGCGGTGCATCAGCCGCATCACTGTTGGCTGACACACCGCTATCGCGAGCAGGCTCGCTCCCACATTTAGATTTTGGTCGTATCGAACACCTGCAACGCCGGGCCGTAGCCTTCGATGAACTCGGCCGGCATGCGCTTGGGCTTGCCCGTCGACAGCTCGATGCAGACGAAGGTGGTTTGCGCACGCAGCAACGTGGTGTTGTCGCTGGGGCGCTTCAACTGGAAGTGTCGGGTCATTTTCAGACGCTGATCCCAGTCGACAATCCAGGTTGCCAATTGCAGCCCGTCGCCTTCATAGGCGGCGGCCAGATAATCGATCTCATGCCGCACTACCGCCATTGCCCGATCCAGCCGACGGTATTCGACCAGGTCCAGGCCCAGCCGCTGCGAGTGGCGCCAGGCGCAACGTTCGAGCCAGGTCACGTACACCGCGTTGTTCGCGTGCCCCAGCCCGTCGATGTCCTCGGCGCCGACTTCCAGATCAATGATAAATGGCGTTGCCCGATCCCAGCCCATGCCCCACTCCCGGTCAGATGATGTCGACCGGGGCAGTGTAACGGATGCTTATGCCGATTGGCGCGATTGCAGACTGCGACCGGCCAGCAGTGACAGCACGCCATCAATTACCCGAGGATCCGCCAGCACGCGCTGATGACCGCCCTCTTCCAGGCGTAACAGCCGGCTGTCGAACCAAGCCTCGTTGATCAACTGGGATTCCTTGACCGGGACGAAGTTGTCATCTTCGGCATGGACGATCAGGCCGGGCATGTCGAGCTGGTAGTGCGCAACATCGAGCGTGGCAGCGCGCATGCCGACGTCTTTCTCGACCTGACGAATGAATGCCGAACGCGCTTTGGGCGGCAGCCGCACATAACGGGCAAAGCCGCGCAACACGCCAAGAATCCGCGCTGGTGCAGCGATGGTGACCAGGGTTTCGGTGCGCAAGCCCAGCTGCACGGCGAGCATCGCACTGGCGCCGCCCATGGAGTGACCGATGACCGCTTGGAGCGGCGGCAACTCGGCAGCCGCTTCGAGCATGGCCCTGGCAAACAGCACGACATTCGCTTCGTTACCCGGCGAACGGCCATGAGCCGGACCGTCCAGCGCTACGACCGAATAGCCGGCATCGACCAGCGCCGTGATGAGACTCGCAAACTGCGTCGGCCGGCCTTCCCAACCGTGCATCAGCAACACGGCAGGACCTTGCCCCCAGCGCAACGCCGAGAGGCCGAAGCGCAAGGTGATTCGTTCGGATTTTGCCAGCAGCGGCAACTCCCAATCACGCGGCGGCAAGTCCCGCGGCGTCATGAACGCCAGTCGCATTATACTCGCGACCAGTTTCGGTGCGAACCAGCCCAAGGTGCCATTAACGCCACGAACCCACTTCAACGTGTTCATCGCTCTCACTCCTCAGGCCAATGCCTTCAGGTCATAGCACCGCCGACTTGGCGGCGCGCAGCAATCGATCGGACAACTCTCCTGGCCCCAGCGCCCGTGCCAGAGCCAGACCACCGACCATCAACGCCATGTCGGCCAAGGCTTTGTCGGTGTCTTCCGGGCTGGCCGCCAACTGCGCGACCATCATTTCCACATGCTCATTCAACGCCACGCGAAACGCGTCCGGCAGGCGACCCAGCTCACCGACAGATGCCGGGATCGGGCACGCCGACTCAGAAGAATCACGGTGTTTGCGCGACAGATAAAACGCAGCCACCAACGCGCGACGTTCTTCGCCGGTCAGTTCGGCGTCCATGTCGGCGATCAAGCCACGGCGGTGACCGAGCAGTTGCTTGAACGCTTCCAGCATCATGGCGTCCTTGCTTTCGAAGTGTGCATAGAAGCCGCCAACCGTCAGGCCGGCTGCGCCCATCACTTCGCCCACGCTCGGTTCGGCAGGGCCACGCTGAATCAGCGCTGCGCTGGCGGCCTTGAGAATGCGTTCGCGGGTTTGAGCTTTTTTATCGTTCATCGTTGCCTCCGAATATTACGACTAGAATATTATTCTCATAATAATTTTCCGCAAGTCGTGGATGTGACCGCTGGTCTGAAGAACAGTTTGAAAGAAATGGGGGAATTGGCCAAACGCCAGACAAACAAAAGGGCCATTCAATAATTGAATGACCCTTATAAAATCCCGCAGAGCGGGTAATCGTGGCGTCCCCTAGGGGACTCGAACCCCTGTTACCGCCGTGAAAGGGCGGTGTCCTAGGCCACTAGACGAAGGGGACGCAAAACCTTCTATACAACTGATCAGTGCTGAGAGCTGATCGATTCAAGGCCGGTGTGGCCAGACCTTGAACTGTAAAATTGGTGGAGCTAAACGGGATCGAACCGTTGACCTCTTGCATGCCATGCAAGCGCTCTCCCAGCTGAGCTATAGCCCCGGATTTTTCGCCTCGCGGCGGAGCGACATTTTGCAACATCGCTTCTGTAAAACTGGCGTCCCCTAGGGGACTCGAACCCCTGTTACCGCCGTGAAAGGGCGGTGTCCTAGGCCACTAGACGAAGGGGACGCAAACCCTTCTATACAACAGATCAACGCTGAGTGCTGATCGCTTCAAGGCCTGTGTGGCCAGGCCTTGAAGTGTAAATTGGTGGAGCTAGACGGGATCGAACCGTCGACCTCTTGCATGCCATGCAAGCGCTCTCCCAGCTGAGCTATAGCCCCTCATCGCTGAGGACGGGGCGAATCTTAATGGCGCTTCGGAAAGCTGTCAAACTTATTTTTAACAATTTCCAAAATTTTTTGTCGCCATAACAATCACTTACCGCCCTCCCCCCATAAATCCGGGGTATACCTACATCTGTAGGAGCCAGGCTTGCCGGCGAATGAGACACCTCGGTGTGTCTGACACACCGCATCATCGTTCTTCGCGAGCAAGCAACGCTCCTACAGAACCGTGGTGATCAGGCGATGTTGCCCAGAAGTTTTTCCCACTCCTTGTTTTCCTTCTTCGACACGCCGCCCAACAGATCGATGGCCTGGCGCAGACGGAAACGGGTCAAGTCCGGGCCGAGGATTTCCATCGCATCAAGCACCGATACCGAGCTGGCCTGGCCCGTGATCGCGGCGAACATCAGCGGCATGGCATCACGCAGCTTCAGCTCGAGGGATTCGACCACCGCCTGAATCGTCGCAGTGATGCTGTCTTTCTCCCACTGACGCAGGCTTTCCAGCTTCCACAGAATCAGTTGCATCAGCTGACGCACCTGATCGCCCGAAAGCTTCTTCGATTCGAACAGCTTGGCATCCGGGTTCACGCCACCGGCGAAGAAGAAACCGGCCAGCGGTGCAACCTGGCTAAAAGTTTCGACGCGGCCCTGCACGTGCGGCGCGATCTTCATCATGTATTCAGGGTTGAGTGCCCAGGTTTGCAGGCGCGAAGCGAACTCTTCCACCGGCAGATCACGCAGCCATTGGCCGTTGAGCCACGACAGTTTCTCGATGTCGAAAATCGGCCCGCCGAGGGAGACGCGGCTCAGGTCGAAGTGGTCGACCATTTCCTGCAGCGAGAACTTCTCGCGCTCGTCCGGCATCGACCAGCCCATGCGGCCGAGGTAGTTGAGCATCGCTTCCGGCATGAAGCCCATGCGCTCGTAGAACGTCACCGAGGTCGGGTTCTTGCGCTTGGACAGCTTGCTCTTGTCCGGGTTACGCAACAGCGGCATGTAGCACAACTCCGGTTGTTCCCAGCCGAAGTACTCATAAAGCAGGATCAGTTTCGGCGCCGATGGCAGCCACTCTTCACCGCGCAGCACGTGGGTGATGCCCATCAGGTGGTCGTCGACCACGTTGGCCAGGAAGTACGTCGGCAGGCCGTCGGTCTTCATCAACACTTGCATGTCCATGCGATCCCACGGGATCTCGACATCGCCACGCAGCATGTCCGGCACCACGCAAACGCCTTCGCTCGGCACTTTCATGCGGATCACGTGTGGCTCGCCGGCGGCCAGTCGGGAAGCGACTTCTTCCTTGGACAGCAACAGCGCACGGCCGTCGTAACGCGGGGTTTCGCCACGGGCCATTTGCTCGGCGCGCATCTGGTCCAGTTCTTCGGCGGTGCAGAAGCACGGGAAGGCGTGGCCCATTTCGACCAGCTGCCGGCAGTATTTCTGATAGATGTCGCCGCGCTCGCTTTGACGGTACGGGCCGTGCGGGCCACCAACGTCCGGGCCTTCGCTCCAGTCGATACCCAACCAGCGCAGGGCATCGAAAATCTGCTGTTCGGACTCGCGGGTCGAGCGCAATTGGTCGGTATCTTCGATGCGCAGGATGAACTCACCGCCATGCTGCTTGGCAAAGCAGTAGTTGAACAAAGCGATGTAAGCGGTACCTACGTGGGGGTCCCCGGTAGGCGATGGCGCGATGCGCGTGCGGACGGTGGTCATGGCAAGTCTCGAAATGAAGATAAAACAAAGGGCGAATGGTAACAGGCGACAGCCGCCCGGCTCCAGTCAGCAGGGCATTTAAGCCAAGGTTGCGTCTACAACGGGCCTGAACCGCGATGAATGATGGACTATCAGCCGATGACATTTACCCACTACCGACTGTATGTCAGATTCACCTGCTGATAACTTTCCTTACAATTTCTCGCCTACAGTCTGCCCCATGCCTGCCCAACTCAAGCGTCGCCTGTTTATTTTCCTGTTGATCGTCCTGCTGATTGCCGGGGGCTTTTTTGCCCAAAGGTTCTTCAAGGGACGGTTTTATGAAAGCACCGACAACGCCTATGTCCAAGGCGAGATCACCCGTGTCTCGAGCCAATTGGCGCGCGCATCGATCAGGTGCTGGTGCAGGACAGGTGTTGTTGACCAAGACGTTGCCGGCGGGGTTGAAGACTGGGGAAGCGCACTAGCTGAAAATTGTGGTGTTTTGTCGGACGCCTTCGCAGGCAAGCCCGCTCCCACATTTGACCGTGTCCGCCCGGACACCTTGATCTAATGTGGGGCTTGCTCGCGAAGAGGCCCATATAGCCCATGCAAATCTCAGACAGTAATCAACCGCTCCCGCAACTTGGTAATTTCGTCACGCATCTGCGCCGCGGCTTCGAATTCCAGGTCGCGGGCGAGCTGGTACATCTTCTCTTCCAGCGCCTTGATACGCCTGGCGACTTCCCCCGGCGATCGCAATTCGGCTTCGTACTTGGCGCTTTCTTCAGCGGCCTTGGCCATGCCTTTGCGCTTCTTGCTGCGCGAACCGGGCACGGTGGCGCCTTCCATGATGTCGGCCACATCCTTGAACACCCCTTTGGGCGTGATGCCGTTGGCCAGGTTGAACGCAATCTGCTTGTCGCGACGACGCTCGGTTTCGCCAATCGCCCGCTCCATGGAACCGGTGATGCGATCCGCGTAGAGAATCGCCCGACCATTGAGGTTACGTGCCGCACGGCCAATGGTCTGGATCAGCGAACGCTCGGACCGCAGGAATCCTTCCTTGTCCGCATCCAGGATCGCCACCAGCGAGACTTCCGGCATGTCCAGGCCTTCGCGCAGCAGGTTGATCCCCACCAACACATCGAAGGTGCCCAGACGCAAATCGCGGATGATTTCCACCCGCTCGACCGTGTCGATGTCCGAGTGCAGGTAACGCACGCGCACGCCGTGGTCAGCCAGGTAATCGGTCAAGTCTTCGGACATGCGTTTGGTCAGGGTCGTGACCAGCACCCGCTCCTCCAGCGCCACGCGCTTGCCGATTTCCGAAAGCAGATCGTCGACCTGGGTCAGCGCCGGGCGGATTTCAATTTGAGGGTCCACCAGGCCAGTCGGACGCACCAGTTGCTCGACCACTCGACCGGCGTGTTCCGCCTCGTAATTGCCCGGCGTGGCCGAAACAAAGATCGTCTGCGGGCTGATGTTTTCGAACTCGTCGAAACGCATCGGTCGGTTATCCAGCGCTGACGGCAGGCGGAAGCCGTATTCCACAAGCGTCTCTTTACGGGACCGGTCGCCCTTATACATGGCGCCGACCTGCGGCACGCTGACGTGGGACTCGTCGATCACCAGCAAGGCATCGGCCGGCAGGTAATCAAACAAAGTCGGCGGTGCCTGCCCGGAATCACGACCCGACAGATAGCGCGAGTAGTTTTCGATGCCGTTGCAGTAACCCAGTTCGAGGATCATCTCCAGGTCGAAACGGGTGCGCTGCTCCAGGCGCTGGGCTTCAACGAGTTTATTGTTGGAACGCAGGTAATCCAGGCGCTCCTGCAATTCGACCTTGATCCCTTCGACGGCGCCCAGCAGGGTTTCCCGTGGCGTCACGTAGTGGCTTTTCGGATAGAAGGTGAAGCGCGGCAACTGACGGGTCACTTCGCCGGTCAACGGATCGAACGCGGAAATCTTCTCGACTTCATCGTCGAAGAGTTCGATGCGGATTGCTTCAAAGTCGGATTCCGCCGGATGGATATCGATCACATCGCCGCGCACCCGGAACGTTGCCCGGGCAAAATCCATGTCGTTGCGGGTGTATTGCAGGTCTGCCAGGCGGCGCAGCAACGCGCGCTGATCGAGCTTGTCACCGCGATCCACGTGCAGAACCATCTTCAAATAGGTTTCCGGACTGCCCAGACCGTAGATGCACGACACCGTGGTGACGATGATCGCATCTTTGCGCTCCAGCAGCGCTTTGGTCGCGGACAGCCGCATCTGCTCAATGTGGTCGTTGATCGAGGCGTCCTTCTCGATGAAGGTGTCCGAAGACGGCACATAAGCTTCGGGCTGGTAGTAGTCGTAGTAGGAAACGAAGTACTCGACGGCGTTGTTCGGGAAGAACGCCTTGAACTCACCGTACAACTGCGCGGCCAGGGTCTTGTTTGGCGCCAGCACCAGGGTTGGACGTTGCACCTGGGCGATCACGTTGGCGATGCTGAAGGTCTTGCCAGAGCCGGTCACACCGAGCAACGTCTGGTGCGCCAGGCCGGCTTCGATGCCCTCGACCATCAGGCGGATGGCTTCCGGTTGATCGCCGGCGGGCTGGAAGCGGGTGACTAGCTGGAATTCAGACATGCATACCTCTCGATTCTCGAAGCAGGGTATCGCGCCAGCGCGGTCAAACCGGCAGCAACGAGAAAGGCCGCAAACGACTCACGTCGCCCGAGGAAAAAACTGGATTGTGCTCAATGTGGTGCCGATTGCCCGCGCTTTCAAGGCAAACGTCCTACATCCCTTGAAGTCTTTGATGCCGACATTCGACTAACGGTCGAAAAATAATCGAAAAAACTTAACCTAAAAGCCGAATCGTCTGTCGCCATCAATCGCAGATGGCCTCTATACTAGCTCCCCGTTTGTGCACCGCTCTAGTGCATTCGGCTGGAGCGCGACACGTCCCTCCACACTCCATTCAGAGCCGCCGCAAAAATGAGCCTGTTCTCCGCTGTCGAAATGGCACCACGCGATCCAATCCTGGGCCTCAACGAAGCATTCAACGCCGATCCACGTACCACCAAGGTCAACCTGGGGGTCGGTGTTTACTGCAACGAGGAGGGGCGAATTCCACTCCTGCGCGCCGTTGTCGAAGCCGAGACGATTCGCGTCGCTCAACACGCGTCCCGTGGCTACTTGCCGATCGATGGCATTGCCGCCTACGACCAGGCTGTGCAGAAACTGCTGTTCGGCAATGACTCGCCATTGATCGCCGCTGGCCGCGTCATCACCACCCAGGCCGTTGGCGGCACCGGCGCACTGAAAATCGGCGCCGACTTCCTCAAGCAACTGCTGCCGAACGCCATCGTGGCGATCAGCGACCCGAGCTGGGAAAACCACCGCGCCCTGTTCGAAACCGCGGGTTTCCCGGTGCAGAACTACCGTTACTACGATGCCGCGACCCACGACGTTAACCGTGCCGGCCTGCTCGAAGACCTGAACGCCCTGCCGTCCGGCTCGATCGTTGTGCTGCACGCGTGCTGCCACAACCCGACCGGCGTGGACCTCAGCCCTGCGGACTGGAAAAACGTGCTGGACGTGGTGAAGGCCAAAGGTCACGTACCTTTCCTCGACATGGCCTACCAGGGCTTTGGCGATGGCATCGACGAAGACGCCGCGGCCGTACGCCTGTTCGCTGAGTCGGGCCTGACCTTCTTCGTCTCCAGCTCGTTCTCCAAATCCTTCTCGCTGTACGGCGAGCGCGTTGGCGCCCTGTCGATCGTCAGCGAATCGAAAGAAGAAAGCGCGCGCGTGCTGTCGCAAGTCAAGCGCGTGATCCGCACCAACTACTCCAACCCGCCGACCCACGGTGCAAGCATCGTTGCTGCTGTGCTGAACAGCCCGGAGCTGCGCACTCAGTGGGAAGAAGAACTGGCGGAAATGCGCCTGCGGATTCGCGGCATGCGCACTCAGATGGTCGACCTGCTGGCGAAAAACGCACCACAACGCGATTTCAGCTTCGTCGGTCGTCAGCGCGGCATGTTCTCCTACTCCGGCCTGACCGTTGAGCAAGTCACCCGCTTGCGCACCGAGTTCGGCATCTACGCCCTGGACACCGGCCGCATCTGCGTGGCGGCGTTGAACCAGAGCAACATCGATGCGGTGACCAAGGCCATCGTTGCGGTGATCTGAGTCCCGTGCGGTACGAAAAACGGGAAGCCTCAGGGCTTCCCGTTTTTTATTTGTCGCAGATAAGTGTCAAAGCGCTATCGGCGCCCTCTAAACTCCACACAACGATGCACCTGTAGGAGCGAGCGGGCGGCGATCCGACTTGCCCGCGAAGCTTTGAGCGTCAGAGAGGACGCCTTCGCGGGCAAGCCTCGCTCCTACAGATTATGTGTACACCTGAGAATTCTGAAGAGAGCCCACATGAAAAACGATGACCTGCGCGCTGAGCGCGATGACTTGGACGACTTGAATGATTTCGCCCCTCGCACCCCGGCCAAACGCGCTAACAACCTGGTGCTGCAAGTGGCCGCTGGCGTATTTCTCGGCGGCCTGGCCTTGTGGCTGGTGCAACTGGCCGCCACGATGCTGTACGCCAAACTGATGCTCGCCACGGTCACGTTCGGCGGTTAAGCCAGTTCGGTGGCACGCTGAGTGGCGGCGTCGTCATAGGCGACGTAGAGCGATTCAGCCACCTGACTCTTGATCGCTTTGGCGCTTTCCAGACCGAGGACGAAGCCTTCAGCCTTGCCGCCCGCGCGATTCAAATCGTCAGCGGTGCTGGCCTGAGTGATTGCGTCGAACAGCTTCTCGGCGTGCGGGCCGACACCTTTGGGCAGGCTGATTTGAGCGATGCTCATGCGAACACCCCATTGTTTTGAAGGGTGAGGATTGGGTGATTCATGGCACGTACCTTTTCGGCGAATGGCCGGCAGCGCGTGTAACCACTTCCGGGCGGCCATGGTAGACCTCTGGGGCGATTCTGGTAACCGCCCATGGCCGATAAACCACCGTCCGTCTCCATGAATCCATCAAGTAGTTAACAGACACTTGACTTCTCTTTTTGAATCAGTAACATACACGCCATTCCGCGATAGCTCAGTTGGTAGAGCAAGTGACTGTTAATCACTGGGTCCCTGGTTCGAGTCCAGGTCGTGGAGCCAGACAGCAAAAATCGAAAAGCCCCTGAATCGAAAGGTTCAGGGGCTTTTTTGTGGCCGACGGAAAATCAAAAGGCCGATCTGTCTAAACAACAGATCGGCCTTCTTTAACCCGTGCGCCTGTCAGACATGCTCACTGCTTTTAGCGTGAACCGCTCGATGTTCGCTCGAATCATGGGCCGCTTCCTCCACCGGGATCTCATTCCCGTCGCAGTCACGCAGTTTGCCTTCGCTGAAGTAATCCCCTTCACGCAACGCTGCCAGGTCCTGGTAACGCAGAACCCGTTCAGTACCGGCTGCAAACACCGATTGTTGATCCGAGTTACCGGCGGTGAGGTGGTTGAAGGTCAGGTTGAGCACGATGGCCATGATCGCCGAGGAACTGATGCCCGAGTGGAAGATCGTGGCGAACCAGCTCGGGAAGTGGTCGTAGAAATTCGGCGCGGCGATCGGGATCATGCCGAAGCCGATGGAGGTGGCGACGATGATCAGGTTGACATTGTTGCGGTAATCAACCTTGGACAGTGTGCGAATGCCACTGGCCGCCACGGTGCCGAACAGCACGATGCCGGCGCCGCCGAGCACCGAGGTTGGTACGGCGGCGATGACCCGGCCCATGAACGGCAGCAGACCGAGGATCACCAGGAACAAGCCGCCGGTGGCGACCACGAAGCGACTCTTGATGCCGGTCACCGCCACCAGCCCGACGTTCTGGGCGAAGGCGCTTTGGGTAAAGGAGCCGAAGATCGGCGCGATCATGCTCGACAGCATGTCAGCACGCAGGCCGTTGCCCAGGCGTTTGGAGTCAACCTTGGTGTCGATGATTTCACCGACGGCGAGGATGTCCGCCGAGGTTTCCACCAGGGTCACCATGACCACGATGCACATCGACAGGATCGCGGCGAAGTGGAACGTCGGCATGCCGAAGTGGAACGGTGTCGGGAAGCCGAACATCGGGCCTTGCGTGACCGACGAGAAATCCGCCATGCCGAGGAACACCGCGATGATCGTGCCGATGACCATCGCCAACAGGATCGACAAACGAGAGATGGTCGCGCTGCCGATCTTGCTCAACAGAAGGACCAGCACCAGCGTCACTGCCGCCAGACCGATGTTCGCCATGCTGCCGAAGTCCGGGGCATGGCTGTTGCCGCCCATGGCCCAGCGTGCGGCCACTGGCATCAGCGTCAGACCGATGGTGGTGATCACAATGCCCGTCACCAGCGGCGGGAAGAACTTGGTGATTCGCGAGAATACCGGTGTGATCAGTAACCCGATCAACGACGCGGCGATCACCGCCCCGAGAATCGACTGAAAGCCGCCCTCCCCGCCGCTGCTGACAATCGCCACCATCGTCGCAACACCCGAGAACGACACACCCTGTACCAGCGGTAACTGACACCCGAAAAACGGTAAACCGAGGGTTTGCAGTAATGTCGCCAAGCCCCCCGCAAACAATGAAGCAGCAATCAACAAACCGATGTCCGCCGGCGAGAGCCCGGCCGCCTGGCCGATGATCAAAGGCACCGCGACGATGCCACCGTACATGGTCAGAACATGTTGCAGGCCGTAAGCCATATTCGCGCCGACCCCGAGGTTTTCGTCCTCAGGCCGTTGGTGTGAAACATGGGGCGTTTTCATGGTTGGGGGGTTCCCTGGTTTTTTGTTATGCGCACACTGTATGCAAGACTCAGGACAAATGTCTATAGAGTTGTATACAACTCACCAGTCAGATTATGGACATGTGTCCATGCTGCCCTTTGGCTGCGCGGTTTCCCATCCAAAAAATCCTGAAACACATCTGGCGTTCGCCTTCTCCCCTGCCCGCTAGTCTTTTGCATTCCAAGCGACCGCCGGCACGGACGCCTCTCGCTTATACATATAAAGTATGCATAATGAAGTCATTCGAAATTCAGTATCACAAGGCAAAAAACGCAGCCAACAAATTAAAGCACCGCGGCATCAGCCTCGCTGAAACAGAACAAGTGTTTTATGACGAACGAGCACTGACGATTCAGGACAACCATCACGATGAACAGCGGTGGATCGTCATGGGAATGGATGCCAAGGCTCGTTTGCTGGTCGTTGCGTACACCTATCGCGATCCGAATTTCGTTCGAATCATTTCCGCGCGCATCGCTAACAAAAACGAGCGTCGCCGCTATATGGAGGATTGACCGGTGAAAGACGAATACGACTTCAGCAATGCCAAGCGTGGAGCGGTTGCCTCCAGCAAGGGTAAAACCCGAATTACGATCATGCTTGATGACGTCGTCATCGAAGCGGCACGTGCCTTGGCTGAGGGCGAGGGATATGGCTATCAGACGGTGATCAATAACACCTTGCGCCAGACGTTGCTCAGCAACAGAGAAAAAACTGCCGGGCACGATCAGTACGCCGCAGTTGCGAATGCCGGACATTTCAAAGCAGGAGTAACAGCATCTGAACTGAAGAGCCTGGAGAAAAAATTGTCAGAAGTCTTGAGCGAAATCCACCGAGTAATTGAGCCTTGAGTTTGTCGCGGTTCAAAAACAGTGCAGTACCCGATGGCGTACAAGGCCTGGTATCAATTCAAAGGAAAAGGGCAGATGTATTCGCTCTGCCCTTTCTGGGTGGCGGCTATGTCGCCTGAATTAACTGCTCAAGCACTCGCTTCAACCCCGCATGCTCCGGCACCCGTATCCCGAACTCTTCCTCCAGCACCCCAATCAATTCCTCCACATCGGTCACTTGCCGTCGTTCGCTTTCGGCACCCACCCGATGAATCGCAAAACTGCCGTTGTTCAACGTACGCCTCCAGCCATCCCCGGTGCGCGCGACCATCAGTTGTTTAGCAAAAGACGATTCGGGATAGGTCGAGACGTACCAGTTGCCGACGGCGTAATCGATGTCTTCCTGGCGTAGCAGGTCGAAGATGTACATCGGCCGCCACTCGCCGCCGACGTTGGCGCGCAGGGTGTAGCCGTCTTCATGGCGCTCTATGCGATAGGGCTCGTGGGGCGTGAGCTGTGCAGCATCGGTGTCGAGCATGAGCGGTGCGGTGGGCACCATGCCGCCGAAGCCGACGTCGGTGATGTAGCGCACGCCATCCAGAGTGACCTGGCTCAAGCGGTGCGTGCGGGCAGTCCATGCGCCTTCGGGCTGGCCCATGACCACTCGGCCGGTGATGCCGCGCGCGTCGAAGCCCAGCTCCTGGAGCAAGGCCAGAAACGCGCAGTTGAGTTCGTAGCAATAACCGCCGCGCCCCTCGTGCAGAATTTTCTGTTCGATGGATGGCAGGTCGATGAGTACCGGCTCGCCGGACAGCGTGGTGAGGTTTTCGAACGGGAAGGCCCCGGTGTGGCGTAGCTGAAGTTGGCGCAGGGTGTCCAGGGTCGGCGCCGGGGGCGCGTCGAAACCCAGGCGTTGCAGGTATAACGCACGGTTCGTCAGGCGTGGCTCGCTCATTGCTCGGTCCTTTTGCATGGGGCCGCGGATCTCTCCGCCGATGGGCGCCATGTATAAGGGATAAAGCGGTTCGACTGACAATTGATTTAGCCAATCGCACTCCCTCTGAACATCAACGCCGTTTGCGCGAACTCAAGCGAATCCACGTCGGCGCGTGATCGCTGGCGTGCGGTTCGTTGCGAACCCAGGCATCGACCCCGGCCTCATGCAGATAAGGATTCAGGCCTGAGTTGAGCAACAGATGATCGATGCGCAACCCCGAGTTTTTCTGCCAGTGCTGCCTGAAATAATCCCAGAAGGTGTAGAGCCGATCCTCCGGGTATAAATGGCGCAGGGAATCGGTCCACCCCTGATCCAGCAAGCGCTGGTAACACTCGCGACTTTCCGGTTGCAACAAGGCGTCCTTGAGCCAAGAGCGCGGGTTGTAAATGTCCAGGTCGGCGGGCACCACGTTGTAGTCGCCGGCCAGCACCACCGGATGCTCGCTGCCTTGCAGGTCCTTGGCATAGGCGATCAGCCGCTCGAACCATGCCAGTTTGTAATCGAACTTCGGCCCGGGTTGCGGATTGCCGTTGGGCAAATACAGGCAACCCACCAGAATCCCGTGTACCGCGGCTTCCAGGTAGCGGCTATGGGTGTCGGCATCATCTCCTGGCAAGCCGCGCCGGCTCTCTAACGGTTGCGCATCACGCGCCAGAATCGCCACCCCGTTCCACGACGACTGACCTTGCCAGATTGCGCCGTAGCCAACGGCCTCAAGCTCGGAGGCCGGGAACGCGCTGTCCACCGACTTGAGCTCCTGCAAACAGGCGATGTCGGGTTTTTCTCGCTCAAGCCAGGCCAGCAGATTCGGCAGTCGGGCACGCATGCCGTTGACGTTGAAGGTGGCGATTTTCAGATTTTTCATGGGCCGAGGCTCGCAACGGATGGACGGTATCCAGTTGTGACCGAGGTGCGTGATGGCAGTTGCCACGACAAACGAAACAGGCGACTAAAGGTCCCCCCATTACACCGGATGCTCGTCATGCGATGCCTTGAGCAACGGCAACAGCGCCTGATTTTCCATCGGCCGGCTGAGGTAGAAACCCTGCACTTCATGGCACTCGTCAGAGATCAGGAAGTCCAGTTGCTCCAGCGTCTCGACGCCTTCTGCGGTGACGGTCAGGCCCATGGCCTTGCCCAGGTTGATGATCGCCTGCACCACCGCGCGGTCGTTACCTGCACCGCTCATGGACGAGATGAAACGCTTGTCGATCTTGATCCCGTCGAACGGATACGTGCGCAGGTAACCCAGTGATGAATAACCGGTGCCAAAGTCGTCCATGTTCAGCCGCACACCCAGCTCCTTCAGTGCGTTCATGGTCGCGAGAGCGCCGTCGACGTCGTTGAGCATCACGTTTTCGGTGATCTCCAGCTCCAGTCGACTGGCCGGCAAACGGGTGTGGATCAACGCTTCCCTGACATCCTCCACCACGTCACTGCGTACGAACTGCACGGGCGACAGGTTGACCGACACCATCAGCTCACCCGGCCAGGTCAGGGCCGTCTCGCAAGCTTCACGTAAAACCCAACGCCCCAATGGCACGATCAGGTCGGTCTGCTCGGCCAACGGAATAAACGAGTCGGGGCTTAGCAATCCCTGCACCGGATGCTGCCAGCGCAGCAACGCCTCGACCGAGACGATCTGCTTGCCATCGACGTGATAACGCGGCTGATAGTGCATCACGAACTCGTTGTTCTTGATCGCCTGGCGCAGGTCGTTTTCCAATTTGCGGCGATGCTGGATCTGATCGTTCATGTGTGGCGCAAAATAGCACCAGGTCTTCTTGCCATCGGATTTGGCCTGATACAGCGCGATGTCGGCACACCGGATCAGTTCCTCCGGCATGTGCCCCTGACGCCGACTCAAGGCGATGCCGATGCTCGCGCCGATGTGCAACGTGTGATGATCATAGTGGATCGGCCGGTGCAGGCTTTCGAGAATACGTTCGCAAATCCGGTCGATTTCCGTGTGGATGTCCATGCCATTGAGCACCAGCACAAACTCGTCGCCGCCCAGTCGCGCGACCAGATCGATGTCCCGCGTGCATTCACGCAAACGGGTGGCCACTTCCAGCAACACAGCATCGCCGGCCGGGTGGCCGAGGGAGTCATTGATCGGCTTGAAGTTATCCAGGTCGATCATCAACAACGTCAGCGGCGCTGAATGTTCTTTCAGCACCAAAGCGTCTTCGAGGTAACGCGCCAGTTTGTTGCGATTGGGCAGGCCGGTCAGCGCGTCGTGCAAAGATAGATGCTGGATCTGTGCATGGGCGGCGACTTCATCGGTGATGTCACTGGCCGTTCCGCGATAACCCAGCACCGCGCCCTTGCTATGGATCGGTCGTGCCGAAACCCGGCAGACACGTTGCTGCCCCGACTGGTCGCGATAGGAACAACGCAGGTGACTGACGCTGTGCTCTTCGTCGAGCCTGTTCAGCCACAGTGACAACGGCGTGGTGTCGCAATACAGCAGTTGCTCGATGTCCTGCCCCAGCCATTGCTGATCGGAAAAACCGGTGACGGCGCCGAAGCGCCCCGACAGATACGTGATGCGATGCTTGTCGTCGATTTCCCAGATCCAGTCGGAAGCGGCCTCGGCCACGGCACGAAAACGCTCTTCGCTGGCCTCCAGCGCCTGGTTCGATAAATCCAGGTTGATGTAACTGGCATCCACGTGCCCCGACGATCGCAACACATATCGGAAGAAGTAAGCCGTCAACAACGCCAGAATCAACAACGCGCCGCCCAGTGGCGGCAGCAGTGACCAAAGAAGCTGATGGCCTGGCTGTTCGAGCCGCGAGACCAGGCTGTAACCGGTGCCCGTGAGTGCCACCACGGGCTGACCTGGCGCGAGTTTATTGTCAGGCGCGAGGCTCAAGTCATGCAAACCGTAGTCGGCACTCAAGGCACTGAGCTTTTCCGGACTCAATTGATCGACGAACACCAGCATCGAAGTGCTTTGGGGATCGACCGCAGGTCTTTCGTCATTCGGCACGATCGCCGCAGCCGTCAGTAGTGCGGGCTGGCCCTCAAACAGCGTGAAGCGGCTGACGGGGACGAGCAGGCTTTCTTGCCCCTGAACCTCCTTGATCAATGCCGCCATCGATATCGAAAGACGGGCCGCCGCATCATCCTGCACCTGAAGGCCACGCACCGTGGCGTATTTGGTTCGCTGGTGATCGACCACCAACACACTGTCGTAGTGATCCATGGTGTACAAGGTTTTACCCATGTTCTGCTCGACATAAGCCCACTGCACATCGACTTCACCGTTGAGACGGTCGTAGGCGGTCGTCCAGGTTGCATAACTGGCGACGTAGTTTTTCGAAGCACTGATGCGGTTTTCCAGCGCGCGCTGGGTGTAGAACGTGGTCTTTGCCAGGTCCTGGGCATCGAGCCGGCCGGCAATGTTGAACAAGGCAACCAGGGCGATCAGCACCCCCAGTACGAATACCAGTCCGACGGACCAGATCAGGTTCCGTGTGATCGGCGTATGGCGCCCGGGGGCGGCGGTGGTCGTGGCGCTCAATTCCATGCATGGGATCCTGTAATCGATTGCCTGATCGGGTGCATCACAGGCAAGCGTCCATTGACCATAGCAGCCATGGTCCGTCATCGCGCCACGACTATTGCCAATCGACAGCCGCTACCCTGTAATGGCGCGCATCACCCGCGAAACTTTGTTTGCCGAGAACGCCTCGCTCATGGACACTCTGGAAGGTCAACGAATTACCCTGCGCGCCCTGCAAACCAGCGATACCGATGCGCTGGTCAACGCCGCGCGGGATGGCGAATTGTGGAACCTGACGGTCACCGTCGTGCCCTCTCGATAGCTACTTGAAGAAAGCCCTCGACGGTCGCGATGCGGGAACGGTCCTGCCCTTCGTGATCGTGCTCAAGGACACCGGCGAGGTCATTGGTTCGACACGCTTCTGGAAAATCGACCGCCTCAACCGCAAGCTTGAAATCGGGCAGCAGCTGGATCTCTGCACGCTGGCAGAAAACGTTCGTCAACACCGAGGCCAAATACCTGATGTTGCGTTACGCCTTCGACGTACTGGACTGCGTGCGGTTCAGCATCATCGATGAGGAGTGGCCGTTGGTGCGGGAGAATCTTGAGAAAAAACTGACTGAATACAGACTTCGCTGACACCCCGAACTACTGTGGGAGCGAGCTTGCTCGCGATGACATTGGCCCTGTCACATTGAGCCGGCTGGACTACCTATATCGCGAGCAAGCCCGCTCCCACAATGATGGATGTTGCACACACATTCTGTGATCGGCCCACCAACCCCGAGACCAACTCACCATCAACCATTCGTCATCCCGCCAACACCCACCGCCCTCCCCGTCACACCATCAGCAGGTAACGACTCATCTTTGGAGACGTGCACTGATGAACATCAAGCTCACCTCGCAGTTGTTGATAGGTTTGCTGACCGCAGCAACAGGAGCCGCTTACGCAGCCTCCGGCGATAACGCTGACGCGACCGAGACCCGGTCCTGGTCTAGCCGCGGCTCAATCATGGCGCCCAACAACGATACGGACCAACCCTCAGGTCGATATAACCCAGACCGGGGCAAAGGCGGATATGGCTCATCGAGAGAGGGCAATGGTGGAAATGCCGGTGCCAGCGGCTCGGGTGCGGGCGGTGGCACGGGCGCTGCCGGTGGGGGCACCGGCGGTGCAGGAGGCGGGACCGGCAGCTGGACACGCAGAAGCAACCAATGACGGGAAATCGTCGGCTGCTTTCTACTCAGTGTTCTTAACGTAGTTGCCACGGACCGCCAGGGTGTCAGCGTTCATCGACCCGCCGTGACCACACGAGCGCGGATTGCAATCTCCGGGTCGACCTGCTCGGTTCTTTTGTCGATCTGCGACAACGGCGTCACGGTGTAGCCCGCCTGAATCCTGTTCACCATCGCATAGTCCACCGCCCCGCTGACGTCGGTGCGACCGACGACCCAGACGAAGGGCGTGGGCGCCGGCAAATGATTCAGCCCTGCCGGCACCGTTCCGGTCCATCCCGGTGGCGTCACCACAAACTCACTGGACTGTGTGCCCGTCGCATATCCACCGGGCGAGGCAAACACATCGCTCCACATGTCGAGCATTGGCAACACGTACAGACGCCCGGCGGTGTCCGGCGCGGTAATCACCTGCGGCTCTTTGGTCAAATCGAGCCAGGCGATGGAATACAACGTGTCGACGTTCGACTGCACCACGGCTTTGAAATCTTCAGACGGGTACTGCGGCACAGTCACAAAGGCGTTGGCTTCCTGCGATATGACTTTCGATTGAGCCTGGCTGTCCAGCGGCAAAACAACGGTAACTGCAAGGGTTAGAGCAACGACTGTCAATGCTTGAGGTATCAACATTTTGGCGATCGTCCGTGCTGTGGGGAGATCTGGCGGGTTCGACAGAGCTACCGGAACTCTAGACGATCAAAACAGACGGAACTGACAGGGAGACAGACGGACGTGCGAGTGTTACAGGTCTGAAACAACGGCACGAAATACCTCAACGGTCGGAGCGCATCAGCGCCTCCACGCCGCCTTCGATCGACAACACCGCCGCACGGTTTCGCCCCGAATGCTTGGCTTGATACAACGCCGCATCCGCTCGCTCGATGAACACTTCGATGCTGTCGCGGCCGGTCGGCACAAACGCGTAACAGCCAAGGCTGACCGTCACGTAACCCGTGGGTGAACCGCTGTGGGTGATGTTCTTGTCCATGACGCTGCGGCGGATCTGCTCGGCAATCACCATTGCAACGTGAAGGTCGGTGTCGGGCAGCAACACCGCAAATTCCTCACCGCCATAACGCACCGCCAGATCGGCTTTGCGGTGGCAGCAACCCTTGACCGCACGCGCCACTTCCGCCAGGCAATGATCCCCCGCCACGTGGCCGTAAGCATCGTTGTAGCGTTTGAAAAAATCGATATCGAGCATGATCAGGCTCAGCGAACTGGACTGCCGGGCGCCTCGGCCAAACTCGATGTCCAGCGCCTGCTCGAACAGCCGACGATTGGCCAGGCCCGTCAGGCTGTCGTGAGTCGCGATCAGCTTCAGTGCTTCCTTGGCCTTGCGCAAATCGGCCTCGACCCGCACGCCGACGCGCACCTGGCGAACGAACACCCAACCAAACAGCCCCACACCCAACACCACCAGGGCAACGATGACGCTGGATTGGAACGCGGTGTCGTACCATTCCTTGAGAATCGAATCCCTGGACGATGCCGCCGACACCACCAGCGGATAGGCGTCGAGCTGACGGTAGCCATACAAACGCACAACACCATCGACCACCGAGCTGATCATCGCGTTGCCGGCGGGCGCGCTGGGCAAGTATTTCTGAAAGATTTCGCCCTTGGCCAGGGACGTCCCGATCAGCGATTCCACAAACGGCCTTCGCGCCAGCAACGTTCCGTCGGTCAACGCCAAAAACATCGAGCCGTTGTCATCGATGCTGAAGCTTTTGAAGAACTGATCGAAGTAGGCCATTTTGATTCCGGCCAACACCACGCCCTGGAAATTGCCGTTCTTGTCGTTCACCCGTTTCGATACCGGAATGATCCACTCGCCATTCTCCCGACTGCGAAGCGCCGGCCCGATGTGCGCGAGGGTGGACGCGTTCTGCTGGTGGAACTTGAAGTACTCCCGATCCGACACGCCCGGACCGCGGTTCAAATCCTCGAACGAGGTCACGACCCACCGCCCTTGCTTGTCGAACAGAAATATTCCGTGCAGTTGACCCAGCGCCTGCACCCGCCGGGCGAAGGTTTTCTGCAAGCGTGGTTTTTGTGCCGCGCCGTAGCCATCGGCCTGAATCCAGTCCACCAGACTGGTCAGCACCAGGTCGGCTTTCATGAAGGTGGATGGCGTTGAAGGAGCTACGATTACTCTTACATCACGACAGGGAATCGAAATGAGTAAGGCAGACGAGCTTGCGGCGAAGTTGAAACAAACCCAGCCTTCCAGCGCGGATCAGATGATCGACAGCTGGCCCGGCCAAGTCTACGAGTTGTATGAGCAGATCAAGGCGTGGCTGCTGCCGGTGACCGAGGTGGGTCTGGTTCTGCGGCGTAATCCCACGCATGTCTTCGAGTGCGATTCAGAGGGTGCGACTTACGACTACGCGATCGACCAACTGCTTATCGAAGGCAATGACCACAGCATCACCTTCGACCCTGTTGCGCGCTTCACCGGTGATGGCGCTGGGCGTGTCGAGATTCACTCGAAAGGCAAAGAACTCGCGCTGCTACGCACGGTGGACGAGCATGGCGAGACGCATTGGTGGCTGCAGGCGATTGAGCAGGCCGGACAGCAACTGGATGCGGTTGCGTTGACCGAGCATAACCTGCTGGCGGTGGTGCAAGAGGGGCTGGAGCTTTAGAGAGACTGAACCCAGAACCGGGAAAGGGGGCGGACTGATTAAATCAAGCCCACTCCCCTACTGCCGCGCCGGCCCCGCCGCCACCACCGATCCCACCGATCCCACCGCCGAATGCAAATCCAGCACTGGCACCGGCGGCGGCCGGTTCAACGCCCGTAATACCGGCGCATCGTAGCCATACACATCAGGCTTGAACGCCACCCGCCCGTCGCTGCCCAAATCCACGGTCCAGTACGCCAACAACACCGGCACTTTCACCGGCAGCCGAATGTTTTCTGTCTTGCCGCTGGCCAACTGCTTTTGAATGCCATCGCTGTTCCAGCGCACCGGATCGTTGAACAACAGCTCCACCAGTTGCAGCGGATTCTCCACCCGTATGCAGCCCGAGCTGGTCGCGCGGATGGTTTTGGCGAACAACTCGCGATGCGGCGTGTCGTGCAGGTAAATCGCATAGTCGTTGGGAAACCGGATCACCACTTGACCCAGCGAGCTGTCGGGCCCGGCATCCTGGCGCAATGTGAGGCCGCGCGGGTTGGTCCAGTCGACGGTCGACGGATCGAGCACATTGCCTTCGCGATCAAGCACTCGTATCCGGTTGGCCGCGAGGTAGCCGGGATTGCTCTGAACCTTCGGCAGCATATCTTCCTTAAGGATCGTTGGCGGCACCGTCCAGGTCGGGTTAAACGTGATGTAGGTAATCTGCGCCTGGAAGATCGGCGTATTGCGAGCTGTTTTACCGACCTGCACCCGGGATCGCCAGATTGGCAGACCGTCGCGGTACATCGCTACCTTGTAGCCGGCGATATCGACGATGACGAACGTGCCCTGGAGTTTGTAGAGCAGCCAACGCGCCCGCTCCATATTCACCCGGACTTGATCGATTCGCGCATCCACAGGCACATTCAATGCCGCCAGTGTTGTCGCCCCTGCCATGCCGTCCGCGCCAAGGTATTGCTCGTTTTGATACTTTTTCACCGCTGCGGTGACGGCGCCGTCGTACTTCGTGCCGTGGATCAATCGTGGATCGAGAAAACCTGCCGCGACCATCCTCGCGCGCAACTGCGCGACGGCCGGTTCGTCCATGCCCGGTTTGAGTGAATGGTCGACAACCACTTTCGGCCAACCGCCCCGGTCCCTGATACCGCGCAGTTGCGCCAGGGCCTGACGCAAACCGACGTACACCGCTTCTTGTGGCGGCGCTTGAGCAAACGCCTTGGCCACGTCGTGATTGTCGAGCGCAGCGAAGAAGGCATTGACGTCGTCACGTGGATCGACGCCATTCGAATCAAAGTTCCAGTGAATGTCGAGCCGCGAAGGATCAACCTTGCCGCGGCGCAACTGCAGCAGCGCGGTGATGAAAGTATGCGTGGTCGCCAAATCAAAAGCCGCCCGTTGCTCGGGCGTTACCGGCGTTGTCTGCATCGTAGTCTGCGACCGGATCAATTCATCGATATGAAAATCCGCCGGGGTCAGACCATCGGCCTCAGTCGCGTTCAGGCTGGCAATCAATTGCGCGACATCGCTGTCATTCGTCCACGCCGCGCGATAGTCACGGCGCGTATAAAAATCCATGACCAGACGACTGACATCCACTCGCCGATGACGAGGTCCAGTGAGCAGCGGTGGAAACGCGGTTTTCAGCGGCTCAAGCGAGGTCTGAATCGCTTGCCCGACGTTATCGTCCGCTGCTGCCTCGATTATGGAGGTTGGCGCAGTTGTCGGCTCAATCGGCGAAGTTTCCGCGAGCGCTGTGCCGCTGATCAGAAAGCCCATAAAAAATACGCGGCTTATGACGAATAACCTTGTTAAAAGCACCATGAATAATCCCTAATCTCCCGCATTCAACGCCTGGCTTTCAACACACTGCTAGACTCGAACTTAACATGATGAGACATCTATATGGCGCTACTACGTTTTGGCTATCTATTATCGGCCCTGCTACTGACTGCAATGTCCGTACCGTCAGCCTACGCCGATTCGCTCGCGGCAGCCCTCATCAAAGCGGCTCCGAAGGCTAACGCCAACGTCATTAACCTCGCCGTTCGCGCCTCGCAATGCAGCATCGCTCAAGGCAAAGCGCCAGCCCAAAGGCTTGCGGTCATCGACTATTCCCTGCCTTCGACCGAACAGCGCCTCTGGGTGTTCGATTTAAAGAAGCGCAAATTGCTGTTTCATGAACTGGTGGCTCACGGTCGAAACAGCGGCGAGAACATGGCAGTCAACTTCTCCAACCAAAACGAAAGCTTCGCTACCAGTCTCGGCTTGTATCGCACACAGTCAAGTTATGTCGGGCAGAACGGTTACTCGCTGCGCATGGAAGGCCTGGAGCCGGGTTTCAATGACAACGCCTTTGACCGCGCAATCGTGATTCATGGCGCGCCTTATGTGAGTCCGGTCCTGGCCCGTGCGAATGGGCGGATTGGCAGAAGCCTCGGCTGCCCGGCGGTACGGCCGGCGGTTGCTCGTCGGCTGATTGATTCGATGAAGGGCGGGCAGCTGTTGTTTTCTTACTATCCGGATCAGCGTTGGCTGAAGTCTTCTTCGTATATCAATTGTGGCAGCGGCACCGTGGCGTCTGCATCGAAAACGACTGTCCGCAAGTGAACATCGTGAACCTGTCCTGTAAATAACAGAGGGCGCCTCATCAGGGCGCCCTCTTTCCATGTAGCAACGCGTGACCTGATGCCCGCGACTATCTAAACTCCCTCGGATGCCAAAACACACTTGGCCCGCCCGGGAAGACACGCATGGACCTTCAACATCGCAACAACGTAAAAGTGATGGGCAACGGTCCGGCAACGCTGATCTTCTCCCATGGCTTCGGCTGCGATCAAACCATGTGGCGCTATCTCGTTGACAACTTTACCGGTCGTTTCAACGTTGTTTTGTATGACCTAGTCGGTGCAGGGCAGTCGGATCTCGATGCCTACGAAAAAGAAAAATACAATTCACTGGCCGGATATGCCCAGGACCTGGGCGAAATAATCGATCAGTTCGCCAGCGGCCCGGTGATTCTAGTGGGTCACTCCGTCAGCGCCATGGTTGGTGTCCTGGCGGATCGTCAGTCCCCCGGCAACATCGCCGCCCACGTCATGATTGGTCCTTCGCCTTGCTACATCGATTCCGACAACTACGTGGGCGGATTCAAACTAGAAGACATCCACTCACTGCTCGACACCCTCGACAGCAACTACCTCGGCTGGTCCAGCACGATGGCCCCGGTGATCATGGGCGCACCCGGGCAACCGGCGCTCGGCGAAGAACTCACCAACAGTTTCTGCCGCACCGAACCCGAGATCGCCAAGCAGTTTGCGCGGGTAACGTTCATGTCGGACAACCGCAAAGACATCGCGGGCCTGACCACCCCGACCCTGATTCTGCAATCCACCGACGACCTTATCGCCCCGATCGTCGTGGGCGAATACCTGCACACCGCACTCCCCAACAGCACGCTTTGCCTGGTGGCCAACGTCGGCCACTGCCCGCACATGAGTGCGCCGAGTGCCTGTTCCGAAGCCATGGACAGCTTCCTGTCGCCGTGGGTGGGCGCTCATGCCGACCGATGATCCGTCACTGCCCGACCCGCAGACGCTATTCGAAGGTGCGCCTTGCGGATTAGTGGTGACGAAAGAGGACGGCACGATCCTGCGCAGCAATCAGACGTTCAGCAACTGGATCGGCTTCGATGCCCAAGCATTGATCGGCCGGCGCTTTCAAGACCTGCTGACCATGGGCGGACGCATTTTTCATCAAACCCACTGGGCGCCGCTGATGCAAATGCAAGGCTCCGTGGCCGAGGTGAAACTCGATCTGGTTCACCAGGACAAACGGATCGTCACCATGCTGCTCAACGGCGTGAGACGCGAGCACGCCAGCGGTACGTTTTATGAACTGGCGCTGTTCGGCACCACCGACCGCGACAAGTACGAGCGCGAACTGCTCAACGCCCGAAAACTCGCTGAGGACCTGTTGACCAAAAAGACCGCCGCCGATGCCGCCCTTCTCGAAGCTCAGACCCAACTGAACCTGGCCTACGAAAAAGCCAAACGCCGCGCCTCCTTCGCCGAACAAATGGTCGCCATCGTCAGCCACGACCTGAAAAACCCGCTGACCGCAATTAAAATGGCCTCCGACATCCTCGCCCGAGGACAACGCACCGCCAAAGAAACCAAGATGCTCGGCCACATCAGCCAATCGGCGGAACGTGCGCAACGCATGATCGCCGACCTGCTGGACTTCGCGCTGGCCAGAGTCGGACGCGGCATCGGGATTTCTCTTACGTCGCTGGACTTGCATTCCTTCGTCAGCCACAGCGTTGATGAGCTGCGCGTAGCGTTCCCTGAGGCGACGTTGCTGCACCAGTCCATCGGCACCGGCAGCGCGCACCTGGATGCTGATCGGGTCCAGCAAATCATTGGCAACCTGGTCGCCAATAGCGTGGCTTATGGCGATTTGCAGCAGCCGATTACCATTTCTTCGCGACTGAAAGACGATCAGGCCGTTGTGTCGGTGCAAAACCACGGACCGGTTATTCCGGAGTCGTTGATGGCGGTGCTGTTTGAACCGATGACTCGTGGCACGGAGACGGACAGTGATGTGCGCAGTGTGGGGCTGGGATTGTTTATCGTCAGGGAAATCGCCAAGGCGCATGGCGGGGATGTTTCGGTGAGTTCGAGCCTGGAGGGTGGGACAGTGTTTAGTGTTTATTTTCCGTTGGGGGCCGCTGCGCCTTAAACGCTACGCCGAGAACTATCAAGTCCATCATGGAAGCCGGATAACAATGAAAAACATAAAAAGCAAAATCATGCTCGGTGGTCTGTTCGCTCTGTCGTTTGCCGCTCAGGCAGAGCCATCGCATCTGGACAGCGTCATCCAGCAAGGCCAACTGCGCGTATGCACAACCGGCGATTACAAACCCTATACCTTCAAAGCCGAGGACGGCGAATACTCGGGCATCGACATCGCCATGGCTCGCTCACTGGCCGACAGCCTGGGCGTCAAAGTTGAATGGGTGCAGACCACCTGGAAAACCCTGATGCCCGACATGCTGGCCGGCAAGTGCGACATCGGCGTTGGCGGCATCTCGGTCACCCTGGAACGCCAGAAAAAAGCCTTCTTCAGCACCACACTGGATGTCGACGGCAAGATCCCGTTAGTGCGCTGCGAAGATCAGGCGCTGTACCAGACCGTCGAACAAATCAACCAGCCTTCGGTTCGTTTGGTTGAACCGGCCGGTGGCACCAACGAAGCGTTTGTTCACGCGTTTCTGCCCAAGGCGCAATTGAGCCTTCACGACAACGTGACGATCTTTCAGGAGCTGCTGGATAAGAAGGCTGACGTGATGATTACCGATGCGTCGGAGGCGTTGTATCAGCAAAAACTTAAACCCGGGCTGTGTGCGGTTAACCCGAGCCAGTTTATGCAGTACGGTGAGAAGGCCTATCTGCTGCCCCGTGACGACATGACCTGGAAGATATATGTTGACCAATGGCTGCACCTGGCCAAAGTGACCGGCAACTATCAGAACGTTTTGGGCCAGTGGATAGCAACGCCTGATTCCAAATAGCAGCCGCGCATAAATCCCCTGTAGCAGCTGGCGAAGCCTGCGTCCGGCTGCGAAGCAGTCGCCAACTCAGCACTCGCAATGCATTAGGCAACAACGTGACCCGGCGGAAACATCTTCCGCCGTTACGTCACACCTTAGTCTTCGTGCAGCAACCCCGAGCTGTACTCGCTAAAACTGCTACCGATCGCACTCCCGCCAAGGTTCAACTCTGTTGGCACCATGACCATCGAACGATTGGCAGCCTTCTGAAAAACAGGTGCTGGTGCTGACGCCTGAGCAGGCGCTTAGCAGCAAAGCGCTGGTGATCATCACGACTTTCAAAAGGTTTGAGATCATTTTCAGGTTCCTGGGGGTTGGGCGCGTGGTGATAGGACCGTTGCTCCTTATCCTAGGCTGAGAATTCGTCAGACATTATGAAACCTGGCTGGGCGACAGCATTGGTTCAGCTATGGCGGCTTTTTGATGCAAAATAATGGGCGTTCCACCAGACAAACGTTCACATCCTACACGACACTAGGAATCGTCCGTATTCCTACCCATTGCTGCGCTTCTTTTACGAGGCCTGTAGTCAAAACCGCCCGTCACAGAACCAGCTCGCAAGGCAACTCCTTCGGCCCTGGACGAATGGAAGCTGGCAGGAAAAAGTAACCCCGCCTACCGCTTTTGCGGTTTGCCCGGACACCATCAATCACATAAGCTGGTCAGCATGAATACACATCCTTCGGAGGCTCCGATGGCCACCACAAAAAAAAACCGACAAGCCCCGCAGAAAGGTCACTCATAAAGAACTGACGTTCCTGGATGTTCGGGAAGCAGCACGTGATGGGCAAAACGTGTTCGATACATTTGTGATCACTGGCAAGCTTCCTATTACAAAGTAGGCCTGGATGCCGGCAGTCAAAATTGCTGCAGTCTTTGAAAAAGTAAAACATTGGGAAACCATCGCCACACAGCTCTACAACTACAAACTATTCGGCGATCTACCCGCGATTTTTGGTAGAGACGAGAAGCTCGACCTGAGCGAAATGCATCATATCCACCTCGCCAGTACAGAAGTGACACAAACTCGCTGGGCAAAAATCAATCGCCAGTACTATCGCACCGCTCTTGTTGATGACGCCGATAATGATTTCTGGCTCATCTATGCCTACGACTTCAGAGATGAATACTGACTCGGATGCTCACAATCGCGGAGAATGGGGTTCGTTTCTGCGTACGATGCGCAACGATATCGTAGAACCCTGGATTGTTGGCAGGCTCTACTTCCCTGATCTGGATGACCTGTGAACTGTGTAGTCCTGAAATAGACTTACATCTGTTTCACCCCAACGCCCGATGCATCGCATCGGGACTTGTCTGACCCGGTAGACTCATTCCTGATAAACTCCCCCACCTCCCAGCCCCACCA
>NZ_SISB01000069.1 GCF_004310295.1 Pseudomonas sp. BGI-2 | reverse complement strand
CTTGATCATCTTCACGACTTCCAGCTTGAAGCTGTCGTCGAATGTTCTGCGTTTGTCGGTCATGAAAATCTCCTCGATAGATGCATTTTCCACCTATCGAGGTGTCCGGGGAAATTAGACCACTACATCCAGCTTTACGTTAACCATAGTGAGGGTTTTTAATTCTACGGTCGGCTTAAGGGGTGCTGTTCGATTAAGCTATCAGGGCGATGCGGGTGGTCATCGAAAACGCCACAGCCTTGGCCTGTAGACCATCAGCAGTTAGCTCACGATGATCTTGCCGTTCGACACGATGTCTACGGTAGACATGAACTCAAGATCCCAACATGGGCGCGCACCGGGGCGAGCCTCTTCGATTGTTACCGTTCGAGCGCTCACAGTTTTCCAGCGAGGAGAGCATCTTAGGCAGCAGGAAAGGCAAACAGTGTGCCCGAGAAGACTGACCCCTATACGTCGAGGACGTTGACCTAAGCGAAGCGATGGGACTCCGCGCGCTTTTTGATTTCCTCGTGATACTTAGTCAACACCGCTGCCGCTTGAAGGCCGAATTCGCTTGCAAACTTTGCCTCGGCTAAACGGCTTTCCAGACCTTCGGAGGAGAGCGACTCTTCCCAGGTTTTGTGCAACACCCGGAGGTCTCTATCCAGAGCTATAGGCTCCTTGTTCTCGCCTTGTCTGCGCAGCTCACCAAGCGTGCAAACGACACCCTCATCACCTTCCCCGCGAGCAATTTCAGCAGCCTCCACTTCTTCAGCAATTAGTGTCAGGAGATTCCCCGAGTGGGCAGCAATGGAGTCCTCAAGCTCTTCCCGCAGTGCGGAAGCCTTTCCTTGAAAATCTCGGACGGTCTCTGCGAGGCCGGAACGCGCGGTGGTAGCCCGGATGTAGTCAAGCGAGTTACGCAGGGATTCAAGCTGCTCAAGAGCGCTGGTCAGGTCTTGGATGTGGTACGAAAACATAATATCTCCTTGGTTTGGATTGGTGGCAGTGCGGGGGAATCCAAACATTACCTTGCAGTGAGATTTTGTGCAGCTGCCCTGGCAATGCGCTGAGCGGTACGCATGGTGTACTCGCTGTCCTGGCAGGCCTTTGCTTGTCTCTTGGGTCCTGGCGGCGGACCATCGGTTTGCGGGTGATGATCTCGCCTGTAATCGGACCGGTGCGGTGAATGTCCCCGGTTCGAGATCGCCGTGGCGGAGTGTCAGGTTGAGTGGAATGCTGGTCATGGGCGCCTCTCGTGTTGTGTGGTGGCAACAGTGAGGGGTTTTACAGCGCTCCAGTAACCACACCCAGTGACTAATGTTATGTCTTAGAAGAGTGGCGAACGTGCGATTTCGATGATCTGAGGAGGCCAGAGAGGACGAAAGACCGAACTGTACGAGTGAATTATCAAGCTCCTACGTGAAAGAAACGGCCCCGCTGCCCCTGCGAGCCAATCAGATTTCACGTAGGAGCGCGCTACGAGCACCACGATCTTCAGTACAATCGGGTTGCTGGATCTCTCATCGTTATAATTGGCGGTCTTGGCAACTTGCTGCAAACGGAGGCCATAAAGACCTCTCAGTGACCCCGCAGTGAAAGGCTCAGAGGCAGCCACCAAACCCTCGCTTCAAATCAACTTGAATTCCGGTACATCCTTCACATACGGCTTAGGTTCAATATTATTTCTCGCGACAGATTCCGCAGTCCAAAGTCCTCGGGCTTCCCTTTCTTTTTTTATGATTGGCGTATACAGGTAATTCAAATTGGAGCGAATCGAATCCAGATTAGCTTTATCATCCTGAATACTATCAAATCGATTAACAATATCTTCACAGGGCCCAATCTCACACCCAACCCAACGCCGCCCCTTCAATTCAGCAACTACAAATGTGGTGCCTGAACCGCCGAAGGGGTCGAGAACCAGGTCCCCCTCATTGGTAGACATTTCTATTACCCTATCCAATAGCTTCACGGGCAGTTCATTTGCGCCCGTTCGTTTTTTATATTTCGCATGTCGAACCGGAGGAGTGTCTGTCCACACGTCGGTCAAACTGACTCCCTGCGGATTCATTTTATGCTTATATCCGCCATAGTCTTTTAGGTTGTCAAAGCAGCTTGGACAGGTTGGTGTTGGCAGCCTATCCGCAACCAATTTGTTTCCTTTCTCACCTTTAACGAAATACAACAACGAATAATGCGAAGGGTAAAGCCTCCCTTGTATCGGCAGACTATATTTGATATCAACAGCAATCCAGTGCTTAAACGTCAAACGGCCATGCAGAAACGAGCTGATATTGCTATTCCAAAGTGGTAGATTCCATATAAATAGTGCCCCACCCTGCTTTAACACTCGAATGCTTTCTTTAAGCCAGCTCTCGGTCCAACTTAAATACTCCTCCTCCTTGATGTTGTCATCCATATTGGAAGGATACAGCTTATCCAAATTAAACGGCGGATCAGCAAACACGAGATCAACCGAATCGCTCTCCACGGTCTTCAAAAATTGCAGACAGTCTTGTTGATACAAACTGCCAAACGGCGAACTAAACACGGGCTCCATCTTTTCAGGGCCAGCGTCCGCAACATCTTCAGCCCGACCTATCACGCCAAGCACCTGTTCCGAGTACTGCTGAATAAGTTCAATCGTCGACCGGTCAATCCGACCTATTTTCAACTTAAGCTCAAGCTCAGAAACTCCAAAAGCGTTCTGAATGAGCCTCAGGTCTTCACCTGACGGCAAAGTATTAGTTTTGTTGTAGTGATTGAAGCGAGCCACGGGAATACCCGCTTTTGCAGCAGCAACCTTAATTTCTTTTGAGGAATTGGAGTCAACACCTAATGCCTGAAAAAATTGGTTTGAATATCCCATTAAGTCTCTCTTAAGGTTCGTTTGCATAATCACCATCGCCAAATTCTACCACACACCTGGCAGCCGATTGGCTCAAGGTAACACATTATGGGACTTATAGGTCCCTCGAGTTCTGACCATCCAGTGATAGCTTGCTAACACCTTGAATGTGCTGGGAGCTTGAAATGGATCGGGTCAGAGCGAAGTGGATTTACCAAGTGCTTGGAGCACAACTCCGCCAATGCAGAAACAGTGCGGGAAAAAGCCAAGATGATGTCGCCACCGCGATAGGTGTGGATCGTAGACACTATGGCAGAGTGGAAAGCGGCCAGAGCAGATTGTCGATTGCCAGACTTATTGAGATATGCGAGTACTTCAAAGTCGATCCAGGCCCGTTAGTAACCCATTTGGTTGGGAACACACCATCATGAGAATAAATATCGAGCATGATGGTCAGTTTATTCCTGACATGATCCGAGATCGCGCCTTTGAAATCATCTCAAACTGTCTGAACAGCATAAGGACGTCACCGGCAGGTTTTATTGTAAATGACACGCTTCATTTCAGAAGACAGCGGAACAGCAATGTTACAGCTTGCGTAATGAACTCGGCCAATTTTATTTCAAGCCAATTTCAGCGTAACTTATCGCAAATACCGGGCTGCCGAGGTGAAACGAATATTGCAGGCCAAGACATTGACGGCATGATTGTTCAGCAATACACAGGCATTGGCTATCGAGTTAAAGACAAAAACAAACTACTTGAGGTACTTCACGACTACATCGTCCAGAAGAACCTTCCAGAGAGTGCTATTTACACTCTGTTCCCCATGTTTTATGGAATGTATGTACAGAATGCTTTTTACGATATTAGCCATCTGCCGCCAGAGGCAATAGAGCTTTTTGAAAGCGTACCGGTGGATGCACTATTTAGATTAGGCGTGGAATTTGAAACAGGTAACGTCGCGAGTTCATTTCGAGCCCTTAATAAATTATTTGTCCTATTCCAAGAAGGCCACATTGATGCTGGCGTTTTTGTGACAAGCACTGACAAATCAACTTCCGCCACAAGAATTTGGCCAGTATCTAATCGGAATGGGTCTTTTCAGGAACTACGCCAGCGCAATTACTTAGGGCAGGTCTCACTACCATTGCTTTGCGTTGGTTTTGCGCCGGACGGATTTGACAGCCAAGCGCAGTTCTTGGGTAGAGGAGGATTGCTTTACAGCCTACGACCGACTGGCACAAAAGATAACACGGGATGTTTTGACGTATTCATTGGAGAAGACGGGGAGGAAATCCTTCGCCCAGCAGGGATCTTCTAAATCTAAAATAAGATCATCTGAAAGGTCCCGACGTGTATTGACCGGTACAGTCGGGATTGCATTTTTCAGACAAAACTTTCTTGAACAAAAAAATCAACGACTGGAAGACTTATCAACCCCTTCTATAGGCTCGATTCGGCTACATCATGGTTTGCTTGTTAATAGCGCTGCCAGCATCTTAGCAAGAGCATCCACGGGGACCCCAGCGCCGTAGGTATCGAAGGTAATCGTGCCCGAAGCATGCCCCATCAGAGCTTGCGCATAGGTAGTCGGTACTCCTCGGGCCTGCATTAACGAAGCCAATGAGTGTGGCAACGAATGAAATACCAGACCGGGTCCAAAAGATTCCCCGAGGGCCTCTGGGATCGCTTGGCGGTTCGCCCAATCCCCCGCTGTCTTGTACCCGATCTGCGCCAATCTCTCTGACCCGCTGAGTTTGCAGGACTCGACATAACGTAAGAAGGCCGCAAGATCGAACCCATAGGCGCCATCAGTCAACGGCACCAATCGCTCACTGCGCTTGTTCTTAATGGACTTCCCTTCTCCAGCCTCATTGATGTGGATAGCAACGACTCCCGACTCAAGGGTCTGAATGTCGCTCGTGGTTAGCTGAGAGATTTCGTTGAGGCGCCCACCAGTGATAACCCCAAGACTTAGCAACCAGCGCTTCCACGAGGTCGCAGGGAGGTTGCTTGCGTAATCCATCACCTTGGCCACTTGAGCCTGTGAGAACGCCTTACGAGTCGACTCAAGGCCCTTGGTCAGCTTCAGCTTCTTGTCGTATGTTTTGACCAGATGACCATTCTCGACAGCCCACGCGAACACAGCTGACAGCTTCACGATCAACTTATTGACTGTGGATGCTGCCCGAGTTGCATGTAGGCGATCTCGCATGGCTACGAGGTCTGCCCTTGAGTGTTTCCGTAGGTCCAGGTCGCCCAGTTGCGTTGACAGCGTTTTATGACACAGCTTGGTTTCCTTGAGTGTCGAATCCTTCTGGTCTTGCCCACGGTCTGCCAGATAGAGCCCCGAGAGGGTCTCAAAGGTCATCGGCGGCGACGCTAATACAGATAGGGACGCAGGGATACTCTCCCCCATTTGCCCATGGTCGCCCTCAAGGTCCCGAATGATCTTCACCAATGGTACGGAGTCGCCTTGTAGTCGTGCCTGAGCAGCAGCCATCACCTGTTTTGCCCTCATTACATGCTCATGCTGATCGACACTGAGCGGCATCGTGGCGGCTATTTCGGCGAGGTTTGTCCATACGTCTTCGTAAAGGTCGCCCCAATCGCGCAAAGAATGGACGTCATGAGCGGACGACAGCAGGTTCTCAGCGAGCCACAGCAGATGTTCGCGAGGTTCACTAAAGGTGGCTTGCGGATGATCCAAATGGAATGCCTTGAGGGTTTCTGCGAGGCGGTGTGAAGCGTCCATAGCGGCTCTTCTATCAGAGGTCTTGAGGGAAACGGACGCAGTTCGGGTAGTGCTGCCGGTTTCGCGGAGGCGCAGATAATAAATGCCGTTGCGTCGATAGTGGTAGAGCTTAGCGAGCCGTGTAGTCGGCCTCAGATGAACGGCAAAACTTGTGACAGCACTTGTGACAGGACGATGCTCTGCAAGGATGTTCATGGCGGTTAGCCCCCGTATTCATTGGGTTAACCTTTCTTTCCTTCCAGTTCTGGATGTACTGCCGGGAGGACCTGCGCAAGCTCAAGCGGATTACCCTGTTGTGGGATTACATCCGCGCCGTCACTGAGCAGAATCAGGGTTTGTTGATGGGTGAAAGCCGGGAGATGCTGTTCGCCGATTAGTCGGCGCTCACCACGATCGATACTCGGCGGTTCTCGGTGCGGCCAGCCGCTGTGGTGTTCGACGTCACCGGCTGACTGCTGCCGAGACCGCGCTGCTGAATATTTTCTTCTTTCATTCCGACCGTGGTCAGGACCTTGCCGACGCTTTTCGCGCGACGCAGGGAGAGTTGTTCGTTGTAGGACTCTTTGCCCGAGGCATCGGTGTGACCGTCGACCCGCACTCGCTCGATGCCTACACCGAGCAATGCCTTGCCGATTTTTTGGACGATCTCGGTACTGGCGGTGTTGAGGCTGTCGTCGTCACTGCCAAACAACACTTTGCCGGATAAACCAAACGCCCAACCCTCATCGGTCAGTTCAAAACCTTGCTGTTTGAGTACAGCGATTTGCGCCGGGGTCAGGCCCTTTTGCGGTGCGGTCTGGCATCCGGTCAATGCCAGTACGGCCATGAACAAGGTGATCGAGAAAAATCGCAGGGAACGCTGGGTGATTAAGAACACAACTATTAGCTCCTGATTTGAACGTGGGCGATCGGGTGCTCCGACCCGGACGTGTGTTGTGCACCTCGGGAAAGGCGCTTGGCCTGGTACATCGCTGCGTCGGCGGCATTGAGCAATGCGCCCGGTGTGGCGCCATGATCCGGGTACACGGCAATACCGATACTGAGTGAAGTCGAGACCTGGGTATTACCCGGCAGCGGGATCGGCAGTTCCATGCTGGCGAGGATCTTGTCAGCAATCCGCTCGGCGTCCTCGGTTTTGTGCAGCGGCGTCAGCAGCACCGCAAATTCATCGCCGCCCAGACGGGCCACCAGATCCTCTTCGCGCAACTGCGCCCGAACCCTGCTGGCCACTGCAACCAGCACGGCATCGCCGGCGGCATGACCGTAGCTGTCATTGATTTCCTTGAATCGGTCGCTGTCGAGAAACAGCACGGCCACGCGCTCATTGAGCTTATGGGCATTGCGCAGCGCACGAATCAGACGGCCTTCGAAGAACGCCCGGTTTGGCAACCCGGTGAGGCTGTCGTGGCTGGCCTGGTGCGCCAGGGTTTCGTTTTCGCTTTGCAGGTGGGTTTGCCAGGACTCGAGCTCATCGAGCAAGGCATTGAAGTCGTTGCCAAAATTGTCGAGTTCGGCAATGTCGGCGGGCGGTACGCGCCGGTCGAATGCTCGATCGCTGCGAACGGCGTGGGCTACGGCGGCCAGGCTGCGCAGAGGCCCCGTGATCCCGCGAAGTTGTCGGCGCGCCAGATAGAGTGCGACCCAGGCGCTGATGGCCGTGCACAGAATAATGCCTATCAGGCCACTGAGCAGAAAGCGCATCAAGCTGCCACCATGACCGGTGAGCTGGATGCTGCCGATTTCCCGCCCTTGATGGACGATCGGCATGTCGATGGGTTTTTCCAGAAAGGTTTTGGCAATCTGCACTTCAAAATCGGAGAACAGCCCGGTTTCCGGTCGCTGCCAACGCGCCAGTAACCGGCCTTTGTCATCCAGCACCTTAGCGTCCGCGACTTCTTCAGTGGAGGCGATCAATGCCAGCGCCTCAGTGGCCGCTGCTTTGTCGTTGAACACCACCGCGGCTTCCACCGTGTAGTTGATTGAACGCGCGATCAAGTGCAGGTTGTGGTCGGCATACACCCGCAACGCCAACACACCCAGCAGTGTCAGCGAGATGCTGGCCATGGCCACGCCTACCAGGGCAACGATCAAGTGCCCGCGGCCGATGACCGAGCGCAAGGTTGGGCGACTACCCGGTTTGAATAGACTCATGGTGCCGCCGACTTGCGGCGGGACAATTGCAGCACGCTGGGGTGAATGCGCACACCGCTACGGGCGACGGAGTCGAGGTTGACCTCGAAAGACACCTGATCATCAGTGACCCTGAGGCAAAACAGGCTACCGACGGTGCATTGATCATCGCTTTCGCTGATGCTCAGGACCGGACGCCCTGTCAGCGAAGCGAAGAGTTGGCTGCGCTCGTCGCCGGTCAATGTGCCGATGTACACCGCATCGCATTCACCGACAATCGACGGGTTGTCGGCCAACAGCCGTCGCACGGTGACCGGCCGGCCAGTGGCCTGGGTCGTGCCCTTGACCAGGTCGTCGGTGTATTCGGTGGGGCCGACCACACACAGGCGCAGTTGCGCAGGCTCAACAGGCCAGCGTGCGTAACTGAGAATCCCGAGGACGACCTGGGTGACCGATCTGGCGCGTTGGTCGGCCATGCTCACCGGAGTTTCCGATTGAGCGAGCACAGCACCGTTCAGCAAGCAGAGAAGTCCCGCGAGCAGCACCTGCTTGCAGCCAACGACGCGCCCTGTCGTCCAGACAGCCACCTTCATGCAGGGATTCTCTTCGATATTACGAAATGATGCCGCAACGATAACATAGCGTTTAAACCCCAGCGAGGCTGGGCACTAAGGCACTTCGGACAGTTTCCGTCGTTCAGTGCCTCCCTTTCATTGGCTCGGTTCGATCCCATCGTCCAACTCCAGCATCAACCCGCTCAAGCGCTTGACCTTACGCCGCACAGCCTCCTCAAACACCCCGGCACGAGGTTCGATCAGGGTGAACCAGTTCTTGGCCCGGGTGATCCCGGTGTAGATCAATTCCTTGGTGAGTACAGGGTTCAGGGCATCCGGCAGCATCAATGCCGTATGGGCAAACTCCGAGCCCTGGGACTTGTGGACGGTCATGGCGTAAACCGTTTCGACATCATTCAATCGACTGGGTAGAACGAATCGCACGCCACCCTGGCCATCGTTGCGCGGGAACGCGACACGCAGCACGTGCTTCCCTGCTAGAGGCCCGTCACGTTCCGGCAGTTTGAGAGCAATGCCGATGTCGCCGTTCATCAAACCGAGGCCATAGTCATTACGCGTCATCAATACGGGTCGGCCTTCGTACCACTGCTGGTCGCTGTCGATCAGTCGAGCCTTGAGCAAAGCGGCAGTCACACGTTGATTCAACCCCTCCACGCCCCACGGCCCTTTGCGTACGGCGCATAACAATTGAAAGGCGTCGAAGGCTTGCAACACCTGACGCGCCCAATCGGTCCAGCGGGAATCTTCGAGCAGGCTGTCGAGCGGTGGCCGCTGGTTGCGAAGAAGGCTCAAGTAGTGGCGATAACCTTGCGGTCCGCCGCCATGGCCTTCGAGCAGCAAGCGTTCCAGCGTCCGGTCTTGCTCGCCCTTGAGGGCCAGGGAAAACACATCGTCGTGACTTCGAGCAGTCAGCAACTTGCGGGCTTCCTCCGGCTGCTGCTGGTTAACCCATCGGGCCAACTGGCCAATGCCGCTGCCCTCACCGAACCGACGTGAGTGGCGCAACATCACCACTTGCTGGGCCAAGGGGTGAGTTCCGCTAACGTCTTCCTGTAAACCGCTGGCCTCCAGGCTTTCACCGCTGACTGTTTCCAGCCACTGGCGGGTTTGCGGGCTGTACCAACCAGCCTCGGCGTCGCGGCAAAGATCACCCAGTACGGCGCCGGCCTCCACCGATGCCAACTGGTCCTTGTCACCGAGCAACACCAGCCGGGCATGGGCCGGCATCGCGTCGAGCAGGTTGGCCATCATTTCCAGGTCGATCATCGAGGCTTCGTCCACCACCAGTACATCCAGCGGCAAACGATTACCGGCATGGTGACGGAAGTGCCGGGTACCGGGGCGACTGCCAAGCAACCGGTGAACGGTGGTGACGTCAGACGGGATTTTTTCTCTTACGGTTTCTGCGACTTCCAGCGTCCGAACTTGCTGGCTGATGGACTCAGTCAGTCGTGCTGCCGCTTTGCCCGTGGGTGCGGCAAGACGGATGCGCAATGGTTTACCGGCCTCCACTGCCGGGGCCTGGAGCAATGCCAGCAACCGCACGACCGTGGTGGTCTTGCCGGTCCCTGGGCCGCCGGTGACGATACTGAATGCACTACGGGTAGCCAGGGCACAAGCGAGCTTTTGCCAGTCGATCACCTCGCCGGATTGGGCTGGACCGAACAAACCTGTCAGGCGTTGGAGTAAATCATTCGGCGTTGTTTCCTGTTCAGCCAAGCGCAGGCGCAGGGCGTTGTCGATGCGTCGTTCGTAAACCCAATAGCGGCGCAGGTACAGGCGCTTGCCCGATAAAACCAACGGCCGGGATTGCGCATCCTCACGACCATCGACGGCCAGCGCCACGAGACGGCTGGACGCCAGGACCCTGCACCAATGGGCGCCGTCCAGCGCTTCAAGCAATTGCGACGGCAACAACATCGCGCCACTTAGCAGATCGCCTTCGGGTGGCAACGATAGGGCGAAATCCGGCGCTTTGAGCGTCTCGAACAGGTCCAGGCAGACATGGCCGTGACCCAGTTGGTGACTGGTCAATGCGGCGGCGAGCAACACCAACGGATCATCGTCAGGAGCCAGTTCGTGGAGGAAGGCCACGAAGGCCTTGTCCAGCGCTCGCAGCCAGCCACGCGCCACCCAGCGCGTCAGCAACAGCAACAAATCATCGGCGCGACTCAGGGGCGCCAGATCCGCCAGGCTTTCGGCTGCCAATGGCGTGGGCAGCAAATCGGCGAAGGTGCGACTCATAGCAGTACTCCCTGTTCCCAGGCGGGTTCGGCCTTCGGTTCTGCTTTGCCCTGAAATAGACGATCCAGATGCTCGATCAGCTCTCTGGGTGGACGGGCGAAATACACGCCTTGGGTGGATGCCCGCGTGCCGCGCAAGAACAGGTACAGCGCGCCACCGACATGTTGGTCGTAATCGTAGTCGGCAAGCCGCGCCTTGAGCTGGCGATGCAGGGCCAGCAGGTACAACACGTATTGCAGGTCGTAACGATTGTCGAGAATCGACTGTTCCATGGCCTGTTCGGTGTAAGCCGCGTCATCGGGCCCCAGCCAGTTGGATTTGTAGTCGGCGACGTAATATCGGCCGTCGTGCTCGAACGTCAGGTCGATGAAGCCCTTGAACATGCCGTTGAGCAATACCGGTTCAGCGGCCACCCGGGCGACGCCGTTGTGGGTATGTTTGCGCACCAGTTCATCAAGTTTGAGCACGTCGACTTTATGACTGGCGAACCAGAATTCCATTTCGACGCGGTATTGGGTGAGCTGCTGGAATACGACCGGAGCTTGCCCCTCGCCGAGGTGCAACGAGGACTTGAGCAAGTGTTGCAGCCAATCGCTCAGCGTGGTGATCCAGCCTTCCCAGCCACGGCGATTGCAGCGACGGGCAATGGCGTCTTCCACGACTTGCGGAGCGGCAGAAAAACCTTCATCCCCAGCCCATTCCAGCAAACCATGAAGAAAGGTGCCGGGGTTAGGGCCGCGGGGGAATCGATGGATATCGGCACCACCGGCGGCCACTTCTCGTGGTGCCTCCGGATCGAGACGTTCGTCGTCAAAGAGCTTTTGCGCTTGCGGGTTCTCCGGGGCTTCGTCACTGCCAACGCTCAGACTGTCGCCGATGCGCAAGGCACTGTACGAGGCGATCCACCAGTTTTCGCTGGCCTTGCGCTTGGGTATCAGCGGCGCAAGCAACCTCGCGTCATTGCGTGGGGGATGGTAATGCTCGGCCGTTGCTTGCGGCATATCACCGTATAGAAGTGCCGGGCAGTCCTGTTGGAGGTCTTCGAGCCAACGCTTCAGCCCTGCGGACTCGGCCAGTGAGGCTCCGCCGCCCAGCAAGTAACCCAACGCAGAAAGGTGCAGCACCGAGCTGCTGTTATTGCCGCGCTTGAGATCAGTTACACCGAGCCAGCAGGCATGTTGCGCCCGGGTCAGGGCGACATAGAGCAAACGCAGATCCTCGGCCAGACGTTCATCATCGGCCAGTGCGATCAACTCGACCGTCGGCTTCAAGGTCACCTGCGCCTTGCCGTTTGCATCGTGATAATGCAGCGGCAAACGGCTGCCATCCACGGGTTTTGCCGAGCAGATGAACGGCAGAAATACCAAGGGATACTCAAGCCCCTTGGACTTGTGAATGGTCACGACCTTGACCAGTTGCTCGTCGCTTTCCAGACGCAGGATCTGTTCTTCGCCAGCCTGACCGGACAACGCCAGATGCTCGGACAAATGACGAATCAACGCTTGCTCGCCATCGAGCTCGGCAGCGGCCTGTTGCAGCAATTCGGACAGGTGCAGCAAGTTGGTCAGTACACGTTCGCCGTCGCTGCGCACGATCAGTGATCGAGGTAACTGGAAGTCATGCAGCAAGCGCCGCAGCATTGGCAGCACGCCTTGCTTGCGCCACAGCTCGCGATAACCGCGGAACTGCATGACCCGCGCCTCCCAAGCCAGCTCGTCCTGGTTCAGCCGCTCCAGCTCCGCCAGGGACAGGTTCAGCGTGATGCTGGCCAGCGCGGCTCGCAGCGGCCGCTCGACATCCGGCTCGGCGCAAGCTTTGAGCCAGGTCAGCAGGTCGTGGGCTTCTTGAGCGGCGAACACCGAATCCTTGTCCGACAGGTAAACGCTACGCACACCGCGTGCAGACAGTTCGCCGCGTACGGCCTGGGCTTCTTTGCCGTCGCGAACCAGGATCGCGATGTCCGCTGGCAGCAGGCCTCTGAAGTCTTTGTCCTTCTCTGTGAAACCTACCCGACCTTCTTGGCCGCCATTGAGTAATGCAGTGATTTCACTGGCGCAAGCAGCGGCTAGTTTTTGTCGGTACTCCGCGCCGGACAGTGGCTGATCGGCAGACAGGTGCCAGATGTTCAGGGCGGGCACGACCTGGCCATCGATGTGCAGAACTTCTTTGCGCCCTTGGGATTCGACGGGCAGAAACGGCACCGGGTTCTCACCGTTCTTTTCACGGAAGAGGAACGCACCTCGTCCCTGCTCACGAGACTCTGCGCGCTCGAACACATGGTTAACCGCTCTGACCATGCCATGGCTGGAACGGAAATTCGTACCCAGGGTATGCAGACGGCCAGCGGTGGCCTGACGGGCGCGCAAGTAGGTGTAGATGTCGGCGCCGCGGAACGCGTAGATCGCTTGCTTGGGGTCGCCGATCAGAAACAGCCCGCATTCGGGATTGTTGTCTTCGATGCGATAGATGCTTTCAAAAATCCGGTACTGCACCGGATCGGTGTCCTGGAACTCATCGATCAGCGCCACCGGAAACTGCTCGCGAATCAGGGTCGCCAAGCGTTCACCGCCATCGGATTGCAAAGCCGCATCAAGGCGCAGCAGCATGTCATCGAAGCCCATCTCCGCACGGCGACGTTTTTCTTCCTCGAACCGTGCGCCAACCCACTGAGCGGCATGTTGCAGAACGGCAGCGTCGGGGGTCGGTAATCCGTCGAGACTGGTTTTGAGGCCGGGCATGGCGTCCAGCCCCGGATGACTGGGGGCGTCGCCCTTCCAGGCTTCGGCCATGCCGTCAGGCGTCAGACGAGTGAAGCCCGTGCCAATATCCAGCTGCTCGAGGGACTCATCTTCGGCCCAGACTTTCAGTTTTTCGAACCAGGGTTCGAAGTAACGGGCCTGCATCTTTCGACCGTCGACGCTTTTGCTCGCAACACCTTGGTGACAGATGGCAAGCAGTTCATCCGCCCATTGGCGCCATGGCATCTTGAGTTCAAGCAAGGCTATTCGTCGTTCCTGCAAGCACTCGGTGATCAGCTCTGCAGGCTCTTTACCTTCAACGCTGTCACGCTCGCTGGCGAACAAACTGCGTACGCGCGGCAATAACGCCGCCGGCCCACCCCAATTACCCCGCACCCAGCTCAGCGCATCACCCTGCATCGGGTAGCAGAAGAGCCGCCAGTAATCGCGCAGGACCTCGCCCAGCAAATCACTGTGATCGGTTTCCAGGGTCTGGGTGAACAGGCTGCCACTGTCAAACGCGTGCTCGCGCAACATGCGCTGGCACCAACTGTGGATGGTCGAGACGGCGGCTTCATCCATCCACTGCGCGGCAATGTCCAGACGGTTTGCACAGCCGGACCACTGTTCGGGAAGGTACTGATCACGCAATTCAGCGATGAGGCTGTCGGGTGCCTCGGTCTCATCACGAAAGTATCGCGCCGCTTCGGCAAGACGGGTGCGAATACGCTCGCGCAGCTCTTTGGTCGCGGCATCAGTAAACGTTACAACGAGTATTTGCGGCGGCAACAGTTCACGTCCGAATCCACTCGATTCACCGCCGTGACCGAGGACCAGACGCAGGTACAACGCGGAAATGGTAAAGGTCTTGCCAGTACCGGCGCTGGCTTCGATCAGCTGGCTGCCGCTCAGGGGGAATGCCAGGGCCAGCGGCGTCTTCGTGGTCATGAGCGCGCCTCCTCGCTGGTCAATGAACGCCAGGGGGCTTCAAGCATCGGTTTGTACAATGCATTGCACCAATCGGGGAAGGTCTCGTCAGCAATCAGAGCATCGTAATCGGCGAACTGCCGGGCGAGTGCCGGGCTTTCGCGGCGCTCGCCGTCGGTGGTTTGACCGTCGCCTTCATAGGCCTTGCGGGCGGCGGCGTCGGCTTTGGCCGGGTCAGTTTGAGAGAGCCACGCGAAGGCGGTTTTCACGGCAATCGGAAGGGGTTGGCACATGCCCGTTTGCCAGGCTTGCAACAGGTTACTCAAGGCATGACGTGCTGCACCCTCCTCCAAAGGGGCTAGTAGCAGACTGTCGTCACTGGCCACTAACGCGGTGGTCATCGACATGCCGCTGGCGCAAGCGACCAAGTGATTGACCCAAGGTCGCGTCAGGCGATGCCACTTGCGGGTCTTGATCGAACCGATGCTGTTGGGAATCGTGGTGACCGACAGCAAGCCGCCGTCCGCACGTTGATGCAGGCCACTGAGCCAGCCTTCCAGGCGCAGACCTTCCAGTTCCAGGTTGACTGGCACCGCACTGGTGAGCGGTGTCGGCCACAACGCCAGGAGCTGTTGGTAACGCTGCAACAGATCCGGTAATGGCTCGATCAACTCTCGCTGCAGGCACTCGCCGAAACCGGCCATGGGCAAGAGCCCGCTGTTTTGCAGACGTTTTGCTTGGGCCTCAAGCGCATGAGCGGCGTTATCCAGTTGCTCGAGTGCCGCTTCGAGCAAGCTGTCACTGAGGCTATAGCGTTGGAGCGCATCGAGTACAAACGGCTCTTCATCGGCCAAGGGTGCTTCAGCCGCTTCGAAGAACACCTTGAGTCGCTGACTGAAAAAATGTCGCACGGGATTGCGCAGGAAATCCTGCAATTGACCAAGGCTTAGCGGCTCATCTTGAACATAGGCATCAAGGGCCTGGATATCAGCCGATTGTTCACCGGCCTGATGAAGCACCTGCCACTCACTTGCGAAGCTGAACAGGTCATCACCTTCATGAAAATAGCGGGCGCTGAAGGGTTGCAGTGGGTGTTCCTGAGTCATGGCTTCAAGCAGCTTTTCACTGTCGGCTTGTAATCGCCAGCCGCCTGCGAGGTGATCGCGGAGTTGGCCAATCAGTACCGAAGCGGGACGCTCACTATTGTCCCGAATGCTGCGGCCAACCCAACTGATATAGAGTTGGTCACGTGCCGACAACAGGGCTTCCAACAAGAGATAGCGGTCATCTTCGCGCCGGGAACGATCTCCCGGGCGGTAATCGCTGCCCATAAGATCGAAGTCCAGCGGCGGTTGCGCTCGCGGGTAATCTCCGTCGTTCATCCCGAGCAGGCAGACCAGTTTGAACGGGATCGCTCGCATAGGCATCAAGGTGCAGAAGTTAACCGCTCCGGCCAGAAAGCGTTGGGACAGGCGACCCTGGTCGAGGCCTGCCAGCCAGGCTTCGCGGACCACGGTCAACGGCAGCTCATCAAGCAAGCCCACTGACTCGCAAGTCTCGAGCCAGGTTTCCCGCAGTTCTTCGAGTTGGGCCAGCAAGTAGTCGTCATGCTCATTACTGGCCTGGAAGAACAGCTGCACCAACGCTTGCAACCGAATGCCCCATTGCTTGGGCGCGGCAGGTTGAGTCAGTTCCTGGTGGGCAATCTCCAACGCATCCAGCAGTGCGACCAAAGGACCGATAAGCGCAGCATCCAGACCGCCGATCTCGTCGTAAGGCTCGATGCCTTCGCAGGCAGTGGCGCTGCCGACGGCATAACCGAGCAGCATACGGCGCAGACCGAAACGCCAACTGTTTTGCTCCAGTTCCTCAGGCAAGCCCAAACCCGCGCGCTGCTCGGCATTCATGCCCCAGCGAATACCAGCGCCTTCGATCCAACGGTGCAGGGTTGGCAGGTCACGTTCCTCGACACCGAAGCGAGCGCGCAGTGCAGGAACATCCAGCAGATCGAGGATCTCGCTGACGGGGAAGCGGCTGTCGGGCAGCTTGAGTAGATGTTCGACAGCAATCAGCAGTGGATCGCGACCGCGCTGGCCTTGATCCGCGAGTGTGAAGGGAATGAAGCGCGGATCGAAGCGATCAAGTTGACCGAATACTGCACGGATATGCGGTGCGTAGCTGTCGATGTCCGGGACCATCACGATCACGTCGCGTGGCTTCAAGTCTGGATCAGCACTGAAGCGTGCGAGCAACTGATCGTGGAGGATCTCCACTTCCCGCTGGGCGCTATGGGCGATGTGGAAACGAATCGACTCGTCCTGATGCAGATCGATAGCCGGCCAGCGCTCGCGAGTTTCGTTCAGGGGGCGCAGTTCAAGGATGTCGTCCTGCAGCTGGTTGAGCATGTTCTGTGGCTGGCTATCGCTGAACAAGTCGATGCGCCCATCGCGAAATGCCGAGCGGTAGCTGTTTGGATCGTCGTAGCTGTCGAGCAGATTGATGTAGTCCCGCCCCTGCTTGCCCCATGCCGCCAATAACGGGTGAGCATGTTGGTGAAGGGATTGCGGATCGAGCACAACAGGCATGCCGCTCTTGCGAGCCTGGCGCTTGTATTGATGCCGCAGCAGGTCTTTATCGGCGACGATGTCTGCCCAATGGTGACGACATGGGTTGTGTACGCAAAGCAGAACCTGGCTGAATCGCGCCAGTCCGGCGAGAGCTTCCAGAGCTTGTGCCGGGAGAGAGGAGATCCCGAAAACGATCACCCGAGAAGGTAAACCACTGGGTGCCACGTCGAGGCTGTTGATACGTTCGATGAACCGTTGATGAACACCGGCACGACTTTGCGCCATGCCTTGCTCACCCACATCCAGCAACAGAGCGCGCCATAACTCTGCCTGCCAGCAGTTGGCCGGGGTAAGGGGTTTGGCTTCGCCTCTGCCGTTTCGCAATTGATGACGACCTTCTGCCCAGTCTTCGAGCCAGTCGGCCCGGTATACCTGGTATTGGTCGAACAGGTCCGCCAGCCGCTCAGACAACTGATAGCGCTTGCGTAGATCGGTGTCGTTGGTAAGGAAGCGTTGCAGCGGTTCGAAATGTGGTTGATTGATCAGTTGCGGAAACAGACGCATCAGACGCCAGGTCAGAGGGGCCTTGTCGAGCAGGGATTTGACCGGGATTTCATCACGCCCAAGAACCATGCGATAGAGCTGCCACATGAAGCTGCCCGGGAGTTGAACGTCGATCGCTGCCGCAATTCCGCAGCCGCCCATGTCATCGTCTTCCGGGTCTTCGGCCAGAGCCAGCTTCAGCCACTGGGCGATACCGTTACTCTGTACCAAGGCGATTTCATTTTCCAAGGGAGCCAGTGGGTAGCGCCGCATCCAACTGACCACTAGGCTACGCAACTCGTCCAGGCGATTACCGTGAACCACCATAAAACCAGCACTGAGGGACGTCGCGTCCGGCATAAGGGCTTCCTTGGGAAAATACAAAAGCTAGGGCCGAACCTTAGCATTGTCGGGAGACTGTGACAGCCGGGACCCGTCCGATGTTGCTGTACGAACTTTCCTGCGGACAAAACAAAACCCCAACTGCTTTCGCAATTGGGGTTTCGGAATTTAATCTTGACGATGACCTACTCTCACATGGGGAGACCCCACACTACCATCGGCGATGCATCGTTTCACTGCTGAGTTCGGGATGGGATCAGGTGGTTCCAATGCTCTATGGTCGTCAAGAAATTCGGTAGCCAGGTCGTGGGCCTTTTCAGGTTCACGCTC
>NZ_SISB01000068.1 GCF_004310295.1 Pseudomonas sp. BGI-2 | reverse complement strand
GTGCTGGAAGACCAGTACCGTGTACGACGAAAAGGTTTATTTACAGGCCTTGCTCCGGCACGGCTCACCGTTGACCAGCGAGCTGGACACAGCAAAACCGCGTTGACGGAAAGGCTCAGGGCGTGATGGCGGTGTGTCAGACAACATCCATTTGAATGACACGCCCTCTTCGCGAGCAGGCTCGCTCCCACAGGGGGTTGCCCCTACCTATCTCCTTGAACGGGCACCCGCTCATGGCTCCTTACCCGCTTTCTGCACAGATGGCGGCTTTCGTCGAGAAAACCGTCAGTTTCAACAGCACCGACAGCAGCCTCGCCGGTTTGCGTCAGGCCTACAGCGACATGTGTCGGGCGTTCACTCCGTCACGTCCCGCCGGGCTTTATGTGGTGGATTTCGAATTGGCCGGCGTGCCGGTGCGGTCTTATCAACCGCCGGTTTCGCCACCGACCAGCGGTTGCCCGTGCATCGTGTATCTGCACGGCGGCGGGTGGGTGGTGGGGGACCTGGATTCGCACGACTTCATCTGCGCCGAACTGGCGTCGACGCTCGGCGTACTGGTGATCGCCGTCGATTATCGGTTGGCGCCGGAGCATCCGTTTCCAGCGGCGTTCGATGATTGCCTGCGTGTCTGGCGCGCGCTGCGGACCGGGCCATTCAAGCTCGATCCCGAGCGTACGCTGGTGGCGGGGGACAGTGCCGGTGGCAACCTTGCTGCGGCGTTGTGTCTGGCGTTGCGCGATGCGGACGAGCCATTGCCGGCTGCGCAGGTCCTGATTTATCCGGGGCTGGGTGGTGATCAGCGATTGCCATCGCGCAGCGAATGCATCGACGCGCCGTTGCTCGCCAGCAGCGATGTCGATTGTTATCACGCCCTGTACTTGCGTGGCACCCGACAATCGGGTGCCTATGCGATGCCGTTGCTCGCCGAGGATTTCAGTGGTTTGCCGCCGACCTTGATCGCTGTGGCTCAATTCGACCCGCTGCGCGATGACGGTGTGCTCTACGCCGAGCGACTGAACGCAGCAGGTGTGGCAGCGACGCTTTATTACGGGGATGGGTTGGTTCACGGCTGTCTGCGGGCTCGGGGGCAGGTCGCCGAGGTCGAGGCGCTCTATGAAATGCTGCTCGGCTATTTGAAAACGATATTCGACAACCATTCGGCTTAACGGAAGCGTCCTACGCTAAATATCGATTCGTCTGACTGCGCCGATTGGTAGATCCACGCAAAGTCCCGTGCCTTCAAATAGACACAGGGACATGTGGATGCTCAGCGATGCCAAGCAGGTCGCTTTCAAACTCGACATTGACGGTTTTTCCCACGACCTTCAGGTACTCGAATTCCGCGCCAAGGAAGCGCTTAACCAGCCTTACGAAGTCAAACTCGAACTGGTCAGCGAACGCCCTGACCTGGGCCTCGAGTCTCTGCTGCATCGCTCGGCTTTTCTGAGCTTCGGTCCTGACGGTTCCGGCATTCACGGGCAGGTCTATCGAATCGCCCAAGGTGATTCAGGCAAACGACTGACCCGCTATCAGATGACCCTGGTGCCCCAACTCGCCTACCTCACCCACAGCCACAATCAGCGTATTTTTCAGCACCAGAGCGTGCCGCAGATCATTGCAAAAGTACTGAAAGACCAGGGAATGCAGTCCGATGCCTGGCGCTTCCAACTAAGCGCCGAGTATCGGCCACGGCTCTATTGCGTGCAGTACGAGACCGGACTGCATTTCCTCCAAAGGTTGTGTGAGGAAGAAGGCCTGCACTTTCATTTCGAGCACAGCCCCGACGGACATGTGCTGGTGTTCGGCGACGATCAAACCAGCTTCTCGAAACCCTCCCAGTCAACCGCGTACATGCCAGGCAGTGGCATGGTCGCCGAAGCGCCGGTGATCGACCGTTTCAAGTTGCGACTGGAAACCCGCCCGACCCATGTCAGCCGTCGTGATTACGATTTCGAAAAACCGCGCCTGAAACTGGAAAGCGAGGCCAAAAACCCGCTGCTCCCGCACCTTGAGGACTATGCCTTCCCAGGGCAGTTCACCCATCGTGAACGCGGTAAACATCTGTCTGATCGAGCCCTGGAACGCCACCGTGCCGATTACCAGCTAGCCGAAGGGCGCAGCGATCAGTGCGCCATGCGCTGCGGCCATTTCGTCGACATGTCCGAACACCCCCGCGCTGACTGGAATGGCCTGTGGCTTCTGACTGAAGTCGAACATGTTGGCATGCAACCCCAAGTGCTTGAGGAGTCGATCACCGATGCCAGTCCGCAGGACGGTTTCAGTCAGGGCTACCGTAACCACTTCGTCGCGACACCTTGGGACGTCCTGTTCAGGCCGGCTCTTGAACACGCCAAGCCGCGAATAACGGGCAACCAGCATGCCATCGTCACAGGCCCGCCCGGCGAAGAGATCTACTGCGACGAATACGGTCGGGTCAAGGTTCAACTGCCGTGGGACCGAGAAGGTCAGCACAACGAACAATCGAGCTGCTGGCTTCGGGTCGCTACTGGTTGGGCCCATGACCGTTATGGCAGCGTGCTGATCCCGCGGGTCGGCATGGAAGTGCTGGTGGGATTCACCGACGGCGATCCCGACAAACCCTTCGTCCTTGGCTGCATGCCCAACGCCTCAACCCCGGTGCCACTGGATCTGCCGGCTGAGCACACCCGCAGCATTTTCCGCAGCCAGAGCAGTCCCGGTGGCGGCGGTTACAACGAGTTGCGCATCGAGGACAAAAAGGGCGCCGAGGAAATTGCCCTGCGTGCCCAGCGCGATTTCGTCCAGCTCGTGCTCAACGACGAACGCCTTCAAGTCGACAACCAGCGCACCGTGGTCATCGGCGGGGTTGCCAGCCACGACCTGCGCGGTGAAGAACATCACCTGACCCACGGCAACCGCCTAACAGAACTCAAGCAGGACGATCATCTGTTGGTTCACGGCGACCGCCACGTCCGAACCACCAATCACCTGCTCAATGCCACCCAGCACATTCACCTGAGCGCCGGGCAACAAGTCGTCATCGATGGCGGCGCGCGCCTGTCAGTCCAGGCGGGCGGTCACTGGCTGACGCTGGGGCCGGAAGGCATTTTCAGCAGCGTGCCAATTCTAGTGGGCGGTGCCCCGGCCGTGGGTCTACCCGCCGAGCCTCTGATGCCGGGCGCCTTGCCCCTGCTGAAAGTGACGTTCGATGCGGTCCAGCAGCGCCATGCGTTGATTTCAACCCGCGCCTCGCGCTGCCTGATTTGTGAGGCAGCCCAAGCATGAACCTCTCGACCTCTCTGCCTGAAAACCTGCCATGGAACGAGCAACAGGCTTTCCTGTTGCTGGACGGTGCGACCTTGAGCGATTTGCCGGAACGCTTGAAACAACTGAGTCCCGGCGCCACCACCGTCGCGCTGTATGACTGCCCGTCGTTCACTGCGCTGCGGGATATATCACCGCTGTTGGTGGCCGTTCAACAACCTGACGAGCCACTCGTTCAGTTCTATCTGCAGCAGGCGCATGAAGAGTGGGGCGTGCTGTTGTTTAGCACCGCGCCTGCGCATGACGTCGCTCAGCATTTGCGCAAACTGCTGACAGTTGAATTGCCAGAGGGGTTGCCGGTCTTGCTGCGACTGGCAGACGCCGCCGTAGCGCGAATCCTGTTCGGTAGCGGCGATCAGCGATTGTTTGGGTCTCTGTCCTGTGTGGTAACCGCCGACGGTGTCGAGGTTAATTGGCAACAGCACCAACCTCGGCTGGCCGAGTGCCCTGAATTGCTAACGCCCTATCGCCTGAGCGCTGAACAGAATTCTGCGCTGGACCACGCTGATCGGCGCCGCGTATTGCTCGAACTCGACGCTCATCTGCTCACGCATTTCCCCGAACGCCTTCGCGGCGAAAGCGTGTCTGAACGTTGGCCAATGCTGGAACAACTGGAGGCTGAGGCCAGCGCGCTGGGTTTGAGCAGCCAGTCCGAATTGTTTTATTACGCCAACGTCATGGCCTCGCTGGATGGCTCATCGCTCGATCAGCACCCGCACATCAACCGATTGCTGCATACGCCGTCGCTGCAATCCCCCGGCGAGCGCGTGGCGCTGGCCGCTGACCTCGCCCACCAGTGGGCCAGCCAACGAGGCCACCCATGACTTCACCCGCCAACCTCGCCGCAGCTGCGGCATCCAAATCGCCCATTGGCTCCCTCGGCGCTTGCCCGTTGCGGCAAACCCATGTGCAGCTGTTGCCCTTGTGTTACGGACTGGTGGAAAGGCCCCTCGACCCGAGTGCCGAACTGAAGCTGTCCTACACCCTGACGACCCGCCCGCTAGGCATTCGCATGCTGCGCGATGGCTGGTTGTATGTCATCGACAGCGTGACCGGCCACCTGCACGAATATCAGGTCCTCAACGGACTGGTCAGCGCCTTGCTGCACAAGGGCGCCAAGGTCGACAGCGATCTGCGCACGCCGATCGAAGAGCGTCCAGCGCTGGTGTTTTCAAGACGCAGCACCCTGCATGTGACCTTCGCCGAAGTGCAGTGGACGGCGGCCAAATGCACGCAAGTGCTCGACAGCCGTGAGGAACGCGAACACTTCATGCAGGCCGTCGATCTCGGCCCGGTGCATTGCCAAACCGGTGGCGAGCATCTGCTGACGGTCGCGCAAGGCAAGCAGTGGCTGGCAGAGATTGCTACGGTACCGGTCCAGCAGGCCCAAGCCGCCCAAGACCGCGCCGACCTGGAAGCCGAGTCGCCACCGGACGCCGTTCTATTGCCGACGCTGCAGGTCAGCGACGCTCCCGCGCACGAACGTGAACCCTACTTGTGGGAGCAGCCGCGGCGCTTTCGCGAGGCGCACATTGGCGAGTTTCTCGGGCGGGTCCGCCCGGCTTATCAGGACGACACGCTGTTCCTCGTGGTGCAGGACGACCTCGGCGTGCTGCGCGACCTGGCCGAGTATCAGGACACCGTGGTCGGCTGGGTCGACAACTGGAGCAATGCCGACCACAACGAGCGCGATTACTTGCTGGCCTGTTACATCGAATCCCTGAGCCAGCTCAGTCCGGCGGATATCGGCAATCTGGCCGACACCAGCGACGATCCGCGAGTCCAGGCGCTTTTTGACGATCTGGAACAGTTGCCCGAACCGGATCGGGAACACACCCGCAAAGCTTTGCTCGATTACCTGAACAAGGGCGGCAAGGTCGAGTCGCCGGACACCCCCGTGCCCCCGGAGCTGGAGCACGCGCGCAAAGAAGCGCATGCCGAAGCGTTCAAACTCGCCAAGTACCAGGGCGCCACACCCGACTTCACCGCCCACAGTCGCGCCAGTGACGAGGCAGACCGCCGTTACTACACGCGCCAACATTTCAAGGTCGCCCCCGACGATTTCGTCGAACGTCACCTCGATACCTTGATAAAACTCGGCCAAGAGCAAAACAAACGCATCATTGATGTGCTCGAAGGCTCCAGCTTCAGTGGCAAACGCGGGGTCAACGACTTCATCGACCGGCCGGCCATGGACGCTGCGCTGTTTCAGCATCGCGACGACCTTGGTCGCTGGAACCGCTTGCTCGAGCGCATCACCGCCGACCGCACGATGCTGGTGGGTGCCGGTCGCTTCCATCGCTCGGCCTGGTATTACGACGCGCAGGATCAACAGCAACTCCACCAGGCTTTCACCGCCGAATACGCCTGCCTGAAGGACATCTGCCGCAGTGACCACGCGAGCGAAATCCTCCTCGGTTATCTGGAGAAACACCCTGAACTGACCCGGCCACTGTTCTACACCTTGCCCCTGCGTCTTCAGCCAGAACGGGCCGCGCAATACGCCACGCTGTTCAACGCCGGCATGGGGGTGTTCAACAACCTGCCGCACTGGCTGGGCGAGCTGCAGAAAATCGAACAAGCGCACCTGCCGGCCCTCGACGAACTGCCCGAGCACACCCGCGCCGTCGCTGACGCGGCCCAGCACAGTCTCAGCCCGGCGCTGAACCTGGGCCTGAGCCGGGCGCTGGAAGGGTTCGATCTGGCGGGAGAGAAAATCCCCGACCTCGACGAACTGTTCCGGCGCCTGCCCAAAGCCTTGTCGGGGCGGCTACTCGATGCGGCGAAAACCACCGGGGTGACCTTTACTGTCGCCAGCCCGGCAGAACACGCGGCGTTGCAAACCAACCTCAAGGAACTGCTCAGGGAGCGCGATTACCTGAAAACCCTGACCCGTGAACGTAACCAGCTCACCCACAACAAAAACCGCCAAGGGCACAAGACGCCACGGGCGGTGGAGTTGCAGGGTGAGATCGTGCGGGTGCGCGGGCAGTTGACGCAGCTCGAAGGCCGACTGGCGGGGGCGCTGAGCCCGATTGCAGAGCTGCCCGATCAGTCGGTGCGCCTGTACGGAGCGACGCCGGCTCGGGCGGGGGTGACGCTGGTGTTTCCGCCGGCGCAGCAGTTGGAGGTGCGGAGTTTGTTGAAGGACATTCGGCTGGGGGTTCAGAGTGTGCCGAATGCGAAGTTGATTCGGAGCGAGGGGATGGGGTTGTTGGTGTTTTTGGTGCAGGGGGTGAATTTGGTTTCGGTGTATCGAGAGATGATGAATCAGACCAAAAATCCCAAGAAACGGGCCGAGTTCTTTGCCGCGTTTGCCGCTACGGGTGCCGCGGGATTTACGGCGGCGCAAAGTCTGGCAGATACCGCTCTGAAGGCGCGTAGCACGGAACTCGTTGCCGGACTTCAACACCATGCTTTGCAGAATGTGCAGGTGCAGATGGGCAAGATGCATGTTGGACTGGGTTTCTTTACCTACCTTTTTGGTTTTGTGTCATCTCTGTCCAGCTTCAATTCCCAACAGCAGAAATGGCAGCAGGCGACGCGTACCGGAGATCGCTCGGCACAAACTAGTGCGGCGCTTGCCACACTGGGTGCAGGCGGCATGACGGCTGCTAATGCCTATGGCCTAAACCATACTGTCCGCGCTACTTTCAAAGTACTGACAGCACGGGGTGCGGCAGCAAGAACAGCGGCCTGGGGCGCGGCAGGTACACGTCTCTCCACGGTGTTCTTCCGCTTCAATCTGGCCGGCGCCCTGTTTACCATTTTGGAGTTGGGCGGAACCTGGCTGTACAACCGTTACAACATCAGTGCCCATGATAAATGGCTGAAAACCACACCCTGGAGCTTGGACACCGATCATCGCGGCGACCATACCCTGGATGAATATCAGCGTTATCTGGCCTATTTGCTGAACGCTCCGTATACGCAACTGGGCCTGAACGAGCATGATTCGTGGCTGAAAAACTTGCTGCTAAAAGCCAAGCCCAGCGATATTCACTTGGTGCTGCCAAGGCTCAAGCTCAGCGATTTCCAGCCACCGTTGAGTGGACAACCGGCTCATCGCCTGGGGATCGGCGCCCACAGCATTGCCATTCCTCTCCACAGCCGTGGCACGCCGCGAGAGCGCAAGGACGTCATTAGTCAGGAAGTCGCAAACAGCCTGCGCATCGTACAAACAGGACCCGATCGGCTGGTGCTGTGCCTGCAATATCCCGTGGATCCTGACTCTGAATTTACCCCGGCGTCCGAAACGTTGGAGCTGGCCGTCTGCATACAGACCTTGAACGCCAAGGGGGTGTGGGAATCGCTGACTGACGTTATTCACCTCAACCCGCGCGGTAAGGGCCATTTTCCTTCGTTGCCCCGTCAATCCGTTACCAAGCATCCACCGCTGTTGCTGGTTGAAACCCATCTGCTGGAGCTGGCCGACCATGCCCACCAAGATTGATATACCTCTGCCTTCCCCGCACCTTGAGCAATCCCGCAAGGCTGGCGATGTCGAACCGTTTCCCAGTGGGAGAATCACCTATCTGGCGCCATTGCCATTGCCGACATCGCTGCCGCCGCTTGGCCCTCATATCGGGGAATTAAATGAGGTGTACATGGACTTCGGGTTGGGTTCGCCGCAGATATTTTCATGGCAGGTCATATTAGGTGGGCCATTTAGCGGCACTTTAATGCTCGCTTTTCTACCTCCAATGCTTGCTGCGTTCCTCGGGGTTGTGTTCGGTTACAACCAAGTAGAAATCTGGGACTCGATACTCGGCGTGTTTGATGAAAGCTATGGCTACGCGCTAGTAGGTGGCTTTTGCTCTCTACTCATCGGCCTCGGCGTCTGGCACCACAACCACAAAAAACGCCTCCACATCATCCCCACCCGCTTCAACCGCCAACGCCGTGAAGTCTGCTTCATGCCCGAAGACACCACCGAACCCGTGTTCGTCCCCTGGGAATCCCTCTCCGCCTGGGTCATCGAAGCCCAAGGCGCCACCCAGTACGGCATCCACCGCCAATACGGCATGGGCATCGGTTTCCAGCACGGCGAGACCCTGACCAGCGTTGAGTTCCCCTGTTTCGGTCTTTCCCTGGCCATCAGCCACTGGGAAGCCATCCGCGGCTACATGGAATACGAAATCCACGACCTCAAATCCATTCAGGACCCGCTAGACCTGCAAGGCCCGAACGACCCGCCCCACGAAGGCCTGCACACTTTCCACAACGCCCGCGCGCGTATGCATCAGCAGATCTGCGACGGCCAACGTGGTCGAGTGTCCGGCTTCTTCTGGTACCTGTACCACGTCATGACGCTGTGGACGATTCCCAACCACCTGACCGAATGGGAAATCCGCCGTCTCCAGAAAATGGGCCAACAGGCCTTGCCCGAAGTGATGCGCCAATGGTCCGAGCCATTACCGAAGGAACAATGGGCGAAACCGAGTGAAGAACTGCTGCGCCTGAGCCATCAGGTCCGACAGCTGCATAAACGCCAACCGCGACGCCCGATCACCGATATTTTTGCCGAGGTTCAGCGCCTGAATCCGACGGACAAACGCCGCGCATGAACTGTTACAGTCGTAAAACCCTGCTCAACTATCAGGAAAAACATCCGGAACTGATCCGGCAAGGACAGCGTAACGCTGGTGGGCTTCGGTACCTTCCTGCAACGCCATCGCGGTGCCCGCACCGGCAAAACCCCGCAAACCAGTGAGCCCGCCAAAATCAAGGCCAGCAACACTGTTGCGTTCAAGCCAGGCTAATCGTTGAAAGACCGTAACACGCACCGACTTCCCGCGTAGCGAGTGAGCGGGTAAAAAATGGGCACGCCAACGAGGTTGGGTGCCCATTTTTTTATGCCTGACGAATCAGCTGACTCGATTTTGAAGCTTGGCGAAAATCGCCGCCATCTCGGGTTCATCCAGATGATCCAGCATTCGCTCCACCAACAAATGCACGCCGTCAGCCATGCGGCTGAGCGCCAGGGCTACGGAGCGGCGGGAACCGTCCACATCGTCGGCGAGGTTGGCGGCGATGGCGCTGATGGACAGCAAATCTTCCGAGGCATTGGCGAGCAGGGTTTCAGGGTTGATGCCCGGGCAGACGCTGAAGAGCTGGCCGTTGCGTTTTGGTGGTTTGGGGTCGGCTGGCGGGAAGTGATGGTCGAGGGCGCGCTCGGCGGCTTCGTTGAGTTTGTTTGAATCGGGGCTTTCGTAGGGGGAGACCGGATCGGTGTCCGGTGGGTTTGGTGTGACTTTGAACATGGTGACTTTCCTATAGTAGGGCCGTGACCATCTCGCGACTAAACGAAAGGGAGGCGGGTGTGCGCAAGTTAGTCGACCGGTCAAGCCACCAAACCCGGCGCGCCCGAGGGCGCCATGCGCACAGCCACCATCAAGTGCAGGCGAATACCTGACTGGATGACACTTGTGCAACCGTAGATGGACTAGCCGGGCGACTAAACCCGATCACTGATGGGCAGTGACAGGAACCAAGTTACCGACCGCCCCCAAGGCGCACAAGCCGGCGGATTCTGGCGTAGCCGTAGGCAACGGCGCAAGGTGTTGTAGCTTGCAGGAAGTAACCTTGAGGCGTTTTAAACAAACGCTGTCTAGCGGTGTTTATTTGCCGAAATGTTGGCAAGAACGAGTCTGAAAAAACGGGCTGAAAAACTCTGACTCCGCAAGGGCATGCTCATTGGCGTAATTCGGGTTTATGATGCCGGACGGCAGAATAATAGAAGTCCCCCCAGGGATGACCTCGACCCCTTACGGAGCGCGCAATGCAGACTTTGTACCCGCAGATCAAACCCCACGCCCGGCACGATCTGGCCGTCGATGACACTCACACCCTGTATGTCGACGAAAGCGGTTCACCGGAAGGTTTGCCGGTGGTGTTCATCCACGGCGGCCCCGGCGCCGGGTGTGATGCCCAGAGTCGCCGGTACTTCGATCCGAACCTGTACCGCATCGTGACCTTCGACCAGCGCGGTTGTGGTCGTTCCACGCCCCACGCCAGCCTGGAAAACAACACCACCTGGGATCTGGTCGCCGACCTTGAGCGGATTCGCCAGCACCTTGGCATCGATAAGTGGGTGTTGTTCGGCGGTTCGTGGGGTTCGACCCTGGCATTGGCCTACGCGCAAACCCATCCAGAGCGTGTACACGGTCTGATTCTTCGCGGGATTTTTCTCTGCCGCCCACAGGAAATCGAGTGGTTCTACCAGTGTGGCGCCAGCCGTCTGTTCCCCGATTACTGGCAGGACTACGTCGCGCCCATTCCACTGGACGAGCGCGGCGACTTGCTCAGCGCTTTCCACAAGCGTCTGACCGGCAACGATCAGATCGCCCAGATGCACGTGGCCAAGGCCTGGTCCACCTGGGAAGGCCGGACCGCGACCTTGCGTCCGAACCCGCTGGTGGTCGATCGCTTCTCCGAGCCGCAACGCGCGTTGTCCATCGCACGCATCGAATGTCACTACTTCACCAACAATGCCTTCCTTGAGCCGAACCAGCTGATTCGCGACATGGACAAGATCGCCCATTTGCCAGGCGTGATCGTCCACGGTCGTTATGACGTGATCTGCCCACTGGATAATGCCTGGGAACTGCATCAAGCCTGGCCGAACAGCGAACTCCAGGTGATCCGCGACGCTGGCCACGCTGCGTCCGAGCCGGGTATCACCGATGCGCTGGTACGGGCCGCCAGCCAGATGGCTCGCCGCTTGCTCGACCTGCCGCCCGAAGAAGCATGAAGGGCCTGCTGCAACGCGTGCGTGGCGCGCGAGTCGAGGTAGCGGGAGAGGTGGTGGGGGCGGTGGATCAGGGGTTGTTGGTGCTAGTGGCGGTCGAACCCGAGGATACTCGCGCCAGCGCCGACAAACTTCTGCATAAACTGCTTAACTATCGAGTATTCAGTGACGCCGAGGGCAAGATGAATCTGTCCCTGGCGGATGTAGGCGGTGGGTTGCTGCTGGTCTCACAGTTCACCCTGGCCGCCGATACCAAGAGCGGGTTGCGCCCGAGTTTTTCGACCGCTGCCCCTCCGGCCCTGGGCGAGGAACTTTTCGACTATCTATTAGGCAAAGCGAAACAGGTGCATGGCACTGTGGCATCAGGTAGATTCGGCGCGGATATGCAGGTGCACCTGGTCAATGATGGCCCGGTCACCTTCCTGTTACAGACGTGAAAGCCCTTGAAACATGTTTTTCAGGGCTTTTCGACTGAAAACAGGGGTTTTTCGCGATAAATACTTTGTTACCCCTGATGCGTTGTAACGCGGCCTACTAGATAATCGCGCGCTACGGGGATCAGCGTTCGTTGGTCCATTTTGACTTAGGTAGAGACTTGTCCGGGACCTGTTGGGGAATCATTTAGCCCCATGGGAGTCGGAACAATGCTCGCCAACCTGGCATATAGATAGCTGGCCGTTGGTTTTTTGATCTGTTTTCGGCGAGGGTTGCTCGTGATTGTTAGTCCCTGTAATGCACCAAATATGACTGCCAAACGGTTCCGAAGCGCTCTGGTAGCGGGCTCTGCACTGCTCTGCCTGCTCAGCGCCGGCCAGCTTTGGGCATTCAATTTGGATGATGTATCGGTCAAGGCAAAAGAGCTGGCCGGTCAAAAATACGAAGCCCCGCGCAGTAACCTGCCGAACGAATTCCGCGAAATGAAATTCGCGGACTATCAAAAAATTCGTTTCCGCACTGAAAAAGCCGAATGGGCCGATCAGAAGACCCCGTTCAAGCTTTCGTTCTATCACCAGGGCATGCATTTCGATACGCCGGTGAAAATCAACGAAATCACGGCCAACACCGTCGAAGAGATCAAATACGACCCAAGTCGTTTCGATTTCGGCGACGTGAAGTTCGATCCTAAAGCCACCGAACAACTGGGTTATGCCGGTTTCCGTGTGCTGTACCCGGTCAACAAGGCTGACAAACAAGACGAAATCATGACCATGCTCGGCGCGAGTTACTTCCGCGTTGTTGGCAAGGGTCACGTCTATGGCTTGTCCGCTCGCGGCATGGCCATCGATACCGCGTTGCCGTCCGGCGAAGAATTCCCGCGTTTCACCGAGTTCTGGATTCAACAGCCGAAACCGGGTGACAAGCACCTGGTGATCTTCGCCCTGCTGGATTCGCCACGCGCTACCGGTGCCTATCGCCTGACCCTGCGTCCGGGGAGCGACACCGTTGTCGACGTCAAGGCCAAGATGTACCTGCGTGACAAGGTCACCAAGCTTGGCGTTGCGCCGCTGACCAGCATGTTCCTGTTCGGCGCCAATCAGCCGTCGAAAGTGCTGAACTACCGTCGCGAACTGCACGACTCCAGCGGTTTGTCGATCCATGCCGGCAATGGCGAGTGGATCTGGCGTCCACTGAATAACCCGAAACACCTGTCGGTGAGCAACTTCGCCATCGAGAACCCGCGTGGCTTCGGCTTGCTGCAACGTGGCCGCGACTTCAGCCACTACGAAGACCTCGACGACCGCTACGACAAGCGTCCAAGTGCCTGGATCGAACCAGAAGGCGATTGGGGCAAGGGCTCCGTCGATCTGGTCGAGATTCCGACTGCCGACGAAACCAACGACAATATCGTTGCGTTCTGGAGTCCGGAAAAACTGCCTGAGCCTGGCCAGCCGCTGGACGTCGCTTATCGCATGCACTGGACCATCGACGAAGCCGCACTTCACGCACCGGACAGCGCCTGGGTCCAACAAACCCTGCGCTCCACAGGTGACGTGAAACAGTCCAACCTGATCCGTCAGCCGGACGGCAGCGTTGCCTATCTGGTGGACTTCGAAGGTCCGTCCCTTGCAGCACTGCCGGAAACTGCGGACGTTCGCAGCCAGGTCAGCGTTGGCGAGAATGCCGAGCTGGTCGAGAACAGCGTGCGCTACAACCCTGAAACCAAGGGCTGGCGCCTGACCCTGCGGATGAAAATCAAGGATCCGGGCAAGCCTACCGAGATGCGTGCAGCACTGGTCGAGAACATCGTGCCGGGCGACCTCTCCAAGACATCGCTTCCAGTCTCCAACTCTTCGGTTGCCAAGGCCGACAAAGTTGCCGCCAAGCAACAAGAGAAGGCGGACAAGGAAGCCAAGGACGCCAAGCAAGCCGAAGCCAAGCAGGCCGACGCCAAGCCAGTTGCCGATACCAAGGACAAGGACAACAAAGACGCCAAGCAGCCTGTTGCTGCGGACGCGGCCCCAGCCACACCGGAATCGGCCTCGACTGAAGAAGTCCTGACCGAGACCTGGAGCTACCAGTTGCCTGCCGATGAGTAATTCTCAAGTTCAGCCAGAGACTCTTGCCGAGTATCTGGCGCATCTACCGATGACCGACCAGCAGCGCGCGGAACTCGCGGGCTGCCAGTCCTTCAGCGAGTTGCACCAGCGTCTGTCGTCTTCGACGTTTGACGCACCGGCCGAGGCTGCTCAAGCCTCGGTGGGCCGTCGCCTGACCCTGAACACCGCTGAAGAGCTGGAAGAAGCGGAAATGCTGGTGCTCGACGCCAGTGGTCGGGTTTGCCTCAAGGCCACCCCGCCGATCCGTCGGACCAAAGTCGTGCCGGAGCCGTGGCGCACCAACATTCTGGTGCGTGGCTGGCGTCGTCTGACCGGTCGCACCAATCCGCCGGCTCCGCCGAAGGACGAAAACGTGCTGCCGGCGGCTCGCTGGCGCACCGTCGGTTCGATCCGCCGCTACATTCTGCTGGTACTGATGCTCGGTCAGACCATCGTTGCCGGCTGGTACATGAAAGGCATCATGCCGTACCAGGGCTGGTCGTTCGTCGACCTGAACGAAGTCCTGCATCAGCCGTTCCTGCAAACTGTCACGCAAGTCCTGCCATATGCACTGCAAACCAGCATCCTGATTCTGTTCGGGATTCTGTTTTGCTGGGTATCGGCCGGTTTCTGGACCGCGCTGATGGGCTTCCTCGAGTTGCTCACCGGACACGACAAATACCGCATTTCCGGTAAAAGCGCCGGCGACGAGCCGATTCCCAGGGACGCTCGCACCGCACTGGTGATGCCGATCTGCAACGAAGACGTGCCACGGGTGTTTGCCGGTTTGCGGGCGACCTTCGAGTCGGTTGCGGCCACGGGTAACCTGGATCGCTTCGACTTCTTTGTCCTCAGCGACAGCAACGATGCCGATATCTGCGTTGCCGAGCAACAAGCCTGGCTGGACGTCTGCCGTGAAGCCAAGGGCTTCGGCAAGATTTTCTATCGCCGCCGTCGCCGTCGCGTTAAACGTAAAAGCGGCAACCTCGACGACTTCTGCCGTCGTTGGGGCGGTGACTACAAGTACATGGTCGTGCTCGACGCTGACTCCGTGATGAGTGGCGACTGCCTGACCAGTCTGGTGCGCTTGATGGAAGCCACGCCGGACGCCGGGATCATCCAGACCGCGCCGCGTGCGTCGGGCATGGACACGCTGTATGCGCGTATGCAGCAGTTTGCGACCCGTGTGTACGGTCCGCTGTTTACCGCCGGTCTGCACTTCTGGCAGTTGGGTGAATCCCACTACTGGGGCCACAACGCGATCATCCGCATGAAGCCGTTCATCGAGCACTGCGCCCTGGCGCCGCTGCCCGGTAAAGGTGCTTTCGCCGGTGCGATTCTGTCCCACGACTTCGTTGAAGCTGCGCTGATGCGCCGTGCCGGCTGGGGCGTGTGGATTGCCTACGATTTGCCGGGCAGCTATGAAGAACTGCCGCCGAACCTGCTGGACGAACTCAAGCGTGACCGTCGCTGGTGTCACGGCAACCTGATGAACTTCCGGCTGTTCCTGGTCAAGGGCATGCACCCGGTTCACCGTGCGGTGTTCCTGACGGGCGTGATGTCTTACTTGTCGGCGCCGTTGTGGTTCTTCTTTCTCGTGCTATCGACGGCGCTGCTGGCGGTCAACACGCTGATGGAGCCGCAGTACTTCCTTGAGCCCCGTCAGCTCTATCCGCTGTGGCCGCAATGGCACCCGGACAAGGCGATTGCACTGTTCTCGACGACGATCGTGCTGCTGTTCCTGCCGAAGCTGTTGAGCATCATCCTGATCTGGGCCAAGGGCGCGAAAGAGTTCGGTGGCAAGTTCAAGGTGACCTTGTCGATGCTGCTGGAGATGCTGTTCTCCATGCTGCTGGCGCCAGTGCGGATGATTTTCCACACCCGTTTCGTGCTCGCCGCGTTCCTCGGCTGGGCCGCGACCTGGAACTCACCGCAACGTGACGACGACTCCACACCATGGAGCGAAGCGGTCAAACGCCATGGCCCGCAAACTTTGCTGGGCTTCTTCTGGGCCCTGCTGGTGATCTGGCTGAACCCGAGCTTTCTCTGGTGGCTGGTGCCGATCGTCGGTTCGTTGATGCTGTCGATTCCGGTGTCGGTGATCTCCAGTCGAGTCGGCCTGGGCCTCAAGTCCCGTGACGAAAGCCTGTTCCTGATCCCTGAGGAATACAATCCGCCACAGGCATTGCTGGCAACCGACCAGTACACCCACGAAAACCGTTGGCATGCGCTGAACGACGGCTTCACCCGCGCGGTGGTGGATCCACAGCAGAACGCCTTGGCGTGCTCGCTGGCGACGTCGCGTCACGGTCAGGCCGAGCCGATCGAGTGGTTGCGGATCGAGCGGGTGCGCCACGCATTGAAAGTCGGGCCTGACGGTCTGAACAACAATGAGCGTGTGCAGCTGCTGAGCGATCCGGTGGCATTGGCTCGCTTGCATGAGCAGATCTGGAATGAAAGCCACCCCGAGTGGCTCGCCGCCTGGCGCAAATCGGTGAAAGCCGATCCCCATGCGCCGCTGCTACCGCTCAAACCACTGAGTGCGCAGCCTCAGTTGGCATAACGAAAAGCCCCGCGAAAGCGGGGTTTTTTTGCGCTGCTGATCGTTCCCACGCTCTGCGCGCAGAGCGTGGGAACGATCAGCGTTAGAGCAACAATTCCTGCTTAAACCCTTGTGCAAACGGACGAGTGCGTTAGCATCCGTCCCCGAATTGGTGCGCCCGGACTATTTTCTGTTCGTATCTGCCGGTTTCCCAAAGGAAACCCGCCGTTTGCGCGCCTCACAACGCAATGGTTTTGGGGACTTGATGATGAAGAAGTATCTGTCGATGCTGCTGGTCGGCGTCACGGCATTGGTTGCAGTCAGCGCGGCGCAGGCCGGTGCCATCGATGACGCGGTCAAGCGCGGCACGCTGAAAGTCGGCATGGACCCGACCTATATGCCATTCGAAATGACCAACAAGCGCGGCGAGATCATCGGTTTCGAAGTCGATATCCTCAAGGCCATGACCAAGGCCATGGGCGTCAAGCTGGAGCTGGTGTCCACCGGTTACGACGGCATCATTCCGGCCCTGCTGACCGACAAGTTCGACATGATCGGCAGCGGCATGACCCTGACCCAGGAGCGCAACCTGCGCCTGAACTTCAGCGAACCGTTCATCGTGGTGGGTCAGACCCTGCTGATCCGCAAGGAACTGGAAGGCACCATCAAGTCCTATAAAGACTTGAACACCGCCGACTACCGCATCACCTCCAAGCTCGGCACCACCGGAGAGATGGTCGCCAAGAAGCTGATCTCCAAAGCCAAGTACCACGGCTACGACAACGAGCAGGAAGCCGTGCTCGACGTGGTCAACGGCAAGGCCGACGCCTTCATCTACGACGCGCCGTATAACGTCGTGGCCGTGAACAAGGTCGGCGCCGGCAAACTGGTGTTCCTCGACAAGCCGTTCACCTATGAGCCTCTGGCTTTCGGCCTGAAGAAGGGTGATTACGACAGCATCAACTTCATCAACAACTTCCTGCACCAGATCCACAAAGACGGCACCTACGATCGCATCCATGACAAGTGGTTCAAAGACACCGCTTGGCAGAAGGACATGGAATAAGCGGCGGTCAGACTGACCGCGTCGCTTCAATCGCGAGCAGGCTCACTCCTACAGGGGAAGGCATTCCAATGTAGGCGCGAGGCTTGCCCGCGAAGACGGCTTTCCTAGCGACACAGAATTCGGAACCTTCAGACTCAATGAAACAGAAAAAAGCCCAATGGCCCTGGCACGTGTTGACCGTGCTGGTGCTGATCGGCCTGGCCGGCGCTTTGTATTACGCCACCTCGCTGATGTCCTACGAATGGCGCTGGAACCGCGTGCCGCAGTACTTCGCCTACCACGCCGAAGAATCCCAGCGCGCCGCCGACATCTCCACCGTCAGCGAACTGGTGCGCAAGGGCGACCAGGCTGAAGTGACCCTGCGCAACGACGCCGGTGCCGAGCAGCATCTGATCGTCGACGACAACAGCCTGCAAGTCGCCCAGGGCGATGATGTGGCCGAAGGCGACGTGATTGGCGTGACTCGTCATTGGGCTGCCGGACCGCTGATGTGGGGTCTTTGGACCACCTTGTGGCTGTCCGTGGTGTCGGGCGTGCTCGGCTTGCTGATCGGTCTGGCCACCGGCCTGTGCCGTCTGTCGAACAACCCGACCCTGCGTGATCTGTCGACGATATACGTCGAACTGGTGCGCGGTACGCCATTGCTGGTGCAGATTTTCATTTTCTACTTCTTCATCGGCACCGTGATGAACCTGTCGCGGGAATTTGCCGGGATCGCCGCGCTGTCGCTGTTCACGGGGGCCTATGTTGCGGAAATCATCCGCTCCGGCGTGCAGTCGATCGCCCGCGGCCAGAACGAAGCCGCGCGCTCCCTGGGCTTGAGCGCTGGCCGGTCGATGCGCCATGTGGTGCTGCCGCAAGCCTTGAAACGCGTTTTGCCGCCCCTGGCCGGGCAGTTCATCAGTCTGGTAAAGGACACCTCGCTGGTGTCGGTGATCGCGATTACCGAGCTACTGAAAAGCGGCCGGGAAGTCATCACCACCTCGTTCTCGCCGTTCGAAATCCTGTTCTGCGTGGCCGGTCTGTACTTGTTGATCAACCTGCCGCTGTCGAAAATCGCCAGCCGGCTTGAGCGGAGGCTCGCACAAAGTGATTGAAGTCCGCGATCTGGTAAAAGTCTTCGACACCCGTGGCCAGGTGGTGCGCGCGGTGGATAACGTCACCACGCACGTGGCCAAGGGCGAAGTGCTGGTGGTGATCGGCCCGTCTGGTTCCGGCAAGTCGACCTTCCTGCGTTGCCTCAACGGCCTGGAAGAATTCGATTCCGGTTCGGTGAGCATCGACGGCCTGCAACTGGCCGACCCGAAAACCGACGTGAATGCCTACCGCCGCGAAGTCGGCATGGTGTTCCAGCATTTCAACCTGTTCCCGCACATGACCGTGCTGGAAAACCTCTGCCTGGCGCAGAAAGTCGTGCGCAAGCGCGGAAAGAAAGAACGCGAGGCCAAGGCGTTGGCATTGCTGGAGAAGGTTGGAATTGCGCAGAAGGCCAACGAGTACCCGTCGCGCCTGTCCGGCGGTCAGCAACAGCGTGTCGCCATCGCCCGGGCATTGGCCATGGAACCCAAGGTCATGCTGTTCGACGAACCGACCTCTGCGCTTGATCCGGAAATGGTCGGCGAAGTGCTGGACGTGATGAAAACCCTGGCCGTGGAAGGCATGACCATGGTCTGCGTCACCCACGAAATGGGCTTTGCGCGGGAAGTGGCGGATCGGGTGCTGTTCTTCGATCACGGGAAATTGCTGGAAGATGCCTCGCCGGCCGAGTTCTTCGATGCGCCGAAGGATCCGCGGGCGCAGGCCTTCTTGCGCCAGGTTCTCTGACTTCAGCGCCTGTCCTGACGCCTTCGCGGGCAAGCCTCGCTCCTACGGTATTGTGTCGTGGCTCAATCGAGCGGTACACAAAGCCCTGTAGGAGCGTAATGCTGTTCACTTAAGCGCGGGCACTCATTTGTGGCGAGGGGATTCAGCGAAACGTCGCACCGCCCCCGTTCGGCTGCGAAGCAGTCGTAAATCCACACAACTCGGTCTGTCTGAACGGGCGCAGGGGGCCGCTTCGCAGCCGAACGGGGCGGTGCGACGTTTCGCTGAATCC
>NZ_SISB01000067.1 GCF_004310295.1 Pseudomonas sp. BGI-2 | reverse complement strand
ACGTCGCACCGCCCCGTTCGGCTGCGAAGCAGTCGTAAATCCACACAACTCGGTCTGTCTGAACGGGCGCAGGGGGCCGCTTCGCAGCCCAACGGGGCGGTGCGACGTTTCGATGAATCCCCTCGCCACAGGTTCTCGCTCGACTGATGATTGTCTTAAGTGAACAGCATTACGCTCATGGCGGGGTTTGTCGTTTTCAATGCTGTCATTGCTTATGCGGATTGGAGCGCTCGTTGCTGCTCCAGTTTTTCCAGTTCGGCCTTGTAGCTGTGGGCATCGGTTTCGGAGTGGAACATCCCCACCAGCATGTCTTGTTGATGTACATCCCAGATACGGATACCGGCGGCTATACCTTCATGGGATTTATGTGAATCGTCGCGTTCAGTTACTTTTACAGTCATCTGCTAGCTCCAATCTCTGTTATCTGCAGCAAGGCGTGTGCAGGACTCAGTTATATATTTTGGTAGCTCGCTAAGTAAACGACTGAGTTCGGTAACGATTTTTTGCGAAATCGGCAAAAGTCCTGCAGCCCGCCAAACACGCGGCATTCGGTCGCAGGGCGTTGAGTTTTATGACAAAAGCTTCATGTTCACGCCGATGAAAACGGCGGATTGAAACCGGTACCTGTAGGAGCCAGGCTTGCCGGCGAAGGCGTCCTTGGGTGCGCCTTCGCCGGCAAGCCTGGCTCCTACAAAAGCAAAAGCAAGGCACAAAAAAAACGCCCCGAACCAGTCGGGGCGTTTTTATGTGCAGTGAAGCGGCGGGGTATTACTTACCCTGCCAGCGTTGCAGTACCAAGGTAGCGTTGGTGCCACCGAAGCCGAAGCTGTTGCTCATCACGGTGTTGATGGTGGCGTCTTCGCGCGTCTTGGTCAGGATCGGCATGTCTGCCACTTCCGGGTCCAGTTCGTCGATGTTGGCGGAACCGGCCATGAAGTTGCCTTCCATCATCAGCATGCAGTAGATCGCTTCGTGGACGCCGGCGGCGCCCAGGGAGTGACCCGACAGGCTCTTGGTGGAGCTGATGGCTGGAGCTTTGTCGCCGAACACTTCACGCACACCCTTCATTTCCGCGACGTCGCCGACCGGAGTCGAAGTGCCGTGGGTGTTCAGATAGTCGATCGGTGCATCAACGGTGGACATGGCCATCTGCATGCAGCGGATGGCGCCTTCGCCGCTTGGAGCGACCATGTCGTAGCCGTCGGAGGTCGCGCCGTAGCCAACGATTTCGGCGTAGATCTTCGCGCCGCGAGCCAGAGCGTGTTCCAGCTCTTCGACCACGACCATGCCGCCACCGCCGGCGATGACGAAACCGTCACGCTTGGCGTCGTAGGCACGGGAAGCTTTTTCCGGGGTTTCGTTGTACTGGCTGGACAGTGCGCCCATGGCGTCGAACAGGAACGACTGGCTCCAATGCTCTTCTTCACCGCCGCCGGCGAACACGATGTCCTGCTTGCCCATCTGGATCTGTTCCATGGCGGTACCGATGCAGTGAGCACTGGTGGCACAGGCAGAAGCGATGGAGTAGTTCAGGCCCTTGATCTTGAACGGCGTGGCCAGGCAAGCGGAAACGGTGCTGCTCATGGTCCGCGTTACACGGTATGGGCCAACGCGCTTCACGCCTTTCTCGCGCAGGATGTCCAGCGCTTCCATCTGGTTCAGCGTGGAGGCGCCACCGGAACCGGCGATCAGGCCGGTGCGCGGGTTGGAGACTTGCTCATCGGTCAGGCCGGAGTCTGCGATGGCGTCTTTCATGGCCAGGTAGGCGTACGCCGCCGCGTGGCCGACGAAGCGATAGATCTTGCGATCGATCAGCTCTTCGAGGGGAAGGTCGATGGAGCCGGAAACCTGGCTACGCAGACCCATTTCGGCATATTCCGGGTTGAACCGGATGCCAGGGCGGCTTGCACGCAGGTTAGCGGAGACGGTCTCTTTGTCATTGCCCAGGCACGATACGATGCCCAGACCAGTGATAACGACGCGGCGCATGCGGATAACCCTTAGAAGTTGTCAGTGGAGGTGAAAACGCCGACCCGAAGGGCTTCGGCGGTGTAGATCTCGCGGCCGTCGACACTGACCGAACCATCGGCGATGGCCAAGTTCAGCTTGCCCTTCAGCACGCGCTTGATCTGAATGTTATAGGTCACTTTCTTGGCGGTCGGCAGGACTTGACCGAAGAATTTCACTTCGCCCGAACCCAGCGCACGGCCGCGGCCCGGCAGACCTTGCCAGCCGAGGAAAAAACCGACCAGTTGCCACATGGCGTCGAGGCCCAGGCAACCTGGCATCACCGGATCACCTTCGAAGTGGCAGGCGAAGAACCACAGGTCCGGAGTGATATCCAGCTCGGCGACCAATTCACCTTTGCCGTACTTGCCACCCTCGGCACTGATATGGGTGATGCGATCCACCATCAGCATGTTCGGGGCGGGCAGTTGTGCGTTACCTGGGCCGAACAGCTCACCGCGACTGCAGCGCAGCAGGTCTTCCCGAGTAAAGGCGTTTTGTTGGGTCATGCGAGCTCCTCAATAATCCCATGCGGCAGGGTGGGGCAAATCTTCCCGGCCGACCGAAGCGTTCATGCTTCAAGTCAGCAGCCTACTCATAGACTATTGCGTTGTGGTGAAAGTCACAGCACCAAGGACATGAATGTACACTTGTGCACTGAAATTATTATTCAAGCCCCTTTTCGGGCCTGTTCGGGTGCCTAAGACTGCCGCACTTTCGCCTTTCACGCCAGTCGCAGATGGTCGAAAGGCCTGCACTACTGCACCCAGCGCTGCAGAATCTGCTGCAGATCAGTGCGTTTGAAGGGCTTGGCCAGGTAATCGTTCATTCCAGCCGATAAACACGCTTCACGGTCGCCCTGCAAGGCATTGGCGGTCAGGGCGATGATCGGCAAGTCTGCGCAGCCGGGCAACTGGCGGATCTGGCGGGTCGCTTCGTAGCCATCGATGATCGGCAGTCGGCAATCCATCAGAATCGCTTCGAAAATCAGGCTCTCGGCACTTCGCACCGCCTGCGCGCCATCGGTCGCGACGCTGACAGTAAAGCCCAGACTGCGCAACATTGCTTCGATGACCGTCTGGTTGACCGGATTATCCTCAACCAGCAGCACATTGCGCCCTTCGCCCTGGCCGTCGCCGGCCTGTGTTCGTGACTTCAGTTCCGGCAGCGACTGCTTATAGAGCGCCAGAGGAATTTCAAGGGTGAACACCGAGCCCAGGCCTTCTTCGCTATGGGCGCGCAAGGTGCCACCCATCCGTTCGGCCAGCGTGCGCGCAATCGGTAACCCCAGTCCGGTGCCACCGTAACGCCTTGAAATAGAACTGTCGGCCTGCTGGAACGCATTGAACATCAATTCCAGGCTTTCGGCCGAGATGCCAATCCCGCTATCGCGCACGGTGCAGGTGAACCACAGCAATTCGTGATCGAGTGACTGCCATTGCGGTTCGATGCTGACGCGGCCTTGCTCGGTGAACTTCAGCGCATTGCCCACCAGGTTGACCAGAATCTGCCGGATCCGCGTCGGGTCGCCCTGAACCTGCAACGCGCGCATGTCTTCGGGAATCGCCAGGGCCAGATCGAGCCTGCGTTGCACCGCACTGTGCTGGAACGACTGGGCGCAACTGCTGATCAGGTCCGCGAGGTTGAACGGAATGTGTTCAAGCTCCAGTTCCGAACGCTCGATGCGCGAGAAGTCGAGGATATCGTTGATGACTTTGAGCAGGTGTTCGGTGGACTCCGAAGCCAGCGCCGCGTACTCGATCTGCTCCTCGGTCATGTCGGTGGTTTCCAGCAGTTGCAGCATGCCCAGCACGCCATTCATCGGCGTACGCAACTCATGGCTCATCATCGCCAGGAAATCGGACTTGGCGTTGTTGGCCTTTTCCGCTTCTTCGCGGGTCTGGATCAACTGCGCCATGGCTTGATGCTGCTCACGGCTGGCCTGCTCAAGGCCCTGGGCGAGGTTGTTGATGTGTTGCGACAACGCGCCCAATTCAGTGTCATCGACGATCGGCAGCGGTGTTTTGTAGTCGCCGTCCTGGATCGCCCTCACGGCGTGGCCGATGTCGCGGATCGGCTGCGACAGGCTGCCGGCCAGACGCCGGGCCACCAGAAATGTAAATAGCAGGGCGAACAAGGCGAGAATACCGGCCTTGAACAGGATTTCCTGCTGACGCTGACTGAAGGCGTCATTGGACAAACCGACGATCACCCGCCCCAGATAATCCTCGGGCGGGGCAGTGCTGGCGACTTTGCTGCCCTGGAAAAAATCATTGTTGAGTGCGATCCGTTGCAGCCGCACCGGCGCCTGGAACACTTCGACCTGGTGCGAGCGGGTGTGGGTTTCCGACGGTTGCTCGACGTACACCAGAATCCGGTTGGCGCTGTCCTGGACTTCCAGAAAGCGCACGTTGGGCGTGGCCAGCGTGGCCTTGAGCAAACTTTCGAGCACCTCGTTGTTACCGGAAATCACCCCGTATTCCGTGGCGGGCGCCAGTTGGTTGGCGATCAGCTGACCCGTGTGGTTGAGCTCCTGACGCAAGTCCTGGATCCGCACGAAGGTGAAGAAACTGATCAGCAGCAAGGTCAGCAACAGGGCGGGGCCGAGGCTGATGATCTGCGTGCGGGTATTGATGTCCCAACCGCGACGGAAGGTCATGGGCGGCTTTCTCCTTCGGCCAACTGTGCTGCGACAAACGCTTCAGTCACCTGTTCAATACCCAATGAACGAGCCACCTGCGGGTTACTTAACACTTTGAAGTGTTGTGGATATAACGCACGCGGCCAGCCTGTCGACGGCCGATCGAGCAATTCGTCGAGCACTTCCAGCCAATCGTTCTGATCGCTGTAGGTGCTGGCCAGGCTACCGGCCTTGACGAACGCGGCGTTAGGGCCGACCAGCGCAAGTTGCCGCGAGTAGCTGCTCAACAGCAGGTTTTTTGCGGTTTTCGGGTTGTACAAATCGGAATCGTCGAGGCCCAGCAGCACGTCGCAATTCCTCAGCAAATTCTGTAAGGGGCGGCTGTCGTTGGTGTTGTCCCATCGCTCGGCGATCACTTCAAGGCCCAACGCTTGCGCCGACAGACGCAATTCCTTGAGCAGGAATTCGCTGTGACTGTCGTACAGCACGCCGATGCGTCGGGCCCCGGGCAGGATGAGCCGGGTCAGGCGCAATTGCCGATCCAGCGGCGCATCGCTCCAGAGCAGGCTGAGGTGCGATGGAAAATCAGCACCGAACCGATGGTGGGCTTGCAGGCGACTGATGCGCAGCACCAGCGTCGGCGGACCTTGTGTCTCTTGCAGGCGCCAGTCGAGGCTCGGCAGATCGAGCAGGATCAAACGCGTATCGGCGGGTAGTTTGCCCGGCTTCGGCAAGCTGTCCAGTGCCTGGAAGCGCACGCTGTCAGCAGGGCGCATGCCGCTCAGCGCCTGCACAAAGGATTGCACGCCGGGGCTGTCCTCGGCGCCGGTCAGCAGAATGTCGGCGGCTTGTGCCGGCAGGCTGCCGAGCAGACCGCTGAACACCAGACACAACCCTGCCAGCAGGCGGCCAAGGGTTGGCGACTTCCGCGACAGGCGATGCAGCATTTAAAACGTCAGCTCCGCGCTGAAGTAGAGCACCCGACGCTCGTCGTAGTTGTTATCGACGAAGGTGGTGGGTTGATTGTCGAGGCGTTGCTGGAGTACGCCGGCCAGTTCCAGGCTGGCCTTGCCCAGACCGATGCGTTTGGCGATGCGCGTGTCGACGCGTTCGAAGCGGTAGCCGTTGAGGGCGTCGTCACCATAATAGAAGAGGGCGCTGTTCCAGCCGTGGCCCCAATTGCGCAGCCAACCGGCGGAACCGCTGTTGCGCGCGGTCAGTAGCTCATCCTGCGGATTGCTCGCCTCGGCGTCGACGTAGGCGTACGTCAGGCGCAGCCGGTCGGCGCTGCTCAGGTGCCAGTCCAGTTGGGTCTCCGTGCCCTTGAAGCGCGAGCTGTTGGAATTGCTGGCGATGTACTGATTGTTGCGCAACGGTTCGCTGATCATGCCGCTGATTTCGTCGTAGAACAGCTTCACATCGACCGTCAGGCCTAGCTCTGCGAAGTAGCCGTTGTAGCCCAGCTCGCGCGAGCGCATGCGTTCCTGTTCGAGGTCGCCGGGGCCGCGAGTCTTGACGAAATACCGGGCGCTGGTCTGGCCGTAGGCACTGGGTCGCAAGTTCGTTACCTGATAACTCCAGTTGACGTTGTTTTCGAACATGTCCGGTGAGCGGATGGCTTCCGAGTACACCGCGCGCAGGCCGTGACGCGGGTTGATCAGATAGTTGACGGCGACCCGCGGGGTCAGCGAGCTGCCGGTCAATTGCGTGTCTTCGAACATGGCTCCGCCCTGCAGCAACCAGTGCTCGGTGGCGCGCCACTCGAGTTGGCCGAATGCCCGCCAGGTGGTGTCGTCGAGCGTGCCATTGAAGTAGGTCTCGGAATCTGCCCGGTCGTAACGATAGTTCATGCCGCTGACCAGTCGCAGACTGTCGGACAGGCTGAGGGTGTCTTGCAGTTCGAGGTCGTAGCGCGATTCCCGGGCACTCTGGTCGATGTCGCCACAGAGGGTTTGCCGGGCGCCGTTGCGCCATTGCGCCAGCACTTGATTACCCAGCGCACGTTCCGCCGCCGTGCCGGCCGGTGCGCCAGGACCGGTAAAGCGCTCGATGTTGCGCGCCAGGCGTTCGGTGTAGTTCGGGTTGAGCTGCCAGAGTTCGGTCAGTTCCGGGCTGAACGAAACCTCTGCATCGCAGGCGCGCCAGGTCTGCTGACGGTCCCAGTGCTGAGCCGAACCCTGGATATAAAGGCTGTGATCAGGATTGATGTCGAGGTTCCAGCGCAACGAGCCGGCGTAGTCCTTGGCAACGACGTCGGAATTGTTCCCCGCAGCGGTAATCCCGGAAAACACTGGGCGGTAGGTATAAGGCCGCTGGTTGGTTCCGTCCTTGGCGTTCAATTGCCAGTCGATGCTCTGGTTTTCATTCAGCGTCTGGCTGACGGCAAGGTTGAAGCGGTTCAAGCGGCGACTGTCGCGGTAATCGGCACCGTTGCGGTTGGTGTCGAAGCCGTCGTCCTGCTGACCGGACAGTGACAGGCGCAGGTCGCCGCCGTCCCAACCCAGGCCCTGGCTGGCATAAAAGTCGTTGACGCCGCGCTGGCCACGGGTGACTTTCATCCGCGTGCCGTGGCTGTCGGCCGGGTTGCGGGTGATGATGTTGACCACCGCCATCAGCGCATTGGCCCCGTAGCTGACGGTGTTGGGGCCACGGAAAACCTCGACGCGCTCGATGTCTTCCATGGCCACCGGAATATCACTCCAGTCCACCGTGGCCAGGCCGGCGCGGTAAACCGAACGGCCGTCGATCAACACTTGCATGCGCCGCGCTTCGGTGGCGTTGGTGCCGTGGTAGTTCACTGCGGCCTGGTTGCCGCTGATATTGCCGACCATCATGCCCGGCACCAGCCGCAGCAATTCGCTGATGTCCCGCGCGCCGCTGGCGTTGATCAATTCGCTGTCGATCACCGTCATGCTTCCCGGGACGGCGGCCGGCGACTGCTTCAGGCGGGTGGCCGTGAGCACTTGCGGCAGCGGTTCGTTGTCGAGAAACAAGTCGTCGGCCAGCAATGGCGTGCTGAAAATCAGTGCCAGAACCAGCGGCGAGCGAGGTGAAGGAGAGCCAAACGACACGAAACATCCTTGATAGCGATTAGTTGGCGCGCATGTTAACCGAGCTGATCGACTTTTCCATTCACGATGCCGGCATTTTCCTAGGAATTATTGGTCTTCTTCTTACAAGTGCGGGTAATTGACACGGGGGCTGGCCGCCACTGGGACGCTCCGTATAATGCCGACATCGCCACTGGTATGGATTAACGGATTGCATATGACTGAACAGCGCCCAATTGCGGTCCTGGGAGGCGGAAGTTTTGGTACCGCCGTGGCTAATCTGTTGGCCGAGAACGGGCATCAGGTCCGGCAGTGGATGCGTGACCCCGAACAGGCCGAGTCCATTCGGGTCAATCGCGAGAACCCGCGTTACCTCAAAGGCATCAAGATTCTTCCGGCAGTAGAACCGGTGACCGACTTGCAAGCGACTTTGGAAGCTTGCGAGCTGTGCTTTGTCGCGCTGCCGTCCAGCGCGTTGCGCTCGGTACTGGTCCCGCACGCCGAGCGTTTGAGCGGCAAACTGCTGGTGAGCCTGACCAAAGGCATCGAAGCCCACACGTTCAAGCTGATGAGCGAGATCCTCGAAGAAATCGCCCCGCAAGCGCGGATCGGCGTGCTGTCTGGGCCGAACCTGGCCCGTGAAATCGCCGAACACGCACTGACCGCCACAGTGGTCGCCAGCGAAGACGAAGAACTCTGCCAGCGGGTTCAGGAAGCGCTGCATGGCCGTACCTTCCGCGTGTACGCCAGCGCCGACCGTTTCGGCGTGGAGTTGGGCGGGGCGCTGAAAAATGTGTACGCGATCATCGCCGGCATGGCCGTGGCGCTGGGCATGGGCGAAAACACCAAGAGTATGCTGATCACTCGCGCGTTGGCGGAAATGACTCGCTTCGCCGTGAATCAGGGCGCCAACCCGATGACGTTCCTCGGGCTGGCGGGCGTGGGTGACTTGATCGTCACGTGCTCGTCGCCGAAAAGCCGCAACTACCAGGTCGGGTTTGCCCTTGGGCAGGGGTTGAGCCTGGAAGATGCGGTCACGCGTCTGGGCGAAGTCGCCGAAGGCGTGAACACGCTTAAAGTGCTCAAGGCCAAGGCTCAGGAAGTGGGCGTCTATATGCCGCTGGTCGCCGGGTTGCACGCGATCCTGTTCGAAGGGCGCACTTTGAATCAAGTGATTGAACTGTTGATGCGCGGCGAACCCAAAACTGATGTCGACTTCATTTCCACCAGCGGTTTCAACTGATCACGCTTTCCAGAAAAAGCAGGGAGTTGCACATGAACGATCCGAAAACAGAGGCCACCTACGAGTCCATTCTGCTGCGAGTGTTATGGATGATCGTCTTCTTGCTGGTCTGGCAAGTGGCGCAGTTCATCCTCGGCGCGGTGGTGCTGGTGCAACTGATCTATCGTTTGATCTATGGCGCCCCGAGCGCCAGCCTGATGAACTTCGGCGACAGCCTGAGCCAGTTTCTGGCGCAGATCGGTCGTTTCGGCACCTTCCACAGCGACCAGAAACCCTGGCCGTTCGCCGACTGGCCGACGCCGCGCACACCGGAAGGCGAAGCGCCACACGCCGTGCCGCCAGCGCCACATCCGGCCCGAGATGAGGAGCCCAAGCTATGAAACTCTGGATACTGCGTCATGGTGAAGCCGAGCCACACGGTACTCGCCCGGACTCCGAGCGGACCCTGACCGTCAAGGGTCGTGAAGAGGTGTTGCGCACCGCGGCAGAGTTGATCGGTAAGCCGCTCACTGCAATTTATGCCAGTCCTTACCTGCGAGCGCAGGAGACGGCAGAAATTGTGCGTACGGCGCTGAATTTTGCGCCGGAGATTCGCACCGTCGAGTGGTTGACCCCCGACAACCGACCGCAAGCTGTGGCCGAGCAGTTGGTGTCTGTGGATCATGCGCTACTGGTCAGCCATAACCCGCTGGTGGGTAACCTGTTGGGCTACCTGCAGAACGGGCATGTGCAGGACCCGGAAAAGGTTGGAACCGCCGGCCTTGCCGAGCTGGAAGGCGATTTGCCGCTGGCCGGGGCAATGAAACTCAAGGGCATCAAACACCCGTAAAGCGCTTCTGCTTTTTGGCTCTGGCTCTGGCTCTGGCTCTGGCTCTGGCTCTGGCTCTGGCTCTGGCTCTGGCTCTGTTCTGGCTTTGGCTTTTGCCGTTGTAGGAGCGAGGCTTGCCCGCGAAGCTTTTGGCGTCTTTGAAGGCCCCTTCGCGGGCAAGCCTCGCTCCTACAAGACCGGCGGTGTTGCAGGTTTGTGTGAAATAGTCAACCAAGCAACCGCTTGGTTGACTACGCTTGCTCCAGACCAAAAATAAAGGAGCGAGTCGCATGTCTGCTGCTTTTCGTTTGCCGCTGGACGTCTTTTACGAGCGTGAAGCCCGTCATCCCCGCCAGCGTTTTCTGGTCCAGCCCACGGGCGGCGGACAGGTCGAGACCCTGACCTGGGCCGACGTCGGCCATCAGGTACGCTGCGCTGCGCACTGGCTGCGGGCCCGCGAGTTGCCCCAAGGCAGCCACATCGCCCTGATCTCGAAAAACTGTGCACACTGGATCATCGCCGACCTGGCGATCTGGATGGCCGGGCACGTTTCAGTGCCGTTGTACCCGAACCTCACCGCCGATTCCGTTGCGCAAGTGCTCGAACACTCCGAAGCCGCGCTGGCGTTCATCGGCAAACTCGATGACTGGCCGGGCATGTCCCGCGGGGTCAGCGCCGATCTGCCGACCATCAGCCTGCCCTTGCATCCGCCCGGCACCTTCGATTTCAGCTGGGCCGACTTGCAACGCAGCTCGCCGATCCAGGACGACCCCAAACCCGCCGCCGATCAGTTGGCGACCATCATTTACACCTCCGGCACCACTGGGCTGCCCAAAGGCGTGATGCACAGTTTCGGCAACCTGGGGTTCGCCACCACGCGCGGCACGCAGTTGTTCGGCCTGAATGAGTCGGATCGGCTGCTGTCCTACCTGCCGCTGTGCCATGTCGCTGAGCGGATGTTCGTCGAGCTGGCGTCGATCTACACCGGGCAAACGGTATTTTTTGCCGAGAGCCTAGACACCTTCCTGACCGATTTGCGCCGTGCACGACCGACTGCGCTGTTCGGCGTGCCGCGGATCTGGACCAAATTCCAGATGGGCGTGTACAGCAAGATCCCGGCAAAACGCCTCGACTTCCTGCTCGGCCTGCCCTTCATCGGCAAGCGGGTAGGGCACAAAGTGCTCGTCGGATTGGGGCTGGATGCGTTGCGCGTGGCGTTGTCCGGCGCCGCGCCCGTGCCACAGACCTTGCTGCTGTGGTACCGCAAACTGGGGCTGGATGTGCTGGAGGTCTACGGCATGACCGAAAGCTGCGGTTATTCCCACATCGGCCGCCCCGGCGACAACAAACCCGGCTGGATCGGCAAGCCTTGCCCGGAGGTTGAAGTGCGGATCGCCGACTCCGGCGAAGTCCTGGTGCGCAGCGGTGCGACCATGCTCGGTTATTTCAAGGAGCCCGAGAAAACCGCTGAGACCATCACCGAGGACGGCTTCCTGCGCACCGGTGACAAGGGCGAGCAAGATGCCGAAGGCAACCTGCGCCTGACCGGGCGGCTGAAGGAAATCTTCAAGACCAGCAAAGGCAAATACGTCGCCCCGGCGCCGATCGAAAATCGGCTGGCGGTGCATTCGCGGATCGAACAGGTGTGCGTGGTCGGCGATGGCTTGAGTGCGCCGCTGGGGTTGTGCGTGCTGTCGGCGGTCGGCCAGCAGGATGCCGTCGGAACGGCGCGGGCGGGCCTGCATTCAAGCCTGGAAAAACTGCTGGAGGAGGTCAATGGCGTGCTCGACAAACACGAACGCTTGCGCCGGTTGGTGGTGGTCAAGGACAGTTGGGCGGTGGAGAACGGCTTCCTGACGCCGACCCTGAAGATCAAGCGCAACGTGATCGAAGCGGCGTACGGTGACCGGTTTGAAGAATGGAGCGAGCGCAGCGAGACGGTGCTGTGGCAGGATTGAGCCACGAATAAAACCAACAAAGGAAAGTAACGATGAGTCTGTGGCGTACCACTCCCAACGTCGAGCAGTTGAACGCAATCCAGAAAAACACCATCGGCGAAGTGCTGGATATTCGCTTCGAAGCCTTTGATGAAGAGTCCCTGACCGCAAGCATGGTCATCGACCACCGCACTCACCAGCCGTACGGTTTGCTGCACGGCGGTGCCTCGGTGGTACTGGCCGAGACGGTCGGTTCCATGGCCAGTTATCTTTGCATCGATGCCAGCAAGTTCTATTGCGTGGGTCTGGAAATCAACGCCAACCATTTGCGCGGACTGCGCAGCGGGCGGGTGACGGCGGTGGCCAAACCGATTCACATTGGGCGCACGACGCATGTCTGGGATATCCGTTTGAGCAGTGATGAGGGCAAGGCCAGTTGCGTGTCGCGGTTGACCATGGCGGTGGTGCCGTTGGGCGAGAATCCACCAACCCGCTGAACACAATCCCCTGTAGCAGCTGTCGAGCCCCGGCGAGGCTGCGTCCGGGGCTCGACAGCTGCTACACGGAACCTGATCAGGTTTGAGTCTTGCGACATGCCCCTGACCGGACTGTCATCATTCCTGGCACTTACAGTCATTGCCGCAGCCTCGCGTCTTACGGACAATCAACCCCTGTTCTCGCTCATGGATTTGCCGGTATGTCGCAACAGATATTTTTCGCTCACGCCAATGGCTTTCCTTCGGGCACCTACGGCAAATTGTTCGCGGCGCTGGCGCCCGAGTATCAGGTGACGCATCTGGAACAGCACGCCCACGATCCGCGTTTCCCGGCGGACGACAATTGGCGCAACCTGGTGGATGAGCTGATTCATCACCTCAAACAACAACCGGAACCGGTCTGGGGCGTCGGCCATTCCTTCGGTGGCGTGCTGCACCTGCACGCGGCGTTGCGTTGCCCTGAACTGTATCGCGGCGTGGTGATGCTCGATTCGCCGGTGTTGACCCGTGCCGATCAATGGGTGATCCGCGCGGCTAAGCGCTTCGGATTCATTGACCGTCTGACCCCGGCCGGCCGCACGCTGGGGCGACGGGAAGAGTTCGCCGATCTGGAAGCGGCGCGACTTTATTTCGCCGGCAAAACCCTGTTCCGCAGCTTTGATCCGGAGTGCTTCGACGCTTACCTGCAACACGGTTTGCAAAAAGTCGGCGACAAGCTGCGCCTGCGTTTCGACCCGGCTACGGAAATCAGCATCTACCGTGGTGTCCCGCACACCAGTCCGGGCCAGGCACGGCAGTTGAAAGTGCCGCTGGCGGTGGTTCGCGGGCACAAGAGCCGGGTGGTGATGCGTCATCACGCAAGCTCCGTGGGGCGTATGCCGCTGGGTGAATCCCTGACCATGCCCGGTGGCCACATGTTCCCCCTCGAACGTCCGCAAGACACCGCCACGCTGCTGAAAAACCTGTTCAGCCGCTGGGAAGGTCGTCGCCAGCAGGATTGCGCATGAGCCACGTCGTCGAAGAAGTTCGCCTGAGCCTGCCGCACATTGAGCTGGCCGCGCATCTGTTCGGCCCTGAAGACGGCTTGCCGGTGATCGCCTTGCACGGCTGGCTGGACAATGCCAACAGCTTCGCCCGGCTGGCGCCGAAGCTCATTGGCCTGCGCATCATCGCCCTCGACATGGCCGGTCACGGTCATTCCGGGCATCGCCCGACCGGAGCCGGTTATGCGATGTGGGACTACGCCCACGACGTGCTGCAAGTCGCCGAACAGCTGGGCCTGAAGCGTTTTGCACTGATGGGGCACTCCATGGGCGCGATCGCTTCGTTGATCATCGCCGGGTCGATGCCGGAACGCGTCACGCATCTGGCGTTGATCGACGGCATCATTCCTCCTACAGACAAAGGCGAAAATGCCGCCGAACGCATGGGCATGGCCCTGCAAGCGCAGCTGGATTTGCGGGAAAAACGCAAACCGGTCTACAGCACGCTGGACCGCGCCATCGAGGCACGAATGAAAGGCCTGGTGGCGGTCAGTCGTCAAGCCGCCGAGCTGTTGGCTCAGCGTGGACTCATGCCAGTGCCGGGCGGCTACACCTGGCGCACCGACAACCGTCTCACGCTGCCGTCGCCGCTGCGTCTTACAACCGAGCAGGCGATGGCCTTCGTCCAGCGGGTCAATTGTCCTGCTTTATTAGTGGTTGCAGCTGACGGCATGCTCGCCAAACATCCCGAACTGCTGGAGCGTCTACCCTTTAGCCGTGAACAGCTGCCAGGCGGCCATCATTTGCACCTGAATGACGAACCCGGCGCCGACCTTGTCGCAGACTGTTTCAATCGGTTTTTCGCCGTTCCTTGACTTGCGCCGGGCAACTGTCGAGGCTGGGCGGGTTGAAATGGGAGACAACCATGATAGATCTCTACACCGCTGCGACCCCGAATGGCCACAAGGTCTCTATCGTGCTCGAGGAACTCGGCCTGCCCTACACGGTGCACGCCTTGAGTTTCGACAAAAAGGAACAGAAGTCACCGGACTTCCTCAAGATCAATCCCAATGGCCGGATTCCGGCGATTGTCGACCGCGCCAACGGCGATTTTGCCGTGTTCGAATCCGGCGCCATCCTGATTTACCTCGCTGAACTGAGCGGCAAACTGCTGCCCCAGGACCCCAAGGGGCGCTCGGTCGTCCTGCAATGGTTGATGTTCCAGATGGGTGGAATCGGCCCGATGCAGGGCCAGGCCAATGTGTTTTTCCGCTACTTCCCGGAAAAACTTCAGGGTGCCATCGACCGCTATCAACACGAAACCCGCCGCCTCTATGAAGTGCTCGATACGCGCCTGCAAGCCGCGGAGTTTCTGGCGGGCGAATACAGCATTGCCGACATCGCCACCTTTCCTTGGGTGCGTGGCCATGAGTGGTCCGGTGTCGAGGTTGACGGTTTGCCGGCCTTGCAGCGCTGGATGGCGACCATGGAAGCACGTCCGGCGATCCAGCGAGGTTTGCTGGTGCCCGAGCGCATCGATGATGCCAGTGTCGTCAAGGGTGCCCAGGCCATGCTGATCCGATGAGTCTATCCATGCGTTCATTCAGTGTGCTTGCGCTGTGTTGTTTCAGTCCCTTTTTGTTTGCCGCCGATGTCCCGGGCAGTCAGGACTTGCCGATCGTGCCGCGTATGGCCGATGCGCAGATCGTCGACTATCGCCCGGGCGCCGAGCTTGAGCGGATTTATCCGCTGGGTTCGATCCGTAAAATCAGTGGACAGTTGCGCTTCGATGGTCAGGTCAGCGCCCGGGGAACGGTGACGTCGGTGACCTACGAGTTGCCGCCGGAGCATTCTTCAACCGATGCCTTCACCGCCGCCCGTGAAGCCTTGCAGAAGCAGGGCGCCGGATTGCTGTTCTGGTGTCAGGCGCGTGATTGCGGTGAAAGCAGCCTCTGGGCCAATGATGTCTTTGGCAACGCCAAGTTGTACGGTGCCGACGATCAACAGGCGTACTTGCTGTTGCGTCTTGCGGCACCTCAGGACAATACGCTGGTGGCGCTTTACAGCATCACTCGCGGCAATCGCAAAGCCTATCTCCACGTCGAGCAGTTCGACGCTGCTGCCCCGCTAGGCGATTTGCTACCGACCTCGGCGACCTTGCTGCGGGAGCTCAAAAGCACCGGTGAACTCGATTTTCCGAAGTTGAGCGCTGATCCCGATGACACCTGGCTGCGCTTGATTTCTCGTGGCTTGAACCTCGACACCACGTTGCGGGTCAGTGTTTCCGGAGCCAAGGCCGAAGCCTGGCGACAGGCGCTGATCGGGCAGGGCGTGCGTGCGGCACGGATGGAAGCTGGCAACGTCGAAGGCTCTGGCCTGCACATCGAACTGTTGCGATAAGCTTTATCAGGCGGACGCGCCCGGTGCGTTCGCCTATTCTTTTCTGACTGATTCTTTCGAGACTTCACATGCCCAATAACGATCGGCTGTTGGTGCAGATCCTGCTCCTGGTGCTGTTTGGCGCGAGCTTCTGGGTGATGGCGCCGTTCTGGTCGGCGCTGTTCTGGGGCGCAGTGCTGGCGTTTGCCAGTTGGCCGCTGATGCGTTTGCTGACCCGTTGGCTCAACGGCCGGGAGTCTCTGGCAGCGGCGTTGCTGACCCTCGGCTGGATGTTACTGGTGGCGGTGCCGCTGGTGTGGCTTGGGTTCAACCTGGCGGACCATGTGCGTGATGCCACGGCGTTCATCAAGGATGTGCAGATGGACGGTTTGCCGGAAGCGCCGACCTGGCTGGGTGGTGTTCCTTTGGTGGGCGAGCGGTTGGTCGTGATCTGGAACAGCATCGATCAGCAAGGTGCGGCGATGATGGTGGCGATCAAACCTTATCTGGGGCAGGTCGGCAACTGGCTGCTGGCTCGCAGCGCGCAGATTGGCGGCGGCATTCTCGAGCTGACATTGAGCATCGTCTTTGTATTCTTCTTTTATCGCGATGGGCCGCGGCTGGCGGCGTTTGTCCATGGCTTGCTGGAACGCCTGATCGGTGATCGCGCCGGGTACTACATCGAACTCGTGGCCGGGACCGTGCAGCGGGTGGTGAACGGGGTGATCGGCACAGCGGCGGCGCAGGCGGTTCTGGCGTTGATCGGGTTCTTGATTGCCGGGGTGCCCGGGGCGCTGGTGCTTGGCATCGTGACCTTCATGCTCAGCCTGATTCCGATGGGGCCACCGTTGGTGTGGATTCCGGCCACCGCGTGGCTGGCCTGGAAAGGCGAGTACGGGATGGCGGTGTTCCTCGGGTGCTGGGGCACGTTCATTATCAGCGGCGTCGACAACGTGCTTAAACCGTACCTGATCAGCCGGGGCGGGAATTTGCCGTTGGTGATCGTGTTGCTGGGCGTGTTTGGCGGGTTGATTGCGTTTGGGTTTATCGGCTTGTTCATCGGGCCTACGTTGCTGGCGGTTGCGTACAGTCTGTTGACGGACTGGAGCAAGAGTCATGCGCGGGTAGACGATCGCCGGCCCTAAGATTTTCGGTGGGGCTGAGGGCCTCTTCGCGAGCAAGCCTCGCTCCTACAGGTCATATGCGCGGACGATGCGTCGAGCAAATGACCTGGAGCGAGGCTTGCCCGCGAAGCTTTTGATTTAGGTTGCGACGTTCAGGTATTTGCCCACCGTCGCCACGTTATCGAGCGAATACTGCTTGGTGAGATTGGCGATCATTTTGTTCAACGCTTCATTGACGTTGAACTCGTCACTGGTTTTCTCGCGACCTGCTTGCAGCGCCGCTTTCAGTTCATCGCTGCTGACTCCGCCGCTGCTGTCACTGTCCAGCACTTTGAGCAACGCGGCGCTGGTGTCGGTGCTGGTCGATGAAGTGCTGTTGCTGGCCTGCAACGCGCTGCTCAATTCGGTGGCGGTCACGCTGCCATCGCTGTCCGCATCAAGCTGGCTGAACAATTCTTCGCTGGACACCTGCTGTGGCGGCGGGGGGAGGCTGGCGGCGAGTTCGTCCTCGCTGACGGTGCCGTCTTCGTTCTTGTCCAGGGCCGAGAAAATTTCTGTGCTGTCGGCACTGCTGCCAGCGCTGGTCAGGCCCGTGCTCAGTTCGTCACTGCTAATGGCACCGTCACCGTCGGTGTCCAGGGCGCTAAGCAGCGCATCAGCCAGTTCTGTGTTAGGTGCCAGGTTATGCGGCGGTGGCGGAGAAGGGGGTGCCATCGCCGCCATTTCCTCGCTGCTCAGGCTGCCGCTGTCGTCGCTGTCCAGGTCGCCGAAATTTGTGCTCAGGCTGACCAGAAGACCGTCGTCGGTTTTCTGCGACACGGCACTTTTAAGCTCGTCTTGATCCACCGCGCCGTCACTGTTGCTGTCGAGTTTGGCGAACAGTTCTTTCTGGAATTGCTGGCTGCGGGCGCTGTTGGTTGTGGTGCTGCTGGTGCTGGAATAGCTCGTGTAATTGCTGACGCTACCAATCATTGGACTCACTCCCTGGAATGGAAAACCGGCGGGTGCACCGGCTTATGCAGCGTCAGGGGGCAAGGTGTCGTGGGTGTGTGGGGTTTGTACCGAGTGGTACACAAGTCTCAGGCCAGACCCCGACCCTGTAGGAGTGAGCCTGCTCGCGAAAGCGGTAGGTCAGTCGATATCAATGTTGAATGATCGACCGCTTTCGCGAGCAGGCTCGCTCCTACAGGGGATGTGTGTGACTTAAGTGCGGGGCAAGCGGATGACGGCGGTGAGACCGCCCCCGGGCGTTTCTTCCAGGCTCAACTGCCCGCCCAGCCGTTCCACCGCTTCGCGAGCGATGGTCATGCCCAGGCCGACACCCCCCGAGTTGCGATTACGCGAACCTTCCAGCCGAAAGAACGGCTCGAACACCGCTTCACGTTTGTCCGCCGCAATCCCCGGGCCGTGGTCGATGACGCGGATCACCAGTTGCTCGCGGTTGTCTTCGAGAGTGATCAGCGCTTGCCCGGCATAGCGCAGGGCGTTGTCCAACAGGTTGTTGATGCATGAGCGCAAGGCCATCGGCTGCACTTGCAGCGGCGCGCAGTGGCCGCTGGCCTGGACATCGGCGCCCTGGTCCTGGGCGTTTTCGCTCAAGGATTCGACCAGCGCTTGCACATCCATCCATTGCCCGGCTTCGCTGGCGCGCTGTTCGTGCAAATACGTAAGGGTGGCGTCGAGCATGCTGATCATGTCATCCAGGTCCTGGCGCATCTGGCCCTGCAGGTTGTCGTCTTCAATCTGTTCCAGCCGTAACTTGAGGCGAGAGAGCGGCGTGCGCAGGTCGTGGGACACCGCGCCAAGCATCCGCGAGCGCTGCTGCACCTGCTCGATAATTCGTTTCTGCATCAAATTGAAGGTGTAAGCCGCTTGCCGTGCTTCCCGTGGGCCGGACTCGTCCAGCGGCGCGCTGTCGAGGTTTTCGCTCAAGCGTTCGGCGGCGTCACTCAGGCGCTGGATTGGCCGACTCAACAGTTTAGCGCCGTACCAGGCGGCAATGATCAACGTGACAAACTGGAATGTCAGCGGTACCAAGGGACCACCAAACCACGGCCGCGGCCGGTTTTCAAAGCGCGGGTCCATCGGCGGGCGCTGCCTGTCCATGCCTTCGGAAAACGCCGGCGGCGGTGGAGGCGGTGGTGGGCCGTAATGGTGAAACCAGGCAAACGCCAACAGGTGCGCGAGGATGATCGCCAGCAGCAGCACGCCAAACAGGCGGCCGAACAGCGTATCGAAGCGCGCCCGCATCAGCCGATGTCTCTCGCGTCGAACAGATAACCCTCACCGCGAACGGTCTTGATCAATTGCGGGGCTTTCGGGTCATCGCCGAGTTTCTGGCGCAGGCGCGAGACCAGCAGGTCGATGCTGCGATCAAACGCTTCAATCGAACGACCGCGTGCAGCGTCCAGCAGTTGTTCGCGGCTGAGCACCCGATGCGGACGTTCGATGAACACCCAAAGCAGGCGGAATTCGGCGTTGGACAGCGGCACCACCAGGCCATCGGCGGCGATCAATTGGCGCAGCACGCTGTTCAGGCGCCAGTTGTCGAAGCGAATATTCGCACGCTGTTCGGTGCGATCGTCGCGCACACGACGCAGAATGGTCTGAATTCTCGCGACCAATTCCCGTGGCTCGAAGGGCTTGGCCATATAGTCATCGGCACCCAGTTCCAGGCCGATGATCCGGTCGGTGGGTTCGCAGCGCGCGGTGAGCATCAGGATCGGAATGTCCGATTCGGCGCGCAGCCAGCGACACAGCGACAAACCGTCTTCGCCGGGCAGCATCAGGTCGAGCACCACCACGTCGAAATGCTCCGCTTGCAGCGCAAGGCGCATGGCGGCGCCGTCGGTGACGCCGCTGGCGTGAATGTTGAACCGGGCCAGGTAGTCGATCATCAGTTCGCGGATCGGGACGTCATCGTCGACGATCAGGGCGCGAATGCTCCAGCGTTTGTCGTCACCGGGCGCTTTTTGATCGTCGTTCAGAGGTGCTGGGGTGCTGTGCATGCGTGCGTTCATCTGCCAGGTAGGCTGCCAACCACAAAGATGGGCTGCGAGGTTGTGGTTCCAGCATAGGCGTCCAGCCCGCAGGCTGGAAGTGCTGTAAGGACGTGTTGCGGCTGCCGAGGGTAGCTAGGAAGGGTGTTGTGGGCGTGTCGTGTGTGTATCGAACTCGACACAATCGGCGCAAGGGCTAGTCTTGCTTGAGCCTTCGGGACGATTTACCGATCATCGGGTCCCGCAGTGGCGCTGGTTCCGCTACAATGCGCGCCGATTTCGTCCTGCCTGAGAGCCCGCTCATGTCCGTCTGCCAGACTCCTATCATCGTCGCCCTGGATTTTCCCACCCGTGACGCCGCACTGAAGCTGGCCGACCAGTTGGACCCGAAGCTGTGCCGGGTCAAAGTCGGTAAGGAACTGTTCACCAGCTGCGCCTCGGAAATCGTCGGCACCCTGCGGGACAAGGGCTTCGAAGTGTTCCTGGACCTCAAGTTCCACGACATCCCGAACACCACTGCCATGGCCGTCAAGGCAGCGGCGGAAATGGGCGTGTGGATGGTCAATGTGCACTGCTCCGGCGGTTTGCGCATGATGGCCGCCTGCCGTGAAGTGCTCGATCAGCGTACCGGTCCGAAGCCGCTGTTGATCGGCGTGACTGTGCTGACCAGCATGGAGCGTGAAGATCTGGCGGGTATCGGTCTGGACATCGAGCCACAAGAGCAGGTGCTGCGCTTGGCCGCTCTGGCGGAAAAAGCCGGAATGGACGGTTTGGTGTGCTCGGCCCTCGAAGCGCAGGCCCTGAAATTGGCGCACCCGTCGCTGCAACTGGTGACCCCGGGGATTCGTCCGGCCGGCAGCGCGCAGGACGATCAGCGCCGCATTCTGACCCCGCGTCAGGCGCTGGATGCCGGTTCTGATTATCTGGTGATTGGTCGTCCGATCAGCCAGGCGGCTGATCCGGCCAAGGCGTTGGCAGCAGTCGTGGCCGAGCTGGCTTAAGCAGCGACTGCTCAAACCATTCGCGGGCAAGCCTCGCTCCTACAAGTGCACCACCGTACCTGTAGATACTCTGTTCACGGTCAAGCTTTCGCGAGATGTTTTTCGCTAAAAAGCTTGGCCGTATTAAATTCTTCTCCAGAACGCATGCATGCCCATAACCCGGTCAGGTATTTACGCATCACTGC
>NZ_SISB01000066.1 GCF_004310295.1 Pseudomonas sp. BGI-2 | reverse complement strand
TATGATGGCGCTGGCCAGCGCGTGCGCAAAATTCGCTCGTTGCAGACCAATGCCCGAACCGTGACGGCTGAAGTGCGTTACTTGCACGGGCTGGAACTTCGTACCGACAACGGCACCGGGGAGGTGCTGCAGGTCATCACCGCACAGGCCGGCCTCAACACCGTGCGGGTGCTGCATTGGGAAAGCGCTCCACCATCCGGCGTCAACGATCAGCACCGGTACACCCTGGTCGATCACCTGAAATCCTGCACCGTGGAACTGGCCGACGATGCACAAATCATCAGCCAGGAAGTCTTTTACCCCTACGGTGAAACCGCGTGGTACGCCGGCCCGGATGTGATCGCCATCGACTATAAAACCCTTCGTTATTCGGGCAAGGAGCGGGATGCGACAGGGCTTTTTTACTATGGGCTGCGTTACTACGTACCGTGGTTGTTCCGTTGGCTCAATCCTGACCCCAAAGGATTCATTGATGGGCCTAATCTTTATCAGATGGTAAGAAACAATCCCATGACTTACGTCGACAGCGACGGTGGAGGATTGACCGACGCTTCGGAGCTGAACGACAGCCTGGACAAGCAAAGTTCCTTGTTGAAATCCGTGGGAGGTGGCGCTGCTGACTTCAAGAATTCGCTACTCAATCACGTTTATGCGCAGCATCGTTTCAAAGCGTTGGGCAGGCGTGTCATTACCCAGCTTGCCAGCAGTGCTGTCAGTTCGGTGGGTACGGCGGCGGGGGCTGCGGCCGGCGGTGCCATTGGTGGGCTAGCAGGACCTGTGACCGGAGGGTTGGGAAGCAAAGCGGGGGCAGCTGTCGGGGCTAAAGCGGCAAGTGCGCTGATTTCCAGGGTGGTGGATACGCATCAACTGGATCGCCCGATCAGCTTCAAGGGTAACGAAATGAACCCTAAATCATTCATCGAGGCCGTTGAACCCAAAAAGAAAACCAACCTGAAGACGATAAAATTCGAGCTGTCGGCGATGGACCCGCGGACCCGTGAAGGGCGAACAGAACTGGGGAAAAAGGTTGCCACCGCAGTGGTTGATAAAGTTATCGACAAGGTCGCCAGCAAGCTGGGATCAGAAGCGCCGGGCCTGATCAAGACAGGCCGGGAGTTTTACCAGGCGTCACAGGGCCTGAATGCCGCATCGCTCAGTGAAGTTCACGGCGACATACCGGCGGTGATCGATCTGCTGGAATTCAGGATGCAGGCCATCAACAACGAGTTCGCCAGCTCTGGCAGTTCGGACCCGAACGCCTTCGAGCGTATCGCCGAGCTCTCATCGCAGACAGGGGAAGTCGTTCAGAATTTAAACAGAAATCAGGATTTGATCGGGCTTGTTGCGCCCAAGCCTTATGCTGGTAGACGGCAGTCGTTGAGTGGGAAGTCCCGTTCAGCTCCGGTTCGGCAGCTGTCACAGGGCTGACACCAGCAAAAAAAAACCCGCCCAACCCGCTGCGGATAGGGAACGCAGCAAACTGGACGGGGGCTTCTGGTTTTGCGTTAACGCTTACTGCGCGATGGTTTTCACCGACACGCCACGTTCGATCGGGGTGGAGCGACCGTAGATATCCTCAAACCGCTCGATATCGTCTTCGCCCAGGTAGCTGCCCGATTGCACTTCGATGATCTCGAGTGGAATCTTGCCCGGGTTGCGCAGACGGTGGACCGAAGCGATCGGGATGTAGGTCGACTGGTTCTCGCAGAGCAGGAACACGTTGTCGTCGCAGGTCACTTCGGCGGTGCCGCTGACCACGATCCAGTGTTCGGCGCGGTGGTGGTGCATTTGCAGCGACAGGCACGCGCCCGGTTTGACCGAGATGTGCTTGACCTGGAAGCGGCCGCCCATGTCCACCGAGTCGTAGGAGCCCCACGGACGATAGACTTCGCAGTGGTTCTGGGTTTCAGTGCGGCCCTGCTCGTTGAGGGTGTTGACCATCTGTTTCACGCCTTGGACCGAGTCCTTGTGGGCGATCATCATGGCGTCCTTGGTTTCGACGACCACGATGTTTTCCAGGCCGATCACCGACACCAGTTTGCCGTTGCCGTGGATCATGCAGTTCTTGCTGTCCTGAATGACCACGTCGCCTTTGGTGACGTTACCGTTGACGTCTTTGTCATTCACTTCCCACAGCGACGCCCAGCAACCGACATCGCTCCAGCCAGCGGTCAGCGGCACGACGCAGGCGCGCTGGGTTTTTTCCATGACCGAGTAATCGATGGAATTGTCCGGGCAGCAGGCGAAAGTGGCTTCGTCGATGGTGATGGTGTCGGCATCCTGTTTGCTGCGCTCAAGGGTCAGCAGGCAGGTGTCGTAGATGTCCGGATCGTGTTTTTTCAGCTCTTCCAGGAAGCGGCTGGCGCGGAACAGGAACATGCCGCTGTTCCAGAAGTAGCCGCCGGACTGGACGAACTCGGTGGCGCGTTTCACGTCCGGTTTTTCGACGAAGTGCGAGACGCGGCTGACGCCTTCGGGCAGCAGCGAGTCATTGGTGGACTTGATGTAGCCGTAGCCGGTTTCCGGTTTGGTGGCCGGCACGCCGAACAGCACCATTTCGCCGTTTTCGGCAGCGACGGTGGCCAGGGCCAAGGCGCGTTGCAGGGCTTTCTGGTCTTCCAGTACGTGGTCGGCCGGCAGCACCAGCATCAACTCGTCACGACCTTCGTTGACCAGCATCATCGCGGTCAGGGCCACGGCCGGCGCAGTGTTGCGGCCGAACGGTTCCATCAGGATGCGCTGGGTTTCCAGTTTACGGTTGGTCAGTTGCTCGTTGACGATGAAGCGGTGGTCTTTGTTGCAGACCACGATCGGGGTGTCCATGCCTTCAAACACCAGGCGTTCCAGGGTTTGCTGGAACAGCGTGTGTTCGCCGGTCAGGGCGAGGAACTGTTTAGGAAACTGCTTACGGGAAAGCGGCCAAAGACGTGAGCCGCTACCACCTGACAAGATCACCGGAATCATGTTGTTACTCCTTGAAAATCGTATGGGTCAGAGCTACTGCGTTCTGTCGTTTCACTCTTGTTCTTATTCCGTGTCCCAACTGACACCTCGGTCCCTTGTAGGAGCATGGCTTGCCAGCGAAGGCGGTCTCAAGGGCCTCTTCGCCGGCAAGCCGTGCTCCTACAGGGAACGGGGTCAGTCGGGCAAAATGTTTAGCGCGTCGAAACCGGGCGTTTTACCCAGACTGGCGACAGGCTGCTGCCTTTACCGGTGACGTAGAGCACGGCGGCTTCACCGCGTTCCAGGGCAACCGGCTTCACGTCGCCGACTTTGGTGGCGCCGTCATACAGGGCCAGGCTGACTTTGACCGGGTTGATTTCACGCTCGCCACGGCCCTTGGCGGCCACGGACGGAACCACTTCGGTCTTGCCGTCAGCGGTTTTCAGGGTCAGGGCCTTGTCGCTGAGGTTCTGTACGCGAACCAGGGATTTCTGCTTGTTCTTGAATGGCGGCTCTTCGATCAGTTGTGGCGCGCCGCTGGCGTTGTTGACCAGGGTGTAATAGTGATCGCCGGCCAGTTTCACCGGCAGGGTCTGGCTGCCGACCTTGGCGCTGTAGTCGCCGCCCGGCATGAAGCTGAAGTCGGTGCTGGACAGCGGCGCGACTTCGGCCAGGTTGGTGGTGCCGACGGTGGCGCTGACTTCAGCGTTACCGGCGTTGTAGACACGTACGAAGCTCGAACCTTTCGGTGCAGTCGGGCCGTAGAGTGCGGCGTCGCCAGCGAAGGCGGACATCGACAACACGCTCATGCCAGCGACGAGAGCAAAGGTCTTGGCGAGACGGCGAGGAGTAGTAGTGAAAGTCATGGTGTACCTCTCTTTCAGTTTTGCGCCCGGTCGGGCGTCTCGGATTTAGTGTTTGCGGCTACGTTTTGTTGGCGAGCACCAGCTTCTTTGAGCGCTGCGACCCACTGCGGGTCGGCGTCGCCGATTTCGTTGTTCACAGGCAGATAACGTTCAGGAAACTCCCAGATCAGCACTTGTGGCGGGCTGTTCTTGAAAGCGTCACTTTTCAGGTAGCTGAGCATCGGCAGAATCGGGCCGTGGCCGTCTTCGGCGTAATTGACCACGTCGCTGTTCAGCGCTTGTTTCAACGCTCCGACGAAGTTCCAGTTAGGGTTGGCGCTGTAGCTGGTGCCGATCAGGGCCACCGGCACTTCAGTGTTGGCGAACAGCGCGTCATCACCGGCAGGCTGGTCTTGCGCCGCCACGGTGTTGCGCTTTTGCAAAGGTTCCGTCTTCGGCATCAGGTTTTCGAACAGCGGGTCCAGCGGCAGGAACAACCGCAGGTCGCCCTTGTGCGTGACTTTCTCCGCAGGTTCAGTAACGAAGTGTTGCGGCTCGCCGCTGAGCGGGGTTTTCTCGGCAATGGTTTTGGCCAGGGTTTCGGCGGCGATTTGCGCGCCTTCCGGAGTCCAGTGGGTGTCAGTGCGCAAGAACACTTGCTGACCATCCAGCTTGGCTTTCAGCATCGGGCCGAACAGGTCGGGCGCGATGATTTTGTTGGCCGCCACACGAGCGTGGAAGTCTTCATAGAGGTTGGCGTGAATGCTCGAAGGCTTCACTGCGCCCAGGTGCTCCGGGTACAGGCGAGTTTTGGCCGGCACAATCGCCATCACCAGTTTCACGCCCTTGGCTTTCAATTCCTGACGCACGCCTTCTACGAGCGCGTAGTTGCCTTGCAGGTTCAACTCTTCGTTGACGATCGGGTTGAATTCTTCATCGCTGTACAACCATTGATCGCGACCGAGCACTACGCCCGGACGACCTTCGTTGAACAGTTTGAAATCCAGCGCGGCCCAAAGGTTGGTGCCCAGGCGCTTGATCGGGAACTCGTCGTCGTAGTGCGTTTCCACGGCTTTGGCCCAGCGGCCATTGAGCACCGTCGCATCGGCGTTGGTGCTGAAACCGAAGAAGCTGCGCGTGGACCACAGGCCCAGCACCAGCAGGGTCACCATGAACAGGGCGATGTAGAAGATACGTAATGAGCGGGTCATGGTCAGATCCCTCAGAACTGGAAGTAAAGGAACGGCGAGAAGCTTTGCGCCGAGAGTTTGAAAATCGAGGCGATGAACAGCACCAGTACCAGCGTGCGCATCACGTAACGGGACCAGTCCGCGGTCCAGTAGGCCGGTTGCACGGTGGCTTCAACGCCGACGGTGTAACCAGGCTCGTGGATGCTGGCCGGGTTGTCGCCCGGGACTGCTTTGATCATTCCAGGCTGAGCGGCGCCCGGGCCATCGGCCTCGACGTTCACCGCAGGCTTGGTCTTCTCAGGCGGCAGGTTGCTGTAGAAATCGCGGATGCCGAAGAACGCCAGAGTCATGTAAGCCACCACCAGGGTTGCCACTTGCAGGCCGGTGAGGCTGGCCGCGTTGAGTTCCGACAGTGACCATTCGCCGAAGCTGAACATCGCACCGTACATACGACCGGCAACGTGCAGGTTTTCCGAGCGGAAAATCACCCAGCCCATGACCACGAGCAGGAAGGTCAGCGCCCAGCGGATCGGGTTGATGCTGCGCGGCGACGTGTTCAGGCCGAGGGCTTTTTCGATTGCCAGCCACATGCCGTGCCAGGCGCCCCAGACGATGTACGTGATGTTCGCGCCGTGCCACAGACCACCCAGCAACATGGTCAGGAACAGGTTGCGATAGGTCATCAGCGTGCCTTTGCGGTTACCGCCGAGCGTGATGTACAGGTAGTCACGCAACCAGGTCGACAGGCTGATGTGCCAGCGACGCCAGAACTCGGTGATCGACTGGCTGATGTACGGCTGCTTGAAGTTTTCCATGAAGCGGAAACCCATCATCAAGCCCAGGCCGATGGCCATGTCGCTGTAACCGGAGAAGTCGAAGTACAACTGCGCGGTGTAGGCGAGGGCACCGAGCCAGGCATCGCCCGTGGTCGGGTTTTGCAAGGCGAAGCAATGGTCGGCCACCACCGCGAGGGTGTCGGCGATGAAGACCTTTTTGATGAAGCCCTGCATGAACCGCGTGGCACCTTCGGAGAACTTGTCGAGGGTGTGGGTGCGGTTGTTGAACTGGTCGGCGAGGTCGCGAAAACGCAACACCGGGCCGGCGATCAGGTGCGGGAAGATCGCCACGAACGCGGCAAAGTCGATCAGGTTGCGGGTCGCCGGGGTATCACCCCGGTAGACGTCGATGATGTAGCTGATGGACTCGAAGATGTAGAACGAGATCCCGATCGGCAACAGCACGTGGGTCAGGATGAACGGCGACAGGCCGACCGAAGTCATCATCGCGTTGATGCTGTCGACGCCGAAGTTGGCGTACTTGAAGTAGCCGAGAATGCACAGGTCGACGCCCACGCCCAAGAGCAACCAGCGCTGTGCCGGTTTGGTCCGAACACCTGCGGCACCGACTTTGAGGCCGATCCAGTAGTTCCACAACGTGACGGCTGCGAACAGCGCAAGGAAGTCCACACGCCACCAGGCATAGAACACGTAGCTGGCGAGCAGCAGCAGCAGGTTGCGATAGCGTATTCCGCTTAAGTAGTACATGCCGAGAAAGATCGGCAAGAACAAAAACAGGAACACGTTGGATGAAAATACCATCCCGGTCTCTCCACGTTTAACCAACAGTCAAGGGCCAACGGCCCCCCCAAACCCCCCACGAAATTCGGGAGGATGTATTGCATTCAAAATCGCCGCGATCACCTGTAGGAGCGAGGCTTGCCCGCGAAGGCGGAGTGTCAGTCGACATCATTGATGAATGTCAGACCGCATTCGCGGGCAAGCCTCGCTCCTACAGGGTTTTGCGTTTGGTTCTAAGAGCCTTTTTTGCCTTTTTCACTCGCCGGGTCGTAGACCTTGGTCAAATCCCCACCGAGGCGGAAGGTCTTGAACGGCTGCATTTCGCGCTTTTTCTCAAGCACATCCGGCGAGCAGGTGTAGAGCGTGCAGAACGGTTCGAGCCAGGCAAATTTCGAGTCGACCTTGAGGTCGGTCATGTCCTGTTCTTTACCGTTCTTCTTCTCGAATTCTTCCGGGTCTTCGACCCCCGCGAGCACTCGATCACCCAGGCGCTTCAATGCGCCGTTGTTTTCCTGACGCAAGTCCACACCGTTGACCTGAGCGAAACTGGCGATCATCGCCAGCGGCGGCAGAGCGTAGTTGTGATAGGAGAGGGCGCGTTGCTGGCGCTTGAGTTCGTTGGGCAGGAAACCCTGGGCGTCGATTTGATTGACGCCGACTTTGTATTCCTTCACCGACCAGTCGAACAGGTCGCGGCGGTTGGTGGCGATGGACGTTGCCATCACCGACCAGGCGGACCAGTACGAGTGGTTGTTGGTTTTTTCCAGCGGCAGGTTGTCCCAGTCGCTGACCACTTGATCAGCCATTTTGCTGAACCAGGCCTCAATCAGTTGGGCCTCTTGCTGATGGTTCGCCAACGGATGCGAGTCGGAGAATTTCAGGCGGATATAGGACGAGGCCATGCTGCCCAACGCCCATTTGCGCATGGACTTGCCGGTGTGGTTGAAGTCTTTGGACATCAACGCATCGGCCTTGGCCCAGGCGGTCAACCAACTCAGGGTGCATTCCAGTTGTTCCGGACGACCATCACGCATGTACTGCATAACGCGCTTGCTGGTGCCGCGCTCAATCTTGGTGATGTCGGCCGTGGTGTCGCGGAAGGCTTTTTCCGATGCCTCGTTCAGGGTCGAACGGGCCTTGTCGGAACCTTCGTACTTGCTGCGAAATTGCAGGGAGCCGGTGTACGGCGTCGGCATCGCATCACAGCCTTCGCGCTTGTCGCCGGTTTTGACTTTTTCAATCGGCGCGAAGTATCCCTGTGGCGGACGCAGGGGCGCAGCGGCCTGAGTCGCACCGGCAAACATGGCCAGGCTCAACAGGGACGGTGCGATTAATCTTTTCAAAGTTCGGGTTTGCATGCATGTCATAAGAGGTTGCCTCACTGCCCGGCCTGAGCGGTACGCTGCCCAGCGCCAGGGAACACGTTGCGTTTGCAGATTTTCGCTTCGACTTTCTGTGGCGTGGCACCCGTTTCAGGGCCCTGGATTTCGACGGCCAGCAGATTCTGCGAGGCCCAGTCTTCGTCCGTGCGCAACTCAAAGGCGAAACGCCCGTCGGTATCGGAGGTTTCCGGTTTTTCGATTTTGATGTCCTCGTGGCGACCGTTCATGTACCAGAGGGTGGCTTGCAGATTTTTCACCGACGGATCGGCGAAGCGAATGTCGACCTGGTGGCTGCTGTTTTGCAGATTCAGGTTCTTGCTGTTGACCATCAATTCGTTCTTGCCCGGTTTCAACGTGGTGCTGCCGGTCAACTGTGCATCCTTTCCTTCGCAACCGTTGTCCAGCAGCGCCATCATCTGGCGGTAGATGGTTTCCTGGTCGAGGCGATAGAGCGGCGAGAATTCCCAGATCAGAATCTTCGGCGGCTTGGTCTGGAACTCTTCGCTGCCCAGGTACTGAAGCATCGAACCTTCCAGCCCACCGCCGGGGAACGCCACGTTGAGGATGTCGGCGCCGATGGCCTCTTCGAGGAAACCGGAGAAGTTGTAGTTCTTGCCACTGTGGCTGGTACCGACCAGGGTGACCTCCGGATTGCCGGAATCACTGAACAGATCGCCATCAGCTGCTTCGCCTTTGGGCTCGGTGGTGAACTGATCCATGTACTGGGTCGCGTAGCTGGTGCCACAGAGTTGACCGGCCATGTTGTGTAACGTTCCGGTCTTGCCCATGCGACCCGACTTATGGCTCTCGAATTCGCGTTTCGGCACGTCGGCAAAGGCCGGCATTTTCTTGATTTGCTCACCGACGATTTTCGCCGTGCGCTGGGCGCCATACGGCGTCCAGTGTTGGTCGCCGCGGAAGTAGAAGTCGTGGGCCTGCTGGGTCTCAGGCAGCGACTCGTTGGTCAGCGGCGACAGGTCCGGCACGGTGTAGCCCATGGCGGCGAAACGCCCGAGCATGGTCTTGTAGTTCCTCAAGGCCTTGTCGAAATCGAACTTGGCTTTGTCTTCCGGGTTGAGCTTGTTGCGGTTCACCAAGCCACGGGTCGGCTGGTAAACGACGACCAGTTCGACGCCTTTGCTCTTGAACGCGTCGTGCAGTTCTTTCATGCGTTTGTAGCCGGCGGGCGTGGTGTCGAACTCGGTGCGCAAGTCTTCTTGCGTACGGAATAGCCAATCGCCCTGAGCCTGCACCAGCGTGGTGAAGTTCTGCTGGTAGCGCGTGGTGTAGTTTTTCGCGTCGTGCGCTGCCGGGCACAGGTTGCAGCACGGTTCAGCGTCGAAGCTGGGTGGCTTTATGTTGCCGGCAGCTTCATCGGCACGAGCACCGGCGCTGGCCGCGAAAATGCCGACGGTCAGGGCCGACAGGCTGAGTAATTTGATCAAGTGTGAGTGCATAAAATTATCCTCAGTCCTGCATTTCGGTCTGGCGTTCGACAGGGTCGATCAGCACGGCTTTCTGCTGGCGCACCAGCAGGTCGAGAATTTCATCCTGGCGCTCGCCAAGAATCCCGTTGAAGCTGATGCCGCTGGATTTGGTCGGCGCGAGCATGGACACGCGATACAGCTCGACGCTCAGCGGCGAGTCGATGGACAGCGGTCCGCTGCCGTTGCCGGCCAGTTCGCCGCCGACGATGATCAGCGACACCTGGGCATCGAACGGGTCGAGCTTGATGTCCCGGTCGGTGTCGCTCAGGTCCTTGATGTGGCCGTAGACGCCGGTCAGGCCGTTGGCCATGGCGAGGTTTTCATAGAGGCGAATGTTCACGCTGTTACGAATACGGATACCGTGGCGACGGTTGCTGATCACCTTGTTGGCCCACAGCAGGTTGTCGCCACTCTCGTAGAGGGTGATGCCGTCCGTGTGGTTCTTGTAGATCTCGTTGTAGGCGATCAGGTTGTTGACGCTGTTACGGTCGATCACCAGGCCCGACAACTTGTTGTCGTAGCTGCGGTTGTTGAAGATGAAGCTGTCGTTGACCTCACGGGAAATGATGATCCCGTGCTTCTTCTTGGTCCCGAAAACGGTGTTGTCGGCGATGATCAGACCGTGGGAACGGTCATGCGGGTCAATGCCGTAAACGATGTTGTCTTTGTAGGTGTTGCCCTTGACCACGAAGTCGCGGGTTTCGTAGCAATAGAAGCCGTACCACATGTCCGAGAACTCGGAGCCGATGATCCAGCCAGTTGGTTCAGGACGCTTGAGCACCTTGGCCATGTTCGGCGTGTACTGGGAAATACTCACGCCGTAAGACTTACTGTTGGCGTAGCCGAAACTCGCCATCTTGCTGTTGGCGATGTAGGTCTGGGTGCCGCCCCAGGCCAGCAGGAACGGACGGAATTCTTTCGGGGACTTGAACGTCGCCGGACCGTTGTCCTTCTCGCGCCAGCCAGTGATCTTGGTATCGCGCACAAACAACTGACCGTCGTTGACCAGGAACGAACCGGCCTCTTGGGACAGGCGCAATTCCTGGGTCTGCTTGTCGATTTCCAGAATGCCGTTCTTGCCGACCACGATCGGCAACTTCGCCAGGAACACGCCCGGCGAGGTTTCGCTGAAGTACTGCTTGGGTACTTTCTTGGCCAGGTCCTTGAGGTTCATGTAGCCGTCGTCGACGAAGATTGCCTGCGGGATACCGTGCTGACGCACCACCCACTCGGCCATCTTGTTGTCGCCGCCGATGAAGTCCTTCAGCGCGTCTTCCTGCATCATCCGGCGCACGCTGATCTTGCCGGCCTTGGTACGCACGATTTTCGCGGCGATGGCTTCGGCGGTGTAGCCGGAGGTGTCCGGCAGTTTCGGCGCCGCCAGTTCCAGCGGCTCGGTCGGTGCGCTGCTGACGGTGTAGGTCTTGGCCTGTTGCAGACCCTTGGCAACGGTCGCCGGCTGCCCTTTCTGGACGGGCGCGGCCGGCTCCACCGTGGCGAAGGCCGCCGAGCTTGCCAGCAGCATCGCGCCGGCCAGCAAGGTCAACGAGCCTCTCTTCGGACTGTTCATGTCAGGAACTCCCTTCGCGGTTCGCATCAGAAGCGCCAGATCACGTCGATAAACGCGCGGTGCATGTACGAGTCGACGCCTTTGCCATACGCATCACCCGGCTTGAACACACCGCCGCGCAAACGCACGAGGGCCGAAGGCTCATCGATCGACTGGCTCAAGGAGGCGGGCAGCAGGCCTTGCTTGAAGTACTTGGTGACGACCACGTCCATTTCCTGGCCGAGGTCTTTGTTGCCATCTTCCAGCGGCAGGGACGTGCTGGAGAGCACGGCACCGGTCACGTCGTCGGTGTCGTTCTGCACGGCGTTGATGCCGTTGCTGCCGACTGGCTTATTGCCGTCGACGCGCCAGAATTTGTGGTAGATCACGCTGGCGTCGTATTCGTCGTTGAGCATCCACGAACCGAACAACGTAGCGGTCTGCATGTTGTTCATTTCGCCGCGGAAGGCTTCGCCGAAACGGTGAACCCGCGAACGGGTACCGGTGTAGTTCGAGCGGTTGCTTTGCAGGCCGTTCTGTTCGTAATCGGCGCTGGCGCGGGCATAGGCTGCACCGACTTGCCATTGCGGATCGAGGCGCAGACGCACGCCCAGGTCAGTGGCCCAGCCATCGACGTTGCCGCTGGTCTTGGCTTGTGCGGGCGCGGTGCCTTCGGCGGTCAGCGGGTTGACCGTGTCGCGGTCGCCGCTCATGCCGGTGACGCTGCCCCAGTAATTGACGGTGTTGGTGTTGCGCCAGTTGTAGGCATCGCTGTCGGCGGTCAGGCCGATCCAGCTGATGTCGCCATTCTCTTTCTTGTCCAGAGAATCGGCGGGAACACCAGGTTGCGGATAGTCGAGCTTGCCGTCATCGTGGGTGTGATGACCGCGAATGCCGACCCAGTTGCCCGGCGTCCACTGATACGCCGCATCGGCGTAAGCGTGCAGGCGATCCTTGTCTTTGGGCGCCAGTTCGGTGAGGTCGGTGCGGTATTCGCTGAAGCGTTCGGCGACACCGGCGTTGGCGCGCAACAGGGTGGTGTCGAAGGTCCAGTTCAGGGCTTCGATGTTGGTGTCGCGCCATTGGCCGTCGTCGTTGCGCAGGCGTTGGCGACCGAGCTTGAGGATCTCGCCAGGGTACGGCGTGAGGCCGCTGTAGCCGACCCAGAACTCGCGCATCGCCAGGTAGTTTTTCTTGCTCTTGCGATCACCGTTGTCGGTGGCCTGGGTGCCGTCGCTGTCGGACTGCTGCAGGGTGTCGGTCTCGATGATGTCGGTGGACGTCACGGCCTGACCCATGGCGTAGCCGCTCCACGCGCCGCTCTCGCCATAAATCCATGGACGCAAGTCGAGGCCGACGCCGTTGACGTCGCCGCCGCTCGCCGTACCCAGGTCGGTGTCGTCTTCGGACTGGGCAGTGACTTTGACGTCAAGGCCGTAGTTCTTGCTTTCAGTCAGGGCCGCCAGGGTCGGGCACGACCACAAGAGGGCGAATGACAGGCCGATACCGGCCTTCACGAATGGATTCAACTTCATAGGGATTCCTCGCCGTCTTCTTCTTCCAGGGCATGCAGTTCCAGCGTGTTCTGACTCAAGGCACTACGAACGGCCTGTTCTTGTTTCAACAGGCGTTGGGCCTCGGCGAGCTGGGCAGGCGGCAGTTGGGCTTCGAGTGTTTGCGCAAGCTCGGTGGCTTGCGGGGTGTTCTGCGCCTTGGCCAATTGGCTGAAGACGTAAGCGTTAAGAGGGTCGGGCTTGGTGCCCTTGCCTTGGGAAAACAGTTGGGCAATGGCAAAGTCGGCGCTGTTCTGGCCGTTACGCGCAGCCTTGAGCAGGTGGTCCAGCGCTTTCTGCGAATAGACCTTGCCCAGGTAGCCGCGACGGTAGATCTGGCCGAGGTAGTAATCGGCGGCCACTTCTCTGTCGACGGCTTTCTTGAAGTGTTCTTCGGCGGCCTTCGCGTCGGCCGGCACCATTTTGCCTTCGTAGTAGAGCTTGCCCAGCAACAGCTCGGCACGCGGCTGGTCAGCGGCGCGGCCGTTGTCCAGGTACTTCATCATCGTGTCGACGTCGCCCAGTTCCGGGAAGTCGTAGAGCAATTGCGCAAGGCTGACCCAGGAAGCGGGGTAGCCCGGAGCGATGCCTTCGAGCAGCGACTGAGCGGTTTTCTCGTCGGTCTTGCCCAAGTTTGCATCGCTCAATATGCGAGCCACGCTGTCCACGCGCTGAGCGGTTACCGTGCCGCGAGCATGAGCGGCTTGCATCTGCTTGATCAGCTCGGCCTGTTGCTCAGGCTTGGCCTGTTTCTGATAGACCGTGGCCAGTTCGACGTAGCAGATGTCCGTGGTGTTCAACGCGGCTTTGCAGATCGTTTCCACTTCGTCCAGATGCTGGTCGTACGTGCCTTGGGTGCGATAGAGCAGCACCTGGGCCAGGCCCGCTTCCGGTTTGCCTTCGGCGCGCCATTGGCTGATCTGCTGCTGAGCGTTCACGTTGGGGAAACTGTGCGGGTATTGCAGGTACAGCATCGCCAGCGGGATCAGGGTGTTGCCTTCGCTAGCGGCCGAGGCTTTTTTCAACAGGCCTTCGGCTTCGTGCTGTTCGGCTTCGGTGGAACCCGGCTTGGCCACTAGAAGGCGACCCAGGCGAGCCTGGGCACGCGGCGAGACGCTGGCCGCGGCGCGGTAAGTCGCCTCGGCCTGTTTGATTTGTGCCGGGTCACGGCTGTCGACCTGGATATCAGCCAAGCCAACCTGTGCTTCGCTGTAGCCCAGGTCTGCCAGTTGCTGGTAATTCTGCGCCGCCAGCGCGGTGTCGCCGCGCTTGAGGGCTTCGTTGGCCAGACGCTGGTCGGGCAGACCGGCGCAACCGCTGAGGCTGACCGCCAGGGCCAGTGCACAGAATGCATAACCAGTGTGGGAGCGGGCTTGCTCGCGAAGCAGGCGCTGCGGTGCATCAGACATACCGAGCTGATCCCTTCGCGAGCAAGCCCGCTCCCACAAGGTGTGCGGTGCGTTCAAGATTTTTGAGATAGTCACAGGCATGTCCTCTGCTTAAAGACCGGAAGCCATGGCTTTGTCGATCAGCCAGTTCAGGTTCGGACCACGGGTGCTGTTCACTTCAACCGGGCGACCGGCGAACTTGCTGTCCAGCGGCTCGTCGGGCTGGATCAGCACGCGGATGTCGGACGACAGATCGGCGCTTTTCAGGCTGGTGCTGCTGACGATTTTGCCGGTGCGGGTGGTGTCTTCGCCGGCGATCTGGAAGCTGACCGTGTTGCCTGGACGTACATCGGCGAACTGGCGATAGGAGAAGCGCGCTTCGACATTGGCTTCGCTGTTGCGCGGCACCAGTTGGAAGATCACGTCGCCTTTGCTGGCGTACTGACCGTCGGCGACCATTTGCTGGGCCACGGTGCAATCGCACGGCGAGGTCAGGGTGCCGGTCATTTGCTTGCCGAACAGCTCTTCAACCTTGGCCGGTTGCAGTTGGTTGTCGTCAAGATGGCCCTTGAGCACATCGAGCATGCTGGTGCTGAACGTCGCGAGCGGAGCGCCTTTGGCGGCAACGCCGTCGGCCTTGATCAGGCTCTGCACGGTGCCGTCGCGCGGCATGGTGATGTTCATGCCAGGCACGCTGACAAGGCCAGCCTGGGCATGGCTGACGAAGTACATGCCGTACACCGACTTGAAGATGAAACCGAACGCCGCCAGGCCGACGAGGAAAATCGCCAGGCTGAACGTCACAGCGCGCAGGCGACCGAACGCCGACATGCCGTGGCCGCCATCCTTGACCTTGCGCGCCTTGGTGAAGTTGTCGCGCTGTAGGGTCGCCAGCACTTCACCCATGCTGACGATGTCGCCGGCCAGGTGCGAGGTGATCAAGTGGCGCAGTGTCGAGATGTCTTGTGGTTCCAGGTTCTGGAACTGGCAACCGGCACGACCGGTCGGGCGGTCGAAGGAGCGCACTTGCAGCTCCACGTCCATGGCCAGGCCGAGGTTATCGATGACGAATTGCAGGCGAGCCTTGTACACGTCGCCGATTTTCAGTGGCAGCTGACCGGCGTTGAAGGCCAGACCGCCAGCGGAAAGATCGATCACTCGAGCTTCCATCGGGGTCCGGTCGGGACCGAAGAAGCGCAGCTTGGCCGGGATTTTCACTCGGGCGTGTTGGCGCTGGGCTTCTGACTCATGCACTACGTTGGCGTTGACGGCGGTATTCATAGGGGCAATTTCCTGGTTAATTCAATAAGGGGGCGGTCAGACCATCATCAGCAGCACGGCAACAAAGATGCTGCCGGCGGAGAAGGTCATGGTCCGAGACGACCAGGTGTTGAACCAACGTTGAAAGCTGGCGAGATCACGGGTCAGGGAAGTGGGCTGGCGAGTCCAGGACTGTTGGTCGAGGCGGAAGAACACGTAGATCTTCACCAGCGCGCCAACGATCTGGTTGTAATAGAGAATCGCCGGGTAGGCCGGGCCGATCCGGTGACCGGACAAGGACAGCAGCACGGTCAGGATCAGGCGGGTAATACCGATCCACAGCAGGTACACCAGGATGAACGCGGTGCCGTACTTGAAGCTGGCGATCAGCGCGACGGTCAGGCCCAGCAGCGAGGTCCACATCGACACGCGCTGATCGAACAGCACCACCGAGGTGAACAGGCCGAGGCGTTTAACCCCCAGGCCGAGCGCGCGAGCGTTCTGGCGCAGGTTGTTGCCGTACCAGCGGAACATCAGTTTGCGACTGGCCTTGATGAAGCTTTTTTCCGGCGGATGCTCCACGGTGTGGATCGCGGCGTCCGGCACGTAGAACGTGTCGTAGCCCAGGCGCATCAGGCTGAACCAGCTCGACTTGTCGTCACCGGTCAGGAACTTGAAGCGGCCCAGGCGCCAGTGTTGCAGCGAGTCGCTTTCCACGTCGGCGATGAAGTCCGGGTTGGTGACCACGGTCGCGCGGAACACCGACATCCGGCCGGTCATGGTCAATACGCGCTTGGACAGGGCCATCGAGCACATGTTGATGTGGCGCTGGGCGAAGCGCAGTTTGTGCCATTCGCTCATGATGTAGCCGCCGCGCACTTCGCAGAACTCGTTAGTGGTCAGGCCGCCGACATTGCCGAACAGCTGGAACCACGGCACGGTCTTGAGCACGGTGCCCTCGGCGAGCACGGTGTCGCCATCGATCACTGCAACGACTGCGCGGTCGTCCGGCAGGTGGCGGGAGATGGCGCGAAAACCGTAGGCCAGGCCATCACGCTTGCCGGTGCCGGGAATGCGCACGAAGTCGAGCTTGACCCGATCCGGCGGATTCATCCGGGACCAAAGGCTTTTCACCAGCTTCTCATCGGACATTTCCACGATGGAGCAGACCATGGTGGTCGGCAGGCCGCAGTCGATCGCTTCGCGAATCACCGAGGCGTAGACCTGAGCGGTGGTCAGTGCATCGATACGGAAACTGGTGACCATCAAAAACACATGGGACGGGTTTGCCGCGTCACCCAGCTTGCGCACTTTGCGCCGCAGGTGCGGGTAGACCACGTACAGAAACAGCATGCCGCGCACAAAGTGCGTGGCGCCCATCGAGTAGCGCCAGATGCCGATGATACCGATGAGGAAGATAAAGTCCTTCGAATCGGAATCGAATGTGGACGCAGGCAACGCCATGGCGATGCCCATCAATAAACTTAGGTAAAACAGCCAACCGGCGGCCTGAAGTAGGCCGTGCTTTAGCCTGTGCATAATCTGCATCCGTCTCTATCTCGGGCGAGCCTGTGGGGTGGCCCGATGGGGTTAAGGCAGGCGAAAAAGCGTAGGAGCGAGCGATGCGGCGACCCGACTTGCCCGCGAAGGCGGCGTACCTGACACATCACGTCGTCCGGTTCGCCGGCAAGTCGGATCGCCGCCCGCTGATTCCTACAGGGAGCAGCTTGTTACCAGCAGATGCCTTCGGTGCGGCCGCTGACGCTGGTGGCTTTGGACATGAAGCCAACCAGGTCGACGACTTGCTTGCCGTGCGGAGCGTTCTGCGCCAGGGCGCGGAATTTCTCGTCACGGTTGCCGAGGATGATCACGTCGGAGTTGGCGATCACGTCGTCGAAGTCAGCGTTGAGCAAGGACGAGACGTGAGGGATTTTCGACTCGATGTAATCCTTGTTCGCGCCGTGGACACGGGCGTATTCGACGTTGCTGTCGTAGATGCTCAGGTCGTAACCCTTGCCGATCAGCATTTCCGCCAGATCAACCAGCGGGCTTTCGCGCAGATCATCGGTGCCGGCCTTGAAGCTCAGGCCCAGCAGGGCGACTTTGCGTTTGTCGTGGCTGGAAACGATGTCGAAGGCGTTCTGCACCTGGGACTCGTTACTGCGCATCAGCGAGTTCAGCAAAGGCGATTCCACGTCCAGGGCACCGGCGCGGTAGGTCAGGGCGCGCACGTCCTTCGGCAGGCAAGAACCGCCGAACGCGAAGCCTGGGCGCATGTAGTACTGGGACAGGTTGAGGGTCTTGTCCTGGCAGACCACTTCCATCACTTCACGACCGTCGACGCCGCACGCCTTGGCGATGTTGCCGATCTCGTTGGCGAAGGTCACCTTGGTGGCGTGCCACACGTTGCAGGTGTACTTGATCATCTCGGCGACAGCGATGTCCTTGCGGATGATCGGTGCGTCGAGCTCTTCGTACAGCGATTGCAGAACGTCGCCCGAGGCCTTGTCGAACTCGCCGATGACGGTCATTGGCGGCAGGTCGTAGTCGGCGATCGCGGTGCTTTCACGCAGGAACTCAGGGTTCACTGCAACGCCGAAATCAACGCCGGCTTTCTTGCCGGAGCAGTCTTCGAGGATCGGGATGACAACGTTTGCGACCGTGCCCGGCAAAACGGTGCTGCGAACCACGATGGTGTGGCGGGTGGTCTTGTCACGCAGGACAAAACCGATCTCGCGGCACACGGCTTCGATGTAGTTCAGTTCCAGGTCGCCGTTCTTCTTGCTCGGCGTACCGACGCAGATCATCGACAGGTCGGTGTCGCGAATCGCCTCGGCGAAGTTGGTCGTGCCGCGCAATTTGCCCGTCTCGATGCCCTTCTTCAGAAGTTCGCCCAGACCCGGTTCAACGATCGGCGATTTACCGGCGTTGATCATATCGATTTTGTCTTTGGCAACATCGACGCCAACGACGTCATGGCCCCGTGCAGACAGGCAACCGGCACATACTGCGCCGACGTAACCCAAACCAAATATGCTGATACGCATCGCAATTACCTCTGTGTTTTATCAAGCCATTACATGGCCGGAGTTAATGGTGTTCAGCGGTATAGTGCACTCGAAAGTGCGGCTTACAGGCGCCACAGTGCCGCGTGCAGGCATACAAAGTTCCGAGTGTCTAATTAAGTGCGCTCAAAATGTGCGCAACTAGGCCTTATTATTTTGATATGCCCTGTTATGCAGCCAATCTTCTAATCAGAAGACATTCGTGCAATGGTCTTGCGCGCTCAATGCCAGGCGCAAGCCCGTAAATCAAGCGGTTGGGTGCTCAGCTGAGCACGTTTATAGGGGCGCTGCCTTGGTCATGAAGGGGATATTGATTAGCGTATCTCCTGTCCTTTATGTGTCGCCCAAATCAGAGGTCCAGTGTGCAGAAGTTAATGTGACAACTTCGCTACGCGACGCTCTTCTCTGCGTAAGTTATCTCGCACAAACGCTGGGAGAATCGTTACCGATGGTATGAACTACGCATTTGGACATAGTTCCGGTCCGCCCATCGCGAATTCTGAAATTTCTTGAAATATTGAGAAAGATGGCACTGCTCTCATATTGATAGCACTTGCCGTTTGGCCCTTTATATATAGGCCGATTATCGGGTTAGATAGTTTTGTGCCACTACCGATAAAAATTTTCAGTGCCACTACTGAAAAAAATCATCAATGTCGAGTGAAACAATAGTTAGAACATTGAGTGATGTATTTCTGGCGCCAGTAAGTCGGCGAATAAGGCGGGAAATTGTTGGACGATCAGACGGCGGCGCACGACGTTTTTTTGCTGTCGTGCACCGACCGGGTGCTTACTCTGGCGCGTGATCGCGCAGGAATACCAAATGGTCCGGTTTAGACTGCTCGGCGCTGTAGCGATAGCCATGAACGTCAAATTTTTTGAGGTCTGCCGGGTCGTTGACGCGCTCTTCAATGACAAAACGGCTCATCATTCCACGCGCTTTTTTTGCGTAGAAGCTGATGATCTTGTATTGGCCGTTCTTCAAGTCTTTGAAGTCGGTGTTAATGATGCGCGCGTTAAGGGCGCTGCGTTTGACCGCCGAGAAGTACTCGTTGGAGGCCAGGTTCAGCAACACGTCGTCGCCCTGATCAGCCAGTGCTTCGTTCAGCCATTCGCTGATCCGCGTACCCCAGAATGCATACAGATCCTTGCCGCGGGCATTCGCCAGTTTGGTGCCCATTTCCAGTCGATACGGTTGCATCAGATCCAGAGGTCGCAGCAAGCCGTACAGGCCTGAAAGCATGCGCAAGTGCTGTTGGGCGTAATCGAAATCGGCTTCGCTGAAGGTTTGTGCGTTCAGGCCGGTATACACATCGCCCTTAAAGGCGAGCAGCGCCTGTTTGGCGTTTTCCGGTGTGAACGCGGGCGTCCAGCTGCCGAAACGCGCGGCGTTGAGGCCGCCGATCTTGTCGGAGACGTGCATCAACTCACTGATCTGTGCTGGCGTCAGGTCGCGCAGCTGCATGATCAACTCCTGGGAATGGTCGAGGTATTGCGGCTGGGTGAAGCGCTGGGTCGCCGGCGGTGTTTCGTAGTCGAGGGTCTTGGCGGGGGAAATCACCATCAGCATGAAGTCGTCTCCTTTAATCGTGGGGGCGATTCTAGGGGGTTGGGCCGGTTGACTCCAGCTATCAAGTCCATAGGTGATCGGTGGTTTTGCACAAACCCTGTAGGAGCGAGGCTTGCCCGCGAAAGCGGTGTGTCAGTTACCGTTGATGCCATCTGACATACCGCCTTCGCGGGCAAGCCTCGCTCCTACAGGGTTCGGTGCTGCTGCGGGAATGTGGACCAGATCAGCTATAGTGCCGCGCGGGTTTTGTTATGGAGACATCCCATTGCGTATCGTTTTTCTATTTTCGGCGTGGCTGTTGAGCTTCGGTGCCATGGCGGCGCCGGGCGAAGTGGCGACGCTTGATCGCAGCACCTGGCCGGAACAGCTCAGCAGCCCAACGCTGTTCGACGTCGCGTCACGCGCCGAAATCCTCATGTTCGCGCGCGTGCTGCTGGCCAGCGAGTCGCTGGATGAAGCGAGCCTGGCGCAACGCCTAAGCCTGCGCACCATCAATCTGGAGGCCGTCAACAACCTGCGCCAGCGCATGTGGCAGCGCCTGCTCGCCAACTACAACTTCGCCCAGCAGAGCTGTGATCAGGATGCGTCCTTCTGTTTCCTCGTCGAGGACATGGACACCCTGCGCCAGCAAGCGGCCAAGTTTCAGGTCAGCGATGACAGCTACTACATAAAGTGGTCGGAGCCGAGCCGGTTGTTCCACGCCCAGTACCTCGACGAGCAACTGCGCAAGGCGGCACTGTTTCCACAGAGCAGCAGCGAAGTCGATCGTTTTGGCGACTACGAGCGCAACGGCGACGAGATGCATGACCGGCTGTTCTTGCTGACTTTCGACAGCGCCGCCAATGTCACGCCGGACAACACCGGCTGGGTCACAGAGTACTTGCGCAAGTCGAACATGAACGGCACGTTCTTCGTACTTGGCAAAGACATCCAGGCGCGTCTGGCCGAGCGAGCGGTGGCCAGTCTGCAAGCGACCTATTCAGCGCAGTGCATCGGCGTGCAAGGTTGGGAATTTCGTTCTCACAGCCACTGGCAGGACTGGCAGGATTCGGTGCGCCGCAGCGTCGAGCTGGTCAAAAGCAAACTGCCGGAGAATTACGTGCCGCTGTTCCGCCCGCCCGATGGCCAGCGTCGCTCGGATGCCGAAGGCTTCTTCGAGGCGCAGGGTTTGCAGGTGGCCTTGTGGGACATCGATGCCCAGGACGGCGCCGGCAAGCTCAAGGGCAATCCGAGCGCGCAGCGCGTGTTGACGCTGATGCTGCTGTGGCGACACGGGGTGATTAACTTCAATGTGAAGCAGGATGCTGTGAAAACGGCGATGCCCTGGCTCATTACGCAAACGGCGCAAAGCGGGATCGGTTGGGAGGACTGCCAGGACGCCTTTCGCTGAAACCGTAAAAGCCCGGAATCATTGGGGAGGAGGGCAAGTCGGGGTGAATTTCGTGAAGATTACGATGCAGGCGGACTTCCGACTTTAACGGGGTGATGGCAATCCGCCTAGTGCTATTGGTCACTCTGAAAAATAAACTTCAAAAAAACGTCAAAGTACTTTTTTCTGTCATGGGTTTTGGAGTATTACGAAGACAGACCGCCGAAACCTGCAACACAGGTGGCGTCTCCCAAGACCCAGTTTGTGTGAGCAGTTCACTTGAGTCCCCGCAGGTGAATTCGGTAGTCACTTCGAGGCGCAGCACCGCCAAGGTATTGCGTCGAATGGCTCCCACAAAGGTGACCGAGTATGGATGATCACGGACGTAGTTCTTCCTCCAACCAGCCAATCCTTTATGTACTCGATACCAACGTATTGATTCACGATCCAAACGCCCTGCTTAACTTCGAAGAACACCACGTTGCCATCCCGATGACCGTGCTTGAGGAGCTGGACAAGCTCAAGAGCGGGCATCACAGCGTGGCTGCGGAATGCCGTCAGGCGATTCGCCTGATCGACAAGACGTTGGGTGATGCCAGCCCCGAAGACGTCGAGCTTGGTGTGCCGATCCAGCGTGGCAAAAGTGGGCCCAAGGGTTTGCTGTCAATTCTGATGAGCAAACGTGCTGAACCGAACATCATTCTTCCCGAACACCTGAACGACAACATCATCATCAACCAGTTGATCGACTTGCACGCGCGCGAACCAAAGCTGCCCGTCGTGCTGGTCACCAAAGACATCAACATGCGCCTCAAGGCCCGGGCGTGCGGGATCGCGGCCGAGGACTACAGCACCGACCAATTGGTTGATGACGTATCGCTGCTCCCTAATGGTTACCACAACATGACCGGCTCCTTCTGGGACCTGGTGAGCAAGGTCGAGACCCGTCAGGACCATGGCCGCACCTGGCACCAGGTGAAGCTGATCGACAACCTGCCGGCGGTGCACATCAACGAGTTCATCATCGATGAACAGGGTTTTGTCGGCTGGATCAAGGAGATTGAAGAAGACCGTCTGCTGATTCTCGACCTGCATCAGGAACCGCTGCTGCACCAGGAAGCCTGGGGCCTGAAACCGCGTGACATCTATCAGAGCCTGGCGCTGTACGCCTTGCTTGACCCGGATATCCACCTGGTCAACCTTACGGGTGCTGCCGGCTCCGGCAAAACCATCCTGGCCCTGGCGGCGGCGATCGAGCAGACCATGGTCAGCAAGCGCTACCGCCGGATCATCGCAACGCGTAGCGTGCAGGGCCTGGACCAGGAAATCGGCTTCCTGCCCGGCACCGAGGCGGAAAAAATGGAGCCTTGGTTGGGTGCCATCACCGACAACCTCGAAGCCTTGCACATGGATGACGAAAATACCCATGGCAGCGTCGATTACATCCTCAGCAAAGTGCCGTTGCAGTTCAAATCCCTCAACTACATTCGAGGCCGCAGCTTCCAGCAGAGTCTGATTTTGATCGATGAATGCCAGAACCTGACACCGCACCAGATGAAAACCATCATCACCCGTGCTGGCGCCGGTTCCAAAGTGGTGTGCCTGGGCAACCTGGCACAGATCGACACGCCTTACCTTTCCGCGACCAGTTCCGGGCTGACGTACCTGACAGAGCGCTTCAAGGATTTCCCCAACGGGGTGCACATCACCCTGCAAGGGGTGCCACGTTCGATACTGGCCGAATACGCCGAAACGCATTTGTAACCACTTCACCGAAACCGGGCGGCCCCAAAAGCCGCCCGGTTTTTTATGCCCCACACATACCCTGTAGGAGCGAGGCTTGCCCTAATGCCAGTCAGTTAAGCCCTCCAGCCCTCTTTTTGGGGTATTTGACTGGTCTAGGCTTGACCACTCTTGGGTAACTTCGCTCTCGTCTGGCTGGCAGTATGAAGTGCTGAGCCTGGATTCTCAGT
>NZ_SISB01000065.1 GCF_004310295.1 Pseudomonas sp. BGI-2 | reverse complement strand
TCGCGTAGTAAGCATCGCCCAACAAAATGTCGCCTGTTTTCAACGTGTCGAGCATTGATCTGAGCAGCGTCTGTTCATCGCCGCCCTTGCCTCGGAAACGTCCAAGGGCGGCATCTAAAACGGCGCCACTGGAGAGGCAAACGATGCCGACCACTCGACACAGCGGAAAACCAACCCCCACCTTCTGACTGCGTGACTGCGTGACTGCGTGACTGCGTGACTGCGGATAGGCACCCTGATTGGCCGCAGTATCGGGCATGCTGACCGTCGTACCGTCCACCAGGCGTACAGGCCGTCCCATCCAGCTCCACGACGAGGGTGCGTTATCACTAATCGAAGCACCGGTGTGCCTGACTAGCGTGGAAACCATTTCCACAGGCAGGCGCTTTCTGGCTTTGCAGTAGGCGCCCGTGCGAGTGCTATTGGGCTTCATGCCGCCACAAGACCGTTTGATGGACAAATCGTTGACGGCGTTCTGGCAGGAACGGTCGGCACTCATCGCTTGAGCCAGAAACATAGACAGCGTTTCAGTCGGCGGAAACAGGCGCTCCCGATATTCTGGTAGTGCAGACTCGACTCGCTGCAACAGTTCAGGAGCGGTGAGCAGATTGAAAAACGCATAGGCATCACAGTTCGAAGCGTGTCGATGAAAACGTTGCTGTTGATGCTGGAGAATTTCACGTCTACGATTCATTGGGGCTGTGTCCTTGGTTTATCGGGGTGTGTTCGCAACTATCACCGTAGACCAAGACCAGCCCTTCTTCATTTTTTGCTTTCAGCTCAATTGGTTAGCTGCTAAGTAAGTGCCATTCGGGACGGATTTATTTTCAGAGAAAATAAATCCGTCCCCGTTTTTGTCCCCATTTTTTGCTTTTTTTGTTTGTTTAGGTGGCTTCAGAGTTGTTGTCGTTCAAGTACACTGAGGGGCCGCAAAGTAGTGGAAATTTTGTTGTGAACTCTATGAGCGATTCTCTATTTGATGCGTGAACTGTGAAGAGGTCTTCTTTTTTAGTTATGGATATATTTAATTTTTCTTTTGTGGGTATGTTAAATATTTTTAGGTCGCTGATTCCACCACAGTTCAAGCCGATGCGGCACGTATTAAATTCCGATATTTTCCATTTTGTAGGAGGCCTGTCAGGAAGTTCGAAAATATCAAATTCCATGATTATGGTGGGTCTGCTATTGTCGATACTTAATGTGAAAAGTTCGATTGTGTTAATGTCTATGGAGGTTGTGAATACCTGGTTAAAAAAAGTGCTTCCGTCGAGGTCGTTCCAGAATTTCATTCTCAATCCTTAAAGTAGTAGTGATCTTTCGCACCTGGAACTTTTCCGGTTCTGGTGTTTTCGATCGGCCTTAAATTAAGATGCGCAGTCTGGTCGCCCATATTTCCGGTTTCATTGTACTGATGACCGGCGGAGTGGTCTTGAATTATCACCTTTGACCCGTCAGCGCGCGTGTATTGGTACTCTCGTGTCAGTATCGGTTTTCCTTCGTTGTTGAGAATACTTTCGCCGGTTTTGTCTGTCATTCTCACATACTTGTATTGACGTGTTTTTCCGGTAGTGGCGTCGTAAACAGCGTCAGGTTGCTGGGTTCTTGGGATTCCAGCTTCGGACTTCGCTTGTTTGAACGCACCGCTACGAGACACTTCGGGCGGTGTAGGTTCACTTTGTTTACCAGTAAGCGGCTTGTCCTTGCTTCCCGGGCAATTTGCGTTCAACCCCAACGGATCCACCCACCCCGTAGGGTTAGGCACGTACTGGTAGTTGTTCAACCCACCCGCAAGCTTGATCGGATCCGGCGTCAGAAACCGCCCGGTCCCCGGATTGTAGTAGCGATGCCGGTTGTAATGTAAGCCTGTCTCCGCATCGAAGTACTGCCCCTGAAACCGCAACGGATTGTCGATTTCAGCCACGTCGAGGGCGGCAAGGTTCCCGTAGGCGCGGTACTTGGCCGACCACATGATCTCGCCGCTGTAATCGGTCAGTTCTTGTGGCGTGCCGAGGTGGTCGAGTTGGTAGTAATACGGCGTGGCTTTCAGCGGGCCTTCACCGTCGAGCATTGCCAGTGGCCGGAAGCCGCCCGGCTCATAGATGTAAGTGCGATAACGGTCATCGGCACTTTCGGCGATGAGGCGTTCGCCTTGCCACAGGAATTCGGTGGTGCTGCCGTCGACGGTTTTTTCGATACGGCGGCCGAAGGCGTCGTACTTGTAGCTGGCGACGCTGCCACCCGGAAGGCTGGCGCCGATCAAGCGGTGCTGGCAGTCGTATCGGTACTCGGTGACAAGTTTTTGCCCGGTGCCGCGACGTTCGCGGGTCAGGTTGCCGTAGGCGTCGTAGTCGTAGTGACGGTCACCCTGCATCAGCAGGCGGTTGCCTTTGACGTTGGCCAGGTTCGCACTGACTTGGTCGCCTTGGCCCAGCAAGTTGCCGGCAGGGTCGTGGGCGAAGCTTTCCGGGGTGCTGCCGCGGACGTTGATCAGGCGGTCGAGCGGGTCGTAATGGTAGCTGCGATTGCCTTTACGGCTGTCGTCGATGCCGGCGAGGTTGCCATTGGCATCGTAGGCGTAGCGACGGCGGAACAGGTTGCGTTCTTGCTGGCTGACGGTGTGCGCCTGCAAGCGGCCTTGTTCGTCGTATTGGTATTGGCTCAACAACAGGCCTTGTTGGCGCTGTAGTTCAAGACCGGCGCTGAACTGGTGAGTGGTTAGGCGCGAGCTGTTGAGGTCGATGCTGTTCAGTCGGCCGCCGGATTGGTGGCGGTAGTCGAGTTTGCTGCCGTCGGGCAGGCGGCAGTGGCTGAGTTGACCGAGTTTGTCGTACTCGTAACGCAGCGTGCCCCAACCTTGGTGCTCGATGATCAGGCGATCTTGCAAGTCATATTCGTAGGCGAGCGGCCAGTGGCCGTCGTCGACGTTTACCAGACGACCCAGTGCGTCGTAGCTGTAGTGAATTTCTTCGCCATCGGCCAGGGTTTTTACCAGCAAGCGGCCGGCGGCATCGCGTTGGTACTCGGTAATCAGTTCGCTGCCGTCGTCACCGAATTCGGTTTTTTTCAGCAACTGGCCGTTGAGGTCGTACTCGTAGGCGGTGCGGCGACCATCAAAACCGGTTTCCTGCTGGATCAGGCCGTTAGGGAAATAGTCGAGGTGGTATTGCTCGCCACGTTCGTTTTCGATCTCGGTCAGCAACAGGCGCGAGTTGTCGTAGCGGTAGCGCAACTGGCTGCCATCCGGGTTGAGGCGGCGGCTGACCAGGTGCAGGCCATCAGCGTATTCATAGCGGGTGATGCGGCCGAGCTCATCGCGTTCGGCGGTGACTTTTCCGTAGGCGTTGTAGGTGAATGCGCGAGTTGCACCACCGGGCAGCGTGATTTGTGCAAGGCGGTTGGCGGCGTCCCATTGGTAGTGGGTGATCGCGCCGGTTTCTTCTTGACGGGTGATCTGCCGGCCCAAGGCGTCGTAGCGGTATTTACGTTGCCCGCCGTCGGGTAGGCTTTCTTCCAGCAGTTGACCGAGGTTGTTCCAACCCAGTTGATGGCGGCTGCCATCAGGGTGCCGGATTTCCAGCAGACGGCCCAGGCGATCGTAGTTGTAAAGGGTGGCGTTGCCATCCGGGTCGATCTGTTGAGTGATGTCGCCCTGGTTGTTGCGTTGATACTTCCACGTGGCTTTGCCGCGATGAACATCGCTGACGAATCCATTGCTGTATTCGTAAGTAACGGGTTCATCTTCTGGGGGAATGACAGCCGTCATCAGGCCGTCTTCGTCGTAACGGTATTCGGTCACGGCGCCCAGTGGATCTTTTTCTGCAATCAACTGGCCTTTTTCGTCATAGGCCTTGAGGTGTTCAGCGCCGTCGGGATCGACCTTGCTGATCAATCGCGCTTTATCGTCGTGGGTGTAGACCTCTTCGCTGCCATCGGCGTTGGTAACGGTCACGCTACCTTTATCATCCCAGGCGTAATGCGCTTCCATCTGCGAGAAACTCGCCCAGTGATGGATGCAACGAGCCAGCTTGCCTTCGTTCTCCCATTCCCAGAAGAAACTCGCGCCACCCGCCAGTTGGCGTTCAAGAATCACGTGTTGATCGTCGTAGCGATATCGCTCGGCTTCACCGGCAGCATTCTTCGCTTCGATCAGGCGATGCTGTGCGTCATAGCTGTACGTGACCAGCGTCTGGACGGTGTTCCAGGCGTCTTCCAGATTGTCGGCGGGAAGGAATTGCTGATAATCGACGGCGACGATGTGCTTGCGGTCATAACGCAGGAGGAGGGCGCGACCGGCACCGTTGTCCAGACGCTTGATCCGTCCGTGGATGTCACGGGTGATATGCAAGCGGTTGCCATAGCTGTCGCTGATGGCGATCAGGGTTGCGCCTTTGCTGTTGAAGCGGAAGTGGTAGAACGAAGGACGGTTGCCCGCCTGCGCCAGTACCAGTTCCGATGGATCGTCACCTATAAAAATCGCTGCACGCGACAGGCTGTTGGTGATGGCAGGGCGTTGTTGGCTCGGCAGCGGAAATGGTGTCGCACGGTTTTCGTGGTCGGTCCAGATCACCTCGTCACCGTTGATTTCGACGCGGTGTGCCAGCGCATGGCTCCAGCCGTAACCCAGACCACAATCGATTTCCACGGCGCTGGTTCGGTACAGGCGCGTCCACTCAAAGGGCAGCAGGCCGTCGAGTTGGCCATCGCTCAGCGTCAACAACTCTTCACCGGTGACCATCGAAACGGGGCACTTGTCGGTGCAGGTTTTGGCGGCGGGCTCAGCACTTTTGTCGGCAGGTGTCGTCGCCTGTCTGGAGACATCATCGCCAGCTTTGCCCTTGCCCAGTTTCGCGTTTTTCTTCCCGTCAAAACGCAACTCGGCCAGGCCCTTCTTCATCTGCGCCGTCACACCACGAGCCGCAACCGCCGTGTACTTGGTGACATATTCCATGAATCCTTTGATGATCTTGAACACCGACTCCACAAAGCCGGTCACCGCCTTGATAATGATTTCGCCGTACTTCTTCAACCGTGCAGCGAGGTAGATGACGCCAGTACCTTCAGCCGCGATGGTCAGTACGATCGAAATGACGATGTCGATGGCGATGCCAACGACCGCCGCCGTGGTCATTTTGGCGACGTCGCCGGCCATCTTCATGGGTGGCAGGCCCGCGAGCCAGATAACGGCACTGCGCACCATCAGGAACAGGGCGGCCTCGTCACTGGCCAGCAACATAGCCTTTTTCATGACGTCGGGTGTTTGCTTCGCGAGGTCGATCAGCTTTTGGGTGCCAGCACCGAGATCCTTCGCAAACTTGCTCGGGTCTTGCAGGATATCGAGCACCAGGCTGATGCCGTCCCAGACGCCTTTGATCGCTTCCCAGCCGCCCTCAAGAATGCCGTTACCGACGGCCATTGCGGTGCCGGAGGCGGACACGTTGGACCATTGCGGTTTGAAACCGGCCCATTCCTTGCGCAGGAAACCTTCCAGATCCGCGGTCAGTCCACCGTAGGAGCTAAACAGGGTATCGATCTGCGCTGGTGTCACTTCGTTGTGAACGCGGATCTTGTAGAACTTGCCGGGCACCCCCCCTGTCCAGGCGGCTTTGCCTTGAGCATCCAGTTTGACCTTGCTGATCGCGCCGCCTTCCACCGCAACGATTTCGACTTCGATATCGCCCAGCGGAATGTCATAGACCGATTCGAACTTACTCTCGATCAGCAACGGGCCTTTGAGGGGGCACTGAGCCACGTTTGAGGAGAAGTCGCCGTCGGTCATGCTGACCGATTTGCTGGTGTTGCCAACCTTTATCACTCGTTCCATGCCGAGCAGGGAGGGCAGGTCTGCTGCGCGGCTGCCTTTATCGGCCACCTTCGCGTACCAGGTTTTGGTTTGTTCCTGGTACAGCTTCAGACTGTCCTTGAACGTACTCAGTTGGTTGTCAACGTAGGCAACGCGATCCATCAGCCTTGCTCCAGAATCAGGTGGTTTAACAGTGCTTCATTGAGGTTTTTTGGAGCATCGGGCCGGCGCACGAAACGTGCGATTTTTAGCTTCAGGTTGCTCTCAGGGTAAGCGGCGTAGATATCTGGACGTTCTTCTTCCAGCCATTGCATCAGGTTGCCAACCAGGGTCGACGGGTTGTTCTTTGCCAGGCCATCGAGCAATGCTTCAGGCACCTCCCACCAAGGCCAATCCTTCGCCGTCGGGACAACTCGCGGCCCAACCTCCAGGCGCTTGCCATTAATCAAATACCGATCGAACACCGGCAGTACTTCACCCGCCGTATTACCGAGTCCTTCCAGAATCGGGAAAATATGCCGCCCATCCCAGAATCTGAAAAACACCTCAGTACCATCGGGCATACGCACTTGGGTCAGGCTACGGAGGTGCTCGAACACCACGTCGGGCGAGCTGGTCGAAACCGCCAGCCAACCCCAATCCTGTGCATCCGTTTCGGCAATCCACCGCAGGAACCCGGAGTTGGGTTTCAACTCGATGAGGTAGGGCATGACCTGTTGCCAACTCGCGTAGGGAGTTCCGCCCCAGATAGGAGTCGCTTGGGTCGTCGGGTCGTTCTGATAAAGCGTCTTGAGCGCATCAGCATCACTGGCGGCGCTGACGATCAGGTAAAGGCGTTCACCCGTTTGCAGCGGGCTTTCGGATAACCAGACCTGTGGGGAAATGTTTTCAGATGTCACAACAGCCGTCCTTGATGAGTGAATCTAAAAACTCATGTCAGCTTCAATGTTTTCTTCGTAAGTCGAGAGCAACTTCTCAACGCTTTCGTTTCCAGAGTATTTTTCTTTCAACTGCTTCAGCTGGTGGTCTGTACCCTTGCAATATTTATTGATATCGCTGGTGACACTATCGAGATGTTTCGGGTCGGCAGGGGCCGGCTCTGGAATATCTCCGCGCAGAGAATCACAGTTGTCTCTGTTTTTGATGTAGCTGGAGACGTCCGTAGGTACGGACTCAAGATTTTCCGTTTCGCAAGAATTAGAGGATGGCTCTACATCGTATCCGAGGCTCAAATACAGGTGACCGTTCAAGTTCCCGTTTTTTCTTGAGAAGAGATGAACGCCTTCCTGGCTCAAGCAGGTGCTGATAGTTGTAGCTTGATCCTTGACCTCAACGGCCGAGACGCCGTTTTCGGTTGCATTTTTACCCACTACCGCTATGCCGACGAAAGGCTCTTTGTATTGAATGTCTAGCCCATAGATGTGTATGTCGGATTCGTTGAGCAGGTCCATTGCATCACCCGGCTGCTGCTTTTCCCCAGTTGTTTTTGTTAACTTGCAGCAAGCAACAGATCCCTTGTCTTTAGGGAACTGGACTGAAATGACTTCTGTGCTTGAAATGTTTTGGGTTGAATATAAATAAGTTTGTCCGTCTGGATTATTTTTAACGAATCCAAACCCGATGTTTTGGGCAGATGCTGACACTGAAAAAATAGTCAGAACGATGAACAGCGCGTGTTTAATGTCCATCAGTTGACCAATGTGGGAGATCGGAAATCAAATTTTGAACTCCGTATGTAGTACCTACAGAGCATAAATTGAGAATAACCTGAGCGGTATTTATCTTCTGTCGTGAAAATGAGTTTATTTCGCCATTTTTAGATGCGGTCTGCTTAGAGGGTTTTTCAAAACGCTCAATACCCAAGGCTCGCATTGTTTTAATTTGTCATTTTCGTTCATGAGGTGAGCCCCCTCTTACAGCAAGTATCATCTATTGGTTTGGCTGTCGATCTCAACACGGAAGTTTCTTCGATTGTTTGATAAGCGACGTGTAGTTTAATTTCTATCGTGCCATGTTCACGGCTTTGCAAAGGGGAATGTCTCGCCTGAAATAATAATGTTTCCATCTTTGATAATGATATCTTTTATATCGTTGATTGCTACTTTTAAGTTTTTGGAGTTTGGAAATAATGAGTCTAGTAAATCGAAGTATAGGTAGTCCTTTAAAAGCTCAGATGCTAAGTTTGGGTTGTGTTCAGTTAAATACTTAAAATTTGCGTAATTTAAATCTTGTAGATCCTTAATGTCCGCAAAGCCTTGCTGGATATCATCGATTTTGCATTGATGAATAAAGGAGTCTGCCTTTTTGAAAAAGATATCGGTCAGTTCTTTGGTGTTTATAATTAATTCATAATGCGTGGTTTCAATTCTTGGATTCTCTCCAAAGCCGAGGCTTCTATAGCCAACTTCATGCGGGTTAATAGCCTCACCTGCCGACTTGAAATTCATGGTGCTGTTCCCGGGGGTATAGGGTTATAGCAATCTTTGAGTCATATTTCGCTTAAATATGTTTTATATTTTTTCTTCGTGCTTTTGTACCGCCGATGAAATCCAGAGGATGTCATTGTCAGAATTTATCTTTCCTCGGCACCCTACTGGTATACCAGCTTCAATCCAATCGATTATTTTTTTCACCCGTACGCAGGTCGCTGGCTAAATAACTAAGGGAGAAAGATTTTTTTCTGTCAAAAAAACTATTTCTCTCCTTTTGATCATTTCTGATTAGGGTTTCCAGAATTTAATGTTTTCCATGTGTCTTTCTATGTCATCCATATCATCTTCGCCAAGCGTGTTATCAAAGCTCTCGCTTAGTATTCGTCGTACTTTAGCAAGTTTTTGTGTAATTTTTTCGTTATCGATAAAGTCTGTTGTCGCGCGTTGGTAGTCTGCAACAGGTTTATCACTATAATAGCTCCCCATTTTATGCAGGGATATTAAGATGAATTCTATCTCTGCTAATGCTTCGAGTGCGGACTCACCGGGTATCGTGATTTTTTTGTTTTTGTCTAGCATTATTTTCTCCTTGTAAATGTCGGGTTTTCTAGTTTTAGGTTTCCCTTGATCGTGAGTTCCATCGTTCCATATCTTGGGTTTTTAACCCATTCCAGCTGTGATTCAGGTACATCCGTCTCTATATAGTCGCGTCCTCGTCCTCTTCCTATTTGATATTTTTCTTCGGCTGTGAGTTGGTTAAGAGCTTTTTTGCTGGCAGGTTCTACATAAACTCTGTTGTTGTCTTGGGCACTGATTACGCCATCGTTCTCAATTCCCGTTGAGCCTTTTCTGTTGGTGTAGTGACGGACTCGGACCGTTTTTTCTGTATTGCCTGCGGGTGCAGGAACAGGTGGTTCCCCTTGATTTACTTTAGCCTTGCTTGTTGGATTTTCAGCGCCAGTTGGAGGTTTACAGGCGTCTCCTCCTGGACATTCCCCACTCAACCCCAAAGGATCCACCCATCCCGTAGGGTTAGGCACGTACTGGTAGCTGTTCAATCCACCCGCAAGCTTGATCGGATCTGGCGTCAGAAACCGCCCGGTCCCCGGATTGTAGTAGCGATGCCGGTTGTAATGTAAGCCTGTCTCCGCATCGAAGTACTGCCCCTGAAAGCGCAGCGGGTTGTCGATTTCAGAGACATCCAACGCAGCAAGGTTGCCGTACGCCCGGTATTTGGCCGACCACATGATCTCACCGCTGTAATCGGTCAGTTCTTGCGGCGTACCAAGGTGGTCGAGTTGGTAGTAATACGGCGTGGCTTTCAGCGGGCCTTCACCGTCGAGCATTGCCAGTGGCCGGAAGCCGCCCGGCTCATAGATGTAAGTGCGATAACGGTCATCGGCACTTTCGGCGATCAGGCGTTCGCCTTGCCACAAAAATTCGATGGTGCTGCCGTCGACGGTTTTTTGGATGCGGCGGCCGAAGGCGTCGTACTTGTAGGTCGCGACGCTGCCACCTGGCAGGCTGGCGCCGATCAAGCGGTGCTGGCAGTCGTATCGGTATTCGGTGACAAGTTTTTGCCCGGTGCCGCGACGTTCGCGGGTCAGGTTGCCGTAGGCGTCGTAGTCGTAGTGGCGGTCGCCCTGCATCAACAGGCGGTTGCCTTTGACGTTGGCAAGGTTCGCACTGACTTGGTCGCCTTGGCCCAGCAAGTTGCCGGCCGGATCGTGGGCGAAGCTTTCCGGCGTGCTGCCACGGACGTTGATCAGTCGGTCGAGCGGATCGTAGTGATAGCTGCGATTGCCTTTGCGGCTGTCGTCGATGCCGGCAAGGTTGCCATTGGCGTCGTAGGCGTAGCGACGGCGGAACAGGTTGCGTTCCTGCTGGCTGACGCTGTGCGCCTGCAACCGGCCTTGTTCGTCGTACTGGTATTGGCTCAGCAACAGGCCTTGTTGGCGCTGCAGTTCGCGACCGGCGCTGAATTGGTGCGTGGTCAGGCGCGAGCCGTTGAGGTCGATGCTGTTCAGTCGGCCGCCGGATTGGTGGCGGTAATCGAGTTTGCTGCCATCGGGGAGGCGGCAGTGGCTCAGTTGGCCGAGTTTGTCGTACTCGTAACGCGTGGTGCCCCAACCTTGGTGTTCGGTGATCAAGCGATCTTGCAGGTCATATTCGTAGGCGAGCGGCCAGTGGCCGTCGTCGACGTTTACCAGACGGCCAAGGGCGTCGTAGCTGTAGTGGATTTCCTCGCCATCGGCCAGGGTTTTGACCAGCAAGCGGCCCGCAGCATCGCGTTGGTACTCTGTGACCAGTTCGCTACTGTCGTCACCGAATTCGGTTTTCTTCAGCAATTGGCCGTTGAGATCGTACTCGTAGGCGGTGCGACGTCCGTCGAAACCGGTTTCCTGCTGGATCAGGCCGTTAGGGAAATAGTCGAGGTGGTAGTGCTCGCCACGCTCGTTTTCGATCTCGGTCAGCAACAGGCGCGAGTTGTCGTAGCGGTAGCGCAACTGGCTGCCATCCGGATTGAGGCGGCGGCTGACCAGGTGCAGGCCATCGGCGTATTCGTAGCGGGTGAAGCGGCCGAGTTCATCGCGTTCGGCGGTGACTTTTCCGTAGGCGTTGTAGGTGAATGCGCGAGTTGCACCACCGGGCAGCGTGATTTGTGCAAGGCGGTTGGCGGCGTCCCATTGGTAGTGGGTGATCGCGCCGGTTTCTTCCTGACGGGTGATCTGCCGGCCCAAGGCGTCGTAGCGGTATTTACGTTGCCCGCCGTCGGGTAGGCTTTCTTCCAGCAGTTGACCGAGGTTGTTCCAACCCAGTTGATGGCGGCTGCCATCAGGGTGGCGGATTTCCAGCAGACGGCCCTGGCGATCGTAGCTGTAAAGGGTGGCGTTGCCATCCGGGTCAATCTGTTGAGTAATGTCGCCCTGGTCGTTGCGCTTATATTTCCAGGTCGTTGAACCACGACTGACTTTGCTAACGAATCCATTGCTGTATTCATAACCAGTCGGTTCATCCTCTGGTGGAACAACTGCCACCAAACGACCGGCCTCGTTGTAACGGTGTTCAGTGATTGCACCCAGGGCATCTTGCTCAGCGATCAACCGACCTTCATCGTCGTACGCCTTGAGATTTTCAGCGCCATCCGGATCAATTTTGGCAATCAGTCGAGCTTGCTCGTCGTGAGTATAAATTTCTTCGCTGCCGTCGGCATTGGTAACGGTGACACTGCCCTTGTCATCCCAGGCGTAATGCGCGTCTATCTGCGAGAAGCTCGCCCAGTGATGGATGCAGCGTGCCGACTTACCTTCCTTTTCCCATTCCCAGTAGAAACTCGCGCCACCGGCCAGTTGGCGCTCAAGAATGACGTTTTGATCGTTATAAGCGTAGCGTTCTGCTTCGCCGGCTGCGTTTCGGGCTTCGATCAAACGATGCTGGGCGTCATAGCCATAGGTGACCAGGGTCTGAACGGTGCTCCAGGCATCCTCTAGATTGTCCGCCGGGCTGAATTGCTGATAGTCGATGGCGACGATGTGCTTGCGGTCATAACGCACGAGGAGGGCGCGACCGGCACCGTTGTCGACACGCTTGATTCGCCCATGGATATCACGGGTGATATGTAGACGGTTGTCGTACTTATCGCTTATGGCAATCAGCGTTGCGCCGGTGCTGCTGTAACGGAAATGATAGAACTGGGAGCGTTCACCGGCTTGGGTGAGGACCAGTTCGGAAGGGTCGTCGCCGATGAAAATGGCTGCTTCGGACAGGCTGTTGGTAATCGCCGGACGCTGCCCACTCGGCAATGGAAAGGTGGTAATGCGGTTCTCATGGTCAGTCCAGATTACTTGATCTTCGGTGACATCGACCCGTTGTGCCAGCGCGTGACTCCACCCATAACCAAGGCCGCAATCGATTTCCGCGGCACTGGTGCGATAGAGGCGAGTCCAGCTAAAAGGCGAAATACCGCCGAGTTCGCCATCTGTCAGCGTCAGTAGCTCCTCACCTGTAACCATCGAAACGGGGCAACCATTGGTGCATGTGTTTTTAGCGCATGTTGCACTTTTTTCGTCCGGAGTCTTGGACTGTGCAGGTGCGTTATGACGGGCTTCAGGTGTCTCTACCGTCGTTACGCGCTTCCCGTCAAAACGCAACTCGGCCAAGCCCTTCTTCATCTGCGCCGTCACACCACGTGCCGCAACCGCCGTGTATTTCGTGACGTATTCCATGAAGCCTTTGATGATCTTGAACACCGACTCCACAAAGCCGGTCACCGCCTTGATGATGATTTCACCGTACTTCTTCAACCGTGCGGCAAGGTAGATGACGCCAGTACCTTCAGCCGCAATGGTCAGTACGATCGAAATGACGATGTCGATGGCGATTCCAACGACCGCGGCTGTGGTCATTTTCGCGACGTCGCCGGCCATCTTCATCGGTGGCAGGCCCGCCAGCCAGATAACGGCACTGCGTACCATCAGGAACAGGGCTGCCTCGTCGCTGGCCAGCAACATGGCTTTTTTCATGACGTCGGGCGTTTGTTTGGCAAGATCGATCAGTTTCTGGGTGCCAGCACCGAGGTCTTTCGCAAACTTGCTAGGGTCTTGCAGGATATCGAGCACCAGGCTGATGCCGTCCCAGACGCCTTTGATCGCTTCCCAGCCGCCTTCAAGGATGCCGTTGCCGATGGCCATGGCCGTACCGGAAGCCGACATGTTCGACCATTGCGGTTTGAAACCAGCCCACTCCTTGCGCAGGAAACCTTCCAGGTCCGCGGTAAGGCCGCCATAGGAGCTGAACAGCGTATCAATCTGTGCCGGTGTCACTTCATTGTGAACGCGGATCTTGTAGAACTTGCCGGGCACACCGCCGGTCCAGGCGGCTTTGCCTTGAGCATCCAGTTTGACCTTGCTGATCGCGCCGCCTTCCACCGCAAGGATTTCGACTTCGATATCGCCCAGCGGAATGTCATAGACCGATTCGAATTTGCTCTCGATCAGCAACGGGCCTTTGAGGGGACACTGAGCCACGTTTGAAGAGAAGTCGCCGTCGGTCATGCTGACCAATTTACTGGTGTTGCCAACCTTTATTACTCGTTCCATGCTGAGCAAGGAGGGCAGATCTGCGGCGCGGCTGCCTTTATCGGCGACCTTCGCGTACCAGGTTTTGGTTTGTTCCTGGTACAGCTTCAGACTGTCCTTGAACGTACTCAGTTGGTTGTCAACGTAGGCAACGCGATCCATCAGCCTTGCTCCAGAATCAGGTGGTTTAACAGTGCTTCATTCAGGTTTTTCGGAGCATCCGGGCGACGCACGAAACGTGCGATTTTCAGCGTCAGGTTGCTCTCGGGGTAAGCGGCGTAGATGTCTGGACGTTCCTCTTCCAGCCATTGCATCAGGTTGCCAATCAGGGTCGACGGGTTTTTCCTGGCCAAGCCATTGAGCAACGTCTTGGGCACTTCCCACCACGGCCAATCCTTCGCTGGCGGCACAACCCTCGGCCCAACCTCCAGACGCTTGCCATTAATCAAATACCGATCGAACACCGGCAGCACTTCACCCGCCGCATCACCCAATCCCTCAAGAATCGGATAGATATGCCGCCCATCCCAAAACCTGAAAAACACCTCGGTCCCATCGGGCATACGCACTTGGGTCAAGCTGCGAAGGTGTTCGAACACCACCTCCGGCGAAGTGGTTGAAACCGCCAGCCAACCCCAGTCCAGCGCATCCGTTTCGGCAATCCACTGCAGAAAACCGGAGTTGGGTTTCAACTCGACGAGGTAGGGCATGACCTGTTGCCAACCTGCATAGGGCGTTCCGCCCCAGATCGGGGTCGCTTGGGTCATTGGTTCATTCTGATAAAGCGTCTTGAGCGCCTCCGCATCGCTGGCGGCGCTGATGATCATGTAGAGACGCTCACCTGCCTGCAACGGTTTGTCAGCAAGCCACGCCTGCGGAGTCAAAAGATCAGATCGCACAAGCACCTGCCTTGCATTTCTCGCATTCCTCACAGAATGGCGCGTTACGTTTGAGGGTGTTCACTTGAGCCGGCGTCAGCACCGCACCAGCCTTATCCGCATCCGCCTGTTTCAGCACACCAGGCAACAACGGCGCAGCGCCAGTCCCGCTACCCGGCCCACCGCCGGAGTTCATGTTGATCACCGGCCCGCTCAGGGTCACGCCGCCGGCATCGATTTTGATGAAGCTGCCGCCACCGATCAGGGTCAGTTCACTGCCGGCTTCGAGCACGACTTTCATGCCGCTGCTCAGGTGGATTTCCTGGCCTGCGTCGATGAACTGCCCGGTGCCGATCTTGATGTGCTGGTTCACGCCCACGGTCAGGTGGTCGTTGGCGCGGGCCTCGACTTTGCGGTCGGCGTAGACGGTGTGGTGTTCTTCGGCCTTGAATTCGCTGTAGCTGTTTTTCTCGACGGTGTCGTGGCGTTCGTTGCCTACGCGGATTTTCTGGTCGTGTTCGACGTTTTCGTCCCAGTCGCGCTGGGCGTGCAGGAAGATTTGTTCCTGGCCTTTTTTGTCTTCGATGCGCAGTTCGTTGAAGCCGCCACCGCCCTTGGAGCTGAGGGTTTTGAGGGTGCTGCGGGTTTTGTTCGCCGGCAGGGGGTACGGGACGACGTTTTCCTTGTGGTACAGGCAGCCGCTGATCAGCGGTTGGTCGGGGTCGCCTTCGAGGAAGGTGACGAGCACTTCCATGCCGATCCGCGGGATGGCGATGCCGCCGTAGTGGGCGCCGGCCCAGGCGGAGGAGACGCGCAGCCAGCAGCTGGTCTTGTCATCGGCCTGGCCTTCGCGGTCCCAGTGGAATTGCACTTTGACGCGGCCGTACTGGTCGCAGTGGATCTCTTCACCCTTGGGCCCGGTGACCACGGCGCTTTGGCTGCCGAGGATGCGCGGCTTCTTTTGCGTCAGCGGCGGACGGTTCGGCACGTCCCACGGGGTGGCCTGGAAGCGGTTGCGATAACCCTGGTGAAAATCGCCCTTGAGGCTGGTGGTGTCGCTGGTCACCGACTCTTCCAGCACTTGCGGCTGTTTGCCTTCGTGCAGGACTTCGGTCAGCAACCACAGGTCGTTCCATTTGGCTTTCGGGTGTTGGGTCAGGGCCAGGAAGTGGCCACTGACCAGCAACGGCTGATCGCTTTTGCCTTCGGCTAATTGAAAGTCGCTGCGGTGACGTTCCAGGTTGCGCTTGGCCAGATGTTTGCCGCGCTCGCGGTCGATGAAACGACCGGGGTAGTCGTAGTCTTCGAGGTCGGGCAGGGCGTCGCCGCGGTTTTCGCTTTCGAGGGTGATGCGCGGTTTCTCGAAGTCGTAGTCGCGGCGGGTGGTGCGGCTGGTACGGGTTTCCAGGCGCAGGTCGAAGCGCTTGATCACCGGGTCGTTGGCGACCATGCCGGAGTCTTGCTGATAGGCCACGGGTGCGAGTTTCGGGAACACCGTCTGGTCATCGCCGAACACCAGCTTGTGCGCCGTGGCGCTGTGCTGGAAGTGGTAATGGATACCTTCTTCCTCGCACAGGCGCTGGATGAATTGTAGGTCCGATTCATCGTACTGAACGCAGTAAATGCGCTCGGGATAGATCGCCCCGACTTTGAATTCATAGGCGTTGCTTTGGATACCGTGCTCTTCGAGGACCATGCCGATGATTTTCGGCACGCTGAGGTTCTGGAAGATGCGTTGGTTGATGCGGTGCGCGAGGTAGGACAGTTGCGGGCGCAGGGTCACCGCGTAGCGGGTCAGGCGTTTGCCGGAATCACCTTGGGCGGCGCGATAGATCTGGCCATGGATGCCGCTGCCGTCAGGCGAGAGCTGCAAGAAGGCCGGTTTGTGCAGCAGGGTTTCGAGGTCCAGGGACGGCTGTTCACTGACCAGCTCCACCTCAAACACAAAAGGCTGGCTGATGGCTTCCCGACCTTGCAGGGAAAAAACCTGGAGATCGTTGTCCAGACCTTCGATAGTCAGGGCAAAGTGAGTCTGATTGGCCGGCGCGAACATCCCTTGTTCCTCGTGCAGTGCTGCGGCGTTGGCCAATACCGGAGAAAGGAATCAGCAGACGCAAAATTCTGGAAGGGCGAAAACAACATCGACCAGCAGAGCTGGCCGATGCTTTAGACGGTCGGCCTGACTCAGGCGACCGGCTGACGCCAGTCATCGGAACCCGAAGTACCGGATACTTCGTGGGTCCAGGTGATTTTGCGGTAGGTGAATTGCACTTCTTCCAGGTGAGTGAAGTGGGAGTTCGACGGATCCTGGCAGTTGTGCATTTTGTTGTTGATGGCGACGATGATCGCGTCTTCCAGTTTGGTGGTGTAGTAGTGCTCTTGGGTACCTTGAGCCGAAGTGCGGTACCACTGGATAACGATCTCGCTCATGCGCTCGCCGGAGGTCAGAGCAGCTTGCAGCAGTGGCGAAGCCTTGTCGTAGACCTTGGTGATCACGACTGGCTTGTGAACGCGCTGACCGGTTGGCTGGCCGGACTGTGGGTCACGCGGGATGATCACGTCGTGGCTGAAAGCCTGAACCATGACCTGGTCTTCGTGACCTTCTTGATAAGTGTTGCCAACCGAGTCGGCGGTGAATGCGCCGGCAGTGATCAGACCTTGTTTTTCGCCAGTGACGGACATGTACGCTGGAGTAGCCATGGATGTGCTCCTTGCTGAATAAAGTGAGGGTGCCCGGGAGGCGGTATCGCCCGGTGGGTGCCTGACTGTTATCAAGGTCCGTGCCAGAATCGATTCGGGTCATATAAATCAAGGGGTTGAGGCTTTTTTGAGTGGTCGCTGGAGATTTCTAAAAGCGCTGCCGCCTGAATGTGCGCAAGTTCTTGCACAGCATTGCGCAAGAACTTGCGCACTCGGCTGGAAGGCCTGACAGGCCGGGCGATCAGCGATCCTTGAGGGGCTTTTGGCACGAGTAGTGCGCAACTTCTTGCGCATCAAGGCTTTGCGCCATCACTCAAAGGCGCCCGGCATCCGGTGCAACGAATCGGCTGGCCGAGTGGTCCATAAAAACAGCGCCGTCGAGCGTCCGAACAACCCCGAAGTGGAGTGAGCACGACATGAAAATCCTGATGGTTTTAACGTCCCACGGTCAATTGGGTAACACGGGTAAGAAAACCGGCTTCTGGCTGGAAGAATTCGCGGCACCGTACTTCGCCTTCAAGGATGCCGGTGCTCAGCTGACCCTGGTCTCGCCCAAGGGTGGCCAGCCGCCGCTGGACCCGAAAAGCGACGAGCCGGACGCACAAACCGCTGCCACCGAGCGCTTTCGCAAAGACTCTGCGGCCCAGTCAGCGCTGGCGTCCACCGCTGTGTTGAGCACCGTAAGGCCCGATGATTACGACGCCGTGTTTTATCCCGGCGGTCATGGTCCGCTGTGGGACCTGGCCGAAGACAGCTATTCGATTTCATTGATCGAAGCGTTTATCAAGGCAGGAAAACCGGTCGCAGCAGTCTGCCACGCGCCGGGTGTGTTGCGTGACGTCAAGGGGGCGGATGGCCGGCCACTGGTCAAAGGCAAGCGCGTGACAGGCTTTACCAACACTGAGGAAGAGGCGGTGCAACTGACGAATGTCGTGCCGTTTCTGGTGGAGGACATGCTGAAGGAGAAGGGCGGCGAGTATTCCAAGGGCGCGGATTGGGCGAGTTATGTGCTCACCGATGGCTTGCTGATCACCGGGCAGAATCCCGCATCGTCCGAGGCTGCGGCTGAGGCGTTGTTGGCGAAACTCAAGTAAACGCAGGACTTTGTAGGAGCACGGCTTGCCGGCGAAGGCGGTTTTGAAGACGCCTTCGCTGGCAAGCCATGCTCCTACAGTTCGGTGGTGACTAGCGAATGTTCAACGCCGAAAAACACTGCTCGATCGAGCGTCGCTGCGTCTCGGCATACAGTCCCAATTCATCAATGGTCGAGCGCCCCAGCGCCTGTTCAAACGCTTGCTGGTTCGAATGCACGCCATAATTTACCTGCGTCGCATCCCCAAGGTTCGACTGGAAAATCCCCGCCGCACTGACCGGCAGAAAATCTTCATACACCAACGGTTCAACCCGCAAATAGCCGCCGCTGAGCAATTCTTCCAGCGGCAATGATTTCAGCTCATCGGCCACCAGGCCTTTCTCCGTGACGAAGTAGCGAAAGTACGCCAGTTCCTGTTGGCGCATGCCTTCGTACGTGTCAGGGAATTCGCTAAAGTGCTGCGCCATCAACGCGTTGTAACGTGCGGCATTGGCCTCGTTGGGGAAATCCTTCAACTCATCGCGGGCAGCGTTGAGCAAACGGTCATAAAGCGCCCGACCTTTTGGCGTGAGCGCCGCACCGCGCTGTTCGATTTCACCGAAGCGTGCGCTGTGGCTGCCGCGCGTCTCGGCTTGATCGGTGAAGGTGATCGGCTCGTCCAGCGCCTTGAAACTGGTCTGGCGCAGCAGGATCGGGCACTGGCGGCGGGGCGGGCCTTCGATGACGGCTTTGGGCGTGATGCCGTGGGCGGGCATTTGTGCCTGGACGATGTCGATGTCCAGGGTGCGCGGCGTCAGGTGATTGATGTGCGGGCCCTTGAACGCGACCACGTCGGCGATCAGTCGATGCTGTGCGCTGAGTTTCTGGTACTGCTCAGCAGTGACCGTGGCGCTGTGGTGCCAGCGAAAGGTTTCCAGCGCCTGTTCGACGAAGTCCTGGGCCTCTTGTTCGGTCAGACCGCCCTCGGTTTCGGCGCGCTCAATCAGTGCAAGCGCTGTCGGGGTGAAGATCTGGCGCTTATCCAGCACCGACTGGGCGAAGGCTCGCAGTTCCAGGTCTTCGATCAGTTCCAGGCGCAGCAGTGAGGTGAACACCCGGAACGGGCTGACTTGCAAGGCGACTTCGTGCACGGCGCGGAACGCGGTGGAATGCACCGGAACGCCGGCCGGGGTCAGGTCGTAATAGCCGACGGGGTGCATGCCCATCACCGCGAACAGTCGGGCGAGGGTGGCCAGTTCGTCAGGGGTGCCGACGCGGATCGCGCCGTGACGCTCCAGGTCCAGCCGCTCGATTTCGCCGGTGCTGTTCAGCTGGCGGGACACCTGCGGATCGCTGTCCAGCACGTGACGGTTGGTCTGCTCCACCAACGTCATCAGCGCGCCGTACAGCGGCACTTCTTCGCGGTACATGTCGGACATCGCTTTGGAGAAGCGTTGGCGGATCAGGTCAGGGCTAACGAAGCTTGGGTGGCTCATGAAAAAAATTCCTGGCGCGGATGACGTAAAGGATGCGGGAAAAGATCGCAGCCTTCTGCAACGCCGACAAACGAAGTTTCTGACGAACTTCATTCTGCCAAGGACTGCTCGCACTATTGGTTACCCACAGCCCTTGTAGGAGCGAGGCTTGCCCGCGAAGCTTTTGGCGCCTTCAAAGGCCCCTTCGCGGGCAAGCCTCGCTCCTACAGGATTGGTAAGGGATTACAGGTGAGAACGGCTTTCCGAGCGCAGCGAACCGAGGAATTCCCGATACAACCGCGCGGTATTGGCCGGCTGCTCGACCATCGGCATATGGCCACTGTGGTCCCAGATATCCACGCGCAAATCAGCGATGCCTTTACTCCACACCGCCACGCTGCTGACGTCGATCAGGCGGTCTTTGTGCCCCCACAGCAACAGCGCCGGGCACTTGATGTCGGGCAGTTTGGGCTCCATTGGCGGGCTGGCACGGAAGTCGTTGAAGATTTCTTCCAGCTCATCGCGAGTCTGTTCATAACGCTGCGCAATCGCGTCCAGCACCACGCCGGGCACCCACGGCGGCTCAGCCATGGTCATGGCGTAGAAGCGCTGGAACTCCTCCCGTGAATGAATCAAAAACGGGTTGTGCCCCTTGGCCAAATGTCGCTCCAGGTCGCTGGGCTCGGGAGACGTGACACCGGCCGGATCGATCAGGGCGACGGAGGCAATCCGGTCCGGGTAATTCGCCGCCAGCCACGCCGCGATGTAGCCGCCCATTGAGTTGCCGATCACATGGACTTTCTCGACCCCGCAGACGTCCAGCAGCTGGATCATCCGCTTGGCCTGCAGAGGAATATCGTAGCCGCCACCGGCCTTGAACCCGGTTTCGCCATGGCCGGCGATGTCAGGGATGATCACCCGATAGTTGCCGACAAAGTGTCGTGCGAAGCGCAGCCAGACGTTCCTGTCGGCACTGAAGCCGTGCAGCATCAGCACACTGCTGGACGCTTCGTACGGCCCGCCTTGCCAGGTCGAGACGGTCATTTCCGTGATCGGTACGACGATCTTGTGCAGCCGATACAGCTTGGCTTCCATGGCCATACTCAGGTCATAGAGCCAGTAACCGATGGCCGGGTAACTCAGCCAGCTCCAGGCTACAAAAACCGCGATAAGGACAACCAACACAAGCATCAGGCATCTTCCTTTTACGTGATCAGGACAAAATGTGGTCGGCGGGTTTCAGTGCCCGGGTCAACCGGTGATAGCTGAAACTGAACCCCGGAAACATCGCGATCACATGACCGCTCTTGCTTTGGTACCAACTATGACAGCCCCCGGACTTCCACACGGTGCGCTCCATTTCGCGGTGGATCATCTCAGTGTAGGTACGTTCTGCCTCGGGGCGTACTTCGATGCTGCGCAAACCGTGTTCTTTCAGCGTGCGGATGCAGTCGAGGATGTAGTTCATTTGTGATTCGATGATGAACAGCGCCGAGGTGTGGCCGATGCCGGTATTGGGTCCGGTGATGATAAACAGGTTGGGAAAGTCCGGCAGGCTGGTGCCCAGATAAGCCCGCGGGTACTGCGCCCAGACGTCTTTGAGTCGGGTGCCGTTTTTGCCGGTGACCGGGTAGGAGATCACCCCGTCGGTGGCGTCGTACCCGGTGGACCAGACGATCAGGTCCAGGTCGATGTGCTGACCGTCCAGGGTGACGATGCCGGTTTCGTCAATGGAGGCGATGCCCTGTTCGCGGCTGTGCAGCGTCACATTGCTGCGGCCGAGCGCCGGGTAAAGGGTGCTTGAGACAATCACTCGCTTGCAGCCGATGGTGAAGTCCGGTGTCAGTTTGCGGCGTAATTCAGGGTCGGGCACTTGGCGTTTGAGGAAGCGCAGGGCGTGTTGCTGGACCATGTGGATGGCCGGTTTCGAGTATTTGAAGGCAATCACCCGGGTTTCGAACTGCCAGTAAAGCATCCAGCGCAGCAGTTTGTATGCCGGTTTGAGGCCCAGCAGCCAACGCTGGAAAGGTCCGAAGGTGCGGTCGGCGCGTGGCAATACCCAGTGCGGCGTGCGCTGGAACACATGCAGGTGTTCGACGTCGGGGGCAATGGCCGGAATGACCTGCGCGGCACTGGCGCCGCTGCCGACGATGGCGACGCGTTTGTGGTGATAGTCGAAGGCGTGATCCCAGTTGTTTGTGTGAAAAGTCTTGCCCTGAAAGCGCTCCTGGCCTTCAAAGTGTGGGACGACGGGTTGGCTCAACGGCCCCGTCGCGTTGATCAGGAATTGCGCGTGAAACGTGCCTTTGGCGCCGGTGTGCACCGCCCAGCGTTGCCCGTCGGCGTCCCACTCGATGCGCTCGACATTGGCCTCCAGTTCGACCTTGTCCCGCAGGCCGAAGTGCTCCACCACGTACTGGGTGTAGTGGTGCAGCTCAGCCTGTTCGGCGAACATTTGCGTCCAGCGGTAAGGGGCGAAGGACAGTGAGTAGAGCGGCGAGGGCACATCGACGGCCGCGCCGGGGTAGGTGTTCTGGCACCAGGTGCCGCCAAAAAAGTCCCGTCGTTCCAGCAGGCGAAAATCGTCGATGCCTGCCTTGAGCAAATTGATCGCCGCGCACTGACCGCCAAAACCGCTGCCGATGATCAACACTTGAAAGGTTTGCATGGGCCTCCTTGTTTATCGTTGTTTATCCAACCCTTCCTTCATGTATAGCCCAAACATTACCCACATAACCCGTAGGAGCGAACGGTGCGGCGATCCGACTTGCTCGCGAATGGGGCGCTGCGGTATATCAGCTAGAACCGCGTCATCGTTCTTCGCGAGCAAGCTTCGCTCCTACAGACCGCATTGTCTTCAGGCTGCCCGCCGATGATGGCTATTTAACGTTGCCCTGATAGACTCCCAGCACACCCGCAACCCTTGTGGTGTCAGGTTCCGTTCTGTGGCGCAGAGGTCTCTATGGGAAAAACGGGAGGAAAAGGACTTTCACTGGCCAGGAGGCTTTATACATCGCGAACCCTGGGGCTGGCCCTGGGGTTGTTGTGCGTAGGCGCGGCGATGTATCCACTCAACCCGGCGCCGTGGGTCTGGGTGGTCATGGTGTTCAATGGCGTTCTCTGGCCGCACGTTGCCTATCAATGGGCGCGTCGGGCGGAGGTGCCCTTTCACGCCGAACACCGCAACATCCTGGTCGACGCTTTTCTCGGCGGCTTCTGGGTCGCCGCCATGCAGTTCAATCCGCTGCCGAGCGCGGCGACGCTGTCCATGATGGCCATGAACAACGTGGCCATTGGCGGTTTGCGTTTCCTGCTGGTGGGCACGGTCGCACAGATTCTCGGGATCGGTGTCGGCCTGCTGATTTTTACACCGGTCTTCTTCGCGCAAACCAGTGCGTTGCAACTGTATGCCTGCTTACCGCTGCTGATTTTGTATCCACTGGCACTGGGCTGGATCTGCTTTCGCCAGGCCACCACCCTTGGCCGGCACAAACGCGAACTGCTGGCCCTGAGCCGAACCGACAGCCTCACCGGCCTGCTGAACCATGGCGCCTGGAAAGATCAGCTCGAAGTTGAATTCCAGCGCTGCCAACGCCAGCAGCAGGGCGGGGCGATTGCGTTGATCGACATCGACCATTTCAAAATAATCAATGACACCTACGGCCACGTCGCCGGGGACATCGTGCTGCGGCAGCTGAGCCAAATGCTCAAGCAGAACCTGCGGGCGACTGATGTGGCGGGGCGCTATGGCGGTGACGAATTCTGCGTGCTCCTCCCTGACTTGCCCCTCAATAGCGCGGCGGCTGCCATGGACGCTTTGCGTGATCGCTTCGCCACCCTGGGCTACGAGCAGGACCCGGCGCTTAAAGTCAGCCTGAGCATTGGCCTGGCGGCGTTCAACCCGGCCCACACCGACGCCACCCTGTGGCTCAACGATGCCGACCAGGCGCTCTACGAAGCCAAGACCACCGGCCGCAACCGAGTCATCTGCCGCGTCGACGGCCAGCCCCAACACGAACTGCTCGACCCGGTCTGAGGCCTGCAAAAGTCCCTGTAGATACTCTGTTCACGGTCAAGCTTTCGCGAGATGTTTTTCGCTAAAAAGCTTGGCCGTATTAAATTCTTCTCCAGAACGCATGCATGCCCATAACCCGGTCAGGTATTTACGCATCACTGC
>NZ_SISB01000064.1 GCF_004310295.1 Pseudomonas sp. BGI-2 | reverse complement strand
GCAGTGATGCGTAAATACCTGACCGGGTTATGGGCATGCATGCGTTCTGGAGAAGAATTTAATACGGCCAAGCTTTTTAGCGAAAAACATCTCGCGAAAGCTTGACCGTGAACAGAGTATCTACAGGGTACGGGGCTATTAGCGGTAATCGTCGACAGGGACGCACGCACAAAACAGATTACGGTCGCCGTACACGTTGTCCACCCGATTCACCACCGGCCAATACTTGTGCGCCTTGGTGTGCGCATCCGGCGTCACCGCTTGCTCGATGCTGTAAGGCCGCTCCCAAACCCCGGTGATATCGGCCAAGGTGTGCGGCGCGCGCTTCAGCGGATTGTCCTCGGCTGGCCAGTTACCGTTCTGCACCTCGGTGATTTCCGCGCGAATGCTCAGCATCGCCCCGATAAACCGGTCAAGTTCGGCCTTTGACTCACTCTCGGTCGGCTCGACCATCAGCGTTCCCGGCACCGGAAACGACATGGTCGGCGCATGGAAACCGTAATCCATCAGACGCTTGGCCACGTCCTCTTCGCTGATCCCGGTCAGCGCCTTCAGTGGCCGCAAATCCAGGATACATTCGTGGGCCACACGCTCGTTGCGCCCGGTGTAGAGCACCGGAAATGCCCCGGACAAATGCTGCGCCAGGTAATTCGCGGTGAGGATCGCCACCTCACTGGCATCCGCTAATTGCGGCCCCATCATCGCGATGTACATCCAGCTGATCGGCAAAATACTCGCACTGCCCCAAGGCGCCGCGCTGACCGCGCCGTTCTGTGGCAGCGGTCCTTCAATCGGCACCACCGGGTGATTGGCAACGAACGGCGCCAGGTGCGCGCGCACACCAATCGGCCCCATGCCCGGCCCGCCGCCGCCATGGGGAATGCAGAAGGTCTTGTGCAGGTTCATATGGGACACGTCGGCGCCAATGTCCGCCGGCCGCGCCAATCCAACCTGAGCGTTGAGGTTGGCGCCATCCATGTACACCTGGCCGCCGTGGCTGTGGATAACTTCACAGATTTCGCTGATGCCTTCCTCGTACACGCCGTGGGTCGAGGGATATGTCGCCATCAGGCAGGCGAGCTTGTCGCCCGCCTCCGCGGCCTTGCTTTTGAGGTCATCCAGATCGACGTTACCCGCCTCGTCGCACTCGACGATCACCACGCGCATCCCGGCCATCTGCGCCGACGCCGGGTTGGTGCCGTGGGCCGAGGACGGAATCAGGCAGATGTCGCGCGCTCCTTGATGACGACTCTCGTGGTATTTGCGGATCGCCAGCAGCCCGGCGTACTCGCCTTGCGCGCCGGAGTTGGGTTGCATACAGATCGCGTCGAAACCGGTAATCGCGCAGAGCCAGCGCTCCAGCTCTTCGATCATCAGCGAATAACCCACCGCCTGCTCTTTCGGCGCAAACGGGTGCAGGTTGGCGAACTGCGGCCAGGTGATGGGGATCATCTCGCTGGTGGCATTGAGTTTCATGGTGCAGGACCCCAGCGGGATCATCGACTGATTGAGCGCCAGGTCCTTGTTCTCCAACTGTTTGAGGTAGCGCAGCATCTCGGTTTCACTGTGATGAGCGCTGAACACCGGATGACGCAGATAAGGCGAGGTACGCAGCAGACCTGCGGGAATACCGGAAGCAAGGACTTCAGCATCCAGTTCGTCGACGTTCAGCCCATGATCGGCACCGAGGAATACATCAAACAGTTTCGCTACCGTGGTTTCGTCAGAGGTTTCGTCGAGGCTCAGTCCCAACTGTCCGCGCCCGAGAATGCGCAGATTGATCTGTGCGGCCTGGGCACTTTCGATGATTGCCGTCTGTGTGCCACCGACCTCCAGCGTCAGCGTGTCGAAAAAGTGTGTGTTGAGGCGGGTGATGCCGTGACGCTCAAGGCCGGCGGCAAGGATGCAGGTCAGCCGATGGACGCGCTGGGCAATCTGCTTCAACCCTTCCGGCCCGTGGTAGACCGCATAAAAACTGGCAATGTTGGCCAGCAGCACCTGGGCGGTGCAGATGTTCGAGTTGGCCTTCTCCCGACGGATATGCTGCTCGCGGGTTTGCAGGGCCATGCGCAAGGCGACATTGCCGCGAGCATCTTTCGAGACGCCGATGATCCGCCCGGGAATCGCCCGTTTGTACTCATCGCGGCTGGCAAAGAACGCCGCGTGCGGTCCGCCGTATCCCATCGGCACGCCAAAACGCTGGGAGGAGCCAAACACCACGTCGGCGCCCAATTCCCCCGGAGGGGTCAGCAACAGCAGGCTCAGCAGATCCGTCGCGACACAGACCAGCGCCTGCTGGGCATGCAGATGATCGATCAATGGACGCAGATCGCGGATCTCGCCATGGGTGTCGGGGTACTGCAGCAACGCGCCAAACACCTGGTGCTGTTTCAAGTTATCCACAGCGTCGATGATCAGCTCGAAACCGAACCCTTCGGCTCGGGTCTGCACCACGGAGATGGTTTGCGGATGGCAGTTCTCATCGACGAAGAACAGATTACTTCTGGATTTGGCGACCCGCTTGGCCAGCGCCATGGCTTCCGCCGCCGCCGTCGCTTCATCGAGCAGCGAAGCGTTGGCCAGTTCGAGCCCCGTGAGGTCGATGGTCAATTGCTGGAAATTCAGCAGCGCTTCGAGCCGGCCCTGGGCGATCTCCGGTTGATAAGGCGTGTAGGCGGTGTACCAACCAGGATTTTCCAGCACGTTACGCACAATGACGGTCGGCGTGAGGGTGCCGTGGTAGCCCATGCCGATCAGGCTGGTCCAGACCTGGTTCTGCTCGGCGTACCCGCGCAGTTTGGCCAGCGCGGCCTCTTCGTCGAGGGCGGGCGGCAAATCGAGCGGCCGGTTCAGGCGGATTCCCGGCGGAACCGTCTGCTCGATCAACTCGACCCGGCTGCCGAGGCCGAGGCTGTCGAGCATCGCCTGTTGCTCGGCGGCATCGGGCCCGAGGTGGCGGCGAAGGAAGGCATTGGGGTCGCGTAACTGGCTCAAGGACGGCAACTGGGACATGACGGGCTCTCTCTTGACTGGCGCTCAACGTCGATGCAACACGGTCAAACCAGCATAGCAGCCGCTGCCGACAGCGAACCCTGTAGGAGCGAGGCTTGCCCGCGAAGGCGGAGTGCCAGTCTATAGCTGAGTGGCTGACGCACCGCCTTCGCGGGCAAGCCTCGCTCCTACAGGGATTATCGTCAGGCGAAAAAAAGCCCCGACAAGTCGGGGCTTCGGGAATGACGCTGAAGGCTTACTCGCCGATGGCGGCCTTGTAGCCGGCTGCATCGAGCAGCTTGTCGAGATCGCCAGCGTTGCTTGGCTTGAGCTTGAAGATCCAGGCACCGTATGGGTCGGAGTTGAGCAATTCCGGATTAGCGCTCAGTTCCTCGTTGATCGCGATCACTTCACCGGATACCGGGGAGTAGATGTCGGATGCGGCTTTAACCGATTCAACGACACCGGCTTGATCTTCGGCAGCGAAGACTTTTCCGACTTCGGTCAGCTCAACGAACACCACATCGCCCAAGGCTTCCTGAGCGTGATCGCTGATGCCCACGGTGACGGTGCCATCGGCTTCGAGACGGGCCCATTCGTGACTTTCGGCAAAACGCAGGTCGGCAGGAATATCGCTCATGTTCTGTGTCCTCAAGAGAATTGTCAGCGGTCGTTGCCCGCCAAAAAGGTTAGATCAAGGTTTTGCCATGGCGTACGAAGGTCGGTTTGACCACTCGGACCGGGTACCACTTGCCACGGATTTCCACTTCTGCGCGGTCGGCAGTTGCCATCGGCACACGCGCCAGTGCTATCGATTTGCTAAGCGTAGGAGAGAAACTACCACTGGTGATCTCCCCTTCGCCAACATTGGCGATGCGGACCACTTGATGAGCGCGCAAAACCCCACGCTCCTCAAGGACCAGCCCGACCAGTTTGTGCTGCACGCCACCCGCCCGTTCGGCTTCAAGAGCGCTGCGACCGATGAACTGGCGAGTGGCCGGTTCCCACGCAATGCTCCAGGCCATGTTGGACGCCAGTGGTGAAACGTCTTGATGAATGTCCTGACCGTAGAGGTTCATGCCGGCTTCGACCCGCAGAGTATCGCGCGCCCCGAGGCCGATCGGCGAGATGCCCGCGCCCACCAGATCGTTGAAAAATCCCGGGGCTTGATTGGCGGGCAGAACGATTTCCAGGCCATCTTCGCCGGTGTAACCCGTGCGCGCGATGAACCAGTCACCATCGGCCTGGCCTTCGAAGGGCTTGAGCATCTGAATCAGGTTGCCGCGGGACTGGGTCACCAGTTCGGAGATTTTGTGCCGGGCCTGAGGCCCTTGAATGGCCAGCATCGCCAACTCGGAGCGCTCGTTGAGCCGCACCTTGAAACCATCGAGATGGGCCTGCATCCAGGCGAGGTCCTGGTTGCGGGTGGAGGCGTTGACCACCAGCCGATAACCGTCCTCGAGACGGTAGACGATCATGTCGTCGACGATGCCGCCGCGCTCGTTGAGCATGGTGCTGTACAAGGCACGGCCAGGGCTGTGCAGACGTTCGACGTCATTGGCCAGCAAATGCTGGAGCCAGGCCTTGGCCTGACGGCCGCTGACATCGATCACGGTCATGTGGGATACATCGAAAACCCCGCAATCGCGACGCACCTGATGGTGTTCCTCGACCTGCGAGCCGTAATGCAAAGGCATATCCCAACCGCCAAAATCGACCATCTTCGCGCCGAGGGCGAGATGAAGGTCATACAGAGGCGTACGCTGTCCCATGGGTTTCTCCTTCCGGGCGTGGCGAAGGTGCGGGCAGGTGCTGCACGGGGTGAAAGCCTTGAAATATATGGCTTTCAGCCGATTTCAGCTACCTGAGCTGTAGGACAGACCGCACCGAATGCCGCGCATTGTAGCCTCAAGGTGTAGGACTGGCACCTAGGTGTTTCGATGCGCCGAACGTCGAATCAATCCGATGACCGGTAACAGCCCGACCAAAACCAGGGTCAGGGCCGGCAACGAGGCCCTCGCCCACTCACCTTCACTGGTCATCTCGAAGATCCGAACTGCCAGCGTGTCCCAGCCAAACGGGCGCATTAGCAGGGTCGCGGGCATTTCCTTGAGCACATCGACGAACACCAGCAACGCGGCGCTCAAACTGCCGGGCAGTAATAACGGCAGATACACTTTGAAAAACAGTCGTGGCCCACTGACGCCAAGGCTACGTGCTGCTTCGGGCAAAGATGGCCGTATTCGCGCCAGACTGCTTTCCAGCGGCCCATACGCCACCGCGATGAAACGCACCAGATAGGCCAGCAATAACGCCGACAGACTGCCCAGCAGCAATGGCTTGCCGGCGCCCCCCAACCAACCCGATAACGGAATCACCAGTTCGCGGTCCAGGTAACTGAACGCCAACATGATCGACACCGCCAGCACCGACCCCGGCAGGGCGTAGCCGAGATTGGCCAGGCTGACACCGGAGCGGATTGCTCGGGTCGGCGCCAGGCGTCGAGCAAACGCCAGCACCAAAGCAACACTGACGGTGATCAGCGCCGCCATGCCGCCCAGGTACAAGGTATGAACGATCAGGCCCGCGTAACGCTCATCCAAATCGAAGCGCCCGCGCTGCCAGAACCACACCATCAGTTGCAGCATCGGAATGACGAAGGCACACGCGAACACCAGACCGCACCAACTCATGGCCGCCAGCGCTTTGAAACCGCGCAGGTGATACAGCGCCTTGACCCGAGGTCGTTCGTTGCTCGCCCGGTTGGCCCCGCGAGCACGACGCTCGCCGTACAGCACGACCATCACCACCAGCAGCAAAAGGCTGGCCAGCTGCGCGGCAGTGGAAAGGCTGAAGAATCCGTACCAGGTCTTGTAGATGGCGGTCGTGAACGTGTCGAAGTTGAACACCGACACCGCGCCGAAATCCGCCAGGGTTTCCATCAGCGCAAGCGCCACGCCAGCACCGATGGCCGGGCGCGCCATGGGCAACGCGACTCGCCAGAACGCCTGCCACGGGGATTGCCCCAAGACTCGCGCCGCTTCCATCAAGCCTTTGCCTTGAGCCAGGAACGCGGTTCGCGCCAACAGGTAAACGTAGGGATAGAAGACCAGCACCAGGACCAGAATCACCCCGCCGGTGGATCGCACCCGCGGCAACCTCAAGCCCGTGCCAAACCATTCGCGCAACAGGGTTTGCACGGGGCCGGCGAAATCCAACAGGCCGACGAAAACGAATGCCAGCACATAAGCCGGTATCGCAAAAGGCAGCATCAGCGCCCAGTCCAGCCAACGCCGACCGGGGAACTCGCAGAGGCTGGTCAGCCAGGCGAGGCTGACGCCCAAGACCGTCACGCCGATACCGACGCCAAGTACCAGGGTCAGGGTGTTGCCCAGCAGGCGCGGCATCTGGGTGTCCCAGAGGTGGGACCAGATTTGATGATCGATGGTTTGCCAGGAGAAAAACAGGACGCTCAGGGGCAGCAGGACCAGCGCGGCGATGGCGAAGACCAGGGGATACCAGCGGCGTTGGGCGGGGTGGGCCAAGGACAAGCTCTCGTCTAAATGATTGTGCCCACGTCGAGGCGTCGAACCGTCTGCGTGGGCACACATCGGGTGACGCTCTGCGTCACGCTTCGACGCGGAGCGTCGGGGGATGCATTCCCACGCAGAGCGTGGGAACGATCAGTATTGCAGTTAGTTCCAGCCAGCCCGATCCATCATCCGAATCGCTTCAGCCTGACGCTTGCCGGCAATTTCCACAGGCAACGTATCAGCGACAAACTTGCCCCAGCTCGCCACTTCTGCGGAAGGCTGAACCGCAGGGTTGGCCGGGAATTCCTGGTTCACGTCAGCAAAGATCTTCTGCGCTTCAGGTGTGGTCATCCATTCCACCAAGGCTTTGGCCGCTTCCGGGTGCGGGGCGTGTTTGGTCAGGCCGATGCCCGACAGGTTCACGTGCACGCCACGGTCGCCCTGGTTTGGCCAGAACAGCTTTACCGCCAGATCAGGCTTCTGCTTGTGCAGACGACCGTAGTAATAGGTGTTGACGATGCCGACGTCGCATTGGCCAGCGTTGATGGCCTCCAACACCGCGATGTCATCCGAGAACACGTCGGTGGACAGGTTACTTACCCAACCCTTGAGAATTTTCTCGGTTTTGTCAGCGCCGTGGACTTCGATCATGGTGGCGGTCAGGGACTGGTTGTAGACCTTCTTCGCCGAGCGCAGGCACAGGCGGCCTTCCCAATTTTTGTCGGCCAGACCTTCGTAAGTGGTCAGCTCGCCCGGCTTCACCCGCTCAGTGGAGTAAGCGATAGTCCGCGCCCGCAGGCTCAAACCGGTCCAGGCATGGGCGGAAGAGCGATATTGCAGCGGGATATTGGCGTCGATCACCTTGGAGGTGAACGGTTGCAGGATGCCCATTTGCTCGGCCTGCCAGAGGTTGCCGGCATCGACGGTCAGCAGCAGGTCGGCGGTGGCGTTCTCGCCCTCGGCCTTGATCCGCTGCATCAGCGGCGCTTCCTTGTCGGTGATGAACTTCACCTGTACACCGGTTTTCGCGGTGTAAGCGTCGAAGACCGGCTTGATCAGCTCGTCGATCCGCGAGGAGTAAACCACCACTTCATCGGCGGCCTGGGCAGCGGTGCTGCCAATCAGGGTCAGGGCGAGTGCGGTCAGTAGACGCTTCGGTATCAACATGGGAGCGATCTCTCGGTTGAAAAATTGAAGCCAAATGATATGGACTCACATTTAGCTTCTCAATCGAACAGTTTGCGGAGGCGTTACCAGATGTTGCACCGTTGGAATTTGCGGTGAATGTTCTTGCCCCATCGCGAGCAGGCTCGCTCCCACAGGGATCTCCAGTGTTCACAAATAATGTGTGATGAACTGAACCCTAGTGGGAGCGAGCCTGCTCGCGATGAGGCCATCAGCCACAACGAAGATCTCAGGCCTTGGCCAGTGCCGGCAAATCCCCGATCAAACCCAGCGCTTCGCGCACGAACAGCGCCTTGGCTTCAGGCATCTGGTCGACCATCTTCAACCCGGCATTGCGCAACCAGCGAATCGGCAACGGATCAGCCTGGAACAGGCGCTCGAAACCCTCCATCGCCGCCATCAATGCCAGGTTGTGAGGCATGCGCCGACGCTCGTAACGGCTGAGCACTTTCACATCCGCCAAACGCTCGCCACGGGCAGCCGCTTGCAACAGCACTTCGGCCAGCACGGCGGCATCGAGGAACCCGAGGTTCACGCCCTGCCCGGCCAATGGGTGAATGGTGTGGGCCGCGTCGCCGATCAGCGCCAGGCCTTCAGCCACGTAACGCTTGGCATGGCGCTGACGCAGGGGCACGCACAGACGTGGATCGGCGCTGAGCACCGTGCCAAGTCGGCCTTCGAAGGCTCGCTCCAGCGCTTTGCAGAAACCTTCGTCGTCCAGCGCCATCAGGCGTTCGGCTTCGTTCGGGGTGGTCGACCAGACGATCGAACACCAATCCTGCTGACCGTCACGTTCCAGCGGCAGAAACGCCAATGGACCGTTGTCGGTGAAACGCTGCCAGGCAGTCAGCTGATGAGGTTTTGAGCTGCGCACGCTGGTCACGATCGCATGGTGCAGATAATCCCACTCGCGAGTCGCCACACCGGTCAGTCGCCGCACCGCGGAGTTGGCGCCATCCGCCGCAATCACCAGCGGTGCGCGCAGCGTGCGCCCATCGGCCAGGGTGAGCAGCCAATCGTCGCCGGAGCGACGCATTTGCTCCAGGCGCGCGTTGGCCAGCAGTCCCAGATCACAGTCATGCAAACGGTCGAGCAAGGCATCCTGAACCACGCGGTTCTCGACGATATGCCCCAGCACTTCGGCATGCACACTGGTCGCCGAAAAATGGATTTGCCCGGTGCCGCTGCCGTCCCAGACGTGCATGTCGGTATACGGGCTGCTGCGCCGGCTGGCGATACCGTCCCAGACACCGAGGCGATCGAGAATCCGATGGCTGGCCGTCGACAAGGCGCTCACTCGCGGTTCGAACGGCGATTGTTCGTCGTAGGGCTTGACGCTCATCGGGCTGCCGTCCAGCAGCAGGACTTCCAGCCCGCTGTCCTGCAACGCCAGCGCCAGGGCGCTGCCGACCATTCCAGCCCCGACAATCAGCAGATCTGCGCGCATTTCCATGCTTTAAGCCTGTCTCGCTTGCGGCTTGAGCCGCACGTAAAGGGTTTTTCCGACCCGCGCCACCAGGTGGCCGGCGCCGTCATGAATATCGACCTGCAATTGCGGCAGGTACTTTTCGCCATCCGCCGTCTGCCGGCGGATCTCGTCGAGCAAGGTCTCGTCGATGCTGAAACGGGCGAACACCGGGCCTTTGCCCGGCGCGATGAAATCGATGTCGGCGGCTTTGTCCCAGACAATGTACCGGTGACCGAGGTTTTCCAGCAGCATCAGCATGAAAAACGGATCGACCATCGAATACAGACTGCCGCCAAACTGGGTGCCGACGTAATTGCGGTTGTACCAGCTCAGGCCCATGGACACTTGAATGTCCCGGAAGTCATCGCTGATGTGCCGCACCCGAACCCCGGCACCCAGGTACGGCGGGTAGAAGCTCATGAACCAACGCATCAACCGCGCCTTGCCGAACTTGCCAACCAGCCACTTAAGCATCAGGACGCGTACCCAGGCCCATGGCTTGCCGGGCAAACCAGCGCTTGGCCGGCGGCAGCAGATCAAGGCCGAGCAGGCCGATGTTACGGCCCAACGAAACCAGTGGCTGCGTGCTGCCGAACAAACGGGTCACCTGATCGGAGAAGCCCACGGTCAGGTTCTGATCCATGCGCTGACGCTCGCGATAGGCCTGCAAGGTCGCGAAGTCGCCGGGGGATGTTTCGCTCGCCAGCAGGGCATCGGCCAGAGCCTGAGCATCACGCAGCGACAAGTTGAAACCCTGACCGGCAATCGGGTGCAAGCTGTGGGCGGCGTTGCCGAGGATCGCCAGATGCGGACGCACCTGCTCTTCGGCTTCGATCAGCGTCAATGGGTAAAGATGCCGCGCGCCCACCTGCTTCAGGGTGCCAAGGCGATAACCGAACACGCCCTGCAATTCGCTGAGGAAGCTCTTTTCATCGAGGGCCGCCAGTCGTTGCGCGTCCATCCCCAATCGGGTCCAGACCAGGGCGCAGCGGTTTTCCGGCAGCGGCAGCAACGCCATCGGGCCATCGTCGGTGAAACGCTCGAAAGCCATGCCGTTGTGCGCTTCGCTTGGCGTGATGTTGGCGATCAGTGCGCTCTGGTTGTACGGACGCTTCTTGATGCCGATCCCCAGTTGCTCGCGCAGGCCCGAACGGCCGCCATCAGCAAGCACCGCAAGGTCGCATTCCAGCGTGGTTTCATCGTTGAGGATCAGGCGATAGCCATCGGTCAGCGGCTCCATGCGCGTGACTTCCGCCGGGCAACGCCAGGTGATCACGTCCTTGTCCAGGCCTTGCCAGAGGCATTGGCCGAGCCAGGCGTTTTCCACCACATAACCCAGCGCCGGAACGCCCTCTTCCATCGCCGACAATCGCGCGGTGGAGAAACGACCACGGTCGGAGACATGAATCTGCTTGATCGGCTCGGCGCGGCGGGAGATTTCCTGCCACACGCCCAACCGTTGATAAATCTGCTTGGCACCGTAGGACAACGCCGAAGAACGGGCGTCGTAGCTCGGTTGATAGGTGTGGCCCGGCGCGAATGGCTCGATCAGCACGATCTTCCAGCCACGGGCCTTGGCCCCGGCCTGCAACGCCAATGCGAGGCTGGCGCCAACCAGACCGCCACCGATGATTGCCAGATTGACTCGACTCATGCGGCTTGCGTCCGCGCGGCGGCCATCAGGGCCTCGATCTCGGCGACCGTTTTCGGTACGCCCTGGGTCAGGATTTCACAGCCGTTTTTGGTGACCACCACGTCGTCCTCGATGCGCACGCCAATGCCGCGCCATTTCTTCGCTACGTTCTGGTTGTCCGGGGCAATGTAGATGCCCGGTTCCACGGTCAGCGCCATGCCGACTTCCAGCACACGCCACTCGCCGCCAACCTTGTATTCGCCGACGTCATGCACATCCATGCCTAGCCAATGGCCGGCGCGGTGCATGTAAAACGCCTTATAGGCTTCGCTGGCGATCAACTCGTCGACGTCGCCCTGCAACAAGCCCAACGTCACCAGACCGGTGGTAATCACCCGGACCGTGGCTTCGTGCGCCTGATTCCAGTGTTTGTTCGGGGCGATTTCGGCGAATGCGGCTTCTTGCGACGCCAGCACCAACTCGTAAATCGCTTTCTGCTCCGCTGAATACTTGCCGTTGACCGGCCAGGTGCGGGTGATGTCGCTGGCGTAGCAGTCGATCTCGCAACCGGCGTCGATCAACACCAGGTCGCCATCCTTGAGCACCGCGTCATTCTGCTGGTAATGCAGGATGCAGCTGTTGCGCCCGGCGGCGACGATCGAGCCGTAAGCCGGCATCTTCGCCCCGCCCTTGCGGAACTCGTAATCGAGTTCGGCTTCGAGGCTGAACTCGTGCAGCCCGGCCCGACTGGCCTGCATCGCACGGATATGCGCCTGGGCGGAAATCCGTGCGGCTTCGCGCATCACCTTCACTTCTGCTGCCGATTTATACAGGCGCATGTCGTGCAGCAGATGATCCAGGGCAACGTATTCGTTCGGCGGCTGGGCGCCGAGGTGTGCTTTAGAGCGGATCACGTTGATCCACTCCATCAGGTGCCGGTCGAATTCCGGGTTGCTGCCCATGGCCGAATACACCCGGTCGCGCCCTTCGATCAGGCCCGGCAGGATGTCGTCGATGTCGGTGATGGGAAACGCATCGTCGGCGCCGAAGTCGCGGATCGCGCCTTCCTGGCCGGCGCGCAGGCCGTCCCACAGCTCTCGCTCGGCGTTGCGTTCACGGCAGAACAGAATGTATTCGCCATGTTCGCGACCGGGCATCAGCACGATGACGGCCTGAGGCTCGGGGAAGCCGCTGAGGTACTGGAAGTCGCTGTCCTGACGGTAAACGTGCTCGACGTCACGGTTGCGAATGGCCACTGCGGCGGCGGGCAGGATGGCGATGCTGTTGGGTTCCATCTGCGCCATCAGGGCCTTGCGGCGCCGGCTGTATTCCGATTTCGGGATATGAATCATGGGCAGATGGCTTTCCCTGGCTCGCGATTAATGCAACGACGGCTTGGCCGCAGCCGGCGCATCTGCTTTTTTGGTTTCGGAGAACAGCAGCAGCGGTGCGACCCGCAGGTATTCCATGACTTCCATGTAGTCGCTTTCGCCATCTTCGGACTCTTCCAGGGCGTCTTGCACCTGAGAAATGGCGGCCAGATCTTGCAACACTTCGGTGGCTTCGGTGCTCAGCATGCTGCTGTCACGGCAGTTCAGGCCGAAACCACTGAGGAAGCCCTGGCACCATTCGCCCAATGCAGCGGCGCGGTCGGCCAATGGTGCGTCATCGGTCGGCAGCAGCAGAACAACAGTCACGTCGTCGCCAGTGAGCTCGCCCTTGACCATTTCCTGCAAGCCGATCAGGGCGTTGCGGACATTATCCTGTGGCTCGGTTTCGAGCAGCTCGGCGGCATCAATCAGCCAACCTTCGGCTTCGAAGCCGGCACCGGCGCAACTGCGGCCGAGCAGCAGGCCATGCAGTTCGGCAGGCGAGACGTTATGACCGCTGGAAGTCAGCAGTGTGGCGAAGGCTTGGTACGGGGAATTCTGAATGGGCATGGGCAGCTAGGCGCCAGACGGCGCTATGTCTAGAATGAAGGCCTTGTATCCTACATCGACAGACTCGCCAAGACTATTAAAGGCTGTCCGCCAGCTACCCCGTCAGACACAGTGGACAATATGGAAGACACCGACCTGCAAGCGCTGATGGCCAGACTCGAACTGCTAATTGATCGGGTCGAGCAACTTAAGAGTCAAAACGGACTCCTATTAGCTCAGGAAAAAACCTGGCGCGAGGAACGCGCTCACCTCATTGAAAAGAACGAAATCGCCCGGCGTAAGGTCGAATCAATGATTTCGCGCCTCAAGGCCCTGGAGCAAGACTCATGAGTTCAAGCAATAGCGTTACCGTGCAGATTCTCGATAAAGAGTATTCGATCATTTGCCCCCAGGAAGAGCGCAGCAACCTGGTGAGCGCCGCCCGTTACCTGGACGGGAAGATGCGCGAAATCCGCAGCAGCGGCAAAGTCATCGGTGCCGACCGCATCGCCGTGATGGCCGCGCTGAACATCACCCACGATCTTCTGCACAAGGAAGAACGCCCGGATGTGCAGGCCAGCGGCTCGACTCGCGAGCAGGTCCGCGACCTGCTGGATCGCGTCGATCTGGTGCTCGCCACCGATCCGGACGTCACCAAGGGCTGAAACGTGAAACCGCTTGGGGTATACTCGCAACACTCCCTGGGGTGCTTGCCAGTTGGCGATGTCCCTGAGCCGATTTGCTATACCCTGGAGGTTGCACGTTGGGCTGGTGTGCATGTCCGCTAGACGGAAAGCCTTAAAGCCTACTGCATCTTCCACCTTGAACTTTCGGGTTCAAGGGCTAAGTCGACAGCGGTACATCCGGGGAGCCTGATTCCAGCCCGATGCCGGTTTAAATACCGGCATCGGCTTTTTTACGGGTACGCTTTATGTATCCGTCCTGTCGAAGCCTGAATCCATGACCGAACCTGCGCTGCTGCCCCGCCCGCAACTTCGACGCATGCTGCGCAAGGCCCGCCGCGCACTGACACCCAGTCAGCAGCGCCAGGCTGCTCGCGGGCTGTACAAGCAATTGGCCCAGCAACCGCTGTTCCGCCGCGCAAAACACATCTCTCTTTATCTGCCCACCGACGGTGAAATCGATCCGCGTGTTGTGCTGCGTGCCGCTCAACGTCGGGGCAAGGCGACTTATCTACCGGTGCTCAGTGCCTGGCCGCGAACCAAAATGGTGTTCCAGCGGATTCGTCCCGGTGACAAGCTGAAACCCAACCGCTTTCGTATTCTCGAACCCCGGCACAATCTTGCCCGGCAACGCAAAGTCTGGGCGCTCGATCTGGTGCTGTTGCCTTTGGTGGGATTTGACGATGTCGGCGGACGCCTGGGCATGGGCGGTGGTTTCTATGATCGAAGCCTGGCGTACCTGGCACGACGTAAAAACTGGCGCAAGCCGACGCTATTGGGGCTGGCCCATGAATGTCAGAAGGTCGAACGATTGGCTCAAGCGAGCTGGGATGTGCCGTTACAGGGAACGGTGACAGACAAGGCGTGGTATTTCGCAGGCTAGACGCCGCAGGAATCAGCGGCGTCCCAAGACAGGTTCAGCGTTTGAACGCCGACGGCTGCTGTTGCTGCGCGATTTCGATCGGAGCGTCGGTCTTGTTGTTCCACAGGCTTTGGGCATAGCCAGTGGTCACGACGCCGAGGCCGAACAAAATAACCAAAATCCATAGTAAATCCGGTTTGCGTTTCATCGATTGCCCCCCAAAGGCACATCAACACGATGACAGCAGCGGTTTCCGTTGTAGGTGTAGGCCGTGCAGCAGCGTCAAGCTTAGAAGGCCGGCATTCTGCGACAACGTGAACCGACACGCAAACGCTGGCGTCAACCGACCGTCGGTTTGTCATAAAATTGCCCGACAACTTGCCCACTCACCTCGCAAGGAGCAAAAACCATGGCCTATTGGCTGATGAAATCCGAGCCCGACGAGCTCTCGATCAAGGGCCTGGAGACGCTTGGCAAAGCGCGCTGGGACGGAGTTCGCAACTACCAGGCGCGTAATTTTCTGCGGGCCATGGCCGTTGGCGACGAGTTTTTCTTCTATCACTCCAGCTGCCCCGAACCGGGAATTGCCGGGATCGGAAAGATTGTCGAAGCCGCGTATCCGGACCCGACGGCGCTGGAGCCGGAGAGCGTTTACTTCGACCCGAAATCTTCATCCGAGAAAAACGCCTGGAGCGCGATCGATGTCGCTCACGTCAAGACGTTTCCCAAGGTGCTGAAGCTGGATTATCTGAAACAGCAGACAGCGTTGGCCGAGATGCCGCTGGTGCAGAAAGGCTCGCGACTGTCGGTGATGCCTGTTACTGCAGAGCAGTGGGCTGCGGTGATTGCATTACGGGCTTGAGCACTGCAGAGACTGAAAGAATGCTATCGCGAGCAGGCTCGCTCCCACAGTGATCTGCAGTGAACACATGATTGTGCTTCACCACAAATCCTGTGGGAGCGGGCTTGCTCGCGAAGAGGCCAGCCCGGGCAGCGAGAGACTTACTGGATGATGAGGTTGTTGAACAACAAATCCTCAACCACCGGCTTGCCGGTCTCGTCATTCATCACTTGCTGGGTCTGTTTCAGCGCTTCCTGACGAAGCTTTTCCTTGGCTTCAACGTTACTCATCGCTTCGGTCGTCTGCTGAGCAAACAACGCCACCAGCTGATTACGGATCAATGGCTCGTTGGCCTTTACCGCTTTGGTCGCCTCGTCACCGGTCACCCGCAGTGCCACATCGGCCTTGTAGACCTTGAGCTTCGGCGTACCGTCCAGCCCGTAGTTGCCCACGAATGGCGGGCTCAGGGTGATGTAATTGACCTTCGGAGCTTCACCTTCTTTGGCTTCTTCGGCCATCGCTGCCACGGGCAGAGACAGGGCCAGCAACAACATGATCCACGCTTTCACAATTCGCTCCTTATCCGGTTTGCGGCCTAGCATAACGACCCGCCGCTCAAGCACAAGCTTATGGCTGGCTATCAGGGTCGGGCATGCTCGTTGACCCATAGACTCACACACCTACACTTATCGGCCATCACTCCCAAAGGAATAGCCCTGATGAAAGCCGTGCTGTGCAAAGCCTTCGGCCCTGCCGAATCGCTGGTGCTGGAAGACGTCGCCAGTCCTGTCGCGAAGAAGAATGAAATCCTGCTGGACGTGCATGCCGCCGGGGTGAATTTCCCGGACACGCTGATCATCGAGGGCAAATACCAGTTCAAACCGCCCTTCCCGTTTTCCCCGGGCGGTGAAGCGGCCGGTGTGGTCAGCGCGGTGGGCGAAAACGTCAGCCACCTCAAGGTCGGTGACCGGGTCATGGCCCTGACCGGCTGGGGCAGTTTCGCCGAACAGGTCGCCGTGCCGGGCTACAACGTGCTGCCGATCCCGCCTTCGATGGATTTCAACACCGCCGCCGCTTTCAGCATGACCTACGGCACTTCGATGCACGCGCTCAAGCAACGAGGCCATCTGCAACCCGGTGAAACCCTGCTGGTGCTCGGCGCTTCCGGTGGCGTCGGCCTGGCGGCGGTGGAAATCGGCAAAGCCATGGGCGCCCGCGTGATCGCCGCCGCCAGCAGCGCCGAGAAACTTGCGGTGGCCAAGGCTGCCGGCGCCGATGAGCTGATCAACTACAGCGAAACCAGCCTCAAGGACGAAATCAAACGCCTGACCGACGGCCAAGGCGCTGATGTGATCTACGACCCGGTCGGCGGTGACCTGTTCGACCAGGCCATCCGCGCCATTGCCTGGAATGGTCGGCTTCTGGTGGTGGGTTTCGCCAGTGGACGCATTCCTGAGCTGCCGGTAAACCTGGCGCTGCTCAAGGGTGCGGCAGTGGTTGGCGTGTTCTGGGGTTCGTTTGCCCAACGGCAGCCGCAGGACAACGCCGCGAACTTCCAGCAATTGTTTGGCTGGTTTGCCGAGGGCAAGTTGAAGCCGTTGGTATCGCAGGTGTATCCGCTGAGCAATGCGGCGCAGGCGATCAATGATCTTGGCCAGCGCAAGGCGGTCGGAAAAGTGGTGGTTCAGGTTCGCTGAGCCTGAAAAAAAGCGGTCTGGATTATCCAGGCCGCTTTTTTATTGTCGGAGGCTAAAGCAACTTCCGGATATCTTCCGGCAGCAAGCTCATGTATTTGCGAACCGGGCTGTTCCGGCACTCCCGAAAGATTTTCGGCACGCGTTTGTTCAGCTTGGCAATCAATGCCAGGCGCTCCTCATTCTGTAGCTGAGTCGTATAAATCACGTTCGACAAATAGGCACGCGTGTAATCAAACACTGCTGAATCAACCCACGCGTACTCCGGAAAATTGACCAATGCCTCATTGATGTCACGGCACCTCAACTGCTTGAGCCACTGGTTAGTGTGAATGGGCGTGTCCAAATCCAGCCTGAACACCATTGGGGCGGTTACTTCCTGCTCGGCAGGTGTATCGCCTTCGACCGCCCACGGCTTGAAGCGCCACTGCGTGATCGCCTTCCTGGCCGCTTCAGCCAGATCGGGATGGTTGCTTTGCAAAATGCTCAATTTGTTGACCGAGCCATCGGCATACACCGTGAATCTGATCCTGACTTCACCCGTGATCCCGGCTCTGAACAGCTCTCTCGGGTAAATCGGCTTCGGATTGTTTTCAGGGATCAAAAACACCTCCCCAGCCCAAACACCCGCAGCCCCAACCAACAACAGCAAAAACCCCAGCCACCGCATAACCCCTCCCCTTCACCACTGAAATGCCAATCCCGGCACCAGCACAAAGGTTAGGGCTCGCTGACCCGAAACAGAACGCCGCGACTTCCTGTTCGGTCGCAGGACATTTCCCAAAGCCCCGTCCTACCCAAGACCGAAATGCGTCATCAACGGCCGCTCGGGACTTTTCCCACAACGTCGTTCACTTATACCTGTGCGACATGTTCATAAAGGAACACACGATCCCCCACATTTCCTCTGTTTGGTCGATGCGAACCAGTGCTATTTTCGGTAACGAAACTGTAACATTCGCATCCGCAGTCAAAACAAGAAATCTGGAGCTCTTGAATGTTTGCTTTCTTTCGTCCTGCCGCACATCAGGCTCCATTGCCTGAAGAAAAAATCGATGACACGTACAAGCGCCTTCGTTGGCAGATCTTCGCCGGTATTTTCATTGGCTACGCGGGTTACTACCTGCTGCGCAAAAACTTCTCCCTGGCCATGCCCTACCTGATCGAAGAGGGCTATACCCGCGGCGAGCTGGGCCTGGCGTTGTCGGCGATTGCCATCGCCTACGGTTTGTCCAAGTTCCTGATGGGCATTGTGTCCGACCGCTCCAACCCGCGCTTCTTTCTGCCATTCGGCCTGCTGGTATCGGCCGGCGTGATGTTCATTTTCGGATTTGCGCCTTGGGCGACGTCCAGCGTGACCATCATGTTCATCTTGCTGTTTATCAATGGCTGGGCTCAGGGCATGGGTTGGCCGCCAAGTGGACGGACCATGGTCCACTGGTGGTCGCAAAAGGAACGCGGCGGCGTAGTGTCCCTGTGGAACGTCGCGCATAACGTCGGCGGTGGCCTGATCGGCCCGCTGTTCCTCCTGGGCATGGGCTTGTTCAATGACTGGCACGCGGCGTTCTATGTGCCGGCGGCCGTTGCCATGGCGGTGGCGGTGTTTGCCTTCGTCACGATGCGCGACACACCGCAATCGGTTGGCCTGCCGCCGATCGAGAAATACAAGAACGACTACCCGGAAGGCTACGACGCCAGTCACGAAGAAGAATTCAGCGCCAAGGAAATCTTCGTCAAATACGTGCTGCGCAACAAAATGCTCTGGTACATCGCAATGGCCAACGTCTTTGTCTACCTGCTGCGCTACGGCGTGCTGGACTGGGCACCGACCTACCTCAAGGAAGCCAAAGGCTTCAGCGTGGACAAAACGTCGTGGGCGTATTTCCTCTACGAGTGGGCAGGTATTCCCGGGACACTGTTGTGCGGCTGGATGTCGGACAAGATCTTCCGTGGCAACCGCGGCCTGACCGGCATGGTGTTCATGGCGTTGGTGACCGTGGCGACGCTGGTCTATTGGCTCAACCCGGCCGGCAACCCGACTGTCGACATGATCGCGCTGATCTCGATTGGTTTCCTGATCTACGGTCCGGTGATGCTGATTGGCCTGCAAGCGCTGGAACTGGCACCGAAAAAAGCCGCCGGTACGGCAGCGGGTTTCACGGGTCTGTTCGGGTATCTGGGTGGTTCGGTCGCGGCCAGTGCAGCGATGGGCTACACCGTGGACCACTTTGGCTGGGACGGCGGTTTTGTACTACTGATCGGCGCGTGCCTGCTGGCGATGGCCTTCCTGGCACCGACGCTGTGGCACAAGCAAATCGCCAGTCAGAGCCGCGAAGCGATCGCCTGATCGGCTTTTGATTTGCAGCGCTTGAGTCGCGCCTCCAGATTCCGGTCTGGCATGGCGTGACTGCGCAGGGCGTTAGCGGTCTGCTCGACATAATCGCGAGTGGTGCCGTAACGCCCGCAAGCGTTTTCGAACACGTGGCTCAGCACATGATCCGGCAAGTTGCCGGCATAGCTGGGCAGGTGTCGCTCCAAAACAAATCCCAATGCCTGAACCTGGCTGCCGTCTTCGAGACGGCAGTTGAGCCAGTGTGGGCGATAGGACGGGAACGGCATTTCGCGCTGCCAAAGCGCATAAAGGGATGCTTCCAATTGTTCTTCGGGCAAACGATAAGCGAAGCCGCTGCACGAGCCGCCGCGATCCAGACCAAAGACCAAACCAGGAACTTCCGGTGTACCGCGATGTTCGTGGGACCACAGGTACAAGCCGCGATGGTAGCCATGCACTCGACCGCGCACTCGCTCCACCGCCGCGCATTCAGGGCGCCAGATCAGCGAGCCGTAGGCGAACAGCCAGACCGGCCCGCCCTTGTGGCGCGCCATGGTCGACTGCATCGAGCTCAGCAATTGTTCGTGCGTAAGCTGCGGCCCCAGATCGAGCCGCGGAGGGTAAGCCAGATTCAAAAATGAAGATTCAATGGCGCTCATGGCGAATAGCGTTCAGCTCCCCGCGAGTGAAGAATTACTTAATAGAACGCACCGCTGTAACAATAAGGCACATATGTTTTAAGGCAATTTAAGTGCCATGGCACAGTTCTTAAATAATCGCCTCGTTGAGATATAACCTACCGGCATTTATATCAATGTATAAATACCGATCGGCTATATGGAGAGTTATAACGGTCAAGTCCGAGGATCAAGATCGTGGATCAAGATCGAGGCGCGTACGCAAACACATCCGCGCGCATCTGATGAGCATCCATCCCGGCTTCAACCAAAGCATCCAGCGTGCCGTAGACCATGGCCGGAGAGCCACTGGCATACACATGCAGGGATTTCAGATCAGGGAAATCCTCACACACCGCCTCATGCAGCATCCCGCAGCGCCCCTGCCAGCCGCACTGGTCGCTGACGACTTTATGCAGGAACAGATTGGGCAACTTCAGCCATTCATCCCAATGTTCGATTTCATAAAAGTCTTCTGGCCGGCGCACGCCCCAATACAGATGCACCGGGTGCTTGAAGCCCGCGGCCCGGCAATGTTCGATCAGGCTGTGGATCTGACCCATGCCGGTGCCAGCGGCGATCAGCACCAGCGGACCGTCAGGCAATTCCGCCAGATGGGTATCGCCGAACGGCATCTCGACCCGCACCAGCGGGTTGCGTTGCAGTTGTTCGATCAGGTTCTGCGCACTGCTTTCGCGCGCCAGCACATGGATTTCCAGGTCTCGCCCGGCATGGGGTGCCGAGGCCAGGGAGAAGGCGGATTTCTCGCCGTTCTCACGCTCGACCATCAAATACTGGCCAGCGTGATAGCGCGGCGGCTTGCCGGCCGGCGCTCGCAGATGTACGCGAAAGGTATCGCCGCCGACATCCCTGCACTCAATGACCTGACACGACAAGCTGCGCACCGGTAATTCTCCCAGCGCGAGCACGCCATCCCACAGCACGATGCAGTCTTCCAGCGGCTCTGCTATGCAAGTGTAGAACTCGCCATGGTCGCGCACACCGCCTTCCTGTTCGACCCGCCCTTCCACCAGCAGTGCGGCGCACACGTGGCAATTACCGTTGCGGCAGCTTTGCGGGCATTCATAGCCCAGGCGCCGCGCGCCATCGAGAATCCGCTCGCCGGGCAGAATCTGTAGCACTGCTCCGGAGGGCTGCAAAGTTACACGCATCAATCTATTCCTAACTGATTCCAGATGGCATCGATCCGCTGGGTTACGGCGTCGTCCTTGACGATCACCCGGCCCCACTCGCGAGTGGTTTCGCCCGGCCACTTATGCGTGGCATCGAGCCCCATCTTCGAGCCCAGACCGGAGACCGGCGAGGCGAAGTCGAGGTAGTCGATCGGCGTGTTGTCGATCATCACCGTGTCGCGCTTGGGGTCCATGCGCGTGGTGATGGCCCAGATCACGTCGTTCCAGTCCCGCGCATTGATGTCGTCGTCAGTGACGATAACGAACTTGGTGTACATAAACTGTCGCAAAAACGACCAGACACCGAGCATTACCCGCTTGGCGTGGCCCGGATACGACTTCTTCATGGTCACGATGGCCATGCGGTACGAGCAACCTTCCGGCGGCAGGTAGAAGTCGGTGATTTCCGGGAACTGCTTCTGCAGGATCGGCACGAACACTTCGTTCAACGCCACGCCGAGAATCGCCGGCTCATCCGGTGGACGGCCGGTGTAGGTGCTGTGGTAGATCGGTTTGATCCGGTGGGTGATGCGCTCGACGGTGAACACCGGGAAGCTGTCGACTTCGTTGTAGTAACCGGTGTGGTCGCCGTACGGGCCTTCGTCGGCCATCTCGCCCGGATGGATTACGCCTTCGAGGATGATCTCGGCGGTGGCCGGCACTTGCAGGTCGTTGCCGCGGCATTTCACCAGTTCGGTACGGTTGCCCCGCAGCAGACCGGCGAAGGCGTATTCGGAGAGGCTGTCCGGTACCGGCGTCACGGCGCCGAGGATGGTCGCCGGGTCAGCGCCCAATGCCACGGAGACCGGGAATGGCTGGCCGGGATGCTTCTCGCACCACTCACGGTAATCCAGCGCGCCGCCACGGTGGCTCAGCCAGCGCATGATGACTTTGTTGCGGCCAATGACTTGCTGGCGGTAGATACCGAGGTTCTGGCGGTCCTTGTTCGGACCTTTGGTGACCGTCAGGCCCCAAGTGATCAGCGGGCCGACGTCACCGGGCCAGCAGGTCTGCACCGGCAGCATCGCCAGGTCGACGTCGTCGCCTTCGATGACCACTTCCTGGCACACCGCGTCCTTGACGACTTTGGGCGCCATCGCAATGATCTTGCGGAAGATCGGCAGCTTGGACCACGCGTCCTTCAGGCCCTTCGGTGGCTCAGGCTCTTTGAGGAAGGCCAGCAGCTTGCCGATCTCGCGCAGTTCGCTGACCGCTTCGGCGCCCATGCCCATGGCGACCCGCTCGGGGGTGCCGAACAGGTTGCCGAGCACCGGAATGTCGTAGCCGGTCGGGTTTTCGAACAACAGCGCCGGGCCTTTTGCCCGCAGCGTGCGATCACAGACTTCGGTCATCTCCAGCACTGGAGAGACGGGGATCTGGATGCGTTTCAACTCTCCGCGCTGCTCAAGCTGCTGCACGAAATCCCGAAGATCCTTGAATTTCATTGACGATGGCACCCCTAAAATAGGCGTACATCCTACCTGCTCTGCCGTCCGCTGGCAGCTTATCGCTGCTTACTTGGCCGCATTTGCGTTGCCGTTGCCCAGTGGTGTCCGAGCTTGCAACCGCTTGAACAGCGGCTCCAGCACCGGCGCGATGAAGCGCGCACCGACCTCAGACAGGTGATTGTCGTCGGTGTACAGCGAATGACCGTCGAGCTCGGCGCGGCAAAGACCCGCTTGATCACACAACAACGGCGCCGGATCGACCACGGTAACGCCCGGGTTGGCAGCCGCTATTTGCGCGAACAGTTGGCTGATGAATGCTTGACGCTTGAAGTGCTCCGCCACTGCCTGCCCGACGCCCTCGGTCGGACGATGCAACATGGCCAGGCGGCTGAGGCGGTAAGGCGGGCTGAACGGCTGCAGCGGCGCTTCCTTGATCAGCCAGACGCGATGCCCGCCATTACGCAACTGCCGGACTGTTGCCTGTAATCTTTCGGCCAGTTGCTGCTCGGCATTTGCCCGGTCGTAACGACCACGGGAATCTCTCAGAACATGCCCGAGATCGCCTTTCGCGTCGCCGTAGAGATACAGGCTCCAGCGCGCGACCAGCACCACGTCGCTCACTGATTGCGGCTTTAAGGCCTGCTCGACCCGGCAATTGAAACGCGCACACCGTTGATCGTGCTCAAGCCCTTCAACCGGGATACAACCCGTGGAACTGGCGAGAATCACGCTGGCGCCATGCTTTTGCGCCCCGTCATCGAACACCGGAATCAGCGCGGTGGCGTGACTGTCGCCCCAGACCAGCACCCGCGAGGACAGCGCTGACGTCCCGTAATGACAGAAAAGCTTGTCGTCAGGGGTGTTGTCGTCGGCCAGGCACCGCATCAGTTCCGGTCGCCATTCCTTCGCTTTGGCGTACTGCAACGCTTCATCGGACAGGCGCGAAGGCAAGCCGTCGGTCCAGCGCAACGCTTGACCGGCCAGGCCCAACACCAGCACACCGACGCCCGCCGCCAGCAGAATCTGCCGACGCCCCGCCAACAGCCGTCGCTCACGGAACGGCGTCTCGACGAAACGCCACGACGAGTAACCCAGCACCAGGCTAAGCAATATCAATCCGGCAACATCAAACGGACCGGGCTCGTCGACACTGGCGTAGCTGGAGAACACGAACACCGGCCAATGCCACAGGTACCAGGAATAGGAAATCAGCCCGAGGCCGACCAGCACCCGACTGGCCAGCAGCCCACCGACCAGGGTCTGCCGATGGCCATTGGCCCAGATCAACGCAACCACGCCAAGGGTCGGCAGCAACGCCGCTATACCAGGGAATGGCGTGCTTCTGTCGTAGCCCACTACCGCCAGCAGAATCAGCCCGAACCCGGTCAGGCTGACCACTTGAGCCCCGACGGTTGTCAGGCGCCATTGGCTTCTGGGCGCAACGGCCAGCATGGCGCCGGCCAATAACTCCCAGGCACGCATCGGCAACAGGAAAAACGCTTTTTCGGGGTGATGCGCCACAGCCCAGACACTGAGCCCGAAGGACACCATCAACACGGCGAACAGCGCCAGGCGCCAATGCTTAAGGCGACTCGACAACAGCGTCAGCAACAGCGGGAAGACAATATAGAACTGCTCTTCAACCGCCAGAGACCACGTATGCAGCAACGGCTTGAGATCGGAAGCGACGTCGAAGTAGCCGTCCTGACGCATGAACAGGATGTTGGAAACGAACATCACCTGGTAGCGCACCGAACGCCCCAGCTCTTCATAATCCTTGGGGGCCAGCAGAAACCAGCCCACCGCCAGCACGGCAATGATCATCGCAAACAGCGCAGGGAGGATTCGTCGGGCACGACGGGCCCAGAAGTCGACAAAGCTGAAGCGCCCGGCCTGACGCTGGTTCCAGATGATAGAGGTGATCAGATAGCCGGAAATCACGAAGAAGACGTCGACACCGACGAATCCGCCGGTAAACCCTGGGGCACCAAAATGGAACAACACCACGGCAATCACGGCGATTGCGCGTAAGCCGTCGATATCCCTTCGATAAGCAAGCGTGCTCATAAACAGTAAGGCCAGTCAGTTGATTGTTTTTACGATCATTTTTTGTTTTCTAACTGACCGGAGTTAATCACAAACCTCCCTTTTTTCGAGATCGAGTAGGAGGCGGATTTACATCCGCCGTCCTCTCACACCACCGTGCGTACGGTTCCGTATACGGCGGTTCCTGCCTACTGCCAAACAACGTCAGCGAGCTTGGTTCCGTTGATGTGTCGCCTGCGGTATCTAAGCGCCCAGACCGGCCCTCGGAGCTTCCGGCTCCTACCTC
>NZ_SISB01000063.1 GCF_004310295.1 Pseudomonas sp. BGI-2 | reverse complement strand
TGGCGATCCTGAAGGCGGGTGGCGCCTATGTGCCGCTCGATCCGGAGAACTCGGGGGCGCGACTGGCGTTCATTCTTGGCGATACGGCTCCGGTTTTGGTGCTGGCTGACGCGGCCGGGCGCCAGGCACTCGGGGACGCGTTGCAGACTCGTACCGTAATCGATCCCAATGAGGCCCACGCTGAAGCCTTGGTCGGGGCGGACGCCAACCCTGAAGTTCCAGGTCTTACCCCCAATAACCTCGCTTATATCATCTACACCTCGGGCTCAACCGGACAGCCTAAAGGCGTCATGATCGAGCATGCTCAGGTGGTGCGTCTGTTCGGCACGACACACGCCGACTTTGGTTTTGAGGCCAGTGACGTCTGGTGCCTGTTCCACTCTTTTGCCTTCGACTTCTCGGTCTGGGAACTGTGGGGCGCCCTTCGTTATGGCGGCACGCTGGTGTTGGTCCCGCATGCCATTACCCGTTCTCCGCAAGCGTTCTATCAGTTGATTTGTGAGCAGGGCGTCACCGTCCTGAACCAGACCCCAAGCGCCTTCACAGCCTTGATCGAATATGCACAACCGTCATCGGACCGGTTGCGCTATGTCATCTTTGGCGGCGAAGCGCTGCAGCCGTCGATCCTGCGCGACTGGTATGGTGTGCGTGGCGAATCAGTCCCGCAACTGGTCAACATGTACGGGATCACCGAAACCACAGTCCACGTCTCCTGGTACCCCCTGACTTCATCCGATGCGCGACAAGACGACAGCGTGATCGGTCGGCGTCTGCCGGATTTGAATCTCTATCTTCTCGACGCGCATGGCCAGCCTGTTCCGATAGGGGCCGTGGGTGAGATGTACGTCGGCGGCGCGGGTGTTGCGCGTGGCTACCTGAACCGGCCCGAGCTGACGGCCGAGCGATTCCTGCGCGATCCCTTCGCCGGCAAACCTGAAGCGCGGATGTATAAAACAGGGGACCTGGCCCGTTACCTGCCGAACGGCAATCTGGCGTTTCTGGGTCGCAATGACGATCAGGTGAAGATCCGCGGCTTCCGGATTGAACTGGGTGAAATTGCGGCCCGATTGGCCGAGTATCCCTCCATCCGCGAGGCGGTGGTGGTGGCGCAAGGCGAGAAGACCGACAAGCGTCTGGTGGCTTACGTGGTGGCGCAGTCCGAGGTTCAGGACACGTCGATCGACTCAGAGTCTGGCCTGGCACTGGCGGGAGCGCTCCGTGATTACCTGAGCAGCCGTTTACCCGACTACATGGTGCCGTCTGCCTTTGTACGCCTGGACAACTTGCCGCTGACGGGTAATGGCAAGCTTGATCGACGGGCTCTGCCGGTTCCTGAGGGCGATGCCTTTGCCCATGCGGCCTACGAGGCGCCGTTGGGCGAGATCGAGGTCACTCTTGCCGGGATCTGGTCAGAGCTGCTTGGTGTTGAACAGGTCGGTCGTCATGACAACTTCTTCGCCCTCGGCGGCCATTCACTCTTGGCGGTGCGGTTGATCGAACGGTTGCGCCGCCAGGGCCTGAGCCTTGCCGTGCGTGATCTGTTTCAGACGCCTGTGTTGTCGGTGCTGGCCGGCACGCTTGGCCAACACCGCGAGGTAGTGGTGCCGCCCAATCTGATCAAGCCCGAGACGTGCAGAATCACGCCTGACCTGCTGCCGTTGATCGATCTCGGCCAGTCGGACATCGACCTCATTGTGTCGCAGGTTCCTGGAGGGGCAGCCAACATCCAGGACATCTACGCACTCTCACCGATGCAGGACGGCATCCTGTTCCACCACATGCTGGCAAAAGAAGGTGACCCCTATTTGCTGGTGGCCCAGATGGCCTTTGCTGATCGTGGAACATTGGAGCGGTATCTTGGCGCCGTTCAGAAGGTTGTAGACCGTCACGACATTTTGCGTACCGCTTTTGTCTGGGAAGGGTTGTCTCGCGCCGCGCAAGTGGTCTGGCGACAGGCTCCACTCTCCGTCACTGATATTGTTCTCGATCCGGCAGACGGCCCCGTTACCGAACAGCTTTCCCGGCGCTTTGATTCATGTCGGCACCGAATTGATCTGACCCAGGCGCCGGTGCTGCGCTTTATCGTTGCCCATGATCCTGTCGCAGGCCGCTTCATTCTGATGCAGCTGCAGCATCACTTGATTGACGACGCGTCTTCATTGCAGTTTTTTTATAACGAAGTGCAGGCGTTCCTCGCCGATCGCGGTGAGAAGCTGCGGTCGCCCCAGCCGTTTCGCAACCTGATCGGTCAGGTGCGGTTGGGCAAGAGCGTGGAGGAACATGAGCGGTTCTTCAAATCGATGCTGGCTGACATAGAAGAGCCGACGCTGCCCTTTGGATTGGCGGAAGTGCATCTGGACGGCGCGCAGGTAGGGCAGACCCACCGCATGGTTTCGGCCGAACTCAATGTTCGGCTGCGGGCGCAGGCGAGGCGATTGAATGTGAGTCTCGCCAGCCTGTGTCATGTTGCCTTTGCCCAGGTTCTGGCACGCACCAGCGGCCAGGAAAAGGTCGTGTTCGGTACGGTGCTGTTTGGGCGCATGCAAGCGGGTCACGGGTCAGATCGAGCCATGGGCATGTTCATCAACACGCTGCCGATCCGATTCGACTCAGGCGGCATTGATACCGCTGAGAGTGTCCAGCAGGCCCATGCCCGACTGGCCGAGTTGCTCGCTCACGAGCATGCCTCGCTGGCGCTGGCACAAAGGTGCAGTGGGGTCGCTACAGGCACGCCGCTGTTCAGCGCATTGCTCAACTATCGGCACAATGATCTGGCGGGTGCGGACAACATTGTCCAGACCATGGGGCAAATGCCGGGTGTCGAGTTCTTGAGTGAACAAGAGCGGACCAATTATCCGTTCACGTTGTCCGTGGAAGATTTCACTCACTCACTGGGGTTGACGACCCAAGTGGTCACGCCGTTCGATTCCGATCGGGTGTGTGGCTACATGGAACAGGCGTTGGACAGTCTGGCGCAGACCCTGGAACGCTCGCCGCAGCGTCCGGTTCGACAGCTGAACATTCTGCCAGCGTCTGAACGTACATTGCTGCTCAAGACGTGGAACGCGACGGAAGCATCCTGCCCGGATCATCTGGGCATTCATCATTTGTTTGAGGCGCAGGTGGCGCGCACTCCAGAGGCAACGGCGCTGATCTTCGAGGGAGAGAAGCTCAGTTATGGAGAGCTTAATGCCAGGGCGAATCGACTGGCACATCGGCTGATCGAGCAAGGCGTCGGGCCAGATCAGCGGGTGGCGATCTGTGTCGAGCGCTCGGCGGCGATGGTTGTGGGTCTGATGGCGATCCTGAAGGCAGGCGGCGCCTATGTGCCGCTTGATCCGGCCTATCCGGGAGATCGCCTGGTTTACATTCTTGCCGATACAGCGCCGGTCCTGGTGCTGGCCGATGCGGCCGGACGGCAGGTGCTGGGTGAGGCGTTGCAGTCCCTCACCGTGCTAGATCCCAATGAAATCTTGATGAAGGCTGATGCCAATTTCCAGGTTCCCGGCCTGACACCCCGCAATCTCGCTTATCTGATCTATACCTCGGGTTCAACCGGTCAGCCCAAGGGCGTCATGATCGAACACCATGGATTGATCGCATCGACGCTGGCACGGACCACGGTCTACAAGCCAGGTTCCGACGCTGTATTTTTACTGCTGTCATCAATGGCATTTGACAGCTCCGTGGCTGGCATCTTCGGAACGTTAACGACCGGTGGTGCCTTGTGTTTGCCAGGCGGCAAAGCCGTCGTAGATCCACTGATCATCAGCCGACTTTTGATTGAAAACGGCGTCACCTCAGTGCTGCTCGTGCCGTCTCTCGCAAGATTGGTTCTGCCGCAAGTCGCCCAGCTTGGATATGGACAACTGCGCCAGGTGATCGTGGCGGGTGAAACCTGTCCGGCGAAGCTGGTTCACGAAGTGACTTCAGCCTTTACTGACGTGGAATTGTTCAATGAATATGGCCCGACGGAGGCGATAGTCTGGGCGGCTGTCCATCGCTGTTCCTCTGATGACGTTGATCCGGTGCCGATAGGCCGTCCGATTTCAAACACACGCATTTACCTTCTGGACGCGCATGGCGAGCCTGTTCCGCTGGGTGCGGTGGGTGAGATGTACATCGGGGGCATAGGTGTTGCGCGTGGATATCTGAACCTCGCCGAACTGACGGCGGAGCGCTTCTCGCTCGATCCATTTGCCGGCGAGCCTGACGCGCGTATGTATAAGACGGGGGACCTTGCCCGTTATCTGCCGGACGGGAGTCTGGTGTTCCTGGGGCGCAATGACGACCAGGTCAAGATCCGCGGCTTGCGGATTGAACCAGGTGAAATTGCAGCCAGATTGACCGAGCATCCCTCCATCCGCGAGGCGGTTGTAGAGGTGCAAGGCGTAGACCCGGACAAGCGACTGGTCGCTTATGTAGTGGCACATCCAAAGGTCCCTGGAAATGATGCCTTGGTACCTAAGGCCGACTCAGACGCAGGTTTACCGCTTGCAGGACGACTGCGTGATTATCTGAGTGAACGTCTACCCGACTACATGGTGCCGTCTGCCTTTGTGCTGATTGAACGCTTGCCGCTGACCCCGAATGGCAAGCTTGATCGGCGGGCGTTGCCTGTTCCGGAGGGCGAGGCCTTTGCCCATGCGGCGTATGAGGCGCCGCAAGGTGAGACCGAGACGATCCTGACAGCACTTTGGTCAGGGTTGCTCGGGGTTGAACAGGTCGGTCGCCATGACAACTTCTTCGCACTCGGCGGCCATTCGCTCATGGCTGTCCAGATGATGCAAAAAATCAGGGGTTATGGTTTGGAGTGTTCGCTGAGCGACATTTTTGAACACCCGAGATTGGCCAACCTTGCCACTCGGATCGCACAGTCTCCTGTGTTCAATCCGCAGATCGGGGCGATCACGGTGCGCGCTGGCGGGACTGAGGCCCCGGTCTTTTTCGTGCCCTCGGGATTAGCCGATTATTCGTACGCTATTTCTCTGGCCCAACAAATTCGCGTCAGCTGCCCGATCCATGTATTGCCGTGGTCGGCCATTGGCGACACTTTACCTCACTCAATGGAAGCTATGGCCGACAGAATGATACCGCTCATCCAGGCGATCCAGTCTGAAGGGCCTTATCGCATTGCGGGGTATTCCTCTGGGGGGATTCTCGCTTACGCCATCGCCCATGGGCTTATGTGCAAAGAGGCCAGCGTTGAGTTTTTAGGCTTTATTGATGTGCCCGCGCCGCATAAGTTGCTTTATAAAAACCAGGGTATTAAGCAGTATTTTATTGAGCATGTTAAAGCGGTGGCTTGCGAGGCGGAGCGTCATAAATTCGATGTGTTAAATGAGGGTGATGAGTTTTCTGAGCTCATTCGAAAAGCACAGAATTTGGGAGGCTATGATTTAAACGCAGACCCCTCGCTGGAAACAGTCAAATGGCAAGCCATTTACCATTTCTCAAAAATTGCCGGCGCCTATATACCATCTCCATTGCCGGTCAATCTCTATCATTTCTACGCGGCTGATCGTGAGAAAACCCCTCTGCCGCGGGTTGATATGGTTGGCGGGTGGAGAGAACTCTTGCCTGATTTGGCGATTAGTTCTGTTTCGATTCCCGGCGGGCATGTGTCCATGATGGAGGACGTCAGTAATCGCAAGCACTTGGCTGAGGCAATCAATCGAGCGCTTTTTTAAGAGGTGATGATTGAGCGTTACGCTCATTGACATGCAAGTGGGTTTGAAACTGCCCACTTGCATGCTTGCTCAAATAACCACTCAGGCGCCGATATCCCCCCATTAGTTTGCGTTGCATGCAGCGGGCTACTTATCAGCGTCAAATTATAAAAAGGAGAAATCATGGCAAATCCCTACCGCGAACTTCTCACCACCCCGGGCGTCATGGGGTTAGTGATCGCGAGTTCCATTGCCCGTCTGCCACAGGCAATGATCGGCATCGGCATCATTACCATGCTGGTGCAGCAGACGGGTCTTTATTGGCTGGCGGGCTCGGTTGCCGGTACTTTTACCTTGGCGAATGCGCTTATCGGCCCGCAAGTATCAAAACTCGTTGATCAACGGGGCCAGAGCCGGGTTCTGCCCTTTGTGACGGCCTTCAGCATTGGCATGTTGCTGGCGCTGATCATTGCCGTTTATATGAGGGCTCCGGCCCCACTGCTTTTTATTCTTGCGGCATTGGCGGGCACGATGCCGAGCATGCCCGCGATGATAAGAGCACGCTGGACGCAGCTTTTCCGTGGCAAGCCGCAATTACACACGGCCTTCTCCCTGGACACGGTTCTAACTGAACTCGCCTTTATCATCGGCCCACCACTTGCCATTGGTTTGAGCGTCAGCTTTTTCGCCGAAGCCGGGCCCCTTGTCGCCGTCTTGTTGCTGGTTGTCGGCGTGACGGCTTTTCTTATGCAGCGGCAGACAGAACCGAAAGTGGTTGTGGGTATTAAAAGGAGCGCAAGCTCGACCCTGCTTATCCCCGGCGTTCGTACCATCGTGCTGGCGCTCTTGGCGATGGGTGTGATTGGCGGATCAATCGACGTAGCGGTTGTTGCCTTCGCCAACGCACAAGGCTGGCCGGCGTCTGCCAGTTTCATCCTGGCCGCCTATGCACTCGGCTCCATGATCGCGGGCCTGACGTTCGGCGCATTAAGGATTTCCTTGCCGATTGAAAAGCAGTTCTTTATCGGGGTTCTGATAACGGCAGTCACAGCCGTATTGCCCATTTTGTCACCGGACGTCTACATCCTTTCCGGGATGCTGTTTGTGGCCGGTATGTCATTTGCGCCAACGATGGTCGTCGTCATGAATCTCGGTACGATCATTGTCCCACCGTCCAGGATCACCGAAGGACTGACGTGGATGACGACAGGCATCAGCATCGGCGTAGCGCTCGGCGGCGTACTGGCGGGCCTGGTCATCGATGTCTATGGCGCGCAGGCAGGGTTCGGTGTCGCCATTGTCGCGGGGCTGGTCATGGTGGTGATCGTGCTTTTAGGGCTGCGTACACTTCGTGCCACGTCTGCGGTGTGTGCCGAGCCAAGCTTCCAGTAATCAGCAAGCTAGAATGATCATTCATTCCCCAATGTTGGAGAACCAGCATGGTCAGCAAAAACACGATTTGTCTCTGGTACGACGGCGCTGCGCTGGACGCCGCGACGTTCTACGCCAAGACGTTTCCTGATAGCGCGGTGGGAACCATCCTTCGCGCGCCTGGCGACTATCCGGCGGGCAAACAGGGCGATGTGTTGACGGTCGAGTTCACGGTGATGGGCATTCCTTGCCTCGGCCTGAATGGGGGATCGGGGGTCAAGCACAACCAGGCTTTCTCGTTCCAGGTGGCGACTGACGATCAAGCCGAAACGGACCGCTTGTGGAACGCGATTATCGGAAACGGCGGTCAGGAAAACGTCTGCGGCTGGTGCCAGGACAAATGGGGATTGTCGTGGCAGATCACGCCTCGCGTCCTGACAGACGCCATCAACAATCCTGATCAAGCAGCGGCCAAGCGCGCGTTTGACGCCATGATGCAGATGGGGAAAATCGACGTCGCAGCGATCGAAGCGGCTGTTAAGGGTTAACGTGGTCTGACGCTTAGTGATCGACGTTACCGCGCCAGTTGCTCCACCAGTTCAGGCGTTACGTAGTGCGGTCCGTCGAACAGGTAGAGCGGATAACCGTCATAGGCCGCCAATTGCGTTTTCAGCTCGGCGGCGGTCGCGGAGCGGAATCCGCCACCGAAGTTGGGCCGGAAGGCCTCTACGATGATGCGCACACGGTCTTTGCCCAGACGCTGGCGCAAGGCGTCGGCGTAGGTTTTGGCGACCGGTGCGGTGCGGGCGTAGACACCGACGCCGTCCTGGAAGAACACGCCAATGTCATTCGGCAGCCACTGCTTGAGCCATTCAGCCGTGGCGACAGGGCCGATATTGGCGCCGTCATACACGCTGATCCATAACGGTCGCGGTAGCTTGGCCAGCAGGGCGGGCAGTTCCTTGGCGCGGGTCCAGCTGGGGTCGACTTCGGCGGGGAAATACCAACCGGTGACGTGCAAGGGTGTCGGCAATTTGGCGATGCGTTCCGAGACAGCGGCCAGCTGCTCGATGTTGTCCCGTGAGCGGTTCTCACTGAAGTAACCGGCCAGTCCGAGGATGACGTCTTGCGCCCAGGGGGCCTTGGCGATGCGTGCCCAATCGGGCAGGACCGGTACGCTGGGCAGGCCGGTACCGGGAATGAAAGCCTGATCGTCGACGACGGTCCATTGCACCAGCAACTCACGAGCCCCCAGTTTTTCCCAGTGGCCGTTGATGCCGACGGTCTTGTTGTCCGGCTGCCAGACGATGCCGACGATTTCCGGAGCCAAGGCCTTTTTGTTCGTCACGTAAAGTGTGCCCGTCCCTGTGCCGAGGATGACGGCAAACAACAGACCCGCAACGGTCGTGCGACTGGCGGTGTAACCAAGAATGTTCACGGAAGTGCCTTGTTGATGCGCTGATGCCATTGGCTCAGCGAGGTGATGCCTTTGGCGTTCCAGTTGGCTGCCGCATCGGGACCGAGGTGGAATTGACCCTCATTGAATTGCCAGACGATCACTTGCGGTTTGTGTCGGGCAAAATCCGCCGACTCCAAGTATTGCAGCAGCGTAGCCCACGGGCCGACGTCGCCGGGGTTCCAGGTCAGTGCGACGGGACGGTCCAGGGCATTGGAAAGCTTCTGGGTAAAACCCAGGTAAGGCTGGACAAAACTGTTGCCGATCACCTGAACCGGTGCCGGTGCGTCATCGATCAGCAAGTCGTTCTCTGCCTGATGGCGAACCGTGTAGATGTCGCGACCAATCGCCTTGCGCTTGATCGCCGGCAGGAAATTGCTCGCAAGGTCACCGAACGCGCGTCGGTCGAACCACTGGCCCAGCGCCGCGCCACCGCCGGGTTCGCCTTGCAGGCGGTAACGTTCGGTAATCAGTTGCGCCGTGGCGTCTGCGGTGTTTTCTGCGCTCCAGGCTGTCCAGTGGTAGTCGGCGCGGTAAAACGCGGTTTGTTTGCCGTGTTCGGTCCGTTGCAGGACAGGCTTTATGTTCAGCGTGGTCAGGCCTGCTTGAGTCAGTTCGCTCTGCAAGCGGTCGTAACGCTGCATCACGGCCGGGCTCAAGGGCTGATCGGCGGGGAGGCGCGCGGCATAAAACGGCGCCTTCATTGGCACCACCAACACGACCAGTCCGATGTGTTCCCGTGCAAGGTGCTGCTGGAGTTGTTTCACCAGCGCAATGTTGCGCGTCACCCCAGTGTTGTCGACCCTGTTCAGGCTTTCCCAGGCCGGGAATAACCAGCCACCTTCGCCGGTAATCACCGCCGAGGCCGCTTGAACGTGGGTGCCGGACAGGCTCATTAGCAAACCGACGATCATGGCGGGAACCGGCAAGTGAGTTTTCAATTGAAGACTCATGGCGCGGTCTGGTCGACAAGGCCAATCAGGCGTGGAGCCTGCCGGGAACCGACCAGGAACAGGCTGTAACGATCGCCGGCCTTGAAGGGCGCCAGCTTGAACGGCAGGCTGGTGTTCTGCTCGCAACTGGCAACCAGCGTCGCCTGCACCGGGTTGATCGTTCGCTGGGCTTGTCCGTTGAACGGCACCTGATTGAACACAGGAGCGCTGTTAGCCAGTTTGACTCCGGCCTTTTCGCAACCGTTGGCCAGGTTGTAGACGTTGAGTTCGGCGCGCAGGTCTTTGCCGCGCAGCGGAGGGTCGATGACCAGGCGTGGCGCCCGCGCCGGGTCGCTGTCGAGAATCAGCGTGGCCCACGCACTTTTCGGCGCGCTCAGGCCCTTGATCTCGCGACCGTTGACGGTCACTTGAAGCGGCTGTCGCGAGTCCACGACCTGAAAAGGACTGGCCACTGTGGTCTGGGCAGAAAGGGCGAAGCTCGCGCCTTGGCCCACCTGGACCTGCATGGCGGTGTCGGAAGGGTTGACCACCCGCACCCAGGCCGAACCCTCGGGCAGTTTTGGCGCGTACAGCTGGGCAATTTCAGGGGCGGCGTTTGCCCACATCGGGATCAGGCCAAGTCCCAGCCACAAACAGAATCGAATGTTCATGCAAGTCCTCAATAGGAATAAGTCAGGCGACCGAAGACACCTTGAGCGCGGTCATCGCCCAGCACCTTGACGCGGTACTGCAGGGAGAAGTCGACATAGGAGCGGGGAGCGTTGTACGCATCCTCGCGGAACCAGTACCGGACGTTGTTACCCACGCCGATACCTCCGGCCTTGCCGGACGATGAGTCCGACTTGCCGTCGGAGTCGGTCCCGCTGTTCATCTTCGAGTCGTAGTCATACGCCGCCACCACATGGGGGAAGCTCACCCAGCGCGAGCCTGCGCCACCGATGGCATAGCTGCGGCCGACCTGCCATTCGCTGTTGAAATAGTCGCGTGAGTCGTTGACGTAGTGACCGGCTTCAGCGAACAACTGCGAGGTCCACCAACTGGAGGCATCGACGCGCAAATCGGTCCCTACGCTTGAGCCGTAGCCCAAACGCACCAGCCAGTCACCGTCGACGTCCGACGATCCCAAGGGGAATGTGCGCTCGACGGCGGCCATCACGTTCAGCGATGTGAAGGGTTTGACCCGTACACCCACGGCGCCTTGCAGCGCATCGAAACCGGTATCCGAATCGCTGTTCTTGCTCCACAGGGTGTCGGTGACGCGCCCGTAGAGTTCCACAAAACGCGCGTTGCGATAACCCAAAGGGCGCCAAGACAGTTCGGTGCTGTTTTGCAGGCTGTCATTGCTGTTGCTGCCGCTGCTCGGGGCTGCGCTCAAACCACTGCTGGAACTGTTACCGCGATAACTGGTGGTGCTGGTCAAACCCCAGGTGCGCGACACATCGGCCACCGCTCGACGGGTGTCGAACAGTTGCTGCGCAGGCATGTCCAGTTCACCGGAATGTTGCGCGTCGATGACGCGCGTGAAGTAGGTGACGGCTTGCTCGTCATCATTGACCCGCATCGCGTTATAGGCCGCATCCTGAGTGGCTGTCGGCGTGAGTCGGGTGTCGGCATCGGCCTTGCGGAACGACGCGTGGGCACCGTCATCGTCGCCGGCCTGGACCGACAAGTAAGCGATTTGCAGGTCGCTCATCGATTCCAGTTCGCCCGTGTCCCGCGCTTGTTGCAGTCGTTCGCGAGCGGTTCGGCGTTGGCCAATGGCGCTATACAGGCTGGCCTCTTCGTAAGCGGGCAAGCTGTTAAGTGCAAGGGCTTGGGTAAAGTCTTTGCGAGCCCCGGCATCGTCACCCGCTTGCTGGCGCAGACGGCCGCGTTGGGCCAACAGTCGGGCATCATCGCTGGTGAGCTTGAGGCCCTCGCTGGCCGCCGCGATGGCGTCGGGCACCTGTTTCTGGTCGCTCAGTGCGCTGACCAGCAGGCGCCGGTATGCCGGATTTTGCGGTGCACGGGCAATCGCTGCGTTTGCCAGGACGACCGCCGATGCGGGGTCCTTGCCGGCCAGGGCCGCGTAGGCTTGGCCGGCCTTGTCGGTTCCGCCGTCGCGCTGGTTGCCCGGCCAGATATCACAGACCAGTCCGAACGCCGTTTCCTGACAGTTCAACGCCGGTGCCGGAAACTGGGCAACAGCGTTCAGACCGTTGTTTTTCTGTCGCAGCGCCATTCTGGCTGCGGTGAGTCGGCGGGCTACTTCGCCGCCTTCATCGTCGGCCAGTCGTTGCAGATGATCGAGCGCCTGCTGAGGCTCGCCATGGGCCAGTGCGGCGTCGGCGGCGAAGAAACGAATGTCGCGGGTTTCCGCTTCCAGCAGGCCATCGATGGCCAAGGCGTGATTCAGGTCCGCCTCGGCCGCTGCTGTTTTGCCCTGACGATCAAGGGCGTAGCTGCGCAGAATCCATGGTGCAATTTCCCCATCGTCCTGAGCCAGTGCGCCGGACGCGGCCAGCTCGGCCCCTCGGTAATTCTTGGCCGCGAGCAGGGCGCTGATCAGCAGTTGCTGATTGGCGCCGATTTCCGGTGCCCAGGCGACCGCTTTCCTGGCTTGGTCCACGGCCTGAGGCACGTTGCCTTGCTCCAGGGCGCGATAACCCTCGACCGCCAACGGTGCAGCCAGTTGGCGACGAATCGCTTCGCGACGCATCAGCAACGTATCGTCGTCCGGGAACACGGCCAATGCCTGGGTGGTAGCCTGATCTGCTTCCTGCAAATGCTGTTGGCGCTGTAAAGATTCGATCAGCAGCAGTCGATAATCCATGCGCTTGGGTGCCTGAGCGATGGCTTTGCGTGATGCCTGTGCTGCAGCGCTGAAGTCATCGCGATCATAAGCCTTGAAGGCCTGGGCGGCGGCGCCGAAGCCCGGCGCCTGACGTGACGGCGCGTAGCGCTTGGGGTGATCACGCAGGTCCTTGTCGCGCTGAGCCAGCACAATCAGCGTGTTCAAACGGGTGATATCGGCCCGTTGACGCAACGCTTCGCGGGCCTTGGCGATGGCCAGGTCGTAGTCTTTGCGCTCGTAAGCGCTGTACGCCTCGTTGGCGGTGACATAGGCCGGGCCGGTCAACGGCAATGGCAGCGTCTCGGCATGAGCCAGCGCCGGTATCAGGCTCAGCCCCGTGGCCAGGAGGGTCAGCAAGGGGCGATTCATGTCGCAAGCTCCGCAGGGTAGTGGCTGTGCTGACGTGCCACGGCCTTTTCGATGGTGGCGCGGGGCAGCACGCCGCTGTCGACCAGATAGTCGCCGATGCGTCCGTGACGCTGTGGGCGGTACTGCAACATGGTGCGGTTGAACACGTCGCGATCCAGCAGGCCCATTTCAATCAACAGATCACCCAGCAGTGGTGCGCGGGCGTCCGGCACGGCTTGGCCATCGCGCACGTTCAGTAGACGCAACTGCGCGACAATCTCGCTTTCCCGGGCAATCAGTTGCACCGGTTCGCTGCCCAGTACCTCGCTGACTTGTTGCAGGCCTTCGGCCGGCAACGGGCTGGCCACGGCCAGTTGTGCTCGGCCGTCGGCATTCAAGCCCACCGGCACCACACGCCAGCGCAGAGCGAATTCATCGTCCAGGGTGAGGGTCGACGCCTGCGCCTTGTGGGCCACATCGAACACCCGCGGCAGGTCGTTCTGGAAAGCGATGGCTTCCGCCAGCGTCTCGTCGTCCAGCCAGCCGTTACTGAGCAAAATCCGCCCCAAGGGCATGTGCCGGTTTTTTTGTTCGGCGAGGGCGCTTTGCAGGTCGGTTTCGTTGATCGCCTGCCAGGACAACAACACGCTGCCCAGCTTGCGTGGCGCGGCAGCGACCAGGTCGGTGGACGGGAAGTCATGCATGGTCTTGTCCCACACCAGTTTGCGGTTCATCACCTTGCCGACCAGGAACATGCGCCACGCCCGTGACGCGGCCATGAAGTTGACGAAGTTGCCCACGACCATGCGCGGGATGGACAGCAAGCCATGCTGCCAGCCGTACAGCACGGTGGTGAAATAGCAGCGGTGCGCGATGCGCCAGGCCAGCGCGATACCGTTGGCCAGCAACAGGTATTTGATGAAGCCATTGGTCTCGAACGGCGTCGGGAAACTCACATCCCACAGGCCGCTCTGGCGCAGGATGATCAGGCCGAGCAGCTGCACCAGAATCACGTAGGCGATGATGCTGACGAACGCCGTGACCACGCCTTTGCGGTCACGAAACAGCAGATATCGGTTGGCCAACGAACCGTTCCAGCCCATTTGCTCCCAGCCTTGCAGGCCGATGCCCAGCGTCCAGCGGGCTTTCTGGCGAAACGCGGTGCGGAAGGTATCGGGAAAGAACTCACGCACGCACAACGGCATCCGCAGGGTCGATTCGTAAGGCTTGCGAAACCATGATTTACGCAACACGCGAAACTGCACCGGGAAACGCACGAAGATCGCGTTCATGCCGACCTTGGCCAGACGCGCACCGACGTCGTAGTCCTCTGTGAGGCTGTCCGTGTTGAACGGCTGGTTCTGGGTTTCCCCGGCCAGCACCCGTAGGGCACGGTGGGAAAAACAGGTGCCGACGCCGGCGGACGGCACTGTATCGGTCATGCTTTCACGCACCACCAGATCCTTGCCGTGCCATTCGGCAAATTCATCCATGTAGGTGCCGGCCACCCATTCGTACCAGTTGCGTTCCAGCGAAACCACGGGCAACTGAATCATGTCCTTGCGCGGCAGCAAGTAGTTGAACAGACGCAATTCCATCGGGTGCAGCACGTCTTCGCTGTCGTGCAGAACGACGCCGGCGAAGGTCATGCCGTGGGTTTTCTCGTGCAGGAAAATCGCCTGGATCACCCAGTTCAGGCAGTCGGCCTTGCAGGTCGGCCCGGCATGCGGGACTTCCACGCGATGCAGCTGCTTGTAGCGCCGACGCATGCGCTCCACTTCATCGATGGTGCGCTGGTCGTTGATGTAGGTGCCGACGAAGACCACATAGTTCTGGTAATCGAGGGTCGACACCATGTTTTCGATCATCGGCGCGATGACGTCATATTCCAGCCAGGCCGGGACCATGATTGCCAGCGGCTGTTCATCCCGGGCCATCAGCTGCTCGGCGGTCAGCGGCCGGTATTTCCGGTCCGCGGTGAACTTGCGAAACAGGCGGCGAGACCAGTACCACAGGTCAATGAACAGATCGTCGAGGCTGGAGATCAGGATCAGCACCGCGACCACGATGGTCGAGACTTCCAGGAAGCTGTAGTAGTGGGCCAGCCAATAGGGCCAATAAAGCGACGTCATCGAAAGGTTCCGTTACTGGCGATTGCGACGGGCGTTACGGCCAGCCAGCAACAGGATGAGAACCAACAGGATGCCACCCGGAATCAGCCACAACAGCGACGGCGTACGCCAGGCGTCCAGGCCCCTGGGTTCTTCGTTGTCGATCAAATGACTGCCGTTTGGGTCCTGGGTATCGAAGGTGGTCAGTGCACCGTTGTCACCGAGGATGGCCACGTCGCCGCGGCTCAGCAGAATCTGTTTGGCGAAGCGCGGTGCATCACTGCCCAGGGCGCGATAGACCAGGCCGTGCTGGCCGCCGGAATCGACCACTTGCAACGAGGCCAGGTGGTTGAGGGGATGCACGTCGAGCAACACCTGATCCTTGTGATTGATGCGCAGGCGTCCCTGCTCATCGACCTGCACCGATTCCTTGCTGTCCTTGATCGGCAGCTCGAAGGCGAGGAAGGCCTTGTCCAGCGTGACCGAGGCATTCGGGTCTGTGACGACTTTCAGTTGCGCCCGCAGCGGGGAGACACCAGCGGCGTCAGCGACCGAAATCACTTGCGCCAAGCTGCTCGCCGGATGCTCGAGGTAGGCCTGCGGCACCAGGAGTTGCGTGTCTACGGCAAAGCGCGCGGCCATGCCGGAGAAGTCATCGCCCAGCGCGGTTTTTTCCAGCACGATGTGGCTGGTCGGCAGCACCGAAACCGGGAAGGCTTGTGGCGTTTCCAGGCAACGATCACTCACTGGTTGACGCTGGAACGACACGCGCAGCACGTTCGTTGCACCCACGGCATAACGCGGGATGCGTGCCTCGATGCGTTGCTTTTCACCGTTGGCCACAAGTTGCTGCGCACCAATCAGATAATCATTGAGAAACAGCGAGGCCACCGGCGCGGTGTCCGAAGCGCCAGGCGCGGCAGACACATCGATCACGGCTGTCACCGGCAAGCGACCGTCGTAAGCCACGCTGCCCAGAGGGAATGAAGTGCTCCAGTCAGACTTGGCCAGCACGTCGATGGCGCCGGGTTTTCCACCCAGGCGCGACAAGGCCACACGGCCGTCGGTGCTCAAGGGCATCTGGGCTTCGCTGACCGTCAATTGGCGACTGCGTGCCAATTTGTTCCAGGCGGTACTGAACAAGGCCAGCGCCTTGCCGGTGGCATGCGGCGCGATCATCAGCACCGGACGCGTGCCCACCAAGGCCAGGCGCACATTGTCTGTGCCGTCGGCGGCAAGGCCTTCATTGATATGCCGTTCACGCCATTGCGTGAAGGCATTGGCAGCCGTTGCGTCGAGGCTTTGAATCTGGCTCTGCAGCGCGTCGAGGGATTCATTGACCGCCTTGAGCAGTTGCGGATCGTTAACCGCCAGATCCGCCTGGACATTCGGCGTCTGGCCCAACATCAGCAATGCGCCAATCTCCGCCGGGTTCGCCAGGGTGTGCGGACCTTTGCCGTTGAGGCTGGCGAACGCGGGAATACCTTGCAGTTCGGCCGGAATGCGCAGGCCACTCAGGTCGACGCTGTCTTGGACGACAGGGAAGGGCAGGATCTGGCTGTGCTTGCCAATCCGCTCCAGTGCCACACCCAGACGCCACGCCGAATCGTAACTTTCGGCAGATAAGGTGCCCGGTGCGACCATGATCCTCGGTTTGCCAGGCAATGCTGTCCACGCAGCACCGACGTCCTGCAACTGGCTGGCGTCGTAGCTGTAAGTGAGGCGGGTGTCCGGTTCGATACGCAAGACGTTGCCGATGGCGCGTTCGTCTTCGCACAACACACGGGACACGATCGACGACCAGGCAATGCCCAGGCGCACCGAGCCGCTGTCCCGCGCTTTCTTGTCCACGCCCAGCGTGGCGCTGGCGTCGCCTTGGGCTTCGCTGAGCCCTTGGGCACGTACCGGATAACCGTCCAGCGACAGCAGCAACGTGTTGCGGCCACCTTCGCCATTAAGGTAACTGGCGTCGAAATTCAATGTCGCATCCGTCAGCGGAACACCTGCCGGCACCGGCAGATACAGTTCGCGGCGGGCATCGGTGGAGCCGAGGATGATCGGTGCGTCGATCCCCAGATCGCTCAAGCGGACCTCACGCTCTTGTCGGGTGTCGGCGTTGAGCCGGTTGATCGCCTGGGTGAGCGGGCTGTCCGCGGCCAAGGCGAAGGTCGGCATGAGCGCGAGCAGGCTCACGCCACAGGCAAGGGCGCTGAGCGCACCCGATTGGATGGCAACGGAAGACTTCATTCAGGTAGATCTCGAGCTGATAAGGGGAGGAACGTTTGGTTTATCGAGAGGTAAAAGCCGGGTAATTGTTCTCGGGCACAGGCAGCGCTGACGGGTAGTGCAGAAACTTGGGCAAGGGCTGACCGGCCACGATGAAATCATCCACCGGTCGGCCCATCAGGGCATCGACGATGCGCGCACTGGCCTTGCCGTCGCCGTAAGGGTTGGCCGCCTGGGAGCAACGACGCCATAGCAGGTCGTCATCGAACAGCGCGTTGACGCCGGCGATGATCGAGTCCGGCGAGGTGCCGACCAGACGCACAGTGCCCGCCGCGACAGCTTCCGGGCGTTCGGTCACATCACGCATCACCAGCACCGGCTTGCCCAGGGACGGCGCTTCTTCCTGTACGCCACCGGAATCGGTGAGAATCACATGGGCCCGTTGCATCAGGCGCACGAAGGCCAGGTAGTCCAGCGGCTGGATCAGGTGCACGTTGGGCAGACCGCCCAACTGCTCGGTGACCGGGCCCACGACATTGGGGTTCAAGTGCACCGGGTAGACGATCTGGATATCCGTGCGCCGAGCCAGTTGGCTCAAGGCCTTGCAGATGTCCAGGAAGCCTTCGCCGAAATTTTCCCGCCGATGCCCGGTCACCAAAAGGACCTTGCGGCCGGCCTGCAGGAACGAGAACTGGCGGTCCAGGCTTGCACGCAGGTCAGCGTCTTGCTCAATGCGCCGCGCGGTCATCTGCAACGCATCGATCACCGTATTGCCGGTCACGAAGGTGCGCCCTTGCAGGCGTTCGTCGAGCAGGTTCTGGCGCGACTCGTGGGTTGGCGCAAACAGCATGTCCGCACCCAGGTCGATGCAGCGACGGTTCATTTCTTCCGGCCAAGGGCTGTAGATATCACCGGTTCGCAGCCCGGCTTCCACATGGCCGACCGGGATGCGCCGATGGAACGCAGCCATCGCGGCGACCATGGCCGAGGTGGTGTCGCCATGCACCAGCACACGGTCCGGACAGGTCATTTCCAGCACAGGGTCAATCGCCCCGTAAAGCGCCGCCGTCAGCGAGTTCAGCGTTTGGTGCGGCGTCATCACATCAAGGGTGTAATCGGCCTTGAGGTCGAACAGATCCAGCACCTGTTTAAGCATGCTTTGATGTTGACCGGTAATGCATACCTGCGAATGAATGCCAGGTTCCGCAGCGAGGGCTTTGATCAGAGGCGCCATCTTGATGGCTTCTGGACGGGTACCGAAGATCGACAGGATCTTAATCGTTGAATGCTGGCGAGCGATGATGTCTTCCTTGCGCAGTTTTAGTGCGCAGCACACTACAGGCCCAAGTTTTATTGAGACTTGAGCAAGCAGGTGTTATTTGGATTTGATTAATGCCGGGGGATCAGCGCGGGCGCTGATGTTCACTTCGTGTGAGAGGGTGTATCGCCTGTAAACCCGGAAGCGGCCGGATTATTAGCATCGAAGAGAGATGTTTTAAAGCGTTATATGAGATTTTATATTTAATAAATAAGTTTGAAACTTTTATAATCGAAGTCTGTCTTTTTCTGGTTTTTTATTTTTTAAAGGTTTTTTCTTGATTGTTATTCGTATCTTAAATAGTTGTTTTATATAGATTTTATTATTATGCATCCGTTCGTCAGTGTGTGTGAATTATTGATTGGTTATAACAGTCGCGATCGGCGGCGTTAAAGGTGTGGTGGACTGGAATGCCAGCCACTTAAATGACGCCTGAATAATGTCGCGGTATACGGGTTATTCTTTTTGAACTAATAAAGTTTCTTGCAAAAGCGCTGTCGGGCAATAGTAGTAGGTGGCGTGTTTTATTGTGCAAAGTAAACTTCGCCCACGTACTTGGCTGCTGATACTGGCCAATTGTCTCGCACCGATTCATGTCGCAAGCGTAGACGTCGTCTGGCTGGCTGCGTCCAGGTTAATCAGCAACCATTCGACAAAGCTTCGCGCCAGTGGATTGTTCTCACTGTCACGATGGGTCAGCAAGGCCCAGTTCGGGCCGCGAATGGTGTGCTCCACCAAGGGTTGCAGCAGCCCGCTGTCCCGCGCTGGCCGACTCAGCAACTGGCTGACCAGCGCGATACCGAGCCCCGCGCACGCAGCGTCCAACAGCAGGCCAGGGTCGGAGAAATTCAGCCCCTGATCCTTCTGGCCGACATCGATGCCAGCCTCCACAGCCCAATGACTCCAGTCCATTTCCCGCTCGCCGTGCAGGGTGGTGCGCTGCTCGACGGGCACCGCCAACAGGTCCGGGTGGCAGGCCGGATAGAGGCGGTCGGCGTGCAGCACCTTGAAGCTGCACTCGGCCTGGAAGCTGATGTCATCGCGTACCGCGAGGTCGATGGTCTGAGTGGCCATGTCCGGGACTTCATCAGTACTGAAAATCCATAGATCGACCTCCGGATGCTGACGGCGAAAATCTCCCAATCGTGGCAGCAGCCAGTGACGGGCGAACGTCGGCGTGGTGTTGAGCACCAGTTGGTTGGGTTTCTGGTATTGCCCGAGGCGACGAATGCCGACCGCCAGTTGCTGCAATAACGCCTGGGTTGTGCTGAGCAAATCATGCCCGGCATCGGTCAGGCTGACGCTGCGTCCACTGCGAAAAAACAACGGCTGCTCAAGGTACGCCTCAAGCGTGCGGATCTGCTGGCTGATGGCCGATTGGGTCAGGTGCAACTCGTCGGCGGCCTTGTGAAAACTGCCCAGGCGGGCGGCTGCTTCAAAGCCGCGAAGGGTGCTGAGCGGAGGCCAGTGCTTGAGCATATTGATAAGTTCCTCTAATCACTTTTCTACAAAATCCATCGTTTGTTAGCCCTTTTTTACAGCCGTAGCATGCATGCCAAGACCGTCAAGGCAGTTTTCATTGAACACAATGGCTTAACTAAAGGGCTTTTTATCATGCAGCAGAGCGAACTTCATAACAGTGGCTGGTGGATGCCGGTAGAGTGGGTCAAGCACGCCGCGACCTGGATGGTCTGGCCGCACAATCAGGCGCTCTGGGAGTCGGGTTGGGGCGTTACCTTGCCGTTGGTGCAGGAAGATTTCGCTCGGGTGGCCAACGCCATTGCCCGGTTCGAACCGGTGAAAATGGTGGTCGATCCGTCGGCTGTCGCGAGTGCCAAAGCGCTGTGTGGACCCAACATCGAGCTGATCCCGTTGGCGGTCAACGACAGTTGGTGTCGGGACTCCGGCCCGAGCTTCGTTTGTCATCCGCAACACGGCCTGGCCGGGGTGAGCTGGCGCTTCAATGCCTGGGGTGGCAAGTCGCTGCACAACCTGGACGAAAGCCTGGCGCGTCGCGCACTCAATCGCCTCGGCGTGCCGTGTTTCGGCACCCCACTGAGTAACGAAGGCGGCGCGATTCATGTCGACGGCGAGGGCACGCTGATCACCACCGAGTCGGTGTTGCTCAACCCCAATCGCAACCCGGGCATGACCAAGGCCGAGATCGAGGAGATTTTCACCCGTTTGTTGGGCGTGAAAAAAACCATCTGGCTGCCAGGTGATCCGGATTACGTGACGGGCGACATGACAGACGGCCACGTTGATGGCGTCTGTGCCTTTGCACGTCCCGGCGTGTTGCTGGTGGACGCCACCCACGACAAGCACTCTGTGTACGCCGAAGTTGCACGGGAAAACCGTCGCGCGCTGGAACTGGCCACCGATGCCCAAGGGCGCAAGTTCGAGCTGATCGAGCTCTATGAAGCCACCGATGCCGTGGACACTGAAGCTGAAGTGTTCTGCGCCTCGTATACCAATTTCTACATCGCCAACAACGCGATCATCATGCCGGCCTACGGCATCGACGCCGACAACGCGGCCGTCGAGGTGTTGGCTCAGGCGTTCCCGGGCCGCGAGGTGGTGCCGGTGCGGATCAATCACCTGGCCCATGGCGGCGGCGGGGTGCATTGCATCACCCAGCAGCAGCCGGCCTGGCCATTGCAGGAGTGATGCCATGACCCTGTTGACGATTGCCACCACCCAGATGCCTTGCACCTGGGACTTGCCGCACAACCTCGATCAGGCCGAGCAATTAGTCCGTGAAGCGGCGGCGAAGGGCGCCCAGGTCATCCTGTTGCAAGAGCTGTTCGCCTCGCCGTATTTCTGCATCGAACAAAGCCATAAGCATTTGGTGTTGGCCGAAGAATACCGATACAGCGGCGTACTTAAACGCTTTGCCGCGTTGGCCAAGGAATTGGGCGTGGTGCTGCCACTGAGCTGGTACGAAAAGGCCGGCAATGCCTACTTCAATTCCCTGAGCGTGGCCGATGCCGACGGGCGCTTGCTGGGGGTGTATCGCAAGACTCACATCCCCAACGCCATCGGTTATCAGGAGAAGGAATACTTCAGCCTCGGCGACACCGGTTTTCGTGTCTGGGACACGGCGTTCGGGCGCATCGGTGTGGGGATCTGCTGGGATCAGTGGTTCCCTGAAACCACCCGCTGCCTGGCATTGATGGGGGCGGAAGTCTTGCTGTTTCCCACCGCCATCGGCTCTCAACCGGGTTGCGCAGTGCTGGACTCCCGTGACCACTGGCAGATGACCATGCGCGGCCATGCCGCCGCCAACATCCTGCCGGTGGTGGCGTCCAAGCGCGTCGGCCAGGAAGTGGCGACCACCGATCCGGACTTGCAGATGAGCTTCTACGGCTTGTCGTTTATCTGCAACCACAAGGGCAAGTTGCTCGCCGAGGCCGATCGCGACAGCAGCGGCGTGCTGGTGCACAGCCTGGACCTGGCCGTCATTCGCGAAGAACGCCTGAGTTGGGGCATCTACCGCGACCGCCGCCCGGACATGTACGGGGCGTTGTTGAGTCAGGACGGTCGTCACCTTCGGCTACGGCAAGATTGCCCAGGATCAACACGTCCCCGCGATCAACGCCAACCCCGCGTTCCAGTTGGTGTCTGTCGCAACACAAGGGCAACCCTGCGCCGGGGTAGAGAACTTTCAGTCCTTGAGCGAGTTGCTCGAAAACGGCCCGTACGTTGATGCGATTGCGTTCTGCACACCGCCGCAAGGACGTTTCGCGCTGGTGCAACAAGCGTTGGCAGCTGGCAAACACGTACTGGTAGAAAAGCCGCCGTGCGCCACATTGGGTGAAGCGATGGCATTGGTGAGTCAGGCAGAGGAGCAAGGCGTCAGCGGTTTGTTCGCCTGGCATTCACGCTACGCCCCCGGCATCGAAGCCGCCCTTGACTGGCTGGCCACCCGCACCCTGCAAAGCGTACAGATCGACTGGAAGGAGGACGTGTGCAAATGGCACCCCGGCCAGGCATGGATCTGGCAACCCGGAGGCCTGGGTGTGTTCGATCCCGGTATCAATGCGTTGTCGATTGCAACCCATCTGCTGGCGCTACCGCTGTTTGTCGAGTCTGCCGAACTGCGAGTCCCCAATAACTGCCAGTCGCCAATTGCCGCTTCCATCAAAATGTCTGACGCGCGTCACCTCGATGTCCGCGCGGAGTTCGACTTCGACCACGGTCATGACGAACTCTGGAGTATTGAGATTCGGTGCACCGAAGGCATCCTGCGACTGGACAACGGTGGCGCACTGCTGAGTATCGACGGCGTGCGCCAGGCCGTATCGGAGGAGGGCGAGTACGCGGCAGTGTATCGACATTTCCAACAGCTGATTCGCGACAAGGCCAGTGACCTGGACCTCCAGCCGCTGCGACTGGTTGCCGATAGTTTTTTTGTCGGCAGTCGCGTGTCGGTTGAGCCGTTCTACGATTAGTGGACGTTCAGGTAGATCAGCTCTCAAGGGGAATGATTGAGTCGTCACCGGATTCAGCCGCGAGTTTCAATCGGTCCGCTTTACTGATGTATTTGGACTTGCTTGCCGGTGCCAATTTGGCACTGGCCTTTTTGGCGTGAGCCTTTAATAACTGCTTGATCTTTTTTTGACGATTCATGTTTTTTGCTCAGCTTGAAAATTCTTGAATGATGCTTGCCTGATCGCCGCTCGGCGACTGTTCGTACTAATCCTAAACCCGTTTCAAGCCAGCAACTCGGTGATCCACCGGGCCTGCCGGGCGACGTCCTGCATCTTCTCCTCGGGCACGGTCTGCCGCGCCCGGGCGAAGTGGGTCAGGGTCTGCTGCTTGTGGCGCAGTATGCGCTGCCACTTGACCAGGAACGCGGGGCTGCGTGCCTGCATCTGCAACGGGCCGAAGTACAGCTCCTCGGCGGTGTACATCACCGGTCCGGCGCGTTCGGCGACGATGATTTCGTAGTCGAAGCAGTTTTCCCGCAGCAGCTCCTCGCAGAGGATGCGGTAGTCATTTTCCATCAGCCATTGGCGCAGTGGCTGCTCGCCGCCGTTGGGCTGCAGGATCAGGCGCTCCTTGCCGCTCAGGCGCGTTTTGCCGCTGTCGAGGATGTCGCGGATGGTCTCGCCGCCCATGCCGCAGATGCTGATCGCCGTGATCCCGTCTGCCGGCTCGATCGCCGCCAGGCCATTGGCCAGGCGCACAGTGACTTGCTGCTCCAGGCCGCTTTCGCGCACGGTGCGTTCGGCCGAGCGGAACGGCGTCAATGCCACTTCGCCGGCGACCGCCGCCGCGATGGCGCCACGGCGCATCAACGCCACGGGCAGGTAGCCGTGATCCGAGCCGATGTCGGCCAGGCGCGCACCTGCGGGCACATGCGCCGCCACGCGCTCCAGGCGCATGGACAATGTCTGTTCGTTCAACTGCAGTTCCTTTTCACCACGAATGTCCCGCACCTTGGACCGGATCGGGGCGACTATTCTGTCGAGCAATGCGGTGCATTTCAAATTACTGCGACCACGGCCATGACTCCACCCGTATCTACTTCTCGAAGCGTAAATGAATCCGAGTTCTTTTTGCCTCAGTCCGTGACGTTTGAAACGAACGCCTAACGTAGTGAATTGATTACATAGCGTATCAACTGAAATGCGCATCAGCGGCATTATCACAACAGGAGGCTACAACTACATTAGAGAGGATATTGTTTTCAGGTGCCTCTCATGGTTCCGAACATTATGAAAACCGCTTGCCTGACAACCCTTCTTGTCGCATGTGCAGCAATGTCGGTCGTTCAAGCACAACCACTGCCGCTCGGCTCGCATCCAGCACAACGCGGTAACGCGCCTTGCCGCTGCGCAGGTGTTCGATCGCTTCGTTGATCCGACTCATGGGAAAGAGCTCGACCTGCGGCAGGATCTGATGACGTGCGCAGAATTCCAGCAGGGTCGCGGTATTACTCGGCGAGCCGACCGGCGAGGCCGACAAGGTCTTTTGTTGGGGAATCAGGTTGAACACATGCACTGGAATGGCGTCGGGCACGATGCCGACAAAATGCAGGCGACCCTTGCCGCGCAGGGTGGCAAGCATGGCCGTCCAGTCGAGGTTGGCGTTGGCGGTCACCAGCAGGAAATCCAGGGTGCCGGCAATGGCGTTCAGTGCGTCGCTGTCGGTCGGCGCAACGACGTTGTGCGCGCCCAGGCGTCGGGCTTCGTCCGTCTTGTTCAACGACGAGGTAAACGCCGTGACCTCGCAGCCGCTCCAGTGGCGCGCCGGCCGCCGTTGCGGCCCAGCCAATGAAGGACGTGACTTCGGTGCTGTCGCTCATGGGATACCTCCAGATCAAGAGACACGGGGGTTTGGCTGTTTGGCTGTTTGGGTGTCGCAGCGCGAGCAAGGCAGGTGCAGCGACCGCCTGAAAGGATAGTCCGGGATCCGGGAACCAAGGGGGGGTAACCCGACAATCAGTTCGCCAGGTGTTGTTCGGTGATGGCGGTAAGCTGATGGGGGTCTGAATTCGGCGGGCTATGCGTCTGAGCAGATTAGAGACATCCTGCTCATCCCTGGTCATAGCGGTGGCCTTGTGAACGAGGTGCTCGGGTTGCCCGAGTACCTCGCCCAAACGATACAACGCAATCAGGCTTTGCTGGCCGCCAGATACGCGCCAAGGCGTTGTCCCATCTGCTCGCCCAACGCTTGCAAGGCGCTGAATGGGCGGACCATCACCTCGAACTCAACGATTTTTCCTTGTTCATTGAACCGGATCATGTCGATGCCCTTTAACTCTTTACCGCTGACTTTGGCGCTGAACTCCAGCACGACGCTCAAGCCGTCCGCTGTCGACAATTCCCGGTGGTAAACAAAATCCTCAAACACTTCGATGACCGTGTTGAGAATCATCGATACCACGGCCGCTCCCGGGTAGGGCGTGTGGGCCATCGGCGAGCGGAATACTGCGTGTGGGTCCAACAAACCGGGCAGGGCGCTCAAGTCACCCTTTTTGATCATCTCGTGCCATTGGTTCAAGGATTGTGCGGCGTTGGGGTGCAGTTTCAGTTCAGACATTTTCAACTCCTGTATTTTTGTTGTTCTGTAAAATGCTTCAGTGTTGCGCATGCAGCGTTGCCCGATGGCTTGGCGCAAGTCTTCAATAGTGCCGCCAAGATTGAACGGCGGCTATACGGATGAACTAAAAGTAGCTCACGAAAAAGCCCGGCTGATTAGGCCGGGCTTCTTTTTGGGTACCGCTGTAAAGCCATTCATTCAGGCAACGCGGTTTTCGATCAGACGGTCGGAGCCACCTTCAGCAACAACCGGGTGAGCAGAAGTAGCGGCGAAAGCGTTAACTGCAAAAACCGAGAAAGCGATGCTGAGAAGGATTTGGCGTTTCATGAGGGTGTGCTCCAGGGTGTAGTTGTTTGGTATGGACGCGATGTTACGCCCCGGAGTTTTTAAGAGAGCTTCATTGAGTTAATGGTGACTATCGACGCAGTCAAAGGCTGCACAGAACCGGCGTTGCCCTGTCACTGATCAGCGACACACAACTCCCCGGTAGCGCGTATCAACGCCTGACCGTGCAGTTGATCCTTGATCAGGCCGGCTCGCGCCTCACCCAGCCATGTCGGGCAGTTCGGGTCTTTGCGATAGGGCGCGAAGTCGGCGTATTGCTGAAGCAGACGGCTTTGCAGCTCGTCCAGCTGTGGGCGGATCTGCTTGGCAAGGTCCGGCCTCGGTGTGTCAGGCGCCTTGCCGGCCGCCCGCCAAACAGCGAGCAGCCCGTACTGCACGAGCTTGTTGGCTTCGATCTGTGCGGCGATCAACTCGGCGACCTGTTCCGGGTCCAACTTTCGTTTAACGGCCATCTTCCTGGCATTGGCGATGACTTGCGCTTCACGGGTGCTGTCCTGGATCGGTTTACCACTGTCCCACTTGGTCAGCGCCACGAGATCACCAATGTTCAGGCGCTCGTTCATCGTTACCAGCAGCGGTTGTAAACTGTCGGGCACCGGGGCAGGCGTGCTTGCCTGTACGCCGCCTGCGAGTAAACCGATCAGGGCGCAGGTCAGCAGCTGCGGGATGCGTGGGAAGCAGGGCATAAGCAAAACCTCATCAGACTCAGGACTTTCAAATTCAGGTGTTGTGTATCACAGATGGACGCCAAGCATACAACGCTTGGAGCGACCGCTGAGTTAGACTGAAATGCAGAACAAACATACTGATTTCAGTCATGACTGTGCAGACTCATGGACAGTACGGCTGCATGTTCATCATGAGGCGGGTAGACCACAGTGAACCAACTTTTAGCAATGCGTGCATTTGAACGTGTTGTGGACACAGGCTCTTTCAGTCGGGCTGCAGACCAACTGGCAGTTCCAAGGACCTCGAACGTATGGGTACGCCTGCTTCCCCCATTGATCTCCAGACAAATCATGTTCAGGCAGGCTACTTCTTTGCCGCGACGGGTAAACCGGAACCCTTGGTTTTCAAGCACGGCACTCATCGATACGAAATCGGTGGCTGCACATTTTCGACGAATGACGGTAACGGCCTTAAAGAAATGATGCTTGCGGGCCTAGGCATCGGGCAGCACTTCAGGCGCATTGTTCAGCCGCATCTGGACGCTGGCGAGTTAGTTGCCGCTTTGGAAGACTGGTCTCGACCCGCCATGCAGTTTCATGTCCTCTATCCACCCAATCGCCATCAAAACGCCCGGCTAAAGGTTTTTATCGATTGGGTGTTTCTGTAGTGGTCAACTAATCCCGGACACGACGTTAAGTTTTTCTTCGGCCCGAGCTGGCGCCAGCCCACCGTTGAATTGATGGGGCCGAATCCAGTTGTACCGATGCATCAAGAAATGGCTGATATCGC
>NZ_SISB01000062.1 GCF_004310295.1 Pseudomonas sp. BGI-2 | reverse complement strand
GACAGGCCGGTGCCTGGGGCACTTATCACCTGACCGCTCAGGGCGAAACCTCCTGGTTCGGTTTCGCCCAGGCCATCGGCGAAGCGCTGCGGGAACAGGGCAAGCCTTGCGCAAACCTGCTGCCGATCCCCTCCAGCGACTATCCGACACCGGCCGTTCGGCCACTGAACTCGCGCCTGGATTGCAGTCGCCTGCAACGCGAATGGGGCGTCAGTCAGCCTGACTGGCAAACCGCGCTGCGCGAGTGTCTTGCCGAGCAAGCCTAGGCATAATGCGCCTGTACCCACAGGCGCCCGATGCTCATGACTCCGACCCTCCCCCGCAGACCCCGCTGGCGCAGCCTCGCACTGCTTGCGCTGTGCCTGGCGCCGTTGCTGTGGCCGCTGGAGCATCTGGCTGAGCGTTATTACCGCAGCGAGCTGGCCGGGCAGAACCGTCAGACCCTCGACCTTTACGTCGCCAACCTGCTGGGCACGCTGCACCGTTATGAAGTGCTGCCGCAGATCCTCGGCGATCTGCCAGCCCTTCGCGCGGTACTCGGGGCACCGGACGACAGCGTCACCCAGGGCAATGCCAATCGCCTGCTGAAGAACATCAGCGCCCAGACCGGCGCCGAAGTCATGTACCTGATGGACACCACGGGCAAGACCCTCGCAGCATCCAACTGGGACAAACACGACAGTTTTGTCGGCCGCAATTTTTCCTTCCGGCCGTATTTCAGCGAAGCCATGGCCGGGCGGCTCGGACGCTTTTTCGGCTTGGGGACGACCTCGGCCAAACGCGGCTATTTCTTCGCCGCCGCCGTGCGCAACGGCGAGAAAATCATCGGCGTGCTGGTGGTCAAGGTCGACCTGGACCACACCGAAAGCCTCTGGGGCAAAACCCCGGAACAATTGCTGCTGACGGACCATAACGGCGTGGTCATCCTCACTTCGCGACCTGAGTGGCGGTTCCGTTCGACCCGCCCCTTGAGCGAAGCCGAAAGCACAGCGATCACCGCGATTCAGCCGTATCCGACCCGCGACCCGAAACCGTTGAAGCTCAATCCCAACGCCTGGCTGACCCAAACTCAGCAGATCGCGGAAACCGGCTGGAACGTCAGCATCCTCGCCCCACGCACCCTGATCGACCGCCCGGTGCGCACCGTCGTCGCCATTGGCGGCGCGACGTTGCTGGTCTTGATGCTGCTGCTCGGCCTGATGATGCAGCGCCGCCGCCACTACCTCGAACGCATCGCCTTCGAGGCCAAGGCCAGGCGCGAGCTGGAAGGCCGGGTCGCCGAACGGACCAGCGACCTCGAAGGCCTCAACCGTCGACTGAAACAGGAAGTGCTGGAGCGCGAACACGCCCAGCAGGAACTGGTGCGCGCCCAGGACGACCTGGTGCAGGCCGGCAAGTTATCGGCGCTGGGGACGATGTCCGCGAGCATCAGCCACGAATTGAATCAACCGCTCGCCGCCATTCGCAGCTACGCGGAAAACGCCGAAGTGCTGCTCGATCATCAGCGCACCGACGACGCCCGCGGCAACCTCAAATTGATCAGCGAGCTGACCGGGCGCATGGCGTCGATCATCGCCCACCTGCGCGCCTTCGCCCGGCGCGATCGCCATGCGCCGGAAAGCGTCGCCCTGCAACCGGCGCTGGATGACGCGTTGGCGTTGCTGGCCAAGCGGCGGCGCAGCATGGAAGTCGAGTTGATCCGCGATTTACCGGCTGCCACGTTGTGGGTAGAGGCGGGGGAAACCCGTCTGCGTCAGGTGCTCGGCAACCTGCTGGCCAACGCCCTCGACGCGCTGACCGAAAAAGGCCCGCCGCGTAAACTCTGGTTAAGTGCCCAATCCACGGCGGACGGCGTCACTCTGTACATTCGCGACAACGGCCCCGGCTTTTGCATGGAAGCCCTTGGTCGCGCCAGCGAGCCCTTCTACACCACCAAGACCCGCACCCAGGGGCTTGGCCTGGGGCTGGCGATTTGCGAAACCCTGATGCGCGCCTTCGGGGGTGAACTGTCGTTCGCCAACCACAAGGAAGGCGGCGCCCTGATTACCCTGAAGCTGCGCGCAGGCGCACCGGGTGTGAGCCTGCAACCGTCCGAGGACCGAAGTGCATGACCATCGACAACCGCATCCAGGTCGTGCTGATCGACGACGATCCCCATCTGCGCCAGGCCTTGAGCCAGACGCTGGACCTGGCGGGCCTGAAAATCCTGCCACTGGCCGAAGCCAAGGGCCTGGCCGGGCAACTGGAACGCGACTGGCCGGGCGTGGTCGTCAGCGATATCCGTATGCCAGGGATGGACGGCCTCGAACTGCTGACCGAACTGCATGCCCAGGACTCGGATCTGCCGGTGCTGCTGATCACCGGCCACGGCGATGTGCCGCTGGCCGTCCAGGCCATGCGTGCCGGGGCTTATGACTTTCTGGAAAAGCCCTTCGCCAGTGACGCGCTGCTCGACAGCGTGCGCCGCGCCTTGGCCTTGCGCCGCTTGGTGCTGGACAACCGCAGCCTGCGTCTGGCCCTGAGCGATCGCAATGAACTGAGCACCCGACTGGTCGGCCAATCGGCGCCAATGCTGCGCTTGCGCGAGCAAATTGGCGCGCTGGCGGCGACCAAGGCCGACGTGCTGATCCTCGGCGAAACCGGTGCCGGCAAAGAAGTCGTGGCCCGGGCGCTGCACGATTTGTCGAGCCGCCGCAGCGGTCCGTTCGTGGCGATCAACGCCGGGGCATTGGCCGAGTCGGTGGTGGAAAGCGAGTTGTTCGGTCACGAGCCGGGGGCGTTCACCGGCGCGCAAAAGCGCCGCATCGGCAAGTTCGAATTCGCCAACGGCGGCACCTTGTTCCTCGATGAAATCGAAAGCATGAGCCTGGACGTGCAAGTAAAACTGCTGCGGTTGCTGCAAGAGCGCGTCGTCGAGCGTTTGGGCGGCAATCAGCTGATCCCGCTGGACATCCGCATCATCGCCGCAACCAAGGAAGACCTGCGCCAGTCCGCCGATCAGGGGCGCTTCCGTGCCGACTTGTATTACCGCCTGAACGTCGCGCCGCTGCGCATTCCGCCGCTGCGTGAGCGCGGCGAAGATGCGCTGATGCTGTTCCAGCATTTTGCCGACGAAGCCAGCGCCCGCCACGGCTTGCCGCCCCATGTACTGCAACCGGGGCAGCGCGCCCTGCTGCTGCGCCACACCTGGCCGGGCAACGTGCGGGAACTGCAAAACGCTGCCGAACGCTTTGCCCTGGGCCTGGAACTGGCCCTGGATAACAACACCCCTGAGGGCGCTGCCGGCATGACCGTCGATGTGTTCAGCGGCGGCCTGAGCGAGCAAGTGGAAAACTTCGAGAAGAGCCTGATCGCTGCCGAACTGACGCGCCCTCACAGCTCCGTGCGCAGCCTCGCCGAAGCCCTCGGCATTCCGCGCAAGACCTTGCACGACAAACTGCGAAAACATGGCCTGAACTTCGCCGACGGTGGCGCCAGCAGCCACACCGACGAACTCGATTGAGCTACTGTCCAATCAACATCTTCAAAAAAGAGACCCGTGAATGAGCCGCGACCGTCGCCACCTGGAATCAGTCCTCCATCACGATATTCCGCTGACGCGGGACATGGGCCTCAAAGTACTCGACTGGCACGACCAGCAACTGCGCCTGCACTTGCCGCTGGAAGCCAACGTCAATCACAAAAGCACCATGTTCGGCGGCAGCCTGTATTGCGGCGCTGTGCTGGCCGGTTGGGGCTGGCTGCATTTGCGTTTGCGTGAAGAAGGGGTGGAAGGCGGGCACATCGTTATTCATGAAGGGCACATCACTTACCCGCTGCCGGTGACCATGGACGCGATCGCGATATGTCAGGCGCCAAGCGCGGTGGTGTGGAAGAAGTTTTTGGCGACGTATCAGCGGTATGGACGGGCGAGGCTGGCGTTGCACTCGCGGATCGTCAATGCCGATAGCGATGACGATGCGGTGAGGTTTACCGGGCAGTACGTCCTCCACCGCTAAACCTGCGTAGCCACAAAACCTGTGGGAGCGGGCTTGCTCGCGAAGGGGTCATCAGCTTCAACATCAATGTTGACTGATACACCGCTTTCGCGAGCAAGCCCGCTCCCACATTGGTTTCACTCAGCTGGTTTGTTTTGGGGAAAGTTATCTCGTCCCGATCAGAAACGCGCAAGTTCCAGCAGTTTTTCGCGCCATGCAGCCTTCGCCGGCAGCGCCAGGAAGAACTCATTCAACAACGACTCCCGCGCCGGATAACAAAACAGCGCACCGCTCAAATCCAGCACCTCGCCACCCGCCCCTTCCAGCACACCTTGGGCCGCCGCCGTGTCCCACTGCGAAGTCGGCGCCAGGCGCGGATAACAATCCGCCGCGCCTTCCGCCAACAGGCAAAACTTCAATGAACTGCCGATGTTCGCCAGTTGCAGTTCACCCAGACTGGCGCTCAACCCGGCCAGCAAGCGTTCCTGCTCGGAGCTTGAATGCCGACGGCTGGCAACAACGGTGAACGCTTCGCCCGGCGCGGGAACCTCGCGAACCTGAATCGGCAGCGCCTCGGCACCTTTATCACCACGCCACGCGCCCAGGCCGGCACCACCGACATAAAAGCGCCCGTTGGTCGGCATCGACACCACGCCAAACACCACCCGGCCTTGCTCGATCAGCGCGATGTTGACGGTGAACTCCTCGCTGCCAGAGATGAACTCCTTGGTCCCGTCCAACGGATCGACCAGCCACCAGCGCTGCCAGCCGGCACGCACGCTCAGGGGAATGTTGGCGTCTTCTTCGGACAGCACCGGAATGCTCGGGTCCAGCGCCGTCAGCCCATCCAGAATCAAATGATGAGCGGCCAGGTCTGCTGCAGTGACCGGAGAATCATCAGACTTTGCAGTAACCACCACGCCTGAGCGCCAGAACGGCAGAATCGCTTCGCCAGCCTTCAACGCCAGTTCAACCACCGGCGCCATCAACGGATGCGGGAAATTCATGGCAGAAATACCCCGCGCTGAGTCAGCAGATCACGGGCCAGGTACAGCGCCGCCAAGGCACGACCCTCAGTGAATCGCGGGTTCTGCGCCAGGGCCGACAACTCGCGCAGGTTGATCTTGTCCACGCCCATCGGCTCGGGCTCATCGCCCTCCAGGCTTTCTTCGTACAGATCGGTGGCCAGCACCACCTGGATCTTCTGGCTCATGTAACCGGGCGACAACGACAACTCGGTCAGGTGCTCCAGCTGCCGCGCGCCATACCCGGCTTCTTCCTTGAGCTCACGCTCGGCCGCCGCCAGCACGTCCTCGCCCGGCTCGATCAAGCCTTTGGGCAACGACAACTCATAGGCATCGGTGCCGCCGCAATACTCTTCGACCAGTACGGCGTGATCCGCATCGAGCATCGCCACGATCATCACCGCGCCATACCCGGCGCCTTTGCCGACCAAACGCTCGTAGGTGCGCTCCACGCCATTGGAAAAGCGCAGCTTCAGCTCCTCGACGCAGAACAAACGGCTGGTGGCGACGATCTCGCGGGCAAGTACGGTGGGTTTCTGGCGCATAAAAGGCTCCTTGGCGATAGCGGGTTACTATACCCGGCCTATCCTGATTGTTGACCTCGGATATCCTTTTACCGCTGGAGAAGTTTTTTATGTCCCTGCTGCCCTGGCGCGACATCGACACCGTTCTGCTGGATATGGACGGCACGCTGCTGGACCTGCACTACGACAACCATTTCTGGATGGAGCACCTGCCTCAGCGTTACGCCGAGTTGCACGGAGTAAGCCGAGCCATGGCCGAGATGGAATTGCAGCCGCTGTTCGAGCGCAACGCCGGTCAGTTGCAGTGGTATTGCCTGGATTTCTGGAGCGCCGAGCTGAAGCTGTCGGTGCGTGAACTGAAGCTGGAAACTGCTCACCTGATCGCCCTGCGCCCGGATGCAGACACGTTTCTGGCGGCGATCAAACAGGCGGGCAAGCGCGTGGTGATGATCACCAATGCGCACCGTGATTCGCTGTCATTGAAACTGGAAAGGATTGAACTGGCGCCCTACTTCGAGCGGTTGATCAGCTCGCATGACTACGGTTTTCCCAAGGAGAATCCGCAGTTCTGGGAGGCGTTGCAGGCCGACATCGGTTTCGACCCGGCGCGTAGCCTGTTTATCGACGATACGTTGCCGATCCTGCGCAGTGCGCGCAGTTTTGGGGTGGCGCATTTGTTGGCGGTGAGTGAGCCGGACAGTCGCAAGGGGCCGAAGGACACGGCGGAGTTTGCGGCAGTGGGGGATTATCGGGAGCTTATTGCAGGGCTTTAGACCTTATCGCCTGCTTCGCGGGCAAGTCGGATCGCCGCACCGCTCGCTCCTACAGGTTCAGTGTGTACGCAATATTCGCGCACGACATGGACCTGTAGGAGCGAGCGGTGCGGCGATCCGACTTGCCCGCGAAGGCCATTACACGGTGTCGAGGGTTACTCAGGAATCCGCAACGACTGACCCGGATAGATCTTGTCCGGATGCTTGAGCATCGGTTTGTTAGCCTCGAAGATTTTGTTGTACTTGTTGGCATCGCCATACACACGCTTGGAAATGGCACTCAGCGTGTCGCCCTTCTCAACCGTGACAAACTTCGCGGGTGTGGCCACCGGTCCGGTCACCGTGATCTGGTCATCAACACCACTGATACCGGCCACGTTACCCAGTGCAAGAAGGATTTTTTCCTTCTCTTCCTGGCTGGCGGCTTCGCCGGTGGCAATGATTTTTTCACCCTCGACCTTCACCTGGATCTTGGAAGTGTCGATCCCCGTCAGGGCGTCCTTTATGTGCTTGGTCAGCGCCTCGCTGTTGGCTTCGGCCTTGTCCGGCGTCAGCGCATCGAGAATTTTTTCACCGGCTTCTTTTAGAAAACTGAAAAGGCTCATCGTTTGCTCTCCTTGGGTTTTAGGTTCCAGACGCAAAAGACTAGACCAAGCTGGTAACCCCCGGTTCCAACCCGACCAATGACGTTGATCTGGCGCAAGCGCTAGAATCCCCTCCTTCACCGCGCCCTGGAGCGAAGATGGACATCAAGCAGCTGAAATTCCTCATCGCCCTCGACGAAACACGGCACTTCGGCCAGGCCGCGGCGCGCTGTCACATCACCCAGCCGACCCTGTCCATGCGCTTGCGCAGCCTCGAACAAGAACTGGATCTTCCACTGGTCAATCGCGGCCAGCGCTTTGAGGGCTTCACCGCGCCGGGCGAGCGTGTGTTGGCGTGGGCGCGTACGGTGCTGGCGGCCTACGACGGCTTGCAGGCCGAGGCTGCCGCCTGTCGCGGCAATCTGGTCGGCACACTCAGGCTGGGCGTGGTGCCGCTGTCGAGTTTCGACCCGCTGCCTTTAATGCAACGCCTGCATGCCGAGCACCCGAACCTGCGTTTTGAACTCTCGGCCCTGAGTTCCGAACAAATCCTCGAACAGCTGGCGAACAATCGCCTGGACCTCGGCGTGTCATATCTAGAGCGTCTGGACGGCGAGCGCTTCGACTCCCTGGCCTTCAGCGAAACCCGCATGGGCTTGCTTTACGATCAGCGCTTCTTCAGCTTCGGCGAGGCACCGTTGAGTTGGGAGTCATTGATCGAATTGCCGCTGGGCATGCTCACCAGCGGCATGCATTTTCGCCAGTCCATTGACCACAACTTCCACAGCCGTGGCCTGACGCCACAACCGCTTCTGCAAACCGATGCCGTCCACCAATTGTTACAAGCGGTACACGGCGGTCTCTGCTGCGCAGTGATGCCGCTGGAGGGCGGCCTGGAAAACCTGACCGATCACTTGCGCCTGCAACCCATCGAAAACGCCCAGACCCTTGCCCGGCTGGGGCTGATCATGCGCCGCAGTGCCCCTAGATCAGCATTGGCAGAAGCCTGTTTTGCGATTTATCAACAATCGCTAATGGCCTCTTGATCGACGCCATCTATCAACGGATCAGTAATAGCGATTAGACGTGACAACTTGACGCGCATAGGCTTAAAGCTGACTAAACCGTCGGTGATGCCTCATGAACACCAAGCGCCCTGTTTGCGCGGCGCCAGCCCTCGACACGCCCGCGCCCGCTGCCAGCCAGACGTACAGTTACAGCGATCTTCAATACACCGAATCGGCCAGCACCGCGCTCGCCGAAGAAGTCGCGTTGGCGATCGCTTATAACGGCATCAGTCAGGCTGTGATGCTGGTGACCCCGACGGACCTGGAAGACTTCATCGTCGGGTTCAGCCTCGGCAGCGGCATCATCGAAGACGTATCCGACATCTATGACCTGCAACTCAGCGGCTCTGGCTCGGCGCAATTCGCGCAAGTGACCATCGCCAACCGCGCGTTCTGGAACCTCAAGCAGCAGCGTCGGCAAATGGCCGGCACCAGCGGCTGCGGGCTCTGTGGCGTGGAGGCGGTCGAGCAGGCGTTGCCAGACCTCAAGGTGTTGGCCGGCGCACCCTTGCCGCCCGCCGAATGGCTCGATGGTTTGCGTCAGCGCATCGGCGCGTTCCAACCTCTTGGCCAGTACTCCGGCGCGGTGCACGCGGCAGTGTTCATGAACGGTCAGGGCGAATTGCTGCTGGGCCGCGAAGACATCGGTCGGCATAACGCCCTCGACAAACTGATTGGCGGGCTGATCCGCCAGAAGATCCCGACTGAGGGTGGCCTGGCGATTGTCACCAGCCGTTGCAGCCTCGAATTGATCCAGAAAGTGTTGCGCGCAGGCATCCAGACCCTCGTCAGCCTGTCGTCGCCCACGGGCCTTGCCGTGCAATGGGCCCGCCGCCATAACTTAAACCTTATCCATCTGCCCCAGAAGAATGCGCCGCGGGTCTACAGCCCGGCATTGGAGAATCAAGCGTGAGTCAACACCGTCAAGCCGACCAGAAACCCGTCCCTCGCTACAAGCCCTACAAAGGCCCGGCCGGTGGCTGGGGCGCACTGGCCAGCGTTGCCCGGGCCTGGTTGACCAGTGACAATGCGCTGAAAAACCTGCGCATGATGCTCAAAACCAACAAGAACGGCGGCTTCGACTGCCCCGGCTGCGCCTGGGGCGATTCCAACGAAGCCGGCATGGTGGCGTTCTGCGAGAACGGCGCCAAAGCGGTGAACTGGGAAGCGACCAAACGGCGTGTCGACGGCGCGTTCTTCGCCAAGCACAGCGTCAGCTCGTTGCTGGAACAGAGCGACTATTGGCTCGAGTATCAGGGCCGCTTGACCGAGCCGATGAGCTACGACGCCGAAACCGATCGCTACAAGCCGATCAGCTGGGAAGCGGCGTTCGCGCTGATCGGTAAGCACTTGCAAGGGCTGTCGAGCCCGAATCAAGCCGAGTTCTACACCTCGGGCCGCGCCAGCAACGAAGCGGCGTACTTGTATCAGCTGTTCGTGCGCGCCTACGGCACCAACAATTTCCCCGACTGCTCGAACATGTGCCACGAGGCCAGCGGCGTGGCGCTGGCGCAAAGTGTCGGCGTCGGCAAAGGCACCGTGACCTTCGACGACTTCGAACACGCCGATGCGATTTTTGTCTGGGGCCAGAACCCGGGTACCAACCACCCGCGGATGCTCGAACCGCTGCGCGAAGCGGTGAAACGCGGTGCTCAAGTGGTGTGCGTCAACCCGCTGAAAGAGCGTGGCCTGGAACGCTTCCAGCACCCGCAGCACCCGATCGAAATGCTCACCAATGGCGACAAGCCGACCAACACGGCGTATTTCCGTCCAGCGCTGGGCGGTGACATGGCGCTGCTACGCGGCATGGCGAAATTCCTGCTGCATTGGGAGCGCGAAGCGCAGCAGACTGGCCAGCCTTCGGTCTTCGATCACGACTTCCTCAATGAACACAGCGCCAACGTCCTGGAATACCTGGGCGCCATCGACGACACACCGTGGGCGCAGATCGTCGAGCAGTCCGGCCTGACCCTGGTGGAAATCGAGCAAGCGGCGCGCATGTACGCCAAAGGCAAGAACGTGATCATGTGCTGGGCCATGGGCATTACCCAACATCGCCATTCGGTAGCGACCATCCAGGAAATCGCCAACCTGATGCTGCTGCGCGGCAACATCGGCCGGCCGGGCGCCGGTCTGTGCCCAGTGCGTGGCCACAGTAACGTGCAGGGCGACCGCACAATGGGCATCAACGAACGCCCGCCGGTGGCGTTCCTCGATTCCCTGGAGCGGCGCTTCCAGTTCAAGGTGCCGCGTGAAAACGGTCACAACGTGGTCGAGGCGATCCACGCCATGGCCGATGGTCGTGCGAAAGTCTTCATCGGCCTGGGCGGCAACTTCGCCCAAGCGACCCCGGACAGCACACGCACCTTCCAGGCCCTGAGCAATTGCGACCTGACCGTGCAGATCAGCACCAAGCTCAACCGCAGCCATTTGGCCCACGGGAAAGACGCGCTGATCCTGCCATGCCTGGGTCGAACCGACATCGACATCCAGACCGAAGGCGCGCAAGCGGTGACCGTCGAAGACTCGTTCAGCATGGTCCACGCCTCCAACGGCCAGTTGCAGCCGCTGTCGAACCAGATGCGTTCCGAGCCGTCGATCATCGCCGGCATCGCTGCCGCCACCCTGGGCAGCAAACCGGTGGACTGGAACTGGCTGGTGGCCGATTACAGCCGCATCCGCGACCTGATCGCCGATACCATTGCGGGCTTCCGTGACTTCAACGAGAAGGTCAAAAACCCTGGCGGTTTCTACCTCGGCAACAGCGCCGGTGCGCGCAAGTGGAACACCCCGTCAGGGCGCGCCAACTTCCGGGCGAACGTGCTGCCTAAAGACCTAGTACACGAACGCACCCGCGCCACGGGCGTTTTGCCGGATCTGATCATGCAGTCGATGCGTTCTCACGATCAGTACAACACCACGATATATGGGCTTGATGACCGTTATCGTGGGGTGAAAGGTCAGCGGGATGTGTTGTTCGTCAATGAAGCCGACATTATTCGCCTGGGGTTCAAGCCTGGGCAGAAGGCTGACATCGTTTCGATCTGGGATGATGGGCGCGAGCGTCGGGTGAAGGGGTTCACGCTGCTGGCGTTTGATATTCCTGCGGGGCAGGCGGCTGCTTACTATCCAGAAGTGAATCCGCTGGTGCCGCTGGAAAGCACTGGGGATGGCAGCCATACGCCGACGTCGAAGTTTGTGGCGATTCGATTGGAAATGGCGAGTGAGACTGGGTTGATTTTGGCCAAGTCGGCTTAAAGCGACTGCAGGTCTAGCCTCTTCGCGGGCAAGCCTCGCTCCTACAGAATCCGTGTCATGTACGAAAATGCGTACGACACAGAACCTGTAGGAGCGAGGCTTGCCCGCGAAGGCGTCCGACATGGCAATACATGATCGGAACCATTCGGTAACTTTCCAATCGCCCACAAAAAAGGCCGTTTTTTCACAAAAACGGCCTGTCCGAAGTAGCTAAAGACCGGCGAAAAACACTTAAGTTCCGCCCAAAAAACAGCAACTTATAGAAATGTGCTCAAGTCGTGTTACTCGTCGGATTTCGATTGTCACGACCATGACACAGCCTCAGGATCGCGCCGTCATCCCCTTGAGGTTCCTCTATGAAGTTCTCCTCGATTCTCTTGTTGTCCCTTGGCCTGGTCAGTGGCTTCGCTTCTGCCGGCGGCACCACCGAAGCAGGTGTGGGCGGCGCATTGGGCGGGGTTCTGGGCTCGGTCGTCGGTCAGTCATTAGGCGGCAATACAGGTTCCACCATTGGCGCGGCCCTGGGCGGCGCGGGTGGTAGTGCTGTTGGCGCAGACAAACGCAGCCGTGGCGAAGCAGCCATTGGCGGTGCGTTGGGCGCAGCAGGCGGTAACGTGGTCGGCCGCAGCATGGGCGGCACCACCGGCAGCCTGATCGGCTCCGCAGCAGGCGGCGGCGCCGGTGGCGCGCTGGGTAACTACATGGGCAACAAGAGCGATGACGACGATGATCGTCGCTCCTATCGTCGTGGTCATGATGATCGTCGCTACTACCGTGACGGCCATCGGGGTCGCGGCCATGCCTACGGCCATCGCAAGAATAAACATCGCCATGACGACTGAGGCTTGAATCGCCTCGTGGACCGGTAAATCAAATAATCGCAGCCCTCGGGCTGCGATTTTTTTTGCCTGTCAAACTACCAAGCGCTCCATTGCATCGCGCAACCCGGCGGGAATCGCCACGGGTAGATTCGACACCCTATCCACAAACACATGCACGAAGCGCCCCGCCGCGCAGGCTTCGTCTTCCCCGGCCTTGAACACGGCCAGCTCGTATTGCACCGAGCTGTTGCCCAGCTTGCCCACCCGCAGACCGATCTCGATCCGGTCCGGAAAGGCGATGGAAGCAAAGTAATCGCAAGACGAACTCACCACAAAACCCACCACCTCGCCGTCATGGATATCCAGGTCACCGACTTCGATCAGGTAGGTGTTCACTGCCGTGTCGAAGAAGCTGTAGTAAGTGACATTGTTGACGTGACCGTAGGCGTCGTTGTCGTGCCAGCGGGTGGTGATGGGCTGGAAGTGCGGGTAGTCGGTGCGCTGGGGCATCGGGTTGGACATCAGTGTCGATTCCTGGAGTTGGATTGCCAGTCTAAGGCGAAAACCGCGTTATCGTTCTTCGCGAGCAGGCTCGCTCCCACCTCTAATCTTCAGTGAGCACAGATTTGTGTATCACCGGGGTTCAATGTGGGAGCGAGCCTGCTCGCGAAAGCGCCGGCACAGGCGCTGCATCAATTACCTGTCAGCAAACCCCTTACCCACCGCCTCCAACTCGCCAATCAAGCGCGCCGGTTTCCAGTGATCACCCTGCCGGGTCTCCAGCGCCATCAAACGCTGATGAATATCCGCCAGCCCTTGCTGATCCGCCCACGCCATCGGCCCGCCCTTGTCCGCCGGGAAACCATAACCGTTGAGGTACACCAGATCGATGTCGTGCGCCGACCCCGCAATACGTTCCTGAAGGATTTTCGCCCCTTCATTGACCAGCGCCAGCAGACAACGCTCGAGAATTTCCTCAGGGCTAATCTCACGACGCTGGAAGCCCAACCCTTCGCTGACCTGCAACACCAGCGCATCGACTTCCGGATCGTACTCAGCCTGTCGGCTGCCCGGTTCGTAGTGGTAATAGCCGTCGCCACTCTTCTGACCAAAACGCCCCAGTTCGCACAGACGGTTATCTACCTGTACCTCGGGTGCATCCTGCCCTGTTCCAGCCAATTCCCGAGCGCGCCATCCCAGGTCGACGCCAACCACGTCGTACATGCGGAACGGCCCCATGGCAAAACCGAATCCTTGCAGCGCCGCATCCACCTGATAGGGATAAGCCCCCTCAAGCAGCATCTTGCGCGCTTCGAGCACGTAGGTATTGAGCATGCGGTTCCCGATGAAACCATTGCAGTTGCCCGCCACCACGCTGACCTTGCCCATGCGCTTGCCCAGCTCCAGCGCCGCATCGAGCACTGCCGGCGAAGTCTGCGCACCGCGGACGATTTCCAGCAACTTCATGATATGGGCCGGGCTGAAGAAGTGCAGGCCCAGGACCTGAACCGGACGGCGAGTCGCCGCAGCGATGGCGTCGATATCCAGCGCTGAAGTGTTGCTGGCCAGAATGGCTTCAGGTTTGAGCAGCCCGTCCAGTTCGCGGAAGATCTTTTGCTTGAGCTCCAGATTTTCGTAAACCGCCTCGATCACCAGATCAACATCGCGGATCGCCGCATAATCAGCCGCCGCCGTGACCCGTGCGATACGTGCGTCCGCCTCGGCCTGATCGATCCGGCCCTGTCGCACATTGTGCGCGTAGGTATCCGCCACGTTGGCCAGCGCCTGTTCCAGCATCTGCGGGTTGTTATCGACCCACTGCACCGGAACGCCGGCATTGGCCAGGCACATGACAATGCCACGACCCATGGTGCCCGCACCGATGACGGCGGCGCGCTGAATGTTGAACGGTGTCTGGCTCATGGTTGTTCTCTATGTTGGCGATCCAAAGACAGCCATCACCATAGTCAGCCGCCGGGCATTTTTGAAATTTATTCCTGTGATGAGCAACATTCAGCGGATGGATCTACCCGCGAATACACCAAAGATCCCTGTGGGAGCGGGCTTGCTCGCGAAAGCGATGTGACAGTCAGCGATGATGTCGACTGACACTCCGCTTTCGCGAGCAAGCCCGCTCCCACATTGGTCCGCGTTTCAACTGGGCAGATGCGCTTCAGCCCATTCCCGCACGTCGGCGTAAGGATAATTTTCCAGCGCAGCAAACCCCGGAATCGAACGCGCCTTCAGCTTGGTAAACAACGGCACGCTGATCCCGCACAAAAACCGGGTTACCCGCTCAGCCGACGGGACATTGCCGGTGTGCTGTTCATGCCTGTGGATAAAATCACCGCACAGTGCTTCGAAGTTTTTATCCACAAGCGCGGGCAATTCCGGTGGCGTTGGCAACCGCGCCACGTGCCCATGACACACCGAACAATGCCCGCACTGTCGCGGCGCGTTTTCGTCGCCGAAGTACTTGGCCAGGCGATAACCCAGGCAGTGGTCGGTGGCGAACAGATCCAGCATGGCGTGAATCCGCGCGATCTCGGTGCGTTCGTGCTGGGTGAAATAGGCGTGCAGTTCGGCGCTCAGTGCCTGACTGTCGACATTCGATTGCAGCAGGCTGTAGACCTCGGTCATCTGCTTGCTTTCCAGTTCGACCCAGCCTTTCTCCTGGAAATAATCCAGCGCCTTGACCACCCGGTTGCGCTCGGCTTGATGCTGCTCATACAGCGCATCGAAATTCACCGTGGCCCAGGTCCGCGCGCGGCTGGAGGTCTGGATGATTGCGGCGACAAAGTCTTTGCGCTCCCCCTCGAAACGGGCCAGCAAGGCTTCCGGTTCTTGCAAATACTTGAAGCGGTATTCGGCGTAATAGGCGTAACGCGGGGCAATCAAACCACGCAGTTCGAGTTGCACCAGCAAGGTCTTGAGCGGCAATTGGCGAATGTTGCTCTGGTCCGCCAAAGGTCCCAACAGAAACTCCCACTGCCCCTCGGGCGCAGCAGCTTGCAACTCGTCGAGCACGCAGCGAATGCCATCCAGCTCCGGCGTGTCGCCGTAGACGAAGTTTTCCAGCACGTTGAGGCTGTCGCGGTTGGCCAGTACCAGGCAGTCGGAGGGCTGCCCGTCACGCCCGGCGCGGCCGATTTCCTGGCTGTAGTTTTCGATGGATTTGGGCAGGTCGAAATGCACCACGTTGCGGATGTCGCTCTTGTCGATGCCCATGCCGAAGGCGATGGTGGCAACGATGCAATTGGACTGCCCGCCCATGAAACGTTTTTGAATGGCTTCGCGTTGTTCGTGGGGTAAACCGGCGTGATAGGCCTCAGCCTGAATGCCATTGCGACCCAAGTGTTCGGCGATGTGTTCCGCGGTTTTTTGCAGGGTGACGTAGACGATGCTCGGCTGGCCCGGACGTTCGCTCATCCATTCGACCAAGCGTCGGCGCTTGTCCTGACCGCGTACCGGCTCGACCAGCAGATTCAGGTTCGGCCTGTAGAAACCTGTGGTCACTACATCTTCCGGGGCGATGGCGAATTTGGCCTCCATGTCCGCGATTACTTTGGGCGTCGCGGTGGCCGTCAGCAGCAACGCCTGCGGAATGTTGAACTGACGTTGATAGTCGGGAAGCTTGAGGTAGTCGGGGCGGAAGTTGTGGCCCCACTCCGAGATGCAGTGCGCCTCGTCCACCACCAACAACGAGATCGGCACCTGCTGCAAGAAATTGCGGAAGCGCTCGTTCTTCAAGCGCTCCACGGAGATCATCAAAATTTTCAGTTCGCCGGACTTGGCCCGGGCCATCACATCGCTTGCGTCGTCACGACTCTGAGCCGAATCAATGCTGCCCGCCGCAATGCCGTGGCGTTGCAGGAACGCCAACTGATCCTGCATCAACGCCAGCAGCGGCGAGACCACCAGCGTCAGGTGCGGCAGCAATAGCGCCGGTAACTGATAGCAAAGGGACTTGCCTGAGCCGGTGGGGAAAATCGCCGCCGCCGAGCGCCCGGCCAACACCGCGCTGACCGCCGCCTCCTGGCCGGGCCGGAACTGTGGATAACCGAAAACCTGTTCCAGGGTGTTGTGCATAAGCTGTCACTCCGTTGACCGCTGCGAAGCCCAAAGCCTAGCCGGCAAACGCAGCGAGTCGAGAAAAAGTCGGGGACCAAAACGATACGGGATGATACAGCGGATGCAACATGGACACGGCAAGGCGTGAGGGCTGGGGCGGCTTTCAAATCGCTATCGCGAGCAGGCTCACTCCCACAGGGAAATGCATTTCAAAATGTGGGAGCGGGCTTGCTCGCGAAGAGGCCAGAGCAATCTCTTCAAACATTCGAGAGCCCTCAGGGCACCAACACCGCCACACGCAATTGCTCATTCAGCGCCTGCTCATGAAATGTCTGGCTCTTGCTCGCCCAAACCGCATGAGCCGGGCTGATTTCGCCCGTGAAGGCCGCCGCCAACTGACGCAAATCGGCGACGTTTCGCACACGGGGGCAGAAGGGTTCGCCGTCGCAGTTCTGACTGGCGCTGCGGTAGGTGATCAGCAACCGATCCCACAGCCCGTCACGCACTTGCCTGACCGACTTGAGCTTCACTTCCTGCACGCCCAGCCGTTGTTTCAGACTTTGCTCGTCGAGCCTCTCGCTGGCCAGCAGTGCCTTGCCGAACATCAACACTTCGGCGCGGGACGCGGTGTCCACGTTCGCCTGGCTGTTCAGGGCATCCGGCCAACCGGTGCGATCCATATTGGCGAGGACCACCGAGTTGCTCGCGTCAGCCGCGCCCGTCAAACGACAAACACCCGCCCACAGCAACAAAATCGCGGCCATACGTTGCCATTGCATACTTAATTCCCTTTAAGCGTTGGACAGACGTTTTCGAAACGCCCTACAGATTCTGGCGCGCACCATACAGAGGATTGATGCGCTGCGCCTGACAAACACGTAGGAAATTCGACCTCTAGGGGTATTGCTGAAAAAAGCCTCGGGGTACACGTAGGCAAAAGGCCACAGCGCAGGTAAATCCCCTACAAACCCCGTCCATTTGCGCGGTATTGCGACGGCGGAACGCACGCCTCTATAGTTTGCCGCGCCGTTGAACACAGGGACTGACCTCATGCAAGACCGCTATCGCCCGCTCAAAACCAGCTACAGCGAAACGCCCGTGCTGGTCATCGACACCGCCGCCAGCACCGGCGCCGTCCTCGACGCCGCTCACCAACGCCTGCGCGCCGCCAGCGACCTGCTCGAAACACTTTATTGCCTGTGCTTCAAACAGGCTGACGTGAAAGACATTCCACATATAGTAAATGCGCTTTATTTATTAACGCAGGACGGATGCGAACTTCTCGACGTAGCAAGACAAAGAATAGAACACTGACTGCAAGAATAGACCCCTCACAAACATCGAAACAACTAACCACTTCATTATTCAAATAACAAATACTAGTCTGCAAGCTCTTAAACCAATCAAGAGCACTACAGTGACTACATTAACTATTTTCTTTTGCGGCACCGGTTCGACCAAGTTCGACGACACTCATGAAAACTTTTGGGACGGTGAACTGGTTTCCACACTTGCCTCTCACCATACCGGACGCGAGTTCGCCGAATGGATTGTGGTCGACGGTCCCGGCAGCGGTAACCTGCAAGCCGATGACCTCTTTACCAAGTCCAAGGACTACGGCCTCAGTGGCTCACTGTTCGGCAAAGGCTGGGCGGAGAACGTTCAACACGCGATCAACATCATCAAAGGCCGATGCGACTGGCAGCGCGAGCAACTGACCGAAGCAGAATATAACCGCCTGAAAGCTGCCGGCATTCCCATCGAAGACGTGAAAGTTGAAGGCTCGTGGTTCTGGCGCAAATACAACTATGGCGACCGCAGCGTGACCCAACAGAAATTACAGGAACAAATTATCAAGACGTTCCGCAAAGACGGTGTTATTCCCACCCAAGTCAACCTGGTGGGTTGGAGCCGCGGCGGCGTAAGTTGCCACATGTTGGCCAATACCATGCTCAATGACAATGAACTTAAAAACATTCCGGTGAACATCTTTGCCCTTGATCCAGTGCCGGGCACCGGTAACTTTCAGGAGGACAAAGTCAAACTCGGCGCCAACGTCAAAGAGTATGTAGGTTTCTATGCCCGGGACGAACGCTCGAAAGGCTTCAGCTGCGTCATCCCGCAAACCGCCACAGGCACCAAAACCCATATCTACCCCATGGCCGGCCGCCACGCCACCCTGGCGGGCAACGCCTCCCCTACTGGCGCCAACGGCCCGAAAACCCTGGCCGAGCCAGGCCGGATCGTCCGCCACCTCGCCGAAGTCTGCCTCAAGCGTTGGGGGGTGCAGTTGAACAAACCGTTGAACCTGACCCAAGCCGACCTGGAAAACCTCAGCAACGCCGTGGCCCGCGACGAAGCGAAGTACCAGCTGATGCACAAATACTCCTACACCTACTTCACCGAACTGGATCAAGGCGAACGCTACGTTTCGCTGGGCAGCAAAGGGGTCAGCTTCTCGACGGTGAAAGGCACGATCTACGCGCCGGCGACCGGGTTGAGCACTAGCCTGCTGGATGTTGCTGCGTATAAGCACATTGGTTGAGTGATGGGTGCGGGAGTCGGCAGCTCACTGTAAACAATCAGAGGTGAAACCGATGAAGGAAAAAGCACCACCCGAATGCTGTGAGGCTCCCATCGACAAGGCTGCCTACGAGGCGTGGTTCATCAGGCAGGTTCAGGCCAGCATTGATGATCCACGGCCGAGCATTTCTGATGAGGACGCAAGGAAGCTGATGGCGGAAAAACGCGAGAAAATACGTCGCGGAATAATCCTATAGAAAGGGCCTAACGAAGGTTCGGCCCGTTCCTACAAGCGGGGACTCTTTGTCGTCTATCGCTGGCTGGTGGCTCGTATCTATAGTCGTGACTGTCGCTGCTGATTCAGCGGCTCGGGCTTGGTCACCCGAATGGAGCACAGATACGCTTCCGTTGTATGCTGCCGACACCTCAAGTGTCTGCATATTTTATGGTGGCTGTGTTTGGGACGCCTTCGGGCGTGCCGGCAAATGTGTGCTCTCTCACCGGTTGACCAACCCGAACACAGTCCGCCTCCCATCGCTTGGTCACGATGGTGGCGACACCTTTTTTGATTCATTTGAGAGTTTGCACAATGAACGCATTTAATGAGCTCACCGAACGCTACCGTCCACTCAAAACCAACCTCACCGATTCCCCGCCCCTGGTCATCGACACAGAGGCCAACCCTCAGGACATCCTCGAAGCCGCCCTCCAGCGCATCCGAGCCTCCAGTGACCTTCTCAAAACCCTGCACTGCGTTTGCTTCAAACACGGCGACGTCGAAGACATCCCGCACATCACCCACGCGCTCTTCCTCTTAGCCCAGGACGGCTGCGACCTGCTCCAAGTCGCCCAACAACGCATGATGGACTGGAAAGCACCTGCCTGACGCCGAGTGAAGATCGTTCCCACGCTCTGCGTGGGAATGCCTCTACGGACGCTCCGCGTTCGGCTCTTGGAACACTGAGCGTCAAGCGTCGAGCACCGGAGATAACCATGAGCAAGTTTTTTGATGAGCTAATGGAAAGCGTGCAACAGATGAACGAAATCCTACGCGGCGAGCGCCAACCTTTCCGCGCGCACCAGGTACACAGCACTGATCAACATCAAACGCACCGCAAAATCAGGCTTAATCCGTCTCATCGAAACACCCCTAACGGAAGACGCTCCATGAACCTCGCCCCCAACTTCCCCGACGACCACATCATGCACCTGCTCATGCAACTACTGCACGAAGAACTCGGCCTGCCAGAACGCAAAACCATCAGCCTCACTACCTCGATCAACTTCGACCTGGGCTGCAACGGCGCAGATGCACGGAATTTGATGGAAGCGCTGGAAGAGCAGTTCGGGATCGACCTCGTGGACTACGACGCCTATCGCTACTTTCAGCCGGAGGGGTTTGATGTGCATCTGAAGCGAAAGGCAAAGGGTCGCGGCGACAAAGTCCCGCTGACCATCGGCATGCTTTATCAAGCGGTCAAGGCGCAGTGCTGGGATACACAGGAACTGGAAAGCCAATAAAGCAGCTGCAGCAGCTGAGCCAGCCTGCATAACTGCAATTATTCTGGCGCTATCACCTCAGAAGTGAAGGAATATTAGCTGCATGGCTAGAAAAACAGCGCCACTGCTTCCTCGTACTAAACGACTGCTTACCGAGTTCGGAGGACGCCTGAAACTGGCTCGTTTACGTCGAAGGCTGACCGCCAAAATGGTGGCAGAGCGAGCGGGTATGTCTGTCATGACTTTACGCTCACTGGAGTCGGGTGCTGCTGGGGTAACAATGGGGGCGTATCTGTCAGTGATGCAGGTATTGAGTCTGGAGCAAGACTTGAACAAGCTTGGCGAATCCGATGAGATGGGACGTCGATTACAGGACGCTCAGTTAAGTCGAGCCCCAAGTCCAAAGATCAAAAAAACCAGACACGAACAAAGCACCACTACCGCCAAGGTAAGCAAACCATTCGGCTCTCAGACAGGTGGTGTTGTTCGTGGGTCAGATTACAGCGGGTTTGACCCGGACGACTTCCCACTGAATACCCACGCTTTCTCCGCTTTATCTACGGAAAAAAAGAAGCCTGAATCCAACACATAACGAGGCATGTAGATTGGGGCGCGTGCGAGGATTTAATACTGGGAAACCGCTCTCCTCGATTTCACCAGCTATCGCCACTTCCAACCCAAGGTTACGATGCGCTCCCCAAACACACCTAAAAGGACATAGCGTGGACGTATTGATGGGTTTGCTCGCTGCCTTGCTTTGGGGCGGCACGGATTTTCTGGTGGGTTTGAACGCCCGCGCGGTCGGCGTCAAGCGCGCGGTGTATTTCGGTCAGGCGCTGGGCTTCAGCATCATGAGCCTGTTGCTGATCGCTTTTCCTGCCTTCATTCTCAAATCGATGTCGGCATCGCTCGATGTCTGGCTGATCGGCATTGTCGCCGCTGTGTTGACCGTGTCCGGTGCCCTGGCCTTGTCCAAGGCGTTCGCCCTCGGCAAGGCCTCTATTGTGGCGCCGCTGGTAACGTCTTACGGTGTGGTCACCACGTTGCTGTCCTGGGCGGGCGGTGAACAGATCAGCCTGGTCCAGTTGCTGTGCATCGCGCTGTGCGTGGTCGGAGTTGTCCTTTCCAGCATCCACTCTGACTCGAAACTTCCACACACCACTCAGGCCAGCAGTTCGATTGCCTATGCGCTGTTGGCGGCTGTTTTTTATGGCACCAGTTTTTGGCTGCAAGGCCGCTTCGTTCTGCCGGTGCTGGGTCCGGTGACGATGCTTTGGCTTGCGTATCTGATCGGGCTGATCGTGCTGGTTGTCATGGTGTTGAAGATCAAGGATGGCTTGAAAATTCCGCCGTTGAAAAACTGCATGACGTTAACAGGTGCCAGTCTGATGAACCTCGGTGGGTTCTCTTCATTTGCCTGGGGCGCGGTGGCGGGATCGGTTTCCGTGGTGACCGTGATCAGCACGCTGTCCGGAGGAATTGCGGCGATTCTGGGATACGTGTTCTTCAAGGAGAGGCTGGCGAAAACACAGGTGCTTGGCGTGGTTTTGGTCTTGGTCGGCGCGTTCGTTTTACACCTGAAAACCTGACCCGAACGCCCACAAAAAAGCCGCCCTCAAAGGGCGGCTTTTTCATTCACTAAATCCAAGCCTTACAACTTAGGCCCAGCAGCCTTGATCGCGTCGCTCACTTCAAACTTCTTGAAGTTCTCAACAAACAACCCAGCCAATGCCTTAGCCGCTTCATCATAAGCAGCCTTGTCAGCCCAGGTGTTGCGCGGGTTCAACAGGCCAGTCTCAACGCCCGGCACAACCAACGGCACGTCCAGGTTGATGGTGTCGAGGTGCTCGGTTTCAGCACCGATCAAAGCACCGCTCTGGATCGCTGCAATCACGCCACGCGTGGTCGGGATGTTGAAGCGTTTGCCGACGCCGTAGCCGCCGCCGGTCCAGCCGGTGTTGACCAGGTAGACCTTGGAGCCAAAGCCGCGGATGCGCTTGATCAGCAGTTCTGCGTACTCGCCGGCCGGACGCGGGAAGAACGGTGCGCCGAAGCAGGTGGAGAAGGTCGACTTGATGCCGCTGCCGGAACCCATTTCAGTCGAGCCCACCAGCGCGGTGTAGCCGGACAGGAAGTGGTAGGCCGCTTGTTCTTCGCTGAGGATCGAAACTGGCGGCAGTACGCCGGTCAGGTCGCAGGTCAGGAAGATCACAGCGTTTGGCTCGCCACCGAGGTTTTTCTCGGAACGCTTGGCAACGTGCTCCAGCGGGTAGGCGGCACGGCTGTTCTGGGTCAGGCTGACATCAGTGTAATCGGCGTGCTTGGCGTCATCGATAACGACGTTTTCCAGGACTGCGCCGTGCTTGATGGCTTTCCAGATGACCGGCTCGTTCTTCTCGGACAGGTCGATGCACTTGGCATAGCAACCGCCTTCGATGTTGAAGACAACGCCTTCGCCCCAGCCGTGTTCGTCGTCACCGATCAGGTAACGGCTTTCGTCGGCGGACAGGGTGGTTTTACCGGTGCCGGACAGACCGAAGAACAGGGTCACGTCGCCCGCTTCACCGATGTTGGCAGCGCAGTGCATTGGCAGCACGTCGGCGGCCGGCAGCAGGAAGTTTTGCACCGAGAACATGGCTTTTTTCATTTCACCGGCGTAGCGCATGCCGGCGATCAGCACTTTCTTCTGTGCGAAGTTGAGGATCACGCAACCATCGGAGTTGGTGCCATCACGCTCTGGAACGCATTCGAAGTTGGCGACGTTGAGCACTTGCCACTCTTCACGGCCAGCCGGGTTGTACTGGGCCGGGTTGATGAACAGGCAACGACCGAACAGGTTCTGCCAGGCAGTCTGCGTGGTCATTTTCACGGCCAGGTAGTGATCTTCGGACGCGCCTACATGGACGTGGGAAACGAAATGCTCTTGCGCGTTGTTGAAGGCCTCGACGCGGTCCCACAGGGCATCGAACTTGTCGGCCGGGAACTTGCGGTTGATCGGGCCCCAGGCAATGGCGGCCTGAGTGGACGGCTCTTCAACGATGAAACGATCGACTGGCGAGCGGCCGGTACGGTGACCGGTGCGAACAACCAGCGCGCCAGTGTCGGCAAGCTCGCCTTCACCGCGATTCAGGGCTTCTTTAACCAGATCATCAACACTCAGATCGGTGTACACGGCGTTATTGGCTTGCGTCATGAGGTTCCCCGTCGGCCAGTGGCCGAGTGCTCCAAACGTTTTGTAGTAGAAAGTCGTGCACTACTACCGCGAAAAAAGTGGGCCGGATTATGCCAGAAAAGCCCAAAAATAGTAGGGCCCTCCCGTCAGAACGGCGTTATTCCGGCGCTGAGCAGTGAATTTACCTGCGCTGAACCGGTTTAGTGACGGGTATCTGACGGCGTATCGACCCCCGCGCCAGCGAACAATTGGCTGATATCGGCCGCATCAAACAGGTACCGCTGGTTGCAGAATTGGCAATCGATCTCGATGTTGCCGCCGAGCTCGATGACCAGCGCTTGCGCGTCTTCCATACCCAGACTGACCAGAGCATTGCCTGAACGTTCTCGCGAGCAACTGCAACGGAAACGCAGTTTCTGCACGTCGAACAGACGTACCTGCTCCTCGTGGTAGAGGCGATGGAGCACGGTTTCGTTGTCCAGGCTCAGCAATTCGTCGGCGGTCAGCGTACCGCCCAGCGCGGTGATGTGCTGCCAGCTGGCGGCGCGTTCTTCTTCGTCTTTCAAACGATCAGCAGGCAGTTGCTGCAGCAACAGGCCACGGGCGCGACGGCCATCGGCGTACAGCCAGAAACGGGTGCCAACCTGTTGCGACATGACGAAGTAATTAGTGAAGCACTCCGACAGGGTTTCGCCATCCAGATCAACAATGCCTTGGTAACGCTGGCCTTGTGTCGGGTCGATGGTCAACGCCAGCACGCCGTTGGGCATCAGGTCGGCAAGCGTTGCGTCGGGGGCGATCCGGTCGGCTTCGTAACGGGCCAGGCCACGGATTTCGCGCTCGCTGGAGCACTCGATCATCAGCAGCGGAATCGGGCCGTCGGAACGGGCCTGAAGAATCAGCAAACCATCGAACTTCAAGGTGCCGACCAGCAACGACGCGGCCGCCATCAGCTCGCCGAGCAATTGCGCGACCGGCTCCGGATACGGGTGTTTGGCGAGGACTTCGGCGTAACTCCGTTCCAACGAAACCAGCTCGCCGCGGGTGTCGCTGTCATCGAAGATGAAGCGTTGGGTGTAGTCGGTATCCGGTAGATCGGTCATAGGTCTAGGTTCTGAAGTAATGACAAATGGTTACAAAACGTGAAATTTGCGCCTGTGCAGCACCACACTTGGTGCGCGATGTTCAGCCATGGGAGGCATTTTATGAACAATCCGGACTTGTTCCAAGCAAGGTGGAACCTGCTGCCGGTTGGCTCTGTGCAAATTTGTACCTCTGACGCTGCTGGCCTTCTGGTTATGGCCTACGGGTCAGATGCTGTGTTTGATTTTCGACGAGTGGCTATTTCAGCTGCTGAATGCGCCGCTGGGCAGTTACCCGATATGGCTACGCATCTGGGCGATTGCAAGTCTGCGCCCGTTCGACATTGGGAGTTTCGTGGATGATTGGGATGCGTAGCGCCTGATTCTGGAGTGCTGCGCACTCGATCGCGAGCAGGCTCACTCCCCCAGTAGATCTTCAATGAATACAGTTTTTGTGTTCGACAACGATCCAATGTGGGAGCGAGCCTGCTCGCGAAAGCGTCAGCGCGGACAACACAGAAGCAACTGGATTACTCGTCGTTGCTACTGCCGCGAAACTTGAACAAATCCCGCCGCTGTTTCTTGCTCGGCTTGCCATCGGTGCTCACGCCCAACGCACCCGCCTTGCGCATGGCCGCGGCCGCTTCGCGCTTGGCGATGCTGGCGTCGGTTTCCGCATACAAGGCCTGAGCCTCTGGCGCGCCGCGACGCACAATCGAGAGCGCCTGAACCACTACCGTGCGCTCCTCGAACCCTGCACGAATCTGAAACTCGTCGCCGACCCTCGGCTCCTTGCCTGGTTTGCAACGCTCACCCCGGCAATGCACCTTGCCGCTTTCAATCGCCGCCTTGGCCAAGGCACGTGTTTTATAAAAACGCGCAGCCCACAACCACTTATCGAGACGGACCTTGTCGTCCTCTTCCTGTTTTTGTGCCACTGGAATTCCTCTTTCAGCCAATAGTCGGAACTGTACTACCGTTTCTGTCGGGCGCAAGAACTCGGCCCTCCCGATAGACTGTGATCTTGGCCGGCTAACCGGTATGGAGTGATCGAGTGACTATATTTCCGTCTTCATTGACCTCGCAGCAGAGCGGTTGCCAGGGCTGTCAGCAAAGCGAGCCGCTGGGCTTCGATTTTTCTTTTGCCTACCAACCGATCGTCGATCTGCGCGATCGGTCGATTTTTGCTCATGAAGCCTTGGTGCGCGGCCTTGCCGGAGAAGGCGCACTGTCAGTGCTCGACCAGGTCACCGAGGAGAATCGCTACCGTTTCGACCAGCTGTGCCGGACCCGTGCCATAGAGGGGGCGGCCAATTTAAACATGCAGACACACTTGTCGATCAACTTCATGCCCAACGCCGTGTACCGCCCGGAACTGTGCATTCGTAGCACCCTGGAGGCCGCGAAAAAACACAACTTCCCCATCAGCCGTCTGATTTTCGAAACCCTGGAAAGCCAGCACGTAGATAACTATCGCCATTTGACTAATATTCTGCGTGAATACCGCGAATTCGGCTTCAAGACCGCCATCGACGATTTCGGCGCGGGCTACTCGGGGCTCAATCTGCTGGCTGATTTCCAACCGGACCTGATCAAACTCGACATGGCACTGATCCGCGATGTCGACCGCGATCGTGTTCGTCAGGCTATCGTTCGAGGGATTGTCACAATCTGTGCGGAGTTGAACGTTACAGTCATCGCCGAAGGCATCGAAAGCGCCGGAGAACGGGATTTCCTGGCGGACTGTGGAATATTTCTGATGCAGGGTTACTGGTTCGCCAAGCCTGCATTCAAAGCGTTGGCCCAGGTAACGCCTGAGGCCTGGACGCGTTAATCGCCGGTTTTTTCCTATTGAAGACATTTGACCATTTGACCGTTATCGGTCTGCGCGAGTGGGTGGCGCTCCCGGATTTGGGAGTCGCGGGCCTGCGCGCAAAAATCGATACCGGTGCCAGTACCTCAAGCCTGCATGCCACTGACATCGAGCCGTTCGAGCGCGACGGTGAAAGCTGGGTGCGCTTCACCGCGCACCTGGGCACGGTGGTGCAGTTGCGTCATCGACGCTGCGAGGCGCCACTGGTGACGCGCAAAACCATTAAAAGCTCCAACGGTCACGCGCAGATGCGCTATGTGGTCAGCACCACACTGGCCCTGGGTGATCGGGTATGGCGGGTCGAATTCACCCTCGCCTGCCGCAAGTCCATGCGTTATCGCCTGCTACTCGGTTCCAAAGCCTTGATCGACGGCCAATTGGTGGTCAATCCGGGCATCAAGTACGTACAAGACAAGCCGGTGTTCCCGGTATCTACCTCTTCCACAGGTGTTGCATGAAGATCGCTGTGCTGTCGCGGAACCCGCGTCTGTATTCCACTCGTCGTCTGGTCGAAGCCGGTACCGAGCGTGGCCATGAAATGGTGGTGATCGACACCCTGCGCGCCTATATGAACATTGCCAGCCACAAGCCGCAGATCCACTACCGCGGCAAGCCGCTGGAGGGTTTCGACGCGGTGATCCCGCGGATCGGTGCGTCTGTGACTTTTTATGGCTGCGCGGTGTTGCGTCAGTTCGAAATGATGGGGGTTTTCCCGCTCAACGAATCTGTGGCCATCGCCCGTTCGCGGGACAAGCTGCGGTCGCTGCAATTGCTCTCACGCCGGGGAATCGGTTTGCCGGTGACCGGGTTTGCGCACTCCCCGGATGACATTCCCGACCTGATCGACATGGTCAACGGCGCACCGCTGGTGATCAAGGTGCTGGAAGGTACGCAAGGCATCGGTGTGGTGTTGTGTGAAACAGCGACGGCGGCAGAGTCGGTGATTGAAGCCTTCATGGGCCTGAAGCAGAACATCATGGTTCAGGAATACATCAAGGAAGCCGGTGGCGCGGACATTCGCTGCTTCGTGGTCGGTGACAAGGTGATCGCGGCGATGAAGCGCCAGGCCAAGCCTGGGGAATTCCGCTCCAACCTGCATCGGGGTGGCAGCGCCAGCCTGATCAAGATCACACCGGAAGAACGCATGACTGCGTTGCGCGCGGCGAAGGTCATGGGGTTGGCGGTGGCAGGTGTGGATATCCTGCGTTCCAATCACGGGCCGCTGGTGATGGAAGTGAACTCATCGCCGGGCCTGGAAGGGATTGAGACCACCACCGGGAAGAACGTGGCGGGGATCATCATTGAGCATCTTGAGAAAAATGGCGGGCCGAATATGACTCGGACCAAAGGCAAGGGCTAAACCCTGAAATTTGTGGCGGCTGGTAGACCGTCTTCGCGGGCAAGTCGGACCGCCGCACCGCTCGCTCCTGACATGGATTTGTCATCAACTGTAGGAGCGAGGCTAGCCCTAATGCCAGTCAGTTAAGAAATTGACTTGCCCGCCCAGCAGTAATAGAAACGGGCTTATGTTTTTATGAGCCCGCTTCATGTCCCTACAAAACGCCCTTCAAGAAGTTACCAAACTCAATCCGATCT
>NZ_SISB01000061.1 GCF_004310295.1 Pseudomonas sp. BGI-2 | reverse complement strand
GGCGTGGTTCGACCGGCTGGGTCTGCCTCGACTCTGCTGACCTCAACTTCTCGAACCGCCCGGTGCGGACCCGCATGCCGGGTGGTGTGGCAGGGGCGCGGCCAGATGGCCGCCTCCTATGCCGATTTTTCAAACGCCAAAAAAGTACCCAAAAAGGCTCGCCCCAAGCGTCCGGCCCCTCGCCTGGGCTCGGCGTTCCTTCGTTCCGGTATCCATCCGGGGACACTGCCCTCCGGTCTGCTTCGCGACGACCTACATGCAGCGTGTTCGACTGCGTCGAACGGCGCTGCGCGCCACTCCCCGGATGAACACCTCCACTCAGCCTCCCGAAAGGGGCGGGCAGATCAAAATCAAAAGCAGGCGAGCTAACGCTCGGCCTGTTGAGTGGTGAGAAGCAAAAGCCGCACGCCGCTCTGCTTTATGTAGGAGCGAGGCTTGCCCGCGAAGGCGGCCTGACAGCCGACCAATCTCTTGCAGGTGTTCACCGAACCCTGTGGGAGCTGGCTTGCCTGCGAAAGCGGCCTGACAGCCGCCATTATCTTGCAGATGTACATCAATCCACTGTGGGAGTGAGCCTGCTCGCGATGGCGGCCTGACAGCCGACCAATCTCTTTCTGCTGTCCCGATTGATCGTTCCCTACGCTCCGCACGGGAATGCAGCCAGGGACGCTCCGCGTTCCATTTTTGTGTGTTGAAAGATGTGTAAAAAGCACAGCGATTTCCCACGCACTTTTCAGGTTGCCGGGTAGGAAGCAGTCTCTCTAACCTCTGGCTGTCGCTGAAACTCAGCGATCGGGTGTGAGAGCCCGGTAACTTATGGTCATCCAGTGTCTGTACACGCATAATCGCCGCCAGCTTACTCGCTGCCAGTAAATGCGTTATGGCGGCTGTGTGCGGGCGGACTTCGGTCCGGCCGGGTGTCCATAACCGGTCTTCTCACCTCGCACATAGCTGCCACCTCTTCGCCGTGTGAGAAGCGGCAAGTGGAGGCTCCAACGCTGGAGAAATTCAATGGACAAATTAATTCCCGACCCACCCTTCAACACCACCACCCCCAACACCGAAGCCTCCGAAGCCGAAGCGCTCCTCAGCGACCGCGAAGCCATTAAACGCGCCCTCGATTACTACCTCGACCCGCCCGACCAATACATCGAAAAACCCCGTCGCCCCAGCACGATGTTCATGATCGCCCCAGAAATGGACAGCGAAAGTCTCCTGGTCCAAGCCTGTGAGTCCCTGGCCTCGGCGAGCGTCATGGCCAGTGATTTCGCCGCGAACCTGATCGGCCCGCAGCGTCACACGGTATTGGCCATTCAGCAGATCATCATGCTGGCGGAGTTGGCGGTGAACCGAGCCTTGGATAACGTCGATCCGGCGTAGTAGTTCAAAGACCGCGTTATCGTTCATCGCGAGCAGGCTCGCTCCTACAGGAGATCGAGTGGGTTTCATAAATGGTGTGTCCACCCGTACCCACTATAGGAGCGAGCCTGCTCGCGAGGCGGCCGGACAGCCGACCCATTTTTCAAGGCCGCTCAGGGCTCTCTGACTGTTCTCCAGCCCATAAAAAAACCCGGCATAAAAGCCGGGCTTCTTGTCTGGCATCGATCTTAAGCCTTGAAGGTTTTGCCTTCAAATTGCTCAGCCACGAATTTCCAGTTGACCAGGTTCCAGAACGCTTCGACGTATTTCGGACGAACGTTGCGGTAGTCGATGTAGTAAGCGTGTTCCCAGACGTCGCAGGTCAGCAGCGGGGTGTCGCCGCTGGTCAGCGGGTTGCCGGCGCCGATGGTGCTGGCCAGGGCCAGGGAACCGTCAGCCTTTTTCACCAGCCAGCCCCAACCGGAACCGAAGGTGCCGATGGAGGTTTTGCTGAATTCTTCTTTGAACTTGTCGAACGAACCGAAGGAAGCGTTGATGGCTTCAGCCAGCGCGCCGGTTGGTTGACCACCGGCGTTTGGCGCCAGGCAGTTCCAGTAGAAAGTGTGGTTCCAGACCTGAGCGGCGTTGTTGAAGATACCGCCCGAGGAAGATTTGACGATTTCTTCCAGAGTCTTGCCTTCGAACTCGGTGCCTGGCACCAGGTTGTTCAGGTTCACGACGTAGGTGTTGTGGTGCTTGTCGTGGTGGTATTCCAGAGTTTCCTTGGAAATGTGCGGCTGCAGGGCATCGTGTGCGTAAGGCAGCGGCGGCAATTCGAAAGCCATGATGATTCTCCTAATCAGGTCAGTTGCGGTGAGCGCAAGGCCGATCACGGGCGGCCAGACAAGCGCCGGGGAGTTTGTACTCTTTGCGGCGCATCGGATCGGATCATAGCACCGGGGGTGCGGCATAACCACGCAACAACTGTGTGGAATAGAGGTTCCAGAGCCTTTTGGAATAATCAGGGCGCTACGATTAATTGAAACGCCACTGCAAACATCATCACCGCCACCAACAGATCGAGAATCCGCCAGGTGCTGGGCCGGGCCAGCCAGGGTGCCAACCATGCGGCGCCCAGTGCCAAGGTGAAAAACCACAACAACGACGCGCTCGCGGCCCCCACCACATAAGCGCCGGGCTCGGTTTGTTGCGCGCCGAGAGAGCCGATCAACAGCACCGTATCCAGATAAACGTGCGGATTGAGCAGGGTCACGGCAAGGGCACTGAGCATCACCGCGCGCAGGGAGCGCGCGGTCTGGTTTTTACCTTGTTGCAGGCTTTGTTTTGAACAGGCCCGACGCAGCGCCTGACTGCCATACCAGATCAAAAATACGGCGCCTCCCCAGCGGGCGACCGCCAGCAGGGTCGGGTTTTGCGCCAGCACCGTCGCCAGCCCGAACACCCCGGCGGCAACCAATAAGGCATCGCAGGTCACGCACAACGCCGCCACCGGCAGGTGGTGTTCACGCCGCAGGCTTTGCGCCAGCACAAACGCATTCTGGGTGCCGATCGCCATAATCAGCCCCGCGGCCACCAGCAGGCCGTTCACATAGCTTTGCCACATAAGGTTTACTCCGCGTTGGCCGCCAGATCCCGCAGTACTTGCAGGGCGCGTTGGGCATCGGCCTGACCGACGAACAGGTGATCGTGGTAGTAACCGGCGATCACGTTGCAACTGATGCCGGCCTGGCCCAATGCCGTGGCGAAGGCGGCGGTCAGGCCGACGGCTTCGAGGGCCGAGTGCACGTTCAAGGTGATCCAGGCCGCGACGTAGTCGAAGCTGAAACCGGCCTGTTCGGCGTGGGAACGTTCCAGAATCACTGTCAGGCCTTCCTGCTCGCGAAAGCTGCCGACGATCTCGAGACCGGCGGGCAACTGGCCGTCGCGCAGCGTGCAGAACACGTATTCGCCGTCGTTGAGCTGCGGGCTCATGCTGCGCAGCAGCGTTGCCAATGAAGTTTCGCCAGCCATGTCGGTGATCCTTGTTCAAGAGTTCTTGCTGGCCATTCTCCAGTGCAACGCTGTATAAGAAAAACCAATCATGCTGATCGCTCATTAGGAAAACTGATGTTCGACTATAAATTGCTTTCTGCCTTGGCCGCGGTGGTCGAGCAGGCTGGATTTGAACGCGCCGCGCAGGTGTTGGGTTTGTCGCAGTCGGCGATCTCCCAGCGCATCAAACTGCTGGAAGCACGGGTCGGCCAGCCGGTGTTGGTGCGGGTCACACCGCCGGCGCCCACCGCGATTGGTCGGCGGTTGCTCAACCATGTCCAGCAGGTGCGTTTGCTTGAACGCGATCTACAGACGCTGGTCCCGGCGCTGGATGAAGAAGGCCTGCCGGAGCGTCTGCGCATCGCCCTTAACGCCGACAGCCTTGCCACGTGGTGGGCCGCAGCCGTCAGTGATTTCTGCGCTGAGCAACACCTGCTGCTGGATCTGGTCGTCGAAGACCAGACGGTCGGACTCAAACGCATGCGTGCTGGGGAAGTGGCCGCGTGTATCTGCGCCAGCGAGCGTCCAGTGGCTGGCGCGCGCAGCGTGTTATTGGGCGCCATGCGTTATCGAGCGCTGGCCAGCCCGGCGTTCATCGCGCGGCATTTTCCTGAAGGCGTGCGGGCTGATCTGCTGGCGAAGACCCCGGCGCTGGTGTTCGGCCCGGACGATTTCCTACAGCATCGCTACCTCGCGTCCCTCGGTGTTGATGGCGGTTTCGAGCACCATTTATGCCCATCGTCTGAAGGCTTCATTCGTTTGACCGAAGCCGGACTTGGCTGGGGCCTGGTGCCTGAATTGCAGGTGCGCGAGCAACTGGAACGCGGTGTATTGCAGGAGCTTTTGCCAGATAAGCCCATCGATGTGCCGCTGTACTGGCATCATTGGCGCAACGGCGGTCAGCTTCTGGGGTTGTTGACCGATCAATTGGTGCGCTCATCCAGGCAATGGCTGGTGCCGTTGGACTGACGGGCAGCGTCAAGACTCACGCATTACGCAAAACGAAAGACATCGGAGCTCTACATGAAAATTCTGGTCACCGGCGCAAGCGGCTTCATTGGCGGACGCTTTGCGCGTTTCGCCCTGGAGCAGGGCCTGGACGTGCGGGTCAACGGTCGCCGGGCCGAAAGCGTCGAACACCTGGTGCGCCGTGGCGCCGAGTTCATCCAGGGCGACTTGAGCGACCCGGAACTGGCGCGCGAGCTGTGTTCCGATGTCGAAGCCGTGGTGCATTGCGCCGGCGCGGTCGGTGTGTGGGGGCGTTATCAGGACTTTCACCAAGGCAACGTGCAAGTCACCGAAAACGTGGTCGAGGCCTGTCTGAAGCAGCGCGTTCGACGCCTGGTGCATTTGTCGTCGCCGTCGATCTACTTCGATGGCCGTGATCATCTGGGGCTGACCGAAGAACAGGTGCCTAAACGGTTCAAGCATCCCTATGCCGCCACCAAATTCCTCGCCGAGCAAAAAGTCTTTGGTGCTCAGGAATTCGGCCTCGAAACCCTGGCCTTGCGCCCGCGCTTCGTGACGGGGGCGGGTGACATGAGCATCTTCCCGCGCCTGCTGAAGATGCAGCGCAAGGGACGCCTGGCGATCATCGGCAACGGCCTGAACAAGGTCGATTTCACCAGCATGCAAAATCTCAACGAGGCGTTGCTTAGCAGCTTGCTGGCCAGCGGTTCGGCACTGGGCAAGGCCTACAACATCAGCAACGGTACGCCGGTACCGTTGTGGGATGTGGTCAATTACGTCATGCGCAAAATGGAAGTCCCACAAGTGACGCGCTACCGTTCTTACGGTCTGGCCTACAGCGTTGCCGCGCTCAACGAAGGGGTATGCAAGTTGTGGCCGGGCCGTCCCGAGCCGACGCTGTCGCGACTGGGCATGCAGGTCATGAACAAAAATTTCACCCTGGACATCAGCCGCGCCCGGCATTATCTGGATTACGATCCGAAAGTCAGTCTCTGGACGGCCCTTGATGAATTCTGCGGCTGGTGGAAGGCCCAGGACATTCGCTGACTTTCCAGTTGCCCGTCTGCCAGCACTGAACCGAGTTTGGCGTTGAGGGTCAATCGGTGCGGCAGTGGGGTTTATACTCGCCGCATACAGCCATCACCGCGTTCTACAAAGGTTGACTCAATGTCCATGCGTAACGATGCCAACGACGACTTCGATTTACCGAGCCTGCGCGCAGACGTCCCCGATGACGATGATTTTCCGACCACTGCTCGCACCTCCGTGCACTCGCGGACGGCGCCGGTGGTCAAAGTCAAAAGTGCCAGCACCGGTCCTCTGTGGGCCTTGGTAGGCGCCTTGTTCTTTGCCTTCGCCGGCCTTGCCTGGTGGAGCTTTCAGCAGATTTCGCTGATGGAACAGCAACTGGTGGCCACCCAGGAAAGTTTCGCGCGCATCAGTGAGGATGCGGCGGGGCGGTTGCAGGATATTTCCGGCAAGGTTGTCGCCAGCCAGACCAACGTCACCAGCGACAGCGAAGCCTTGAAGCTGCAAATCAAGCAGCTGGAAACCCAACTGCTGGATCAAGGCAAGCAGCAGCAAGGCGTTGTCGGTCAGACCAGCGATCTGGACAAGCGTCTGGCACAGATGACCGCGCAAACCACCGATCTGGACAAGCGCCTGGCGCAGATGACCGCCCAGAGCACCGAACACCAGACCGCCAATACGCAATTGCAGGCGCAGGTCAACGCCTTGAACACCGAGTTGGCCGCGCTGAAAAGCGCCCCGGACGACAGCAGTAAATTCGACGCCCAGCTCAAAAGCCTCGGCGCCGACATCGTTGCACTGAAGAAACAAGGCAACCCAAGCGCCGCCATCGAGCGTCTGGAACAGGACATGATCGTGCTCAAAAGCGAGCAGGACAACCGCCCAACTCCTGCGCAAGGCACCACCAATACGGCGGAGTTCGACGCCTTCCGCGGGCAGACCACCCGCAACATCAACACGCTTCAGGCGCAGATTCAGAATCTGCAGCAACAGCTCCGCGCCCGGCAGTAAGCCTTAAACAGGCCGATGTAGCAGCTGTCGAGCGCCAGCGAGGCTGCGTTCGGCGGCGAAGCCGTCGCGAGATCAGGCGATATGTTTTTCAGGTAAATCTCGTTCTCAGGATTTACGACTGCTTCGCAGCCGGACGCAGCCTCGCTGGGGCTCGTCAGCTGCGACAGAGCCGGACGCAGCCTTTGCGCATTCCTGAATGTTCGTACATATCCCATTGCCGTCTACGCTCTTGAAACACCGACAAGAACGAGGGATGCATGATGGGGGTTCTGCACAAATTAGCCGTGCTGGGCGGGATGCTTTTGCTGTGTCTGGGGCAGGTTCAAGCCGCCACAGTGGAAAAGGACGACAGCCAGGCCGCCAAAGCCTTGCTGGAAAAAGCCCTGGCGTATTACCACGACAACGGCGACAAGGCCTTCGCAGCCTTCAGCCGCCAGGGCGAGTTTGTTGACAAGGATCGTTACGTCTTCGTGGTCGATACCAAGGGCGTGATGCTCGCCAGCGGCGGGCCGTCTTCGGCGTTGATCGGGCGGGATGTGTCCGAAACCCTCGGCCCGGATTTGCAGAAGGCCTTCAAGGACGCCTTGAACGTGCCGGAGGGCAATGGCATTCAACAGGCTGAATACCGCTGGCAGAACTGGTCCGACGGCAAGGTCGAGCGCAAACATGTGTTCTATCAGCGCGTTGGCCAGCGGATTCTGGCCGTGGGTTACTACCTGCCACGGGCGTCGGCGGAGCAGGCGATGGCCTTGCTGAACAAAGCGTCAACGGATCTGGCCAAGGACGAGAAGGGCACGCTGACCGCGATCAACTCCCTGAAGGGTGGTTACTTGCAGGATGACCTGTACGTGTTCGTCGTCGACCTGAACACCCAGCGTTACGTGGCCCACGGCACCAATCTGCGGCTGATCAATACCGACTTCGGCAAGATCAAGGACCCGGAAGGAAAACCGGTGGGCGAGCCGATCCTGGCATTGATTGCCAAACAGGATGACGGCGAATACGAATACCGCTGGAAAAACCCGGTGACCGGCAAGGTTGAAGACAAGCATGCCTACCTGAAAAAGGTCGGGCATTTTCTGGTGGCTGTCGGGTATTACAGCCCTTGATTCATTGGTGTCTGTGAGGACGCCTTCGCGGGCAAGTCGGATCGCCGCATCGCTCGCTCCTACAGGTAAAGCGCAATCCCTGTAGGAGCGAGGCTTGCCCGCGAAGGCCGCAACTCGGTCTATCTATCGAACCTTATCCTCACGCCCCCGCAACATCATATTCGGCATCGCAACCGCCGCCGCCAACCCCAACAGCGACACCGCCGCACTGACCATCAACAAATGCTGGAAGGTCAGCAGCAACTCGGCGCGCAAGGCGTTCTGCGCATCCCCCGGCGCAGCGTTCAAACCATCCAGCAACACATTCCCCGAACTGCCCTCGGCAATCAGCGACGAACCGGCCAGGTGGGCGAAGCTCGAATCTTGCAACAGCGCCAGCAGCAACGCCGACATCAACGCTACGCCCACCGCGCCGCCCAGCGAGCGGAACAGGTTGGTGGTGCTGGTGGCGACGCCGATATCCCGTTGTTCCACGGAGTTCTGCGTTCCGACCAGGGACGTCGGGAATTGCATGCCGCTGGCGATCCCGCTGAGCAACATAAACAGGCTGCTGAGCACGAAAGCCTGGGGCGGACTGAACGCCATGCCGAGAATCGAGATCGGCATGAGGAGGGCGCCGGCCAGGATCATCGGTTTGTAGCGCCCGGTCACCGACGTCCGGCGTCCGGCGCAGTAAGCTCCGATTGGCAAACCCATGGCCAGCGGCAACAGGTGCAGCGCGGCGCTGTCGGCTCCGGCACCGGTGACGCTCTGGAAGCGCAGCGGTATCAGCACGATCAGCGAGATGGCCTGGAAACTGGTGAAGAAAATCGCGCACCAGCACAGGATCGCGTTGCGGTTGGCGAACAGGTGCATCGGCAGCAACGGCTCCCGCGCCCGGCGTTCATGCCAGACGAACAGCGCCAATACCAACACCGCACACCCGAGCAGGCCCAGCACTTCGGCGCTGCGCCACGAGTGGCCCTGACCGACTTGAGTGATGCCCAGCAGCAAGGCCGTCAAACCGATGATCATCAGCAACGTGCCGAGGTAATCGATGATCGGTTTGCGTTGTGGCACGGGCAAACCCACCAGCGTGCGATTGGCCACCAGCCAGGCACCCAGGCCAAGCGGCAGGTTGATCAGAAACACCCAGCGCCAGGACAGGTATTCGGTCATGTAGCCGCCGAGCACCGGGCCGGCGACACTGGCCACGGCGTACATGCTGCTGAAATAACCCTGATAGCGACCGCGCTCCCGGGGCGGGACGATGTCGCCGATGATCGCCTGGCTGACCGAAATCATCCCGCCCGCGCCGATGCCTTGAATGATCCGCGCCAGCACCAGTTGCTCCATGCTTTGGGCCATGCCGCAGAACAGCGAGGCAAGGGTGAACAGCCCCATGCCGAACAGCATCAACTTGCGTCGACCGTACAGATCGCCGAGTTTGCCGTAGATCGGCACCGCCACGGTCATCGCCACCATGTAGCCGGAAATCACCCAGGCCAGCAGGCTGACGTCCTTGAATTGCGCGGAGATGGCGGGCATTGAAACGGCGACGATGGTCTGGTCCAGTGCACCAAGAAAGATCGCCAGCATCAGGGCGATCAACACGCTGCGAATGGCCGGTTTAGGCGTTTCAGGCCGGTTGAGATTGGTCACGGGCAGAACCTGCGGGCGGTGATTGACCCGCAAGGGGCAAAGCGAGCGGGGATGCTCGCCAGTGTAAGTCGGTAGCAGGCTATTCGATAGCCTCGCAAGGAAGCCCGACGTAATTTTCTGCAATCGTTTTTCGACCCGCTTCGGAGTGGACGAAGTAGTCCAGTTCCGACTCGCTGATGCGCTGACTGAAGGCATCGTGATCGTCGAAACGGTGCAGCATCGAGGTCATCCACCAGGAAAACCGTTCGGCTTTCCAGACCCGGCGCAGGCAGATTTCGGAGTACTTTTCCAGCAGATCCAGACGCCCCTCTCTGTAAACCTTCAGCAAAATAGTGAACAAGGTGCTGACGTCGCTGGCCGCCAGGTTCAGGCCTTTGGCGCCGGTAGGCGGGACGATGTGCGCGGCGTCGCCGACCAGGAACATCCGCCCGTACTGCATCGGTTCGACCACAAAACTGCGCAGCGGCGCGATGCTTTTTTCGATCGACGGCCCGGTCACCAAGGCGTTGGCCAGCGCAGAAGGCAGACGCGATTTGAGTTCATCCCAGAAGCGCTGATCTGACCAATCCTCGACCTTCTCGTCCGCCGGCACCTGGAGGTAGTAACGCGTGCGGGTCGCCGAGCGCATGCTGCACAGGGCGAAACCGCGCTCGTGGCGGGCGTAGACCAACTCCTCGTGGACTGGCGGCGTATCGGCGAGAATGCCGAGCCAGCCAAACGGGTAGACCCGCTCGAAGACCTTCAGGCACTCCGTGGGAATCGACTGCCGCGCCACCCCATGGAAACCGTCGCACCCGGCGATGTAGTCGCAATCGAGGCGATACGTCTCGCCATTCTTCTCGAACGTCACGAACGGTTCTGCGGTTTTCATCCCGTGCGGTACGACGTTGGCGGCCTGGTAAATGGTCTGCGCGCCAGCCTCCCGACGAGCGGCCATCAGGTCGCGGGTAACCTCGGTCTGGCCATAGATCATCACGGTTTTGCCACCGGTCAGCGCCTGCAGATCGATGTGCACCCGGCGCCCGTCGAGGGCCAGTTCGAAACCAGCATGGACCAGCCCTTCGGCGTCCATGCGCTGACCCACCCCGGCCTGCCGCAACAGCTCTACCATGCCTTGTTCGAGGACGCCGGCGCGGATTCGCCCGAGCACATAGTCGGGGGTCTGGCGTTCGAGGATCAGGGTGTCGATTCCGGCGTTATGCAGCAACTGGCCGAGGAGTAAACCGGCGGGACCGGCGCCAATGATGGCGATTTGGGTTTTCAGCATTTTCATTGTTTTTATGACTCGCAAGCTTCACGCGACCACGGCCGGTGAATGATTTTTATGGATCGAGTGCTTGCATTTTTCCCTTGCGGGTCTGTCAATTGAAGGTGAAAACTGAGCCGATACCTGTACATTCTGCCAATCGGTGCGATTATCGCCCGTAACCTTTGAGGCCTGGATTGAAGTGATGAACAAGCCTGACCTGCCTTCGATTCCAGTGTTCAAGCTCTACGGTGAAAGCCTGGACTGGCCGACCCCCGACTTGCTGCACTGTGAAACCATTTCCAAACGCAGCCGCGAACACCAATGGGAAATCAAACCCCACCGTCACGCTGATTTATGCCAGTTGCTCTTCGTATTCAAAGGTCAGGCAGAGCTTGAAATCGAAGGCAAACAGACGCAACTGACTGAACCGGCCATCCTGATCCTGCCGCCGTTATCGGTGCATGGTTATCGGTTTTCCGAGGACGTCGAGGGGTTCGTCGTGACCCTCGCCGCGCCGCTGGTTGCCCATCTTCAGGCGCAACTGGGCAACTCGGTGAACACCCTGTCCCAGGCCGAAAGTTACCCGGCGGGCAAGGAAAGCGACTACCTCAACAGCCTGTTTTCGGCGCTACAGGACGAATACACCGGCCACCAGCCTGCGCGCGAGATGCTCATGCATTCGCTGGTCAGCGTGATCATGGTGTGGGTCAGCCGTCAGGTGATTTCGCGCCGCGCCGCCAGTCAGCGTCCGCAAAGGGCCCGGGAATACCTCAACGGATTTATCCAGCTGGTGGAAGAGACGTACCGTCAGCACGTCAAGGTCGAGGATCTGGCGCATCGGCTGGGGATTTCCGTGTCCCACCTCAATGGCACCTGCCGTGAGCTGGCGGGGCAACCGGCGTTGCAGATCATGCACGAGCGTCAGTTGCTGGAGGCCAAGCGCTTGTTGACCTACACCAGCATGACCATTTACGAAATGTCTGACGTGTTGGGGTTTTCCGATCCGACCAACTTCACGCGCTTGTTCCGACGCCGGGTGGGGATCTCCCCCAAGGCTTTTCGCGACCGCTTGAAGGCCGATCAGGACAACGAGGCCTGACCGCCTTCGTCATCTAAGGGCGTTGAGGGTCGCGTTGTGGGGAATGCAGCGCTCGAAGTTACAGCTCGCGTAATCGCGGGGCAGTTGTCGCAACTGCTCGACACGCCAGGCGGCGGTGCCATACAGCGCCAGCGTCGCGGCGCAGGTGAGGAAAATGGCGAGGTATCTTCTTGTTTTGATGTTCATGGCGTTGACCTCTGAACGAATACCCTTCGGTATTCCTTTCAGCATAGGTCAGCGCGGGTGAGTTGCCAGTAACACGTCTTGCGTATGTAACCCGCCATTCAGAACACTGATATCCCCTGTAGGAGTGAGCCTGCTCGCGATAGCGGAGTGTCAGGCAACAGTGATGTTGAATGTCGGACCGTCATCGCGAGCAGGCTCACTCCCACAAGGGATTGGTGTCGAACACAAAGACTGCGGTATCCCACATGGGAACTCGGTTACAGGCCGATATCCCACGCCGGTTCTTCGGGGAATCTCAGCACCAGGAAATCCAGCATGCTGCGCAGCGCCGCCGGCATGTGCTTGCGTGAGGCGTACACCGCGTACACGTTCATCTGTCGTGGCTCGGCCTGGGGCAGCAGGCGAATCAGCTCGCCACTGTGGATATGCACACCCGCCTGATAACTGGGCAGCATCGCCACACCCGCACCAGCCATGGTTGCACGCAGCAGCGTACTGGCCTCGTTGGCGCTGATGTTGCCCTGTACCGGCACCGACACCGGCTCGCCGTCCTCCTCGAAATGCCAGAGACTTTTGCCGAAGTAGGAGTGGGTCAGGCAGTTGTGCTGGCTCAGGTCCTCGACCCGTTGCGGCGTCGGGTGTTCGCGCAGGTAAGCGGGGGAGGCGCAGATCACCGAGCGGCAGACCGTCAGCCGCCGGGCGATCAGGTTCGGGTCCAGGTCGTTGCTGGTGCGGATCGCCAGGTCGATGCGTTCATCCACCAGGTTCACGGTGCGGTCGAGCATCTGCATGTCGATGCTGACACCGGGATAGCGTTTGACGTAAGCCGCCATGGCATCCGCCAGTTGTGCCTGGCCGAACGAGGTGCTGACGCTGATGCGCAGCGGGCCGCGGGGTGCCTCATCCGGCTCGCTCACAGCCGCTTGCATGTCGGTGGACAAGTCGAGCATCTGCCGACAGCGAGGCAGGATTTCACTGCCGGCGGCGGTCAGGCTCAATTTGCGCGTGGTGCGGTGCATCAGACGTGCGCCGACCCAATCTTCCAGCTCCGCCAGATAACGCGAAACCACCGGCCGTGACAGGTCCAGATGATCGGCGGCGGCCGATTGGCTGCCGAGGTCGACCACTGAGACGAACACCCGCATTGCTTGTAGACGATCCATGATTTGCCCGCTTTCAGAAACAAACTATGTTCAAGCATCGCATTTTTTGTACTGAGTCAGGCAACTAAGCTCTGTCCCATCGCCAAACACGGCATTCGGACCACGGAGCAACAGATGATCAGCTTCACCTCTCTCAAGCGCATTTTGCTGGCCACCGCCACCCTCGGCTTCGCGGCCCACGCCGCTGCGGCATCGACCCTGACCCTGGACGTGTACAACCCGGGTGACAAAGCGATCTTCCCGGTGACCTCGGTCCTGGTCAGCGGCGAAAAAGAAGCGATTCTGGTGGACGCGCAATTCGGCAAGTCCCAGGCCGAGCAGGTGGTCGAAAAGATCCGCGCCAGCGGCAAGCAACTGACCACCATCTACATCAGCCACGGTGACCCGGACTACTACTTCGGCCTCGACACCCTGACCGCCGCATTCCCGAACGCCAAAGTGCTCGCCTCGCAGCCAACCGTTGATCACATCAAGCACACCGTCGACGGCAAAATGGCGTTCTGGGGGCCGAAGATGGGTACCGACGTGCCGGCCAAAACCATCGTGCCAGGCGTACTCAAGGGCGACAGCCTGATGCTGGAAGGGCAGAAGTTGCAGGTGGTGGGCCTGGACGGCAAGCAGCCGGATCGGACCTTTGTGTGGATCCCGTCGATCAAGGCAGTGGTCGGTGGTGTGGTCGTCGCAGAAAACATTCACGTGTGGATGGCTGACACCCAAACCGCGCAATCCCACGCCGATTGGTTGACTACGCTGCACGCCATCGAAACCCTGAAACCGAAAACCATCGTGCCGGGTCATTACCTGGGTCAGAGCGCCCGTTCGCTGGCCGCCGTGCAGTTCACCGCCGATTACATCAAGGCCTTCGACGAAGAAACCGCCAAGGCCAAGGACTCCGCCGCGCTGATCGCCGCGATGAAAAAACACTTCCCGGCAGTGGGCGAAGTGAGCTCGCTGGAACTGAGCGCCAAAGTCGCCAAGGGCGAGATGAAGTGGGGTGAATGAGTGATGTTTCCAACGCTCTGCGTGGGAATGCAGCCCGGGACGCTCCGCGTCCCATCAACAGCCGAACGCGGAGCGTCCGTTGCGGCATTCCCACGCAGAGCGTGGGAACGATCAAAACCCCACGCAAATTTGCAAAGATTCACCCAAGCCAACTGGAGAACATCATGAGCAAAATCGCAATCATCGGTGCCACCGGCCGTGCCGGCAGCCAACTGCTGGAAGAAGCCCTGCGTCGTGGTCACAGCGTCACGGCCATCGCCCGCGACACCTCGAAGATCGCCCAGCGTGCCGGGGTGGTCACCAGGAATGTCGATGCACTGGATGCCGAAACGTTGCAATCCGCCGTCGAAGGCCATGACGTGGTGATCAGCGCGGCGCACTTCGCGACCCTTGCGGCCAGCGCCGTCGTCGGACCGGTGAAAAACGCCGGGGTGAAACGCTTGCTGGTGGTGGGCGGTGCGGGTTCGTTGTTGCTGGATGGCACTCGCGTCATCGACAGCGAGGGCTTCCCGCAGGAGTACAAGGCTGAGGCCGGTGCCGGGGCTTTGTTTCTAGAGAACCTGCGTCAGGAAAAGGATCTGGACTGGACGTTTCTGTCGCCGTCTGCAGAGTTCGTCGAAGGTGAGCGCACGGGTTCGTTTCGGGTTGGGAAGGATGATTTGCTGGTGAGCAGTGCAGGGCGGAGCTGGATCACGTTCGCCGATTACGCGATTGCGATGATTGATGAAGTGGAAGTGCCGAAGCATTCACGGCAGCGGTTCACTGTCGGATACTGATCCCCTTTCACTGATCGTTCCCACGCTCTGCGTGGGAATGCAGCCCGTGACGCTCCGCGTCACTGGACGCGGAGCGTCCCTAGAGGCATTCCCACGCGGAGCATGGGAACGATCGGCGTGTCAGGCTTTCGGTGCTCAGCGACTCTGAGCCTGCTCCACCAACCACCCCATCAACTCGCGCAACTTCGGCGAAGGTCCGGGTTTTTCCGGGAACACCAGGTAATACGCCAACCCCGTCTTCACCTTCAACTCAAACGGCATGACCAGCCGCCCGGCGCTCAGGTCGTCGCCAATCAACGACCAATCCCCGATCGCCACACCGGTCCCCTGGGACGCCATGGACATCGCCAGGTCCAGGGTTTCGAAATGCTGACCCTTGCCGACATTGCTCAAGCGAATATCCGCGCTGGCCAGCCAGGCTTTCCAGTCGCGTTCGTCGCGAGTCGGATGCAACAGCATGTGTTTTTCCAAATCCCCCGGCGCCTGCAACGGCACCGGCCCGTCGAGATACGGTCGGGAGCAGACCGGCGTCAGTTGCTCATCGAACAGCCGATGGGACGCCAGCGACGTCTCCGGCGGTACGCCATAGATCACCGCCGCATCAAACTGCTCGCGATGAAAATCCACGCCGTGTTTCACCGTGGTGGTCAATTCCACCGGCACATCCGGGCGCTCCCTTTGCCACTGCACCAGGCGCGGCAACAACCAGCGCATCACGCAGGTGGGGGCCTTGAGTTGCAGGGTTTTGCGCTTCTCGCCGATCTGCTCGACCGCCTCGTCGATCAAGCCGAAAATCTGCTGGACCCGGGGCAGCCACTCCCGTCCTTCGGCCGTCAGGTCGAGGCCGCGGGCCAGGCGGATAAACAGTTCATAACCCAGATGTTCTTCCAGCCCGGCGATCTGCCGACTCACCGCACCTTGGGTGATGTACAGCTGTTCGGCCGCCCGGGTGAAGTTGCAGCACTGCGCGGTGATCAGAAAAGTGTGCAGCGCCGGCAGGGGAGGCAATCGTTTCATTGAGATCCAAGGTATGACGTGAGGACATGGCTAGTATGATTTTTTATCCATTGTTGCGGCTACGTGTCGCCCGTTCCAATGAGGCCATCCCTGGACTTGCCCACGCATCATAAACACTGCGCAGGCCCGGCGTCTCAAACGAACAAGAAGGGCAAAGACATGGCGACGTGCGGCGAAGTATTGGTCAAGTTACTCGAAGATTACGGGGTCGAGCAGGTGTTCGGCATTCCCGGGGTTCATACCGTGGAGCTGTATCGCGGGCTGGCCCGTTCGAGCATCAACCACGTCACGCCGCGTCACGAACAGGGCGCCGGTTTCATGGCCGACGGTTATGCGCGCACCAGCGGCAAACCGGGTGTGTGCTTCATCATCACCGGTCCCGGCATGACCAACATCACCACCGCGATGGGCCAGGCTTATGCCGACTCGATCCCGATGCTGGTGATCTCCAGCGTGCAATCGCGCAGCCAGTTGGGCGGCGGTCGCGGCAAGCTCCACGAGCTGCCGAACCAGAGCGCTTTGGTCGGCGGTGTGGCAGCGTTCTCCCACACCTTGATGTCGGCGGCGGAATTGCCGGGCGTGCTGGCGCGTGCATTTGCACTGTTCCAGGCCGGTCGTCCGCGTCCTGTGCACATCGAAATTCCGCTGGATGTGCTGGTTGAAGAAGCCGACGACCTGCTCGCCAGTCTCCCGGTGAACATCGACCGCGCCGGTGCTTCGCCGAGTGCGATCAGCCGCATGACCGCGCTGCTGGCCGGTGCCAAACGCCCACTGATTCTTGCCGGTGGCGGTGCCATCGATGCGGCCGCCGAGCTGACTGAACTGGCCGAACTGCTGGACGCGCCGGTGGCCCTGACCATCAATGCCAAAGGCATGCTCGAATCCAATCACCCGTTGCTGATCGGTTCGACCCAAAGCCTGGTCGCGACCCGTGCCTTGGTCGCCGAAGCCGATGTGGTATTGGCCATTGGCACCGAACTGGCCGAGACCGATTACGACGTCACGTTTGCCGGCGGCTTCGAGATTCCCGGCGCGTTGCTGCGTGTAGACATCGACCCCGACCAGACCGTGCGCAATTACCCGCCGAAAGTCGCCCTGGTGGCTGACTCGCGCAACGCCGCGCAGGCCTTGCTGAGCGAGCTGTCCAAACACTCGCTGGCCGAGCGCCGCAACGACTGGGGCCAGGTCCGCGCTGCCCGTCTGCGCGAAGACCTCGCCGCCACTTGGGATGCGCCGACCCTGGCCCAGACCCGCTTCCTCGAAACCGTGCTGCACGAATTGCCGGACGCCGTCTTCGTCGGTGATTCGACCCAGCCGGTGTACACCGGCAACCTGACCTTCAACCCGGAACGCCCGCGTCGCTGGTTCAACTCGTCCACCGGTTACGGCACCCTCGGTTACGCCTTGCCGGCGGCGATTGGCGCCTGGCTCGGCGGCAGCGTTGAAGGTGGCGTGCGTCCTCCGGTGGTGTGTCTGATCGGTGACGGCGGCCTGCAATTCACCCTGCCGGAACTGGCCAGCGCCGTTGAAGCGCGCACCCCGGTGATCGTCCTGCTGTGGAATAACCAGGGCTACGAAGAGATCAAGAAATATATGGTCAACCGCGCCATTGAGCCGGTGGGCGTGGACATCTACACCCCGGACTTCGTCGGTGTGGCCAAGGCGCTGGGCTGTGCGGCCGAAGCGGTCAACGGAGTCGAGCAGCTGCGCAGTGCCTTGCGTACCGCCGCTGATCGCCAAGGCCCGACCCTGATTGAAATCGATCAGACTTCGTGGATGAAGGCGGTGTCGAAATGAGCTTTTCTGCGACTTTACCAACCACTCTGGACGGCCTTTATATCGATGGCCAATGGTTGGCGGGCAACGAACACTTGCGCGTGATCAACCCGGCCACGGAAGCCCTGTTGACCACCGTGAATGGCGGCGATGAAAAAGCCGTCGATCAAGCAGTCACCGCCGCCACCAAGGCTTTCGGCGAGTGGTTGAAAACCACCGGCACCGAACGCGGCGCGATCCTGCGCAGAATCGCCGCAGGCGTTCAGGCCGGGCGTGAACACTTGATGAAGTTGCAATCGAGCAACAACGGAAAACCGCTGTTCGAAGCCGCCATCGACGTCGATGACGTGATCGCCACGTTCGAGTATTACGCCGGTCTGGCCGAAGGCCTCGATGCCAAGCAGGACGGCAACGTCGAGCTGCCCACCGACGATTTCAGCGCTCGTGTGCGCCGTGAACCGTGCGGTGTGGTCGGCCTGATCGTGCCGTGGAATTTCCCGATGGTCACCACCGCCTGGAAACTTGCCCCGGCCCTGGCGGCTGGTTGCTGCGTGGTGCTCAAACCTTCCGAAGTCACGCCGCTGCCGGAGCTGGAACTGGCGACGATCATCGCCGAAGCCGGCTTGCCGGCCGGTGTCTTCAACCTGGTCTGTGGCACGGGCCTGGCCGTCGGCGCGCCGCTGTCGGCCGACCCTCGTATTGCCAAAATCTCCTTCACCGGCAGCAACGCGGTCGGTGTGCAGGTCATGCAACGGGCGGCGGAAACCGTCAAAGGCGTGAGCCTGGAACTGGGCGGCAAATCCTCGCTGGTGGTGTTGGCCGATGCCGACATCGGCCTGGCCGTGGAAGTGGCCTGTGGCGGCGGTTTCTTCAACGCCGGGCAGATGTGCTCGGCCACCAGCCGCGTGTTGGTCGCTGATGAACTGGCGGATGAATTCCTCCTTCGTTTGAAGGCCCGCGCCGAAGCCATTCGCGTTGCCGACCCGTTCGACCCGAACGTGGAAATGGGCGCCTTGGTCAATCAAGCGCAATACCAGCGTGTGCTGGGCCACATCGATCGCGGTTTGAGCGCGGGCGCCAAACTGATTTGCGGTGGCAATCGTCCGGCAGACCTGTCGCGCGGTTATTTTTTGCAGCCGACGATTTTCACCGAAGTGCCCCTCGACAGTGCGTTGTGGTGTGAAGAGATTTTCGGGCCGGTGATTTGCGTACGCAGTTTTGCTTCCGAAGCTGAGGCGATTGCCTTGGCCAACGACAGCCAGTTCGGACTGGTGGCCAGTGTGGTTACGCGCGACGCCGAGGCGGCCGATCGGGTCGCCAACGCCTTGCAGGCGGGGCTGGTGCGGATCAATGCGCCGCAGGTGATCTTCCCGCAGACCGCCTGGGGTGGCTACAAGCAGAGCAGCATCGGCCGCGAATTGGGGCCGTGGGGCTTGCAGGCTTTCCAGGAAATCAAACACGTGATTCGCGCCGTCTGACGGCACGAAAAAGGTGAGCGCATGCCTTGAAAGGAGGCATGCGCTGGCGTCATGGCTTCAATGAATTTTTATCGATAGTCAGGTGTTTTGCACGACTTCAGGATGAACCCGCTGGTTCAGCCAAGCCCCCGAAAATACGAGGGATAACGCTGATCCGGCCGCGCGGATGCAACAGTTTCGACCTGCCTTATACCTACAAAAACAAAGGGAGTCCGTAATGGGCGAGCATGATCTGAACAGACGTCAATTCATCAAAACCGTGGGCGTAGCCTCGGTGGCAGCGGCGGCCATGAGCTTGCCCTTCGTCAAGGCCAATGCCAGCGACACGCGCTTCCAGGGCAAGACCCTGCGCTTGCTGACCTGGTCCGATGACACGGGCCTGGCCGCATTGCGCAACATCGCGGCAACCTTCGAAGACAAGTACGGCTGCAAGGTCATTGCTGACCGCACCGGCAGTACCTCGGAAATGGTCGCCAAACTCAAGGCCGCTGGTGATCGTCCGCAGTACGACATCATCACCCTGGCCGGCGTCGGCGCCGAAGGTCTGGCCGCGGCCAACCTGCTGGAAAAACCCGACCTCAACCGCATCCCCAACCTGGTCGACGTACCGGAAAAATACCGCACCGGCGCCAATGGCCACGGCATCGGTTACCTGTTGTGGTGCAACAGCCTGGTCTACAGCACCCGCACCATCAAGGAAGCCCCGGACAGTTACGCCGCCCTGTGGGACGCCGAGCTGTCGCCGAACATCTTCCTGCCGCCGCCGAACTGGACCGAGGCCATGGACCTGATCATCATCGCCGCCAAACTGGCCGGTGGTGACGAGCACAACATCGAGCCGGGCTTCAAGAAACTCGCCGAGCTGAAAGATCGTGTGGTGACCCTGGGTGAAAACCCGAACCAGATTGCCGAGCTGTTCCGCACCGGTTCCCTGGACATGGGCGGCTTGTACGCACCGGCCTTCTTCCCGAAACAGATCCGCGATCCGGCCTACGGCCTGGGCGCCACCTTCGGTATGAAGGAAGGTTTCTACACCGACCTGATGCTGTCGGTGATGCCGAAGAATCGTCCGGGCGATACCGATCTGGTCTACGCCTTCATCAACCACTCTCTGGACCCGCTGGTGCAGGGCAAGATGGCCGAGGACATCTACAACGGCCCGGTCAACGCCAAGGCGATCATCTCCGCCGAAGCGCGCAAGAGCCCGTACATCCTCACGCCGGAGCAGATTGCCGAGAAAGCGATCATGCACGACAACGCCTTCCTGGCCTCTGTGCATGACCAATGGATTCGTCGTTACACGGAAATCTTTTCTTCCTGATCGAGTGGCGAACACAACTCTTCTGGAACACCACAGATCCATTGTGGGAGCGGGCTTGCTCGCGAATGCGTCAGCACATCCAACATCAATGTGACTGACACACCGCTTTCGCGAGCAAGCCCGCTCCCACATTAGAAATGCGGTGTTTTCAATAGTTGTGTTTGCCAGCTGCTTTCCATTGACGAGACCCTTGCTATGGAACACCAACCTCTGACTCATCCGGTCGCCGCCGCTCCTTCGCGCGCCAATCGGGGTGTTTCGCCGACGGCGCGTGCCTGGTTTTTCCTCTCGCCGTCGATGCTGTTCATGGGCGTGCTGATTGCCGCCAGTCTGCTGGTCCTGCGCATGAGCGTGGGCACCAAGGGCGCGGAATGGACCGGGTTCAGCCTGGCCAGTTACGCCCAATTGCTGGAACCCTATTACCTCAAGTCCTTGCTGCTGACTCTGCGCCTGGCGCTGATCAGCGCGGTGATCGCGGTGGTGCTGGCGATTCCGGTGGCCTACACCATGTCGCGGCTGACCTCACCCTTCGTGCGACGGATCTTCCTCGCCGCAGTGCTGCTGCCATTGCTGGTCAACCTGCTGCTGCAAAGCTACGGCTGGCTGGTGATTCTCGGTCCTGGCGGGATGCTCAATCAGGCGCTGATGGGCCTGGGCCTGATCAAGCGACCGATCATGTTTCTGTACAACCAGAACGGCGTGCTGATGGGCCTGGTGCAAACCGCTTTCCCGTTGGCCGTGCTGCCGATTGCCAGCGCCATGCGCGGCGTCGCCCGTACTTATGAAGAAGCCGCTGCAACCCTGGGCGCGAGTCGCTTTCAGGTGTTCCGCCAGGTGGTGCTGCCGATGAGCATGCCGGGGATCATCACCGGCGCGACGTTGGTATTCGCTTACAACGCCAGCAGCTTCGTGGTGCCGTTGCTGCTCGGTGGCCGGCGCGTGCCGATGCTGGCGGTGATGGTGCATGACCAGATCGCACCGCTGATGAACTGGCCCGCCGCCTCCGCTGCCGGCGTGGTACTGATCGTCACCACCCTCGCGATTATGACCTTGTCCGAATTCATCACTGGCCGTCGTCGGCGCATGCTGGAGGCTTCGCAATGAGCACGTTGACCCAAAAGCGTTATGGCCTGCTGCCCGGCGAGACCGGCAAGTTTGCCGGCATTCTCTCGGGCTTCATTCTGCTGCTGGCGGTGTTGCCGATCCTGACCATGATCGTCATGTCGTTCAGCGGTGCGTCGAACCTCGACTTCCCGCCGAGCAGTTACAGCCTGCAATGGTACAAGGCGGCCTGGCACACCTTCGTTTCGCCGGATTCCAGCGATGTGCTGAGCCTGGGCAAAGCCATGACCACCAGCCTGATGGTGGCGTGCCTGACCATGATCTTCGCGACCATTGTGGCGGTGCCGGCAGCCTACGCGCTGACCCGTTGCGAATTCCGCGGCAAAGCCGTGGCGCTGCAACTGATGTCGCTGCCGCTGGTGTTCCCGATGGTGGTGTTGGGCCTGGCGTTGTTGCTGGTGTTCGACAGCCTGCCGTTCCAGATGACCACCTCACGGCTGGTGATTGCCCACGTGATTCTGGCCTTGCCGTTCGTGGTGAAAAACTGCACCGCGGCGATGCTCTCCATCGGCAGTGAAGTCGAAGAGGCCGCGCAGATGCTCGGTGCCTCGCCGACCCGGGCGATTATCGATGTGGTAGTGCCGCTGATGAAGTCGGGGATTCTGGCGGGCATGCTGCTGGCGTTCATCGTCTCGTTCAACGAATTCACCGTGACCTATTTCCTCTACACCATCGACGTCATGACCGTGCCGATCTGGATGTACAGCCGCACCGTGTCTTCGCTCGACCCCACCGTTTTCTCGTTTGCCGTGCTGATCGTGCTGATCGACTTCGTCCTGATCTGGGCGTTGGAGAAGCTAGTCGGTGAAGGTGGCGTTTCGTTCTAGCTTCTGCCTGGAGGTGCCTGCGCTCGATCATGCTGCGTTAAAAGTCCGCTCAGAATGCTCATTGACTAAAGTCAACTCCGCTTCTTCGCAGACTTTTGCCTTGCCTGATCTTCGCTCGGCCACCTCCAGCCAGAACCTTATTCTTGAGGTGCAACATGACTGGTCTGATTCTGGAAAACGTCGAGAAACATTACGGCTCGGCCTGCGCGGTAAAAGATGTAAACCTGCATTTGCCCGAGGGCAAACTGGTGTGTTTTCTCGGCCCTTCGGGCTGCGGCAAAACCACGTTGCTGCGCATGATTGCAGGGCTCGAAACCCTGAGCGGCGGCGAGATTCGCCTGGACGGTGAAGACATCGGCCACACCCCGGCGCATCAACGTAATTTCGGCATGGTGTTCCAGTCCCTGGCGCTGTTTCCGCACATGACGGTGGGGGAGAATATCGCCTATCCGCTGAAACTGCGGGGTGTCAGCAAGGCTGATCAGCAGGCGCGGGTGGTGGAGTTGCTGGAGCTGATTCAGCTGCAGGAAATGATTGATCGCCCGGTGGCCAAACTCTCCGGCGGGCAACGCCAGCGCGTGGCGATTGCCCGGGCGATTGCCAACCACCCGAAAATCCTCCTGCTGGATGAACCGCTGTCGGCGCTCGACGCCAAGCTGCGTGAGTCGATGCAGGTGGAAATCCGCCAGCTGCAACAGCGCCTGAACATCACCACGATCATGGTGACCCACGACCAGCGCGAAGCCATGACCATGGCCGATATTGTGGTGGTACTCGGGGAGCATCGGGTGCAGCAGGTGGGCACGCCGATTGAAATCTACCGGCACCCGGCCAACGAATTTGTCGCGGACTTTATCGGCTCGGGCAATATCTTCCCGGCCACGGCGCTGGGCAACGGCAAGATTGGTTTGCCGGGTGGCGATGCGCTGGAGGTGCCGATCTGCAGCAGCATTGTGGTCGGTGAGAAAGTGAAAATGCTGATTCGCCCGGAGGACCTGCAACTGTCGCATCCGCAGGCGACGGCGGGGAACCGGTTGCTCGGTACGGTGACGTTTGTGCGTGATATCGGTGCGACGATTGAAACGACGGTGGAGTGTTCCGGGGTGTCGTTTACGGCGTTGAGTACGCCGTGTCAGGGGTTTGGGTTGAGCATTGGCAATCCGGTGTCGGTGACGTTGCCGGCTGAGGCTTGCCGCGTGCTCGGCGCCTAAAACTCGCCAACAACCTGTAGGAGCGAGGCTTGCCCGCGAAGAACGATAACGCGGTTTGCCTGATACTCCGCGTTATCGTTCTTCGCGGGCAAGCCTCGCTCCTACAGGGTTGTGGTGAAACCACTTAAACCGACAACCGCAACCGCGCCAAATCCCGGAGCGGCGGCGCCCCGAACAACCGGCTGTATTCCCGGCTGAACTGCGAAGGGCTTTCATACCCTACCCGATACCCCGCCGCCGACGCTTCCAGCCCTTCGGCCAACATCAATCGCCGCGCTTCCTGCAAGCGCAGCTGCTTCTGATACTGCAACGGACTCATCGCCGTCATTGCCTTGAACCGATGATGCAACGTCGACACGCTCAGGTTCACTTCTTTCGCCAGATCATCAATGCGCAGCGGTTGCTCATAATTGCCGTTGAGCCACTTGATCGCCTGGCTGATGCGGTGGCTTTGGCTATTGGCGATGGCAATTTCATACAGCCGATGCCCCTGCTGACTGCGCAACAACCGATAAAGAATCTCCCCACGAATCAGCGGCGCGAGCATGGCGATGTCTTTCGGGGTCTCCAGCAACCGGGCCAGGCGCAATACCGCATCGAGCATTGCCGTATCGATCCGCTCGACATACAAGCCACGCCCGGTTGGCCGGGTGGGCACACCGAGCGGGCCGGCGTCGGCGATCAGCGCGGTGATTTCTGCCGGATCAATGTCCAGCCGCACGGCGAGGATCGGTTCTTCAGACGTGACATTCACCACGCGCCCGCTCAACGGCATCGAGACCGAGACCACCAGGTAATTCAGCGGGTCGTAATTGAAGTATTCGTCGGCCAGCCGAACCTCCTTGCGCCCCTGCGCCATGATGCACAACGCCGGTTGGGCCAGCACCGGGGCAAAGTCGTGGGACTGGCTATGACGCGACATAAACAGCGAGCCGACGGCAGTGGCATAAGTGCCATCGTCCGTGGTGTTGCGACGGATGATAGCGGCCAGTTCCGCGCGCTGTTTCTCCATGTCGGCATCCAGCGGGGCTTGAAAGTGATCGAACGACGACATGCCGGGCATCCTCGCTGAAGGGTGGGTAATGAGCCGAGCTTAAGTTTGTGCAAGAGGAAGCGGTAGACACATCCTGCCTCAACCTTGCCTGATTCTGCATTGAGTGGATTAGCGGTGCCTCTATGGCTGCACCCGCCAGGGGAAACTTGCTTGATAGCCGTGTTTAATCGGAATGAAGACTTTTACAGGTTGTTACAGGTTGTTCGAAAAGCCGCGCAGGATTGTGCAAAAAGCCGGCAGGAATCGACTAACCGCACTTCCACCTGCGCGCTTAACCTTTGATCCTGTCGCAGCCCGCCCCACGGCTGCCACTCGACTACCTGGGAGGGTTGAACATGTCTACGCAGATCCCCGTCAGTCATATGGCTTTTGTCCGTGCCCGCGCCGGGCGTTCGGCGGAGCTTGGTGTGCGCTTGAGCGCGTTGATCGAGCCGTCCCGCAGCGCACCGGGTTGCCTGAGCTTTTCCCTGCAGCATTCACAATGCGATCCGGAATTGTGGCTGGTGTCCGGTTTCTGGACGCATCAGCAAGCGATGACGGCCTACTTCAGCACCCCGGCGATGGAGATTTTCGCCGAGCTGGTGCAGGAGCTGGTGGTCAACAGCCTGGATTTTCATACCTTCAAGGACGTGTCGGCCGACCAGGCGCTGTGGCAGTCCCGGTCACGGGTACACAAAATGGCGGGTTGAGGGTTTAATGGCTCCATTCTCAATCAGCCAGGATCCGCGACATGGCACGTAAAGCCTTTGAAACCTTCGAAGCCGTATCCGCCGTTGTACCGGGCGAGGGTGGTTACCACGCCGCGATCGCTGTCAAAGCCATCGGTGGTACCGGTGCGCCACGTTTTCACAAAGTACTTGAAGGGCAAATCTTCAAGACTGCCAACGAGGCAGATCTGGCCGCCGCCAAAGAGCTGACTCGCCTCAAAGACGTCAAAGAAGACGCCGACCTGCTCTGGTAATCACTTGACCGCCCCCGGGCGGAACATCTTGAACAATGCCTCTGGTCCCAACTGAAAGTAATCCGCTGGCCCGCCGCCGCGCAGAATCGGTTCTGCCGCGGCGGTGTCGTACACCCCATCCTTCAATAGCCACTTGGCGATATGCACGGCGACCACTTCGCCCAGAATCAGCCAGCTCGGCACCACGTTCCCGTCCGCCCGCTGCAGCTGAATGATCTGCGTGACCTTGCACTCGAAGGACACCGGGCTTTCGGCCACCCGCGGCACTTGAATGATTTTCGAAGCGACTGGAGTCAGGCCGGACAGTTCGAACTCGTTGACCTCGGGCGGGACCATGGCGCAGCTCTGGTTCATCTGCTCGGCCAGCGGGCGGGTGGCGAGGTTCCAGGCGAATTCACCGGTCTGTTCGATGTTGTTCAGGCTGTCTTTACGGCCGACGCTGGAAAACCCGATGATCGGCGGAATGTAGTTGAACGCGTTGAAGAAGCTGTAAGGCGCCAAGTTCAAGCGGCCGTTGGCGTCCTGTGAGGAAATCCAGCCAATGGGGCGGGGGCCGACGATGGCGTTGAACGGGTCATGGGGCAAGCCGTGGCCGTTGGCGGGTTCGTAGAAATGGATGTCGTCGGGCATGAAGGGATTCCTGAGCGTTGTGCGGATGGCGTCATAGTGCAAGGACAAATACCTAATTTCCAGTCGACGCGATCCCTGTAGGAGCGAGGCTTGCCCGCGAAGGCGTCGTGTCAGCCACATCGATGCTGAATTTGAAATCGCCTTCGCGGGCAAGCCTCGCTCCTACAGGTACTGTGTCGGCAATGAAAAAAGGGGTAGACCCGTTAAGGTCTGCCCCTGTTTTTATTGCGCGGGCTGACTCAGTCCGTCTCGATCCGCGAATGCTTGCGGGTGTCTTTCATGGTGATGTACACCAGCAACGACACGGCAATACACGCCGTCACATACCAGTAGTAACCGGTCTCCATACCAATGCTCTTGAACCACAGCGCGATGTATTCAGCGGTGCCGCCGAAGATCGACACGGTCAGCGCGTATGGCAGGCCGACGCCCAGTGCACGAATCTCGGTCGGGAACAGTTCAGCTTTGACCACCGCGTTGATCGAGGTGTAACCGCTGACGATGATCAGCGCCGCCATGATCAGGAAGAACGCGCCCCACCAGCTCTGAATCGTGTGCAGGGTGGTCAGGATCGGCACGGTGAACAGCGTCCCCAGAATGCCGAAGGCAATCAGGATCGGACGACGACCGACTTTATCCGACAGCCCGCCGATGATCGGTTGCAGGCACATGAACAGGAACAGCGTGGCAGCGGAAATGGTGGTCGAGTCGGAGATGCTCATGCCGACGGTGTTCACCAGGTATTTCTGCATGTACGTGGTGTAGGTGTAGAACGCCAGGGTGCCGCCCATGGTCAGGCCGACCACGGTCATCAGTTCCTTGGGGTGGCGCATCAAGGTGCGCATCGCGCTTTCCTTGGCCTTCTCTTTCTTGGTGAACGACTCGGTTTCTTCCATGCCACGACGCAGGTACAGCGCAACCACGGCACACAGCGCGCCGATGGCGAACGGGATGCGCCAGCCCCAGGCGTACAGCTCTTCGGTGGTCAGGACTTGTTGCAGCACGATCAACACCGCCAACGCGATGAGCTGACCGGAAATCAGGGTCACGTACTGGAAGCTGGAGTAAAACCCGCGACGTTCCTTGGTCGCCATTTCACTGAGGTAGGTCGCCGAAGTACCGTACTCGCCACCGACCGACAGGCCTTGCAGCAGGCGGGCGAAAATCAGCAGGATCGGTGCGCCAATGCCAATGGTTTCATAACCGGGGCTCAGGGCAATCAGCAGCGAGCCGAAACACATCAGGTACACCGAAGCCATCAGTGCTTTCTTGCGACCGGCCTTGTCGGCGTACAGGCCCATCAGCCAGCCGCCTATCGGGCGCATCAGGAAGCCCACGGCGAAGATCGCGGCGGTGTTCAGCAGTTGTGCGGTGGTGTCGCCTTTGGGGAAAAAGGCCTTGGCGAAATACAGGGAGAAGGCAGCGTAGACGTACCAGTCGTACCACTCGACCATGTTGCCGACAGAGCCGCTGAAGATCGACTTGATGCGACTGGCGGTGGTTCTTTCTTTGGCGGGCACGGCAGCCGACCCAAGGGGCAGGGCGTTGGAGTTATCCATTGAAGGATCCTTCGTTTAATTGTTTTTGTGGAGCGCGTTGAAACGCAGCCTGACTGGGCTATAGCAGGAGGTGTGCCAAGGGGAGGAAGGCCGGTTTAGAGGGGGTAGGACGTTTTGTTGAGCGGATATCCGCTCATGGCAGGCAAGGTCACAAGCGGATTTCCGCGCATTGCCAGCCCCTGTAGGAGCGAGGCTTGCCCGCGAAGCAGCCACCGCGGTCTATCTGACGAACCGCGTTATCGTTCTTCGCGGGCAAGTCGGGTCGCCGCACCGCTCGCTCCTTGTATGTTGACCCTGATTCCAACGAGAGAGGTTACGCTTAAGGATTCATACAACAGCAAGTGCGTTTCTGGGGGAGGCCGATCGCTCCTGAAGGCAGGATTTGCTCCTGACCTTGTCTGTAGAG
>NZ_SISB01000060.1 GCF_004310295.1 Pseudomonas sp. BGI-2 | reverse complement strand
GAGCGTGAACCTGAAAAGGCCCACGACCTGGCTACCGAATTTCTTGACGACCATAGAGCATTGGAACCACCTGATCCCATCCCGAACTCAGCAGTGAAACGATGCATCGCCGATGGTAGTGTGGGGTTTCCCCATGTGAGAGTAGGTCATCGTCAAGATTAAATTCCGAAACCCCAATTGCGAAAGCAGTTGGGGTTTTGTTTTTCCCGCAAGAAAGTGTTCCTACAGTTACAACACAAATTTGCACAGTTATTTTCGACTCATGACACTAGAATAGGTCCAACTTTTTCGGAGCCAGAGCCCTTATGCCAGATCCGGTTGACGCCCCTGGGCTGTCAGAATTACCGCTGGACGATTTGGTGGCGTGCCATGAGTGTGACTTGCTGATGCGCAAGCCCGAACTCGCCCATGGCGAGAAAGCCCTGTGTCCGCGCTGCGGTTACGAGCTCTATGCCCATCGGCACAACGTGGTGCAGCGCAGTCTCGCATTGGTCATCGCCGCTCTGTTGTTGTATATCCCGGCGAACTTTTTACCCATCATGCAGCTCAATCTACTCGGGCAATCGTCGCGAGACACTGTCTGGACCGGCGTTGTCGGTCTGTTCGATACCGGCATGCAAGGCGTCTCGGTGATTGTGTTCCTGTGCAGCATGGGAATTCCGCTGCTCAAGCTGCTCTGCCAGTTGGCCGTGCTGTTGAGCATCCGCTTTGATATCGGACGTAGCTATGGCTTGCTGCTCTACCGTATTTATCACCATCTACGCGACTGGGGAATGCTCGAGGTTTACCTCATGGGCGTACTGGTGGCGATCGTAAAACTGGCAGATATGGCAGCCATTACCGTAGGTCTTGGTTTGGCATGCTTTATCAGTTTGTTGCTGGTCCAGGTCTGGTTGGAGGTTGTGATGTCACCTCATCAGATCTGGCAGGCTTTGTCAGGAGAGGATGCCCATGCGGGCGATTGATGCAGGCATTCTGATTTGTACCGAATGTCATGAATTGAACAAGCAGGAAGCTGACACTGACGAGCAGACCTGCACCCGTTGCGGTGCGCTGGTGCACGCCCGTCGCCCAAACAGTCTGGTGCGTACCTGGGCGTTGCTGGTCACCGCAGCGATTCTGTACATCCCGGCCAACGTACTGCCGATCATGACCGTCAGCTCACTGGGGCAAGGCGATCCGAGCACCATCATGTCCGGTGTTATCCAACTGGTTCAGCACGGCATGATACCCATCGCTGCCGTGGTTTTTATCGCCAGTATCGTGGTACCAACGTTCAAGCTCGTGGGCATCGCGCTGCTGCTGTTTTCAGTACAACGCCGCCAGCCACTCTCTGCACGCCAACGAATCTGGATGTACCGCTTTATCGAGTTCATCGGCCGCTGGTCGATGCTGGACATCTTTGTGATCGCCATCCTGGTGGCGGTCGTGAATTTCGGACGGCTTGCCAGCGTCGAAGCCAATCTTGGCGCCATCGCTTTCGCCAGTGTGGTGATTCTGACAATGCTTGCCGCAGTTACTTTCGATCCCCGACTGATTTGGGATAACACGGAGTCGGACGACGACCATGACTGATTTGCCTACAGCTAAAACCCGACCGGCCTCGAACTGGTCTGCCATCTGGGTGTTGCCCCTGATTGCCCTGATCATCGGTGGCTGGCTCGGCTGGCGTGCCTACAGCGAAACCGGCATCGAGATTCAGGTGCGTTTCGAAAGCGGTGAAGGCATTCAGGCCAACAAGACTGAAGTGGTCTACAAAGGAATGTCTGTCGGCAAGGTGAAAACCCTCAAGCTCGATGACGAAGGCAGCTCAAAAGGCGTGATCGCCACCATTGAGATGAACAAGGACGTTGAGCAATACCTCAAGACCAGCACGCGCTTCTGGCTGGTCAAACCGAGCGTGACTCTGGCCGGTATCACCGGGCTGGAAACCCTCGTGTCGGGTAACTATGTAGCCGTCAGCCCTGGCGAAGGCGAACCCACTCGCAAGTTCAAGGCACTGGCCGAAGAGCCCCCACTGTCGGACGCTCAACCCGGTCTGCACCTGACGATAAAGGCTGATCGACTCGGGTCGCTGAATCGCGGTAGCCCGGTGTTCTATAAGCAGATCAAAGTCGGCCAGGTCAAAAGCTACTTGCTGTCGCAAGACCAAAGCACTGTCGAACTCAAAGTCTTCATCGAGCCGACCTACGCCAATCTGGTGCGCAAACACACACGTTTCTGGAACGCCAGCGGCATCAGCATCGACGCCAACCTGTCCGGTGTGAAAGTACGCAGCGAATCCCTTGCCAGCATCGTCGCTGGTGGTATCGCGTTCGCCACGCCGGAGAACCGCAAGGACAGTCCGCCCACTGATCCGAGCCTGCCGTTCCGTCTGTACGAGGACTTCGACGCAGCCGCTGCCGGAATCCGGATCAAGGTCAAACTGAGCGATTTCGAAGGCCTGCAGGCCGGCCGCACGCCGGTCATGTACAAAGGCATTCAGGTCGGCAACCTGAAAGCGCTGAAGGTTGATGCGGACCTGAATGCCGCCACAGCCGAATTGACCCTTGATCCACTGGCCGAAGATTATCTGGTCGAAGGCACGCAGTTCTGGGTGGTCAAACCGTCGATTTCGCTCGCCGGCATCACCGGACTGGAAGCGTTGGTTAAAGGTAACTACATCGCCGTGCGACCGGGCGACAAAGGGGCTGCACCACAACGTGAGTTCGTGGCCAGGCCCAAGGCGCCGCCGCTGGACCTGCGTTCGCCCGGCCTGCACCTGGTGCTTTTCACCGAAAACCTGGGTTCACTGGAAGTCGGCAGTCCGATTCTCTACAAACAGGTCAAGGTCGGTTCGGTCCAGAGCTATCAGTTCTCCAAGAAGAAGAAGCAACTGGTGATCGGTGTCCACATCGAGAAGGAGTACGAAGGGCTGGTCAATGCGTCGACACGCTTCTGGAATGCCAGCGGCATTACGCTCACGGGCGGACTGACCGGCGGAATACAGGTCAAAAGCGAGTCGCTGCAAAGCCTGATGGCCGGCGGTATCGCTTTTGAAACCCCGCAAGCCAAAGCGCCGCTGCAGAAGCGCATCCCACGTTTCCGCCTGTTCGCCAACCATGAGGAGGCCAATCAGAAAGGCACCGTGGTTACGATCAAGGTTGACCGTGCCGATGGCTTGCGCAGCGGCACCCCCGTGAGATTCAAAGGCCTGGATGTCGGCAAGATCGAAGATGTCGACCTCAGTGATGACCTGCAATCGGTAATGCTCACCGCACGAATCACCGAAGTTCCGGAGCGCATTGCCCGGGTCGGCAGTCAGTTCTGGGTGGTCAAACCCGAGCTGGGTCTGATCAAGACCTCGAACCTCGAAACGCTGGTCACCGGCCAATACATCGAAGTGCAGCCGGCACCGAAGAACCTTGGTCCGCAGAAGAACTTCGTCGCCCTGGCCACCCCTCCGGAGTCGGCCAAGCAAGAAGCCGGTTTGAGTCTGGTCCTGAGCGCTGCTCGTCGTGGTTCGCTGAAGACCGGAGTGCCGGTGACGTATCGCGAGGTCACCGTGGGCAAAGTGACGGGTTATGAATTGGGCCAGACCGCTGATCGTGTGCTGGTCCACATTCTGATCGAGCCGAAGTACGCGCCATTGGTGCGCAGCGGCACGCGTTTCTGGAACACCAGCGGTTTTGGTTTCGACTACGGCTTGTTCAAAGGCGCGACGGTACGCACTGAATCCCTGGAAACACTGATACAGGGCGGCATCGCCTTCGCTACGCCGGACGGTGATCGCATGGGCAGCCCGGCGCGGCCTGAGCAAACCTTCCCGCTGTTCGACAAGTTTGAGGATGAGTGGCTGACTTGGGCGCCGAAGATATCGCTCGGTAAATAGCGGGAAGTTGATTGGGCGTCTGTGATGACGCCTTCGCGAGCAAGCCCGCTCCCACACTGGATTTGTGCACGGCGCAGAACCTATGTGGGAGCGGGCTTGCTCGCGAAGAGGCCCTCAAACTCAATGCAAACTTCAAAAAAAAACACCCAATAAAAAGGCCGCGATCCATTTGGATCGCGGCCTTTTTTATTGCCCTGGATTAAGTCAAATCAAACCGCATCCAGCTCCGGCTCATCCGCTTCAATGTTAACCACAGCCTTCACCTCATCGTGACGACGGATGTACTTCCAGTCCGCCTCGTCGATGTAGATACCGTTCGGCCCGCTGCCACCTTCCAGGTCAATCGCCACACTGGCGCAGACCTGCGGCTTCACACTCGCCAGGATCGGCACGAAGCCCAGCTGCAAGCTGGTTTCCAGCAGCGCTGCCTGGTTCTTTTCGTCGATGTCCGCCGCCTCGTCGAGGTAGTACGGCAGGCGCACGCGACCGGCCTGGTCGCGGTCCATCAAGTGCAGCAACAAGTACATGTTGGTCAGCGCCTTGATCGTCATCGTCGTGCCGTTGGAGGCTGCGCCGTCGATGTCGGTGTGGATCACCGGTTGACCGTTGACCTTAGTGATCTCGAACGCCAGTTCGAACAAGTCCTTGAGGCCGAGCTGGTTGTGGTTCGCCGCCACCAGACGCGCCAGGTATTCCTTGGCTTCTTCGTTCTTGTTGTCCTGATCGGCGCTTTGGCTCAGGTCGAACACGGAGAGGGTTTCGCCTTCTTCGTACTGGCCGGCGCTGTGGATGATCTGGTCGATGTGCTTGAGCGCTTCCTTGTTCGGCGCGAGCACGATGCGGAAGCTCTGCAGGTTGGAGACCTGACGCTTGTTGATCTCGCGGTTGAACAGCGCCAACTGATGCTCGAGGCTGTCGTAGTCGCTGCGGATGTTACGCAGGGTCCGGGCGATGTCGGTGACCGCCGCACGACGTGCCTTGCCGAGGGTCAGGGCTTCGTCGGTGCGGTGCGCATACGCGTTGATCAGCAGTTGCAGGCGACGCTCCATATCGTCTTCGCTGTCGAACTTGGCCACGCCTTTGAGGCGGACCTGAGCGTACAGCGCTTCGATCTGGCCATCGCTGCGCTGTAAACCCTGCCAGCTGTCCTGATAGTCGTTGAGCAGCGGCAGGAGGTTGTCCATGGAGTCGTCGATCGGGTCCATGAACGGCGTACCGAACGGCAGGTCTGCCGGCAACAGCTGACGGCGGCGCAGGGCGTCGTCGAGGGTGCGTTGTTTGGCTTCCATGTCGCCGATCTGCCGGCCGACCAGTTGCAGCTTGGCCGACAGTTGCTGGACACGTTCGGTGAAGGCGTCGCTGGAACGCTTCAACTCGTCCTGAGCGGCTTCCATTTGCGCCAGTTGTTCCAGCTTGTCGCCTTCCTCGGCACTCAGGGTTTGCGCGCGACGGAAATCTTCCAACGCTTTCTGCGCATCCAGCACTTGCTGGTACAGCGCTTCGGTCTGGGTTTTGCTCGCAGCGCGGTCAGCGGCCACGGCAGCTTGAGTTTTCAGTTGCTTGAGTTCTTTATCCAGACGCTCTTTCTGATCGCGCAACGCCGCGCGGTCAGCCAGGGCTTGCAGCGTTGGAGGCTCGATATGCGAGATGTCGATAGACAGCCCCGGCACTTCGAAACGCTCGCCTTTGAAGCCATCGAGGATCAGCTCCATGGACTTAACCCACTGACCCTCCTCATCCAGCGTGATGCCATGTTCGCCCAGCGGCAGGCTGAACAGCGCGCTGTTGAACAGGCGCATCAGGCGCTCGACGTCCTGTTGCGAGAACTCTTCGCGCAGACGGGCGTAGCTGTTGTTGTCGGCGTGATCGAGTTGCTGCTTCACCGACTTCAGGCGTTTTTCCAGATCCCGCAGACGTTCTTCCAGGTCTTCGGCACTGAACTGCCGCGACTGGGCCAGCGCACCGGCCAGTTCATCGTGCGCGTCCTTGGCCGCGAGCAGTTGCTGCTCCAGCACTTTGACGTCAGTGACCAAAGCGAAACGATGCTTGAGCACCGACAACTCGCCGAGCCAGCGCTGGATGCCGGTGATTTCCCGCTCCAGACGCATCAGCTCCTGAGTGCCGCCGCGCTGATCGTTTTGCAGCGCGTCTTGCTCGTTGCGGTAGTGCTCGGCCTGAATCGTCAACTCTTCCTTGCGCGCACTGGCGTAGTCCGACCAGGTGCCGAGCAACGAATCGAGCAGCGGCGAGATCCGGTGCAGTTTGCCGCGCAGAATATTGCGCTGGGTCACGCCTGCCGCGAGGGCTTCAACCAACGGGCCGGCGGTGACCAGCGAGTTGTAGTCCTGCTCCATGCGTCGTACATCACGGAATGCTTCTTCGCACGCGGCGATGTAATCGACACTGCCGGAACGCAGGCTGTGTTCGAAGGCGTCGAGAAACAGCTGCTTGAGCTTGGCCGCGGTGATTTCACGCATGTGCAGCAGATTGATGAACAGTGCGCGGAAGGTCTTCAGGCTCTGCTCGCTGGTGGAGCGCAACGGGATCAGCGTCAGGTCCAGCGGGATCGAGGTGTGACCGCCGACCAGCAAACGACGCAGTTCATCCGGCTTCAGTTCGTAGGCTTTCAGGCCTTCGCGCTCAAGGTTGGTGAACAGCTCTTTCTGGCGCAGGCAGGTGTCGTTCTTCTGGTAATGCGCCAGGTCCAGCTTGCCTGCATAGGCAAAGAACTGGTGACCGAAACCACCGCCCGGGCCGCGACCGACCACGCCGATCACGTGCGGACCGTGGGGCAGCGAGACTTCGACCAAGATGTAACTGGTGTCCGAAGCGAAGTAGAAGCGTCGGGATTGTTCCAGGCTGTACTTGCCGAAACTCATGTCCGACATGCGCGCCAGAATCGGGAACTGCAAGGCGTTGATCGACGCGGATTTACCGAGGTTGTTCGCGCCGTAAACCGACAGCGGTTCTTCCAGCGGAAACAGGCCAAGGCTGTAACCGGCGGTGTTCAAAAGGGCAAAGCGGCGAATGCCGTAGCGTTCCTTGCTCATGCGTCGGTCTCCTGTTCTTCGGCAATGGCGCGGGCCATGGCGTCTTCTTCGCTTTCTTCTTCGAAGTCGCTTAGATCCAGCGGGTCATCGGTTTGCAGCAGTTTTTCATCGCTGTCGTCATCAATCAGCACCGGAACCGGCAGCGGCAAGACGCTGTGCAGGCTGGCCGCCAGATCGCGGTCCTGCTGAACCGACAGGCAGACATCAAGGAAGCGGTGCATCGGCGGTAGGAAACGGTAGATGCCGTTTTCTTCGCCGGCAAAACCGAGCTGAGTCATGCGGCGCATGATTTTTTCTTCGAGTTCTTCGACGGTCTGCACTTCGGCCTGGATGAACAGGTCGCGGTACTTTTCCAGCAACGACGGCAATTCATCGCGACCGAGGCTGCCGCCGTCAAGCACGGCGACCGGGTCGCGGCCCTGGTCGGCCAGATGCTCGACGAGGATAAAGGTGAACAGCGCCAGGCGTTGCGCAGTCTTGTTCACCGCCGCCGCAGCGAGGTCCGGCACAAAGTAGTAGAAACCACGGGTGTCGCAGACCAACTCATAGCCCAGCGCCCTGAACAGCGTGCGGTACTGGTCCTGAAAGTTCGACAGTTGCGCGTACAGCTCCGGATCGCGGCGGCTGACGTGGTAACCCTTGAACAGTTCGCGAAAGATCGGTGCCAACTGGGACAGTTCGGATAGATCAAGATGCATGGGGGATGCTCGCAGAATCCTCGGCGGCGGTGTCGCGGGCCGAGAGCAGGGCGAAGGAGCGCAGGCTGACCTGGTGCTCGTGAGTGTGGTAATCGCGGCGTTCCAGACGCTCGCGTTTGAAGCGTTTTTCCCGCGACAGGCGCGAGAACCAGTAAAGCAATTCGTCGGTCGCGCCGTCCGGTTCCTGCTCCAGCAACCAGGTCATCAGGTCCGGCATCGGTAGGGCGTCTTCGCAGCGTTCGAGCATTTCGCGAACGGTGCGTGGCGCGCGCGGTGCTTCGCCTTTCTGCGTCTTGTGGGCCTTGGGGAAGCGCGCCGGTTTCGGCTCGAAACGAGCCAGTGCGTACACGTAGGCTTCGACCTGACTGGCGCTGCCGAGGAAGGTGCTTTGCGGCCGGGTGAACATCGGCATCGCGGCTTGCGGCACCGCATCGATGCCTTTGCGACGGATGGCCGACAAGGCCAGCGCCGCGCCACGGGTCACGGCGTTATGGCGTCGGGCTTCTTCACGCAACGGCAGCAGCAGTTCGCGGGCATGACGTAGGGTCAGCTGGGCGCTGGTCTGCATTTCGAGAATGCGCGCGTGGGTGCGCAGCAGCATGTCGTCATCGACCAGATGGCCGAGGCGCTGTTGCTCGGTGAGCATCTTCAGCAGGACGTTCTCGACCTTGCGCACGCCTTGTTCGAAGGCGCCGTCGGCGTTCACCAACTGAATCATCGGCTCGACGTATTCGTCCCAGGTCGCGAGCACTTCAGCGTAACGCTGACGCAGCGGGATCTGCCGGTCGCTGGTCTTCGCCCGCTCGGCGACGGCCACCAGGGCCTGTTCGTCGTTGGCGAGTTTCTTCAAAACGTCGCGCACGCGCATGTCGAGCAGGCGCAACTGGCGCGCCAGGTCGTGGCCGTCACGGATGTCGAAGGCGTCCTGAATGTAACCGGCCAGACGTTCGAGGTGGCGCAAATAGGCTTCGATTTCCAGGCACAGGCCCAGACGGTGCTCACGGCGCAGGTAAGCGAGGAAGTCGTGGATCTGCGCGTTGAGCTCGAAACGGTTCGGGCTTTTCGCCACGGGAACCAGAATGTCGAGGCGGATCCACACGTCCAACAGGCTGGTGATGTCCTGCGGCGTACTGTCCAGTTGCTGGGCGCCCAGTTGCGTGCGCAGTTCGTTGAGGCTCAAGGTGCCTTGGTCGAAGTGCTCGCACAGTGGCTCCAGAAGTGCCCAGTGTTCAGCGAGGGCGCGCAAGACGCGCTTGGGTTCGATCATCGGAATGGCCGGCTGGTTGGCGATTAAAAGCCGCGATTGTACTGCATCGGGGCCGATGCGATTCACTCTCGGGACGGGCTGTAGCTGTTTCTAAGGGAAAGAGTATCGATCAAGCGCGGGCGATCTTGAGCGAAGGGCGGTAGAATCAGCGCACTTTAGTTATCCACAAGTGGCCGACCTTTGCTAATCGAGTCCCGTCGCCGCGCCTATTTGACCGCCATGCAGGTGGTCAACTGGCTGCCGCGCACCGAATTGCCCTTTGCCGCGCCCTCGCGGCCCGAGCTGCTGGAAATACCGGAGCCGCTGGTCGTCGCGCCGGTGGTGCCGGCCTCTACGCCTGAGCCTGCCGCCAAAGCTGCCGCTGCGCCGGTTGTAGCGCCGATGGAGCGGGTCAAGATCGAGGTGCCGCGCCCCTCGTTGGCCAGCACGCGCACGAACGCCAAGGTCGAAGAAGAGGCCGCGCCGGTCGTGGCCAAGGCGCCGGTTGTGCCGCCGCCGCGTTTCTCCCTGCAATTGCTGCGCGCCGGTCGTTGCCTGCTGTTGGTCGAGTTACCCACAGGCGAAGCGTTCCAGACCCGAGATCCGGCCTATCTGCTGCTCAAGGACATGCTGCGCGCCGCCGGTCTGCCGGACAGCCCGCAGATCATCGGCGAGCCGGTGCGCTGGCCGCTGTTGGTCCGGGGCAACATGGATCAAGGCCCGGAAGCCGCTCGGGACTTCGTGCAAGGGTTCCTTTCGGCCCGACTGGAAGACGCGCCGTGCGTCTGCGTGTGGCTGATCGGCTTGCCGGCGGTGCGTTTCGCCGGTGAGGCGAATGCCGAATCCTTCAACCGTGAACTCCAGGTCGAAGGCCTGGGCCCGGTCTGGGCCCTGCCGGGTCTGGAATTATTAATGGAAGAGCCACAGCGTAAGGCTGATGTCTGGCAAGCCATGCGTCGGCTGATGGCGCGCTGGAAAGAATCGAATGAGTGACGCTTTATCGTTCCGCCCGATGACCGAGGCGGACCTCGACGCTGTACTGAAAATCGAATACGCGGCGTACAGCCATCCCTGGACCCGCGGGATTTTTCTGGATGGGCTGGGCAAGTACCAGATCTGGCTGATGTTCGAAGGTTCGCAACAGGTCGGTCATGGTGTGGTGCAGATCATTCTTGATGAGGCGCATCTGCTGAACATCACCGTCAAACCGGAGAATCAGGGCCGTGGCCTGGGTTTGACGCTGCTGGAGCATCTGATGTCCCGGGCGTATGGCAGCAAGGCGCGGGAGTGTTTCCTGGAAGTGCGCGACAGTAACCGTGGCGCGTTTCGGTTGTATGAGCGGTATGGGTTTAACGAGATCGGGCGGCGTCGGGATTACTACCCGGCGGTGGGTGGGCGGGAAGATGCTGTGGTCATGGCCTGCACGTTGGTCGACTGAGCCTTTTTAAAAGCTTCGCGGGCAAGTCGGATCGCCGCACCGCTCGCTCCTACAGGATTAGTGGGCACGTCACCAATCCTGTAGGAGCGAGCGGTGCGGCGATCCGACTTGCCCGCGAAGGCTTCCTGACTGACATCAACGATTAACGATTACCATCCATCGGGTCCCGCCGCGCCAGTTCCTCTTCATCCAGGCCATTGCCCCCGCCAATATCGTCTTCGTCGACAATACTCAAATCCCAATCCGCCTGATTGCCTTCACCCGCCTCGTGAGCGTCCCGCGCGCCATCTTCACGGATCAATGTTTCCGGGCTCATGTCATCGTCGGTAGACTCATGGTCATCGGTCGAGGCGCCCGTCATGCCTGCTTCACGCACGCGATCCCGAGGCATCAGCCGTTCGCGCTCGTTTTGCGGCAGTTCGTCGCCGATTTTCGCGGGTTCTTCCTCGTCGAAATCCAGCTCATTTATAGATCCCATACGGTCTTCGTTGTCGTCGATGGGCTCGGGTTGAACCGCATCGTACGGACGTCGTGAATCAGTCATGGCAATTCCTCATACTGTGGGCCTTACTAGGGTGGACCCACTGGGCTCCCGAGAATTCCACCGGCCATATTTGCATCAAACGCGTGACCCCGACCGGCGGTTGTCTGTCAAACCAGCGCATCATTCTTGAGGCTTTACAGCATGAACGAATTACAAGATCTGATTGATAACAACGAACGCTGGGCTGAAGCGATCAAACAGGAAGATCCGGACTTCTTCTCCAAGCTGGCCCGCCAACAGACGCCGGAATACTTGTGGATAGGCTGTTCCGACGCCCGGGTGCCCGCCAACGAGATCGTCGGCATGCTGCCCGGCGACCTGTTCGTCCACCGCAATGTGGCCAACGTGGTGCTGCACACTGACCTCAATTGCCTGTCGGTGATTCAGTACGCAGTCGACGTGCTCAAGGTCAAACACATCCTCGTCACTGGCCACTACGGCTGCGGCGGCGTGCGCGCTTCGATGCAGGATCGCCAGCTGGGCCTGATCGACGGATGGCTGCGCTCGATCCGTGACCTGTACTACGAAAAACGCGAAGAACTGGCCGAGTTGCCGACCGAAGAAGAACGGGTCGACCGTCTCTGCGAGCTCAACGTGATCCAGCAAGTGGCCAACGTCGGCCACACCAGCATTGTGCAAAACGCCTGGCATCGCGGGCAGAACCTGTCGATCCACGGTTGCATCTACGGCATCAAGGACGGCCGCTGGAAAAGCCTGAACACGACCATCAGCGGTTTTGAGCAATTGCCGCCGCAGTACCGACTGCGTCCGGTCGAAACGCTGTAAGGCCGTTCAACAGAGACTGCGCCGACGCCAGTGGTGGTAATACAACTGGCCGTCGGCGTTCGGCTGTTCATCGTAGCCGGTGATCCAGCCTCGGCACTCCGGTGACCCGCACTGACAGGCGAACTGGCGCAGCAGTTTGTCTTCGGTCGCGGCGTAATCCATCGTCAGGTTGTCGCCTTTCTTAATGTCCTTCAGTGCCCACAATGACAGTTCGCTCATGTCGAAAAAGACATTGGGGTCGCAGGAGTGCCTCAGCAGCCCGCTGAAGTGTGGGTCATAGACGTGGATGCCAGGCGCCAGTTGCCGGGTATGTCGATGGCGATAAGGCAGGAGATGCCCCGACACGCGGCAGATTCGACTGATCCGGGGGAAATCGCGCAGGGCCGCAACGGCCACCGCCGCCCCATCGGCGTTGTTGACAATTTCGAAGTCGGCCCGGGAGGGAAATCCAAGGTTCAGCGCAAGCTCTGTGTAGGGATAGATTTCTTCGGGAGGTTTCGCAACGGTCCCGTGCAGGGGGTGAGGTTTCATAACGATCCTTGTCGGCAGCGCGTTGCGACTTCCAAAACTGACGATCCTGTCAGCCCTGCAACACAGGGTATGCCTCAAGATTCTCGCAATTGAAACGACGGGTCTACTGTCAGAACTGACAGGAGCAAAGTGCGCTTTTGCGCGTCAGCCTACGCTCACGCGCAAAAGTGCAAGGGCGATTACAGCGCAGGCGCAGGGATCACCGCCGCAGGCGCCGGGGCTTGCAGCTGTTTGAGCTGGGACTGGATCGGCGTTGTCGCACACTTGGCCACGGCTTGTTCAGGCGTCAGGTTGCGAATCGAGGTGTAGAACAGCTCGCAGGTTTTTTCTTTGCGGGTCACTTGCCACGTCTGCGTGCAGCTTTTCAGCTGAACGGCAGGGTCGGTCCCCGGTTTGCTTCCCATGCCGGCCTGCCAGCAGGCGGCACTCAAGTCCTGACCCATGACTTTCAGGCCCGTAGCGTCGGCTTGGGCCTGAGCATCGTCGCCGGTGTAGCTTTCCGGATTGGCGGCGTACCAGATGTAACTCGGGTGGTTGGAGCCCAGCACCGGCACTTTCAATCCGGCGCTCGGGCTGATCGTGGCCAGACCCAGCACATTGACGGTCGGCCCGTATTGCTGCTTGATCCAGTTACGCACCGGCGCGCCGAACGCAACCATCGGCAATGCGTCACCGCGGGCGTTCTGGCTGACTTCCTTGACCATGGTGGTCTGGTAGTCCTTGAAGTAGTCGTAGACGCCTTCCAGATCCTTGCCAGCACTGGCCGGCGCGGCGATCGGTGCAATGTCGATGATGGTCTGGTAGCCCGGTGTCTGATCGGTGGGGATTCCGTTGTTCGTCAGCAGGGTGGCCCAGCGATCAGTGGTGGCGGACCGCAGGTAATCCTGGGCCTGGGTCAGGGAGTAATCCGGCGGGAAATGCAGCAGTTCGACACTCTTGCGGTTTTCCAGGGCCATGCCCAGGGGCAGGAACAGATTCCAGCTGTAAGCCCACTTGCCATCAACGTTGAGTTTTTTGGCGCCGGTGTAGGCCAGATCACCGGCATTGAGCAGCGCTGCCAACGGTTTTTCATAGCTCTTTGGCACGCCGCTGATGTCGGCGTAAAGCTGATCGTTATCGGTTTTGACCCGCACTTTCGCGGTGCTGTAGCCGTCGCGCCGCACACTTTGGGTCAGGTAGTGCTCGACGGTCTGCTCAAGCGTCCAGTTGCGGAAGCAAACGACGTTGCAGTTGTTGGGGTAGGCAAACAACCGCGTGACGCGTTCGGTGCTGCCCAGTTTCAGATCGACATTGGCGTGGGCGGCGGCGCTCAGGGTGAGCGCCGCGAGGGAAAGTCCTGTCAGTTTGAACATGCTCAGATCCTTTTCAGCGTGGGACCGCGTTGATCGCGGGCGATAGTTACTAAAGCAGATCGGCCGGTAATCGCTCAGCTGAACCTCAAATGAGTCAGGTGATACTCCGGGAAATACATTCGGCACACGAAGATGAAGCCGACCATCACCAGCAAAAACACCAACTGCAAAGGACTGAAGTGCGACCAATGCAGTGCGGTCAACCATGGACGCCGAGCGGCCAATTCAGGGGCGAGCTGACCGATACGGCGCTTGTGCAAAAGGCCGATCAGCCCAAAACCTACATAAGTCGCCATGCCCGGCCAACCCAACAGAAGCCCGAACAGCAGCGTGACGACGGCTTGCGGAACGCCATGTCGCACCACCAGCCAGCGGGTATCCGGGTTCCAGTGGCGGGGGACCAGGCCTTCGGTCAGCCACAGGTCCTGGACAATGGCATGCGAGATGATCGGCACCCACCAGCTCATGGCGAAACGGAGGAACCAGACCGGAACGCAGGCGAATACCAAAGAGGTGAATATCATTGGGATGCTGATGCTGTAGCCATGGGATTTGTACTGGGCCGGGAAACAAAACAAAAACAGCGCCAGTGCGATGCCCGCCCAGACACGCACCCAGGTTTCGTCGGTGATGGGGCGCGGCAGGAAACGTCGCCAGTGAAAAACATCGGCGTGGGGCAACCGCAAACGCAATTCCGGGTAACGCCACTTAAGGGTGTGCGCAAGGTCATGACAGGCCTGCCATTCGTTCTGGCCAAAGCCGTCGATCATTTTCTTCTGTTGCCCGGGCTTCATCGGGTTCATCAACAGATGCGCGGCCTGTACGTCGGCGGGGAGCCAGGTCCGGTTGTCTTGCGCCTTGACCCGCAGGCTTTCGTAGAAGCTTTCCTGATTGCAGCGCTCGATCAGTGCCTCCCAGGTCGACGCAGGTTCCGGATGAATGCCTTTTTTATCGTCCCAGCCAAACACCTGTCCGACGCGGTCGAACAGCGGCAGACTCCATTCAGTGTCGTTGAACAGTTGCAGAAGGATTCGCTGCCATTCCTGGCGTCGATCGAACACCTGCAGCCAGGGTTGTGCGGTGTAACTTTTGAGCAGGGTAAGAAACTCACGTTCTTTCTTGTCTTCGAGCAATTCCTGCAGCGCCTGCCGATAATCCTGCAGCAAACCGCTGGCGAGGGCGTCTCGCTGCCACTCGGTCATTTCGACGTTTTGCCAGGGCGCGAGCCAATCGAGGTGCTGGACCGCCCAGGCGGCAATTGAATTGCGCAGACCCGGATGATCGAAGCACAACGCCAGCAGCCATTTCTCAAACGCTTGGGCGCAGTGCTGTTGTTGCGCTTGTGCCCAGCGCTCGGACAGGTTCTGCGCCGAGAGCCCGTCGAGCAATGCACGCGCTGCCAGCTCGTGCGGCGCGATGACCGGTTCGTGCAGGGGCGCGGGATTGGACGGCGCAAGGTTCAGTGAGCGAAGAGGGGGCGGACTTTCAAGGTTCAACGGACGCAGGTCGAGCACATCGGACCACGCCTGGAGGTTGGCGTGATTCGGCTGTTCGACGACGTCGGCCGTTGCGACTTCAGGTTCTTCGGCGGCGTATTCGGCCCGCCATTGCGCAACACCCAGCGCTTGCTCATAGGCTTCACGCAAGCGTTGAAAGCCTTCCGGATCTTCATCGGGCCGGAAGATTTTCAGCAGTCGCGCATAGCTTCGTTTGATAGTGCGCGCGTCGGCGTCTTCGGGCAGTTCCAGCACAGACCAGCAATCCATGTTGCCGCTCCTTACTGCCAGAGGCCGTTGTCCAGCGTGCCCAGTTGCTGGGTCAGTTCGCTGCGCGCTTCACGAATCCGGCGTTCGTCCTGAGAATCAAGCACGTGCTGAAACTGTTTGGCCCAATGACCGATCTGTTCACGCATCTGTCCCAGGCTTTCCTGATAGAGGCGCTCAAGACGTGCGGTCAACACCGTGTTGACCTGCTGATCGCGAGGATGAATCTTCAACAGCGCCAGTCCCTCCAATCGCTGCTGAATCTCCTCGGGTGTGAGCACGCCGGGATTGTTTTCGATGACCAGTGAATGCTTGTCGCCCGTCAGCGGGATGACCACCTGGGCTTCGAGCAAACCGTTGTTGTCGTAGGTGAAGCGCACGTCGAGGGCGACTTCGCCGGCCTTACGCTTCGGTACTTTGATGTCCAGTTCGCCCAGCGCGACGTTGTCTTTGACCAGGCGACTTTCGCCCTGAAAGATCTTCAGCAGCACGTGTTCCTGATTATCTTGCAGCGTGTACACCGTCTTGACCCGGCTCACCGGCACGATGCTGTTGCGCTCGATGATCGGCAGGTAATGCCCGCTTTCATATTGCTGGCCGATCTGGGTAGTCGTCTCAATGCCCAATGTGTAGGAACAGACGTCCGTCAGCACCACTTCTTCCAGGGCTGCGGAGCGTGCTTTCAAAGCCGCCTGGATCGCCGCACCGTGGGCCACCACTTCGTCCGGGTCGAGACTGATCGAAGGGAAGCGCCCAAACAGGCCAGCCGCCAGTTTGCGAACCAGCGGCATGCGCGTCGTACCGCCCACCAGCAGGATTTCATCGAGATCACTGACGCGAATGCGCGCGTCTCTCAGGGCCCGTTCAATCGGTGTGCGCAAGCGTTCGAGCAACGGCGTGTAGAGCGTGGCCAGTTGGGGTTGGGTGATGGGCTGCGTCCATTGCTGGCCGTCGACCCGCAGGCTGAATTCGGCGCTGCTGTCCTGGCCCAGGGCTTTGCGCACGCGCTCGGCCTCGCGACGTAATGGCTGGATGATGCTGGCGCGGTCAGGAAAGTTATCGGTGTTGCGATGGTGCTCGAGAAAATGTTCCAGCAGCACGCTGTCGAAATCTTCGCCGCCCAGGAAGTTGTCGCCCGCGCTGGCGCGCACTTCCATGACGCCGTCGAAGAGTTCCAGGATCGACACGTCGAAAGTGCCGCCACCGAGGTCGAAAACCAGGAACGAGGTTTCCTTGTCCCGTTGGTGCAGCCCATACGCCAGCGCCGCCGCGGTCGGCTCGTTGATCAGTTTTTCAACCTTCAAACCCGCCAGTTCACCGGCAATGCGCGTGGCCTTGCGCTGGGCGTCGCTGAAATAGGCCGGCACGCTGATCACCGCTTCATGCACTGTTTCGCCGAAGGCCCGTTCGACGTCTTCCTTCAGGCTTTTGAGCACCAGCGCCGACAGCTCTTCGGGACGGAATGACCTGTCACCCAGTCGCACTTCCGTGGCGCTGCCCATGTGCCGCTTGAACAGTGAAGCGGTCTGGCGCGGGTGGGTGTGCAAACGCTCGCGAGCGGCCTGGCCGACCAGCACGCGGCCCTGATCATCGAGACCCACCACGCTGGGAGTGAGGAACTGCCCCAGGGCATTGGGCACCAACTCGCTGGACTCCCCACGCCAGACGGCGACGAGGCTGTTGGTGGTCCCCAGGTCAATCCCTACGATCATTGCGATGAACTCCCTTTCCGGCCTGCAAAAAGTTGAAACAGATAATATTCGCGCAAGGATATTACCGGAGCAGCGGGGCGGTAAAGGAAAGTAGTGGCACTGAGCTATTATTTGCGACGGAACGTGGTTTGGTCTGGATGGCGTGGGATGTGACAGAGGGTTACAAGAGGTGCGGTGTCTACCGTTTCCAAGCACTGCTAGACTGGCACATTACTGGACTTGGCAAAGGTCAACCATGAAACCTTCTATTGCACTGGATCTAAAACGAGCAGCCGTCCGCGAGGTCGTCGGTCGATTTCGTACGTCCAACCCTCGTGTATTCGGTTCGGCGTTACTCGGAACAGATAAAGAGGGGAGTGACCTTGATTTGCTGGTGGACGCTCTCCCAGGGGCCACGCTTTTCGATCTCGGAGGGCTTCAAGTCGAGCTTGAGGATTTGCTGGGGGTCAGTGTTGATCTGCTGACGCCGGGAGATCTTCCGCTGAAATTTCGTCAGCAAGTACTCGAACAGGCTCGTCCGGTATGACTGTTAACCGTCTCGGCGATTACCTTGACCATATGCGACAAGCCGCTGGCGATGCGCTGATCTTTGTCGAGGGCTTGAGTAAAGAAGAGTTTTTTGAAGACTAACGTACCCAGCAAGCGGTGATCATGAGCCTCATCATTATTGGTGAAGCAGCCACTAAAGTAATGGATGGCTATTCGGATTTTGCGAGAGAAAACTCTCAGGTGCCGTGGCGCAGCATGCGAGGTATGCGCAATCGTATTGCTCACGGCTACTTCGATATCAATCTTGAAGTGGTGTGGGATACCGTTCAGACGGCACTGCCTGAGTTGTTGAAGGTTTTACCCATCGATCGAACCTGATTGCACCTGCCCCAGCAGGTGCAATCAATTTCGTTTACGGCATCACCGGCGCCGTATACGTCAACGTCGTCCCCAGCGCCCACAGCAGAAACAGCACCAGCGGCGTGTGCACCAGCAGTTGCACGAACGAGAAGCCGATCAAGTCCCGCGCCTTCAGCCCGAGCACGCCCAGCAGCGGCAGCATGTAGAACGGGTTGATCAGGTTCGGCAGGGCTTCAGCCGCGTTGTAGATCTGCACGGCCCAACCCAGGTGGTAGTTCAGGTCGGTGGCCACTTGCATGACGTACGGCGCTTCGATGATCCATTTACCGCCGCCGGAGGGGATGAAGAAACCGAGAATCGCCGAGTAAACGCCCATCAGCACCGCATAGGTGTCGTGGGACGCAATGCTGACGAAAAAGGTCGAGATGTGGTGCGCCAGGGTCTGAGCGTCGGAGCCTTTGACCGTGGTCATCAGCGCAGCGATCGAGCCGTAGAGCGGAAACTGGATCAGCACGCCGGTGGTGGTCGGCACCGCGCGGGACACGGCATCGAGGAAGCTGCGTGGACGCCAGTGCAGCAGCGCGCCGAGCATGATGAACAGGAAGTTGTAAGTGTTCAGGCCCGAGATCGCGCTGATCGCAGGTTTGGTCGAAAACTCGTGGAACAACCATCCCGCCGCCAGCAGCACCAGCAGAATCGTCAGCAGCGGACTGTGCTCCAGCCATTCGCCGGGACGGGTGCGCGGTTGCAGCGGTGGCAGGTTGAAACTCGGGTCGATGCCGCAGGCTTCGGCGTCGCGGGCCGTGCTCGGCCCTGGCGCCGTGGCGTAGGCAATGATCAGTGAGATCACAATCAGTGCCAGCAACATGACGCCGGATTGCCAGAGAAAGATCGTTTGAGTGAACGGAATGACACCGGTGATCGACAGAATCGACGGCGGCAGGCTGGCCGGGTTGGCCTGCAATTGCGCGGCGGACGACGACAGGCCCAAGGCCCACACAGCGCCAAGGCCCAGATAGGCTGCAGCACCGGCAGCGCGGTAATCCATTTTCAGATCGGTGCGGCGGGCGAGGGCGCGCACCAGCAGACCGCCGAATACCAGCGACAAGCCCCAGTTCAGCAGTGACGCGACCATGGAAATCAGCGCGACCCAGGCGACGGCCGAGCGGCCGTTTTTCGGGATCCGGGCCAAGCGGTCGATGAGCTTCACCGCAGGCGGGGAGCTCGCGACCACATACCCGCCGATCACCACAAACGCCATCTGCATGGTGAACGGGATCAAACTCCAGAAACCATCACCGAAGGCCATCGCTGCATCGGAGGGTTTGGCACCCATGGCCATGGTGGCAACTGCAACGATGATCACCGCCAGCGCAGCAAATACCCAGGAGTCGGGGAACCAGCGTTCGGCAAAACTTGAGCAGCGCAGGGCAAAGCGGGCGGAGCGGGTATCTTCGATATCAGCGGCCACGGGAGTACCTCGAATTTTTATGTTTATTGTGGTCTTTGAGGCCGCGAAGACCCGTCCGTACAGGTGCCAACAGTAAATCAATCAGTCATATTTTGTGACGAAGATTAACCAGTCTGAGACTTTGGTCTAACGGGTTGTCCGTGGGCGCGTTTGCGTAGACCATGGACGCCTTGGTTTTTTGCCCATGCCAGAGTTCTTTCATGACTGCCGACACCCACTCGCGCCCGGCGCCGTTCAGCCGCTCGGACTACAAGACCCTTGGCCTGGCGGCCCTTGGCGGGGCGCTGGAAATCTACGACTTCATCATTTTCGTATTTTTCGCGCTGACCCTCAGCCAGCTGTTCTTCCCGCCGGACATGCCCGAGTGGCTGCGCTTGCTGCAAAGTTTCGGGATCTTCGTGACCGGCTACCTTGCGCGGCCGTTGGGCGGGATTCTGATGGCGCATTTCGCTGACCGGTTGGGGCGCAAGAAGGTTTTCAGCTTGAGCATCCTGATGATGGCGCTGCCGTGCCTGCTGATCGGGATCATGCCGACTTACGCCCAGATCGGCTATTTCGCTCCGCTGCTGTTGTTGTTCCTGCGCGTGCTGCAGGGCGCGGCGGTAGGCGGTGAGGTACCGAGTGCCTGGGTGTTCGTCGCCGAGCACGCGCCGGCCGGGCATCGCGGTTATGCCCTCGGATTCCTGCAGGCCGGGCTGACTTTTGGCTACCTGATCGGCGCCCTGACGGCGACCTTTCTGGCGCAGGCGTTCACCCCGGCGGAAATCCTCGATTACGCCTGGCGTTACCCGTTCCTGCTGGGCGGCGTGTTTGGGGTGATTGGTGTCTGGCTGCGCCGCTGGCTCAGCGAAACCCCGGTGTTCATGGCCATGCAGGCTCAGCGCGATGCCGCCGTCGAGCTGCCGTTGCGCACCGTCTTGCGTGAACATCGTCTGGCGATATTGCCGGCGATGATCCTCACCTGCGTGCTGACGTCGGCGGTGGTGGTGTTCGTCGTCATCACCCCGACCATGATGCAAAAGACCTTCGGCATGACCGCCAGCCACACCTTCGCCTTGAGTGCCTTGGGCATTGTGTTCCTGAACATCGGCTGCGTACTCGCCGGGCTGCTCGTCGATCGCATCGGTGCCTGGCGCACGGTCATGCTCTATAGCCTGCTGTTGCCCCTTGGCATTGGCGTGCTCTACACGTGCCTGATCAGCGGCGGCCAGTGGATTGGCTTGGCGTATGCGATTGCCGGGCTCGGTTGCGGGGTGGTCGGCGCGGTGCCGTCGGTGATGGTCAGCCTGTTTCCGGCGCGGATTCGCGTCTCGGGGATTTCCTTTACCTACAACATTGCCTACGCGGCATGGGCGAGCATCACACCGCTGTTGCTGATCGGCCTGATGCCATGGAGTCCGTGGATTTGCGTGATCTTCAGCGCGGTAATGGGCGCGGTGGGTGTGAGCAGCGCGGCTTACTTCGGTGCGCGGATGCCACGGATCGAACGCCGCCCGGCCGCCGGCGCGGCATGAATGAACAGTCTGTCAGATGTGCCGCAACTATTTTTGTAGGACAACCCTGAAACACTCTTCAGAAAACATCCGCAAGGCCGATGGTTAGGCTGCATACCGCTTTCCATCCCTGTCCATCGGTGCTTTCCATGTTCAACAAACGCTTGAAGCAGGAGCTGTCGGCTCTTCGCGAAGAACTCTCCAGCCTTCAACAAGTGAAGGAAAGTCTGGAAAGCGAGATGCTGGTTCTGACCCTGGATCCTGATGGGCGGATTCAATCGGTCAACCAGAACTTCCTCGGCGAGATGCGCTACAAGAGCAGCGACGTGATTGGCCGGCACCTCGAAGACATCGTCCCGGCCCATGTGAAATCGGACGAATTCCACCACCGCTTCAAGGCTGCGCTGACCCGTGGTGAGCATTTTGCCGGCACCGTGCGCTTGCTGCGTGGCAATGGCCAGGAAGCCTGGCTGCGCTCGATCGCGCAACCGGTGCGGTCTTCGCAAGGTCGCATCAAACACTTCTCGATTTACTCCAGCGACCTGACCCGCACCATCGAAGCGTCCCGCGAGCATGAAAACCTGATCGGCGCCTTGGTGCGTTCGACGGCGGTCATCGAATTCGATCTCAATGGCAACGTGCTGGCGGCCAACGAGCGGTTCCTCAGCGGCATGGGTTACAGCCTGGCGCAGATCAAAGGCAAACATCACCGTACTTTCTGCGAACCGGAGGAGCACAACAGCGCTGAATACCAGAATTTCTGGCGCCGCCTGAACGCCGGCGAGTTTGTGGCTGGCCGGTTCAAGCGTAAGGACAACCACGGTCGTGTGGTCTGGCTGGAGGCGTCCTACAACCCAGTGGTGGACGCCAACAACACGCTCTACAAAGTGGTGAAGTTCGCCACGGTGATCACCGATCAGGTCAATCAGGAGCAGGCGGTCGCCGAAGCGGCCAACATCGCCTACAGCACCTCCCGGCAAACCGATCAAAGCGCCCAGCGCGGTACTGCCGTGGTGACCCAGGCAGTGGACGTGATGCGTGAGCTGGCCAGGCACATGCAAACCGCCGGCGAAGGCATCGAGGCGCTGAACGAGCAATCGCTGGTGATTGGCACCATCGTCAAAACCATCAGCGGCATTGCCGAACAGACCAACCTGCTGGCGCTTAACGCGGCCATCGAAGCGGCGCGTGCCGGTGAACAGGGCCGAGGTTTTGCCGTGGTTGCGGACGAGGTCCGGCAACTGGCTTCGCGCACCAGCCAGGCCACCGATGAAATCGTTGGCGTGGTGCGCCAGAACCAGGACATGGCGCGCAATGCCGTGGCCCTGATGACCGACGGTCAACTCCAGGCAGAGCAGGGCCTGGCGCTGGCGGCGGAGGCGGGCACGGTGATCGTCGAGATCCAGGACGGCGCGCAGAAAGTGGTGAACGCGGTCGGGCAGTTTGCCAATCAACTGGCGACTTGATACCTGCGGACCTTTTGGAAATCGCTACAATCGGCGTTTTCCAAAGGAGCAGCCCTCATGAGCGTTTCTCACCGCCGTCCGGTTCCCTTGTCCAAGGCTTATCGCCTGCTCAATCACGGGCCAACCGTGCTGGTCAGCGCGGCGCATGACGGCCAGCGCAATATCATGGCTGCCGCCTGGGCCATGCCGCTGGACTTCGAGCCGCCGAAAATCGCCGTGGTGCTGGACAAGTCCACCTGGACCCGACAACTGCTGGAAGCGTCGGGAACCTTCGTTTTAAACGTTCCCTGCGCTGCCCAGGCCGATATCGCCCAGACCGTTGGCTCGACCTCTGGCCTGGAACTGACTCAGGGGCAGGGCCTGGACAAGTTTCAGGTCTATGGCCTGCAGACGTTCAACGGTGAGCTGATCGACGCACCGATGCTTGAAGGTTGCGTCGCATGGCTGGAATGCCGACTGTTGCCAGAGCCCAATAATCATCAGCAATATGACCTGTTCCTGGCCGAGGTGATTGCCGCTCAGGCCGATGAACGCGTGTTCAGCGAGGGTCGCTGGCACTTCCAAGGGCATGATGCATTACGCACCTTGCACCATGTGGCTGGCGGGCATTTCCTGACGATCGGCGACCCGGTGGACGGCCAGACCTTGCAGCCGTAGGCCGCTGCCTTTCACACCCATATGTCATTCTGCGCCGTGCGTTCGCCGCCTTCGCTGCCCGTGTTCAGTACACCCTTGGGTTCGATCAGCAGCAGTTTCACTTCCTGCACGGCGGAGGGTTTGTGCTCGACACCCTTTGGCACCACATACATTTCGCCCGCGTTCAACAGAACGTGGCCGTCGCGAAAGTCGATGCGCAATTGCCCTTCGAGAACAATGAAGGTCTCGTCGGTATCCAGGTGTTCGTGCCAGATGAAATCCCCCAGCAGCTTCACCACTTTGAACTGGTAGTCGTTCATCTCGGCGATGACCCGAGGGCTCCAGTGCGAGTCGATCCGGGCGATTTTTTCAGCGAAGTTCAGGCTTTGATAAGCGGTCATGACGCAAGCTCTCGTGGTTGATCGTGACTCCACGATAGTCAGCACGACAGCAGGCTTCTTGTACGATTGTGCGCGGCTCAGCGGCGGTGCATTTTCATCCACCTGGCCGGCGACAGACCGTAGGTCTTGCTGAATTGCCGGGTCATGTGGCTCTGGTCGGTGAAGCCGGCGATCAGCGCGGCGCTGACCAGTGACTGGTCCTGGATCAGCAGTGTGCGGACCAGGTCTAGACGACGCATGGTCAGGTATCGATAAGGGCTGGTGCCGAACAACAGGCGAAAATCCCTCGACAGACTCCAGCGATCCCGGCCGCTGTGTTGCGCCAGTTCCTCCAGGGTCACGGTGCGATCCAGGGCACTGTGGATGAGCTCCCGCGCGCGCTCCGCCGCCACGTAGTCGAAGCGCTGGCGTTTACCGGGCGCGCCGGAGACGGTGCTCAAGGCGTGTGCCAGATCGAACAATGCGTCCTGTTCTTCCAGCGGGTCGAGCGGGTCATCCAGGCTTCGCATCAGCACATCGGTGGCGGCGAACAAGTGTGGATCAGTGGACAGGCCTGTCTTGATAAACGGCAATGGCTGGCCGCCGAGTATCTGTTGGATCAGCGCCGGCTCGATGTACATCATGCGGTAGCGAAAACCGCTGTCCGTGCCGGCCTCGCCATTGTGGAGTTCATCCGGGTGCAGGACCAAGGTGCCGCCCGGCAGGCTGTGACGCCAACCACCGCGGTATTGAAAGCTCTGCACCCCGGCCAGCGTGCGGCCGATCGCATAGGTGTCGTGGCGATGAAGGTCGTAGCCGTGACCGGCAAAAAACGCCTCGATACGCTCCAGCCCGCCGATGTTGGGCGCGCGGTGGAACCAGTCGATGGGAGGCGTGTGCTTGGCCATGGCGATGTTGTCTTAAGGTCAATGAAGAACACGTTAACCCAGTGCCCCCTCACCTGTCTGCTGGCCGATAAAACCCATGGGGCTGCTAGAAAACCTCCGGTAAATGTTGCAAGGTATCGAGCATTCTCTGAAGCCACGAAGGCGCCTCACACCATGGAAATGACTCATCTGAGCTACGCTGCACCGCTGTTGTCTCTGGCGCTGTTATGGACGGTCGCGGTAGTGACGCCGGGGCCCAACTTCTTCAATACCGCGCAATTGGCCGCCAGTTGCTCCCGTCGTCATGGCGTGGTGGCCGCATTGGGCGTGGCGACTGGCACCGTGCTCTGGGGACTGGCGGGAGGCTTGGGCATCAAGTCGCTGTTCAGTGCGGCGCCGACGCTGTACTTAAGCTTCAAGATTGCCGGTGGTTGTTACCTGATCTATCTGGGCTTGAAGCAGTTCAAGCGCACTCCGGCGGTGATGCCGGGCGACAGCGTCTCGTTGAACGGGGTGGGGCGCACGCTGCTCTCGGCTTATGGCCGGGGCTTTGTCGGCAATATGACCAATCCCAAGGCAGCGCTGTTCGTCGCGACGATTTTCGCCACGGCCATGCCTGCCTCTCCGCCGCCGATGTTGCTCGCGCTGGCCGTGCTGACGATGGCGACCTTGTCGTTCAGTTGGTATTGCAGCGTCGCACTGCTGTTTGCCAGCCGTCGCGTCGCGGGCGCCTATGAGCGTTCGCGCAAATGGCTGGATCGCTTCGCCGGCAGTTGCTATCTGCTGTTCGGCGCGCATCTGGTGGCCAATCGTTGAGGTGTATGGAATGAGCAAACTGCGGGTAGGCATTATTTTTGGTGGTCGTTCGGCAGAGCACGAAGTGTCGCTGCAGTCGGCGAAAAACATCGTCGATGCGCTGGATCGGTCGCGCTTCGAACCGGTGCTGATCGGCATCGACAAGCAAGGTCATTGGCACCTCAACGACCCTTCGAACTTCCTGCTCAATCAGGAAAACCCGGCCCTGATCGCCCTCAACCAGTCCAACCGGGAACTGGCCGTGGTGCCGGGCAAGGCCAGTCAGCAATTGGTCGAAACCTCCGGCCAGGAACTGCTGGGCCACGTCGACGTGATCTTCCCGATTGTGCACGGCACGTTGGGTGAAGACGGTTGCCTGCAAGGCTTGCTGCGCATGGCGGATTTGCCCTTTGTCGGCTCCGACGTGCTCGGCTCTGCAGTCTGCATGGACAAGGACATCAGCAAACGCCTGCTACGTGACGCCGGGCTGGCGGTCACGCCGTTCGTGACCCTGACCCGCGCCAGCGCCGCACGCACCGGGTTCGCCGAGGTCCACGGCAAACTCGGCCTGCCGCTGTTCGTCAAACCGGCAAACCAGGGGTCGTCCGTGGGCGTGAGCAAGGTCAGCGACGAAGCCGAGTACACGGCGGCAGTTGAACTGGCCCTGGGTTTCGATGAAAAAGTATTGATCGAGTCCGCCGTCAGCGGCCGCGAGATCGAGTGCGCCGTACTCGGCAACGAGGACGCCATCGCCAGCGGGTGTGGCGAGATCGTGGTGCGCAGCGGCTTCTACTCCTACGACAGCAAATACATCGACACTCAAGCGGCAGAGGTCGTGGTGCCGGCCAACATCAGCAGCGAGGCCAGTGAGCGTATCCGCGCCTTGGCCGTCGAGGCGTTTCAAGTGCTCGGCTGCTCCGGTCTGGCGCGGGTCGATGTGTTCCTGACCGACAGCGGCGAAGTACTGATCAACGAAATCAACTCGTTGCCCGGCTTTACCCGCATCAGCATGTACCCCAAACTCTGGCAAGCCACCGGCATGACGTACAGCGAGCTGGTCAGCCGCTTGATCGATCTGGCGCTGGAGAAACACAAGGCACGGCAAGCGCTGAAGATCGCTCGCTGAGCGGCGCACGACTATTCAATCAAGGATTTATGGATGAGCGATTCAATGGTGACCCTGTTTTCCTACGGCACCTTGCAGGACAAAGCCGTGCAACAGGCCAATTTCGGGCGCGAGCTGGCCGGCAGTGCCGACGCGATGCTAAGTTACGAGCAGTCCTGGGTTGAAATTACCGACCCTGAGGTGTTGGCCACTAGCGGCAAGAATCACCATCCGATTCTTCGTCCGGGCAGCGACAGCAGCGCGCCAATTCCGGGGATGGTGTTCCAGATCACCCCCGAGGAACTGGCCGCCGCCGATAGCTATGAAGTGTCGGATTACAAGCGGGTCAGTGTGGTCCTTCAATCCGGGATTGAAGCTTGGGTGTATGTGAGCGCTTAGTTGCGCAACATGAAAGCGTGAAAAGCCTGGGTTTGGCGGTCGGCAAGGAAGCGGTCGCGCTGGTGAAGGCTCCGTGGGTAATGCTGATGACCGAGTCCAGTGACATTCGTCTGTCGGCGCGCAACTGCCTGGAGGGCAAAGTCACCAGTGTCACCGATGGCGTGGTGAACGCTGAAGTCGTCATTAAACTTGATGGTGGCAGCGAGGTTTACTCGATCGTTACCCGTGAAACGGTTGCAGAACTGGGGCTGGCGCCGGGCGTGAGTGCGACGGCGGTGATCAAGGCTTCGCATATTATTTTGGGTGTACCGGCCTGATTCGCCTTCAAGGGTTTTCCAGAGGGGCGGGGATGAAACCTTGCTCTCTTAGGCCCTTGATTACGCCTCGAATCAAGTAATTATTTGAGAACCCGATGGTGTACTGCCTTGCTCCTTCGTTGATTGGAAGGAGCATTCCTTGGCTGACCAGTTTTTTGATCAAATAGGTGCGTTGGCTAGCTGACAGGTTCGGTAGCGTCTTTGCCAGATCGGAAGATTTAACAACGCCTTCAGTGATTGCTGTATCCAGAACAGCCTCTTCTGTTTTAGTAATCCACTCGCGCTGACGAGCGAATTCGACTGCAGGCGTAAGGATTGAGTGTTTGAGGTAGGCATAGTCAGTGAGTCGGTCCACCTTGGCAATCTCATCCTTAACGCCTTCCAACACATAGACGCACCATGTTTCGAGACCTGCTTTTGCCCCGGTGTCTGCTACACCAAGCATCGCGTAATAGCGTTCACGGTCGTTACAGAAGACGGCTGTTGGATTCAGCACTCTCCCACCTGTGTTTACGTTAAATCCATACTTCATCAGGAGTGCATAGGTGAGTAGACGCACCACGCGCCCATTACCATTTCCGAAGGGGTGAATCCATCCGAATCTATGATGAGCCAGGGCAACTTTCATAAGATCGTACTTTGGCAAGTCATCGTGATTCACAAAGGCCACGAGTTCTTCCATGTAGCCTGGGACCTGAATGGCTTCAGGTGGTAGGTGTTCAGACTGTGCGATACGTACAGGAGTTTGACGGTAGGCACCAGGAGTTCTATCACCTTCGCGCTCCAGTTCCTGGACCGTCATCGCATGGATTTCTCGAATAATCCGCTCCGTCAAAGGCTCACCTGGACGCATGATTTCTTCGATGTAGTTCATGGCTTTTTCGATGTTGGCCACTTCACGTAACTGATCGCTATCAGCTGCCTTACCCTCAATTTTATTGTCCAGGTAGTCGGCCAAGGTTGTGTGGTTACCCTCGATCCGTGCCGATCCCAGGCTTTCCAGTGTGTGAAAAATCGCCTTCAGTTGGAAAAACACCGGTGCGGGTGTATCCCCCTCTAGCCGCAACCTTCGTAGATGCTCCAACTCGCTCAATACGTCTACTGTAGTGGTCTAATGAAACCGGACACCCATTTAGGCGAGAATGCTCGCCAGATCGAGGTGTCAGATGACCAAACAACGCCGTTCCTTTTCTGCTGAATTCAAACGCGAGGCTGCCGAACTCGTGCTC
>NZ_SISB01000005.1 GCF_004310295.1 Pseudomonas sp. BGI-2 | reverse complement strand
GCGATATCAGCCATTTCTTGATGCATCGGTACAACTGGATTCGGCCCCATCAATTCAACGGTGGGCTGGCGCCAGCTCGGGCCGAAGAAAAACTTAACGTCGTGTCCGGGATTAGTTGACCACTACATACCAATGGGGAGTCGAATGTTGGATTCAACAGTTGAAGATCATGGTGGGAAAATTCAGGCATATGGAAATTTTCTCTAGGGACTCGGAGGATTATCTCTAATGAGGCCCTCAATAGGCCCTATTTATAAGGGTATTTTTCAGTTCGGTGTAAAAATTATCTGTAATAGATCTCTGTGTTAAGTCGAAAACTGTAAGCGGATAAGTGAAAAGCGCATCCCAAGTACAACGATGGAAAGCCTCATACACTTCAGTAGTCGGTAAAACCATAAAAAAGACCTACCTCCCGGTAAGCCTTTTCCACCCTCTGTAGGACTCAATCCCCCAACGCCGCCCCCTCACGCCGAGGATCGGCCCCTCCCGCCAACGAAGCCTTCCCCTGCGCATCCTTCACCCGAACAATCGCCTGGGTGCCGCTGGTCATGTCGATCTCGTTTACGCTGTGCCCTTTGTCCTTCAACGCCTGAATCAACCCGGCGCTGAACTGGCCTTCTTCCAGTTCCGTCGGGCCATTGCGACTGCCGAAGTTGGGCAGGTTGATGGCCGCTTGCGGGTCGAGGTTCCAGTCGAGCAGGCCGATGGTGGATTTGGCGACGTATTCGATGATCTGCGAGCCGCCGGGCGAACCGAGGGTGGCGAGGAATTCGCCGCTCTGGCGATCGAAAATCAACGTCGGTGCCATGGAGGAGCGGGGGCGTTTGCCGGGTTCGACGCGGTTGGCGACTTTCTGCCCGTTCTCTTCCGGGATGAACGAGAAGTCGGTCATCTGGTTGTTGAGCAGGAAACCCTGAACCATCACGTGCGAGCCGAATGCGGATTCGACGGTGGTGGTCATGGACACCGCGCCACCTTCGTCATCGACCGCCACCACTTGCGAGGTGGAGATGCGCAGCGGCGAGCGGTCCGGTGCGTAGGCGACCTTGATGCCCGGCGGGGTGCCGTGTTTGGCCGTGCCCATGCTGCGATCACCGATCAGGGCGGCGCGGCTGGCCAGATACGTCGGGTCCACCAGACCTTTGACAGGGACGGGCACGAAGTCGGCGTCGGCCAGATAGAGCGCGCGATCCGCGTAGGCCAGGCGCTCGGCTTCGGAAATCAGGTGTACGGCTTCGGGGGCCGGCTCGATGCCGGCGGGTTTATCCGTCTTGAGCGGTTTCATTGAAGCCAAGGCAAAGCGCGGATCGCGAGCCTCCAGCGCCTGGAGTGTGCCGAGGATCTGCGCCACGGCGATCCCGCCCGATGACGGCGGCGGCATGCCGCAGACCTGCCAGCGTTTATAGTCGGTGCACAGCGGCGCGCGTTCCTTGGCCTTGTAGCCTTGGAGGTCGTTGAGCGACAGGCTGCCAGGGTTGGCGTGGCCCTGAACCTTGGCGACGATTTCTTGCGCAATCGGCCCTTTGTACAGCGCATCCGGCCCTTCTTTGGCGATGCGTTTGAACGCTGCGGCCAGTGCCGGGTTTTTCAGCTGAGTCCCGGTCGCTTTCGGGCTGCCATCAGCATTCAGAAAATACGCCACCATGTCCGGCGAGCGTCGCATGGACGAGTCTGAAGCGATCAACTGATGCAGGCGCGGCGAGATGGCGAAGCCTTGCTCCGCGAGTCTGATGGCCGGTTCGAACAACTGCGCCCACGGCAGACGACCGTGCTTCTGATGGGCCAGCTCAAGCGCTCGCAACACGCCCGGCGTTCCCACTGAGCGACCACCAATCTGCGCCTGGGTGAAGGCCATCGGTTTGCCGTCGGCCTGTAGAAAAAGTTTCTCTGTCGCGCCGGCCGGTGCGGTTTCGCGACCGTCGTAAGTGCGCACGTTCTTGCCCTCCCACAACACAATCAACGCACCGCCGCCGATGCCCGAGGATTGTGGCTCCACCAGCGTCAGCACCGCTTGCATGGCAATCGCGGCGTCAATCGCCGAGCCACCCAGACGCAGCATCTCCCGCCCGGCTTCGGCTGCCAGTGGGTTGGCCGCTGCCGCCATGTGTTTCGAGGCGTGCCGGGTTTGCAGGTCGGTGCGATAACCCGAGGCGACTTCCGGTGCGACTGGCAACATTGAAGTCGGCGGGGCGTTGCAGGCAGCAAGGGTCAGCGCGGTGGCGATCAGCGACAAGGCTGACAGGCGATAGCGGCTCGAGTGGAAGGCTGAAAACACGTGGGGCACTCCGTCCGTGGGAAAAGATCAGGGGACTTTATCGGCCGACAGCGCGAGGTGCAAACCACGGACTACAGCAAAGACGCTTTTGTCCTTCATGAGTCAACGGATTTTCTGTAGGGTCGAGGGAACAGACCAGCCAGAAGATCAACAAGAGGCAGCCATGCAGACCGAGTTTCCCACGCGGCCGAGTTACCGCACGCAACGTGAGCAATTCCTCGCGATGGCGACGGCGGCCGGAGCGACGCTGACCGAGTATCCGCACCCACTCAAAGGGCCATTCGGCGAGTCCCTGAGCACCGATGTGGCGGTGTTGGGCGATCCGGGTGCCAAGCGACTTCTGATCGCGTTGAGCGGCACGCACGGGGTGGAAGGCTTCTATGGTTCCGGTTGTCAGATCAAGTGGATGCAGGAGTTGGGCAAGCGTTCACTGCCGGGCGATGTCGCGGTGGTGATGATCCACCTGATCAATCCCTGGGGCACCGCGTGGCTGCGCCGGGTCAACGAAGACAACATCGACCTGAACCGCAATTACCTGAACTTTACGCGCCCGCTGCCGGACAATCAGGCTTACGCAGCGCTGCATGAAATCTATGCCTTCACGGAATTGCTAGGCCCCGAGCGTGACCGCGCCGATGCCTTGCTCGACGGGCAGATTCGCGAACACGGCTGGCCGGCGGTGATGTCGATTGTCGAGGGCGGCCAGCACGGTCATCCCGATGGCCTGTTTTATGGCGGGCTGGCGCCGAGCTGGTCGAACCGCACGCTGCATCAAATTATGCAAAAACATATTTCCCACGCCGAGGTCGCGATGTGTTTCGACTTGCACACCGGTGCTGGCGAGTACGGTCATCCGATGCTGCTGACCATCACCGAGGCCGCTTATCCAGCACTACCCGATGCGCAGGCCATCTACGGGCCGTGGCTCTACACGTTGCTGACCGGCGCCGATACCTTGAGTGAAACCGGCGTTGCAGCCACCGCTACGGGTTATACCTCGCAGGCACTGATCAGTGCGTTGCCGCAGGTAAAACTGATGCCATTTGTGATCGAGTGCGGGACTTACCCGGGGGCGGACGTTCATCGTCATTTGCGCGATGACCACTGGCTGCACCTGCACGGCAATCCGAGTGATGCCGTGGGGCGTGAGATCAAACTGAACCTGCTGGAGCAGTTTTATCCCGCCGACAGCGACTGGCAGGCGATGGTCTGGCTGCGGACCTGGCAGATTTGGGAGCGAGCGTTGTCGGCGTTGCCGACGGTTCGTTCCTGACGTGCTGTTCAGGCACTTTTCTCGGGGCATAAAAAAACGGCCTACCTTTCGGTAAGCCGTTTTTAGTACTTGGTGGCTACACAGGGACTTGAACCCCGGACCCCAGCATTATGAATGCTATGCTCTAACCAACTGAGCTATGTAGCCAAGTGGCGCGCATTATTCACCGGTAATGCAGATGCGTCAAGCGTAAATCTAAAATATTTCTCTACGCTTTCAACCGCTTATCCACCTGAGCCGAAATATCGGACCAGGGGAGGGCGTCAACTGAGCTGAAATCTCCCGGTATTGGCACTTAATGCCTTGCTGCCCTGGCTCAAGGTGTCCGCCGCCAGGTTCACCGCCCGCGCACCTTCGAGCAATCTTACCGCTGCCTGATCGACCTGCTGGATGTTGCCGCTGACTTCATCGGCGGTACTGGCTTGTTCCTCTACTGCCGTGGCGATTTGCGCCAGGGTATCGGTCACACCTTGTACCGCGTGGGCAATTTCGCCAAGGCGCTCACCCAGGCCGGTGACTGACTGGGCATCACTTTGTGCCTGGCTACAGGCCGCTTCCATCAGGCTGACCGCCTCATTCACGGTGCTGCGCAGGCTGTCGACAGTGCCGGCGATCTGCGCTGTGGAGGACTGGGTGCGTTGCGAGAGGCTGCGCACTTCATCCGCCACGACTGCAAAGCCACGACCCTGTTCGCCAGCGCGAGCCGCCTCGATCGCCGCGTTGAGTGCCAACAGGTTGGTCTGCTCGGCCACGCCGCGAATGGTGTCGACCACCAATAGAATCTGCTGGCCTTGTTCGCTGACCCGCCCGAGGGCTGCCGCCGTGTCGTTCAAACGTTGGTTGAGCTGTTGAATGCTCGCCGTGGTGCGCTGGCTGTCGCGACTGCTGTCGGCCGCAATCCGTTGGGTGTGTTGAGCGCTGCCGGACGCCTGTTCACAACTCTGGGCGACCCCTTGCGAGGTCGCCGCCAATTGCGTGGCGGCGGCGGCGATCTGGCTGATCTGCAATTGCTGCGCTTCAACTTCGCCCAAGGCGCCGCTGGAGTGATGGTTGAGGGTGCGCACCGCATTGCTCACTTGCAAGGTTTCGTGATCAACCCCCAGCAAGCTGTTGCGCAGTTGCACCACGGCGACATTCAGGGCGGTGCTGATGGCCGCCAGTTCGTCGCGCCCCTGCACCGGCACTTGCAGGCTGAGGTTGCCGTCGCGCAACGCTTCGGCCAGCAAGGTGATGCCGCTGGCGCTGCGACGGATCGAGGCCTGCAAGCAGATGAACAGGTACAGCGCGGCCAAGAGCAGGCAGCCAAAGATCGTCGCCACCAGAATGAACTGGCGGATTGCCGAGCCGTGGTAGTAATCCAGGCGCTGATCCAGCGAAACCAATGACTGCTGGCGCAGCGAGGCAAGGTCGGTGAGCAGGGCGTCCAGACTGCGTTCGAACTCTTCCGGTTTGAGCTTGATGCTGCCGCCGAAAACACCGTCGTCGAGGACTTTCAGTTCGGCGTCCAGATGCTTGAGGCTGTCGTGGTATTGCCCGGCCCAGCTTTGCAAGGCGCTGGGCAGGCGTGCTTCCAGAAGGCTGGCAGTTTTCGCCAACTGTTCCCGGGCATCGCCGATACGGCTGCGCAAGTCGCGCAATTGCAGACGGCTTTGCAGGGTGAACTGCCCGGACACCACCGACGCCTGGCCGACACTGGCCAGGCGGCCGACCCGTTCAATCAGGTCCGGCGCGTGTTGCGTGGAAATCTGCGTCAGCAGATACGTTTCCAGCCAGGGCGCGAGCGTCAGGCGATTGTCCATGGCGATCTGCTCGCGCAAGGCTTGCAGCGCACTCAAGGCGTTGGTGAAACGATCGTAGCCATCCGGCCACCAACCGACGCTGCTCAGGCTTTTCGAGTCCAGGCCGTTAAGAGCGGTTTGCAGGGCCTGGTAACGGGTCAGGGTTTCGCCCTCGGCACCTTCGGTTTTCAGCGCATTGCCGAGGTCCGAGGTGGCTTGGGCGACGGCGGGTTGTACCGCATCGAACGCGGCCATCGCGGCAAGGGTCGCCGGTGTTGGCTGGCGATTGGTTTCCGTTGCACGCCAACGGGCAGCGCGGTCACGTTGGGCGGCGAGCAGGTTATCGAGCGCATCCAGGGCGAGCAGTTGACGTACGCCGGCACGTTCGCCGGAGATCAGGTTCAGTTTGGCGCGATAGTCCTGACCGATCATCAACAGGCTGCCCGCCAGCGGCAGGATAAACAGCAGAAACAACAACTGAAATTTGCGTGCGAAGCCAAAACGCCCCAGCAATCCGATCCCCGGTGATAAAAAAGCCTGCATGCCCCATGACTCCTCTGGACACCACGCACCATTGGCGTGCGTCGAGGTCTTTGCGACCGCGACTTGTGCCCCTTTAAAAGGCCTCGAAAGTTTACCTTTGTCAGCTCTGTAGGCCGACTCTGTGGCGAAACTTCCCATTCTCGGTCCCCTTTGTAAGGGGCCGCGTTGAAGCGGATTAACAAGGCAAGATTCAGACCATGGCGTTGCGCTATCACCTTCTGGGCGATGAATGTCGAGGTCGTTAGCAGGCTAAGGGGATGGCGCTGCTGCACTGAAAAATGGCACATTGACCCACCTGCCCGTGTGCACCCATCTGCTGTACGGAAAATTATCATGGCTATCAGTAACGCATCGACCGGCGCGACGTCGGCACTCGCGACTCCACAAAGCAGCCCGCTGGTCATGCGCATCATCGGCGCGGTGGCGCTGGCGCATTTGATCAATGACCTGATTCAGTCGGTGCTGCCGTCGATTTATCCAATGCTCAAGGCCAACTATGGCCTGACGTTTACCCAGGTAGGATTAATCACCCTGACCTTCCAGCTGACCGCGTCATTGTTGCAGCCATGGGTCGGCTACCACACCGATCGCCATCCCAAACCCTGGCTGCTGCCGGCGGGAACGGTCTGCACGCTGATCGGCATTTTGATGATGTCGGTGGTGGGCACTTTCCCGTTGATTCTGCTGGCGGCGGGGTTGATCGGCATCGGCTCCTCGACCTTTCACCCGGAAGCTTCTCGTATTGCGCGGTTAGCCTCGGGCGGGCGATTCGGCCTGGCGCAATCGACCTTTCAGGTCGGCGGTAATGCCGGCTCAGCCTTTGGTCCGTTGCTGGCGGCGGCGATCATCATTCCCTTCGGTCAGGGCCACGTGGCCTGGTTTGGCTTGTTCGCCGTGTTTGCGCTGTTCGTGCTCTATCGGATCAGCCGCTGGTACGCCAACCACTTGAACCTGTTCAAGCTCAAGCAGGGTCAGGCGGCGACGCACGGCCTGTCAAAACGCCGGGTCATCAGTGCGCTGGTGGTGCTCGGGCTGCTGGTGTTCTCCAAGTATTTCTACATGGCGAGCTTCACCAGCTACTTCACCTTCTACCTGATCGAGAAGTTCGACCTGTCGGTGGCCAGTTCGCAGCTGCATCTGTTCCTGTTCCTGGGCGCCGTGGCAGCGGGGACGTTCTTTGGTGGACCGATCGGCGACAGGATCGGGCGTAAGGCAGTGATCTGGTTCTCGATCCTTGGCGTTGCACCGTTCACGCTGATCCTGCCTCACGTTGACCTGTTGTGGACCAGCATTCTCAGCGTGGTGATTGGCTTCATACTCGCGTCGGCGTTCTCGGCCATCGTGGTTTATGCCCAGGAGTTGGTGCCCGGGAATGTCGGGATGATTGCCGGGGTGTTCTTCGGCTTGATGTTCGGTTTTGGCGGGATTGGCGCGGCGTTGCTCGGGCATTTGGCCGATATTCACGGCATCGAATACGTGTACTTCCTTTGCTCGTTCCTGCCTTTGTTAGGTGTACTGGCGATCTTCTTGCCAAGAACCCAAAAGCCCTGAACACCGCCGACCCTGTAGGAGCGAGGCTTGCCCGCGAAGCTTCTTGAGCCGGTGATGACGCCTTCGCGGGCAAGCCTCGCTCCTACAGGATTAGGTATCGCCCGGATTTCAGGCACAAAAAAGCCGCGTATCAAACGCGGCTTTTTCTTGGGCGGCTGCTTCGTCCTGAAAAACTCAGACGTTGAAACGGAAGTGCATCACGTCGCCGTCTTTAACGATATATTCCTTGCCTTCCAGACGCCATTTACCGGCTTCTTTGGTGCCGGCTTCGCCCTTGTACTGGATGAAGTCGTCATAGGCGATGACTTCGGCGCGGATGAAGCCTTTTTCGAAGTCGGTGTGGATCACGCCAGCGGCTTGTGGCGCGGTAGCACCGACGCGGACGGTCCAGGCGCGGACTTCTTCGACACCGGCAGTGAAGTAGGTCTGCAAGTGCAGCATTTCGTAGCCAGCGCGAATTACGCGGTTCAGGCCTGGCTCTTCAAGGCCCAGGGCTTCGAGGAACATGTCCTTCTCTTCGCCGTCATCCAGCTCGGCAATTTCGGCTTCGATCTTGTTGCAGACCGGAACCACCATGGCGCCTTCTTCTTCGGCGATGGCCTTGACGATGTCCAGCAGCGGGTTGTTCTCGAAACCGTCTTCGGCGACGTTGGCGATGTACAGGACCGGCTTGGTGGTCAGCAGGTGGAAACCACGAATCACCGCTTTATCGTCGGCGCCCATGGTCTTCATCAGGGTGCGCGCAGGCTTGCCGAGGGTAAAGTGAGCGATCAATTGCTCCAGCAGGCCTTTCTGGACGACGGCGTCCTTGTCACCACCTTTGGCGTTGCGGGCGACTTTCTGCAGTTGCTTCTCGCAGCTGTCGAGGTCGGCGAAGATCAGTTCCAGGTCGATGATTTCGATGTCGCGTTTCGGGTCGACGCTGTTGGAGACGTGAATCACGTTCTCGTCTTCGAAGCAGCGGACCACGTGAGCGATGGCATCGGTCTCGCGGATGTTAGCGAGGAATTTGTTGCCCAGGCCTTCACCTTTCGAGGCGCCGGCTACCAGGCCTGCGATGTCGACGAATTCCATGGTGGTCGGCAGGATGCGCTTTGGATTGACGATGGCCGCCAGGGCTTCCAGACGCGAATCCGGCATCGGCACGATGCCGGTGTTCGGCTCGATGGTGCAGAAGGGGAAGTTCTCGGCCGCGATCCCGGATTTGGTCAGGGCGTTGAACAGGGTGGACTTGCCGACGTTAGGCAGGCCGACGATGCCGCAATTGAATCCCATGGTGTTTTCCCCGAGGAGTAGAGTCAGGCCTTCTGGCTGTGCAGGTTTTTCATCGCGCGGTTCCATTCACCGGCGAGGATATCCGGCAGCACGCCGAGGGCAAAGTCGATGCTGGCATCGAGTTTTTCCTGTTCGGCGCGTGGCGCACGACCCAGGACGAAATTTGAAACCATACTGGCAACGCCCGGGTGGCCAATGCCAAGCCGCAAGCGGTGAAAGGTATTCTGATTGCCCAGTTGCGCAATGATGTCGCGCAACCCGTTGTGACCGCCGTGACCGCCGCCCTGTTTGAGTTTGGCAACGCCCGGAGGCAGGTCGAGTTCGTCATGCGCCACGAGGATTTCTTCAGGCGTAATGCGGAAGAAACCGGCGAGTGCCGCGACGGCCTGGCCGCTGCGGTTCATGTACGTGGTGGGAATCAGCAGACGAACATCCTGACCTTGATGCGAATAGCGCCCGGTCAGGCCGAAATATTTGCGATCGGCCACAAGGTTAACACCCTGTGCGTTCGCGATGCGCTCAACAAAAAGGGCCCCTGCGTTATGCCGGGTCTGTTCGTATTCAGCGCCTGGATTTCCCAGGCCAACGATCAGTTTGATGGCAGTCACGATAGGGGCCCTTCCTTGGAGTGGTGGATAACATCGCCGCAATCAGTGTGTGCGGCGAAAGTGGACGACAAGTGCTCATTTACCATTATGTAAACTCCGCGTTCTCGCCCGCTTTCTCGCTACGTTCCAGTCCGCGATGTTACTTGATCACTCCGGCATGACAGAGTGAATTACTCTGCTGCGCCTTCTTCAGTAGCTTCTGGAGCAACACGTGGAGCGTGGACGTTGGCAACAGCCTTGTCATCGCCGTGTGCCAGGGCAACAAACTCAACGCCTTTAGGGGCTTTGAGGTCGGACAGGTGAATGATCGAACCGATTTCGGCGTTAGCCAGGTCGACTTCGATGAATTCAGGCAGGTCTTTTGGCAGGCAGGTCACTTCGATTTCCGAAACAACGTGCGAAACTTCGCCGCCTTTCTTGATCGGAGCTTCTTCACCAACAAAGTGTACAGGCACGATAGCGGTCAGTTTCTGGCCAGCTACAACGCGTACGAAGTCGGCGTGCAGCACGTGGCCTTTGGCCGGGTGACGCTGCAGGGCTTTGATGATTACGTTTTGCTTGGTGCCGCCAACGTTCAGCTCGATGATGTGGCTGTAGGCCGCTTCGTTTTCGAGCAGTTTGGCAACTTCTTTAGCCAGCATGCTGATGGATTCAGGGGCTTTTTCGCCACCGTAAACTACAGCTGGTACCAGGCTTGCGAGACGACGCAGGCGGCGGCTCGCACCTTTCCCCAGGTCGGAACGCACTTCAGCATTCAGAGTAAAATCGTTCATGTTGTATCTCCAAAATAACCACATTCGCCCCAGCGGTTGCGACCAGCGCTAAAGGCGATATGGGCAAAAAAGCCCCGCCCCGACAGGAATGCCGGGGCGGGGCGCTTTTCGTCAACGAGACAGTCGAGAAGGGCAGGGCCCTTAACGGAACATCGCGCTGATCGATTCTTCATTGCTGATGCGGCGGACCGCTTCGGCAACTACCGGCGCGATATCCAGTTGACGGATACGCGAACAGGCTTGAGCAGCAGCTGACAACGGGATGGTGTTAGTCACCACCAGTTCGTCCAGCATGGAATTTTCAATGTTTTCGATCGCCCGACCGGACAGCACAGGGTGTGTGCAGTAGGCGAAAACCTTGGCAGCGCCATGCTCTTTCAGGGCCTTGGCCGCGTGGCACAGAGTGCCGGCGGTATCGACCATGTCATCGACCAGAATACAGGTACGCCCTTCGACATCACCGATGATATGCATCACTTCAGAGTGATTGGCTTTCTCACGGCGTTTGTCGATGATCCCGAGATCCACGCCCAGGGATTTGGCAACAGCACGTGCACGCACGACGCCACCAATGTCCGGGGACACGATCATCAGGTTTTCGAAGCGCTGATCTTCAATGTCATCCACCAGAACCGGGGAGCCGTAGATGTTATCTACTGGAATATCGAAGAAACCCTGGATTTGGTCAGCATGCAGATCAACCGTGAGAACACGATCGATGCCGACTACGGTAAGCATGTCAGCAACGACTTTCGCGCTGATAGCCACACGTGCGGAGCGCGGACGGCGATCCTGACGGGCATAACCAAAGTAAGGAATAACAGCAGTAATACGAGTAGCCGAGGAGCGGCGGAAGGCATCAGCCATCACTACCAGTTCCATCAGGTTATCGTTGGTCGGAGCGCAAGTCGGCTGAATAATGAAGACATCTTTACCGCGGACGTTTTCATTGATCTCGGCAGTAATTTCGCCGTCGGAGAACTTACCGACAGAGATGTCACCGAGAGGGATATGCAGCTGACGTACGACACGCCGAGCCAGATCGGGGTTAGCGTTCCCCGTAAAGACCATCATCTTGGACACGCGCAGTACCTAGAGGCTGAGGGTAACCTGGATGAGTATAGAAAATGGCAGGGGCGGCTGGATTCGAACCAACGCATGGCAGGATCAAAACCTGCTGCCTTACCGCTTGGCGACGCCCCTGTATCTGTTGCAACGATTACCCAGTAATCGGTTCCTTTAGAGCAGACTTTGCAGCTTGCGATGCAACATCGAAACGTTGCTTCCTTTTGCTACAAACCCTGTAAGGGTCTCTGTAAGAAGGGCCGAGACTTTATCAGCTTCAGCTTTGCTTGGGAAGCCCCCAAACACACAACTTCCAGTTCCGGTGAGTTTTGCTTCGGTAAATTTACCTAACAAATTCAATGCGTTACGTACATCTGGATAACGCCTTGCTACCACCGGTAAGCAGTCATTTCGACTGTTTCCCTTGGGAACGGGGCGCACTTTAATGGGAGAAGAGTTACGTGTCAACAACGGATCTGAAAAAATTTCTGCTGTACTTACAGAGACTTGCGGCACCAGCACGACATACCACGGTTCTTCGGGGTCTACAGGGGTGAGTTTCTCCCCCACGCCTTCGGCAAAAGCCGCGTGTCCACGCACGAAAACCGGGACGTCGGCCCCCAGGGTCAGGCCCAGCGCGGCCAGTCGATCCTCATCCCAATCCAGTTGCCAGAGATGATTCAGGCCGAGCAAAGTCGTCGCGGCATTTGAACTGCCGCCACCGATTCCACCGCCCATGGGCAGAATTTTTTCGATCCAGATGTCGATGCCGAGCGAACAACCGGATTGCTCCTGAAGTTTTTTCGCGGCTTTGACGATCAGGTTGCTGTCGTGAGGAACGCCGACGAATTCGGTGTGCAGTTGAATCACGCCGTCGTCGCGCACCGCGAAGGTGATTTCATCGCCGTAATCGAGAAACTGAAAAATGGTCTGCAACTCGTGGTAACCGTCTTCACGACGACCGAGGATGTGCAGCATCAAATTGAGTTTGGCCGGGGAGGGCAGCGTCAAGCGCGGAGCAGTCATGTTTACTGCCCCAGTTTGCGTGGTTGCCATTCCTTGATCACCAGCGTGACATCAAGGTCGGTGCCGTGCAGTTTGATCCGCTCGGGCAGCCAATAGCCGTTTTGCTCGGCGTAACTGAGGTATTCCACTTGCCAGCCATCCTGTTCCAGATTGGCCAGGCGGCTGTCGGCATCCAAGGTCAGGCGACTTTTGCTGTCCGGCGCCGGAAGTCCGCGAACCCACCAGGCCAGATTGGACACCGGCAGCTTCCAGCCGAGCTGTTCTTCGACCAGCGCTTCGGGAGTCGTTGCGTCATAACGGCCCTGATTGGCCACTTCCAGCGAGACTTTGCCAGGGCGACCGGTCAAGCGAGCAGCGCCGCGACCCAACGGGCCGGAAAGACGGATGTCGTAGTAGTCCTGTCGCTGCAACCAATACAGCGTGCCGCTACCCGAATCTTTTGGCGCGCGGATACCGATCTTGCCGTTGATCTGCCAGCCATCGAGCCCGGTCAGCTGTTGTTTGTACTCGCGCCATTGGGCCGGGTTGCCTTGACCCTGAACCGATTCGCGGGCGCCGAAGCCCGCGCAACCGGCGAGCAGGGCGATGAAGCTGAAAACAATGAGGTGGCGCAAAAACATAATCTTAAAGAGTCTCTGATCCGGTCAGGCGCTTGATGGTGCTGCGCAGGATTGGGCTGTCGGGTTGTTCCTTGAGGAACTTGCCCCAGATTTGCTTGGCTTCGCGTTGCTTGCCATTGGCCCACAGGACTTCGCCCAGGTGAGCGGCAACTTCCTGGTCGGGAAAACGCTCCAGGGCCTGACGCAGGTAGCGTTCGGCTTCATCGAGGTTGCCCAGGCGGAAGTGCACCCAGCCGAGGCTGTCGAGTACCGCCGGGTCTTCCGGGTTGATCTGGTGCGCTTGTTCGATCAGGGCCATGGCTTCGGCGTAACGCGTCGTGCGGTCGGACAGGGTGTAGCCGAGGGCGTTCAACGCCATCGCATTGTCCGGATCGCGCTTGATGATCAGGCGCAGGTCTTTTTCCATCTGCGCCAGGTCATTGCGTTTTTCCGCCTGCATGGCGCGGGTGTAAAGCAGGTTCAGATCGTCCGGGTATTTTTGCAACGCGGTTTGCAGGACCTTCCAGGCCTTGTCTGGCTGGTTATTGGCAGACAAGGTCTCGGCTTCGATCAGGTACAACTGAATTGCGTAATCGGGTTGCTCGTCGCGTTCGGTAGCCAGACGGCTTTGGGCTTCGGCGGTCTTGCCGTTGTTGATCAGGATGTCGGTCTGGCGCAGTTGCGCGGGCAGGTAGTCATTGCCTGGGCCAACCTGGGCGTACTCGATCAGCGCGCCTTGTGGATCGTTGCGCTCTTCAGCGATACGACCGAGGTTCAGGTGTGCCGAATCGACGTGGCTCTCCCGGGCAATCAGATCTTCCAGGTAACCCTTGGCCTCGTTCCAGGCCTTGGCTTCCAGGCACACCAGCGCCAGGGAATAACGCAGTTCGTCGTCTTCCGGGTATTGCTGAACCAGGCTTGAGAACTCGACTTTGGCGTCATCCATGCGGTCCTGTTCAACCAGCATGCGCGCATACGTCAGGCGCAGGCGTTTGTCGTCCGGGTACTTCTTGATGCTTTTTTGCAGCAGCGGCAAGGCTTCGTCGCCACGGTTGAGCCCTTGCAACAGGCGCGCACGCAGCAGGATCGGGGCAATTTCGCCGTCGTCCGGTGGATTGTCTTCCAGCAGGGTCAGCGCGCCTTTGGTGTCACCGTCCTGTTGCAGCAGCAAGGCCTTGCCGAAAATCAACTGGCTGTTGTTCGGGTGGCGCAGCAATAAGCGGTCAAAACTTTTCATCAAGCCGTTGCGCGTGTCCTGGTCGGTATCGGCTGCGGACAGGGCGAGGAAGTCGAAATGCGTGTCGCCCTTGCCGAGCAGGACTTTCTCCATATAAACCATGGAGTCGTCATAACGACCGGCGCGAGCCAGCTGCACGGCAGCCGCACGTTGCGCCTCTAGATCGTCCGGGGCGTTTTTTGCCCAGATCAACGCGGTATCCAGCGCGGCCTGATCGGCGCCCAGGTACTCGGCGATGCGGAAGGCCCGCTCGGAGATGCCCGGATCCTGGGTATTGATGGCCTGGGTCACGTAGTTGTCCAGGGCAATGTCAAAACGATTGCGCTGGCCAGCCAGTTCGGCGCTCAACAGGCTGAAGACGGTTTCTTCGCTGAATGAGCTGTAAACCTTGGGCTTTTCAGGGGCCGGAGTGCTGTCTTCGACCGGCGGCGTACCGTCCGACGAAACGGGTGCCAAGACCTGGCAGCCGCTGAGGAAGACAAAAGCGAGGAGCAACGCGGAAGATCTATTCATATAGGAAGAGGACGACTAACCTGCGGTCGGATCATCATGACACAAGCCTTCGGCCAAACATAACCGAGTCTCGATTGATGCCTTTATAGAGGCGGGTCATTGGGACAATAGTCAGCGGTAGTTGTTCTGGCTCTGTCGAAGTAGGACAATTGCCTGCTTCACGTCACCATCAGCGACCTTGAATGGCCTTCCTTGCACTCGGTATCAACCACAAGACTGCGTCAATAGACGTCCGCGAGCGCGTGGCCTTTACCCCTGAGCAACTGGTGGAGGCCTTGCAGCAGCTCTGCCGACTCACCGACAGCCGCGAAGCTGCGATCCTCTCCACCTGCAATCGCAGTGAACTGTATATAGAACAGGATCACCTTTCGGCTGACATCGTGTTGCGCTGGCTGGCCGATTATCATCATTTGAGCCTCGAAGAGCTGCGCGCGAGCGCTTATGTTCACGAAGATGATGCGGCAGTTCGTCACATGATGCGGGTCGCCTCCGGGCTCGACTCGCTGGTGTTGGGCGAACCGCAGATTCTCGGTCAGATGAAATCGGCCTACGCCGTAGCGCGTGAAGCCGGCACTATCGGGCCGCTGCTGGGGCGTTTGTTTCAAGCGACGTTCAATGCCGCCAAGCAAGTGCGCACCGACACGGCCATCGGCGAGAACCCGGTGTCCGTGGCGTTTGCAGCGGTCAGCCTGGCGAAACAGATTTTCAGTGACTTGCAACGCAGCCAAGCCTTGCTGATCGGCGCCGGTGAGACCATCACCCTGGTCGCCCGCCATCTGCATGAACTGGGTGTGAAGCGCATCGTGGTCGCCAACCGTACCCTGGAACGCGCGAGCATCCTGGCCGAGCAGTTTGGCGCCCACGCCGTATTGCTCTCGGACATTCCGGCCGAACTGGTGCGCAGCGACATCGTTATCAGCTCCACCGCCAGCCAGTTGCCGATTCTTGGCAAAGGCGCCGTGGAAAGTGCCTTGAAACTGCGCAAGCACAAACCGATCTTCATGGTAGACATCGCCGTCCCTCGGGATATCGAGCCGGAAGTCGGCGAATTGGACGACGTTTACCTGTATAGCGTCGACGATCTCCACGAAGTGGTTGCCGAGAACCTCAAGAGTCGCCAGGGTGCAGCCCAGGCGGCCGAAGAGATGGTCTCGGTCGGTGCCGAAGACTTCATGGTCCGTCTGCGCGAACTGGCGGCGGTGGATGTGCTCAAGGCCTATCGCCAACAAAGCGAGCGCATGCGCGACGAAGAATTGCAAAAGGCCCAGCGCATGCTGGCCAACGGCAGCAGCGCCGAAGAGGTGCTGGTGCAACTGGCACGCGGCCTGACCAACAAACTCCTGCACGCACCGAGCGTGCAGTTGAAAAAGCTTTCTGCCGAAGGCCGCCTCGATGCGCTGGCCATGGCCCAGGAACTCTTTGCCCTGAATGAGGGCTCATCGGATAGCTTTTCGGATAAAAAACCGCAATGAAAGCGTCACTGCTCAATAAGCTGGACATCCTCCAGGACCGTTTCGAGGAATTGACCGCCTTGCTTGGCGATGGCGAAGTCATTTCCGATCAGGCCAAATTCCGCACCTATTCCAAGGAATACGCGGAAGTCGAACCGATTGTCGCCACCTATAAACAGTTGCTCAAAGTGCAAGGCGACCTCGAAGGCGCCCAGGCACTGCTCAAGGACAGCGACCCGGACATGCGCGAAATGGCCGTGGAAGAAGTTCGCGAAGCCAAAGAGCAACTGATCGACATCGAAGCAAGCCTGCAACGCATGCTGCTGCCCAAGGACCCGAATGACGGGCGCAACGTGTTTCTCGAAATCCGTGCCGGTACCGGCGGCGACGAGGCGGCGATTTTCTCTGGCGACCTGTTTCGCATGTATTCGCGTTACGCCGAGCGTCGTGGCTGGCGGGTGGAAATCCTCTCCGAGAACATCGGCGAGCACGGCGGCTATAAAGAAGTCATCGCCCGGGTTGAAGGCGAGAACGTCTACGGCAAACTGAAATTCGAGTCCGGCGCGCACCGCGTGCAACGGGTTCCGGCCACCGAATCCCAGGGTCGCATCCATACCTCGGCCTGCACCGTGGCGGTGTTGCCCGAGCCGGACGAACAGGAAGTGATCGAGATCAACCCGGCGGATCTGCGGGTCGATACGTATCGCTCCTCCGGTGCCGGTGGTCAGCACGTCAACAAGACCGACTCGGCGATCCGCATCACGCACTTGCCATCCGGTATCGTCGTGGAGTGCCAGGAAGAACGTTCCCAGCACAAAAACCGCGCCCGGGCGATGTCCTGGCTGTCGGCCAAACTCAACGATCAGCAAACCAGCGCCGCCGCCAATGCGATCGCCAGCGAGCGTAAGTTGCTGGTCGGTTCGGGTGATCGCTCCGAGCGCATCCGCACGTACAACTTTGCCCAGGGCCGGGTGACCGATCACCGGGTCAACCTGACGCTGTATTCCCTCGACGAAATCCTCGCGGGCGGCGTCGAAGCGGTGATCGAACCGTTACTGGCCGAGTTCCAGGCCGATCAATTGGCAGCGATAGGTGAGTAAATGACGATCATTGCCAGTTTGTTGCGCGCCGCCGATTTGCCCGACTCGCCCACGGCGCGTCTGGATGCCGAATTATTGCTGGCCGCTGCCTTGGGCAAGTCCCGCAGTTTTCTGCACACCTGGCCGGAACGCATTGTGCCGAGCGAAGCGGCGCTGAAATTCTCCGAGTACCTGCAACGTCGTCGTGGCGGTGAGCCGGTGGCGTACATTCTGGGTCAGCAAGGGTTCTGGAAGCTTGACCTGGAAGTCGCGCCGCACACGCTGATCCCGCGCCCGGACACCGAATTGCTGGTGGAAGCCGCGCTGGAATTGTTGCCCGCCACGCCGGCCAACGTGCTCGACCTCGGCACCGGCAGCGGCGCCATTGCGTTGGCCCTGGCCAGCGAACGTCCGGCGTGGAAAGTGACTGCGGTGGATCGCGTACTCGAAGCCGTGGCGCTGGCCGAGCGCAATCGTCAGCGCCTGCACTTGAACAACGCCACTGTGCTCAGCAGCCATTGGTTCAGCGCCCTGGAAGGTCAGCGTTTTAAGCTGATCATCAGCAATCCGCCGTACATCGCCTCCGCCGATCCGCATCTGGTGGAAGGCGATGTGCGCTTCGAACCGGCCAGCGCCTTGGTGGCGGGTGTCGACGGGCTTGACGATCTGCGCCTGATCGTCGACCAGGCGCCGGACTATCTGGAGGCCGGTGGCTGGCTGATGCTCGAACACGGCTACGATCAAGCGGTGGCAGTACGCGATTTGCTGCTGACCCGCGGCTTTGAAGAAGTCCACAGCCGCACGGATCTGGGCGGTCACGAACGTATCAGCCTGGGGCGCCTGCCGTGCTGAATGATCAGGAATTGTTGCGCTATAGCCGACAGATTCTGTTGCAACACGTCGACATCGACGGCCAGTTGCGGCTGAAAGAAAGCCGCGTGTTGATCGTCGGCCTCGGCGGTCTCGGCTCACCGGTTGCGCTTTATCTGGCGGCTGCCGGTGTCGGCGAGCTGCACCTGGCGGACTTCGACACGGTTGACCTGACCAACCTGCAACGCCAGATCGTTCACGACACTGACAGCGTCGGCCTGAGCAAAGTCGATTCGGCCATTCGCCGACTGAGCGCGATCAATCCCGAGATCCAATTGATCGCCCATCGCACCGTGCTGGACGAAGATTCCCTGGCCGCCGCCGTGGCTGCGGTGGATCTGGTACTGGACTGCTCCGACAATTTTTCTACCCGCGAAGCGGTCAACGCTGCGTGCGTTGCCGCCGGCAAACCGCTGGTCAGCGGCGCGGCGATTCGTCTCGAAGGGCAATTGTCGGTGTTCGACCCGCGCCGTCCGGAAAGCCCGTGCTACCACTGTTTGTATGGTCACGGCAGCGAAGCCGAATTGACCTGCAGTGAAGCCGGCGTCGTCGGTCCATTGGTTGGGCTGGTTGGCAGCCTCCAGGCGCTGGAAGCCTTGAAACTGTTGGTGGGTTTCGGCGAGCCGCTGGTGGGGCGCCTGTTGTTGATTGATGCCTTGGGCTCGCGCTTCCGTGAGTTGCGGGTCAAGCGTGATCCGGGCTGCAGCGTCTGTGGTTCGAAACATGCGTGAAGCGCCTATCGGCGTGTTCGACTCCGGTGTCGGTGGGCTTTCGGTGTTGGCCGAGATCCAGCGCTTGCTGCCCAACGAGTCTCTGCTGTACGTCGCCGATTGCGGCAATGTTCCCTACGGTGAGAAAACCCCGGCGTTCATCCAGCAGCGTTGCAGCGTGATGGCCGAATTTTTTCAGCAGCAGGGCGCCAAGGCTTTGGTGCTGGCCTGCAACACGGCGACCGTATCCGGTGTTGCGGATCTGCGCCGCGATTTCCCTGAGTGGCCCATCGTCGGCATGGAACCCGCCGTCAAACCCGCCGCTGCCGCCACCCGCAGTGGCGTGGTCGGCGTACTCGCCACCACCGGCACGTTGCAGAGCGCCAAGTTTGCCGCCTTGCTCGACCGTTTCGCCACCGATGTAAGGGTCATCACTCAGCCGTGCCCCGGCCTGGTGGAGCTGATTGAAAACGGCGATCTGCACAGCGAGGCATTGCGTCAGTTGCTGGCCGGGTATGTCGGCCCACTACTCGGCGCCGGGTGCGACACGATAATTCTCGGCTGCACGCATTATCCCTTCCTAAAGCCTTTGCTTAAGCAGATGATCCCGGATGACATCAGCTTGATCGACACGGGCGCCGCTGTAGCGCGGCAACTTGAGCGCCTGTTGACCGAGCGTGAGTTGCTCGCCGACGGGCCTGCACGTGCTGCGCAGTTCTGGACGAGTGCCGATCCGGAGCATTTCAGAAATATCTTGCCGATTCTGTGGAGTACCGCTGGCGTTGTGCAAAGCTTCAAGGGGTAAACAAAATTCTGGGGCACACGAATAATTGGGGTGAGCTTCTGATTTAGCGTCGACTTCTATTGCGGTGAGCAACAAAAAAAACCTTACGAAATCGTTCGGAAAAGGATGTTTCTAATGAAGCGACTATTCTGCTTGGCCGCGATTGCGGCCGCACTGATGGGGCAAAGTTTTACCGTACAGGCGGCAGGCGTGGAGTTCGCGGTCGGGCAGACCAGCGAGTCGACCATGACCTACCGACTGGGCATGCAATTCGATTGGGACAAGAGTTGGTTGCAGAGTGATGTCGGTCGTTTGACCGGGTACTGGAGCGGTGCTTACACCTACTGGGACGGCAAAGAGACCACCAGCAACCACAGCCTGTCGTTCTCACCGGTGCTTGTTTATGAGTTTGCCGGCCAGACCGTCAAGCCTTACGTGGAGTTGGGCGTTGGCGTCGCGGTGTTCGCCAATACCGAAGTCGAAAACAATCAACTCGGTAGCTCCTTCCAGTTTGAAGACCGGTTCGGTTTTGGTCTGCGCCTTGCGGGCGGACATGAAGTCGGCATTCGTGCGACGCACTATTCCAATGCCGGGCTCAGTAGCCCGAACAACGGTGTAGAAAGTTACGCGCTGCACTACACGATGCCGTTGTAACGTTAAAAGCTTCGCGGGCAAGTCGGATCGCCGCATCGCTCGCTCCTACAGGGAACCACCAGACCCGTAGGAGCGAGCGATGCGGCGATCCGACTTGCCCGCGAAGGCGTCAGAACTAACAGCACATCTTTAACTACCGATACGCCGTGGTAATCCCCTGACGCTCTTCGATGCATTCCGGTGCGCCCATCTCGAACTCCCGGCAGATCAGCGGGCGTTTTTCGTAGATGGTGCACATCATGCTGTTGCGATCCAGCGCAGCGCACCAGCCGTCATCCAGACGCAGCATGACTTCCCCGCCCCAATCATCGGTATCGATAAAACGCTCAGGCACGCCCGTGTCGGTGATCAGCATGACTTCGAGCTGACAGCAGCAGGCTGCGCAGGTCGAGCACGTGACGGCCGGCTCGGTGATTTGCGTGTGGGGAATGGTTTTCATGGCGCGCAGTGTAAGGCAGTGGGCCGAAGCTGTGTGAAAGGCCTGACGGACGCTTAGCTGCGGGTGTCTGCCGCCAGCCGTTGAGCCATGAAATGCAGCGCAGGAAACAGCAAGGCCCAGAGCAGCCCGATGCCCACCAGCGTGGGCACCTGACCGTAAGGAAACTGCACGTCTGCCAGTTTCCCTCCCGCGAAATACGACACCGGTCCACCCACCGCGCCCAGCAGGCTGCCGAGCCACCAAGGGTTCGCGGTCCATTGCAGGCAATGGCGCAAGGTCGTTGCCAGTAACGCCCACAACAGCATCAGCCACAGCGGAATCAATGGCGCGACGTTGGCGAAGTCGAACACCCCCAGCCAGCGCAACGAACTGTCGATGGTGGTGCCCAGCAGCACAACACTGAGGATCAGTCGGCCTTCATCAGCCCAGCGACTTATCCACAGCAAATGAATAACCAGCGCCGCCAGGGCCACTAACAGCCACAAACTGTTGCCGCCCGCCACACAGGCAAACCAGCCGAGCTGAAACAGCGCGGCATTGGCCACGCGGTCAAGCATCGAAGCGACCCAGCAGCGGCGCGGGCATCGCCGACGGTTTGGCCAGCAGCAATTGCGCGGTGCCGATGGTGCGCTCCAGAAATCCCCCTTCGCAGTAGCACAGATAAAATTCCCACAAACGCAGGAAATAATCGTCGTAACCCAACTCGCTCAAGCGCCCTTGGGCTCGGCGAAAATTCTCATGCCACAGGCGCAGGGTTCGGGCGTAGTGCAGGCCGAAATCCTCCATGTGCAGCAGGTTCATGTCGGTGTCGCGGCTGATGATTTCCAGCATCTTCTGCACGCAGGGCAGGGCGCCGCCGGGGAAAATGTAACGCTGAATGAAATCGACACTGCCCTTGGCCCGTTCGTAGCGCTGTTCGCGGATGGTGATCGCCTGCAACAGCATCAAGCCGTTGCTTTTGAGCAGATGCGCGCATTGTTTGAAATAGACCGGCAGGAAGCGATGGCCGACGGCTTCGATCATCTCTATCGACACCAGTTTGTCGTACTGCCCGGTGAGGTCGCGGTAATCCTTGAGCAGCAGCGTGACCTGGTCTTGCAGGCCGAGGGCTTCGATGCGTTGTGCAGTAAAGGCGTACTGTTCTTTTGAAAGCGTGGTGGTGGTGACCTTGCAGCCGTAATGCTGCGCCGCGTAAAGCGCCATGCTGCCCCAGCCGGTGCCGATTTCCAGCAAATGATCACTCGGTTTCAGAACGAGCTTCTGGCAGATCCTTTCCAGTTTGTTCAACTGCGCCTGTTCCAGTGTGTCTTCTTCCGTCCGGAACTGCGCGGCGGAATACATCATGGTGGGGTCGAGAAACTGTTCGAACAGGTCGTTGCCCAGGTCGTAGTGGGCCGCGATGTTTTTCTGCGAGCCCTTGCGCGTGTTGCGATTGAGCCAGTGCAGCCCTTGAACGAAGGGGCGGCCAAGTTTCGCCAGGCCACCTTCCAGCGCATCCAGCACCTCAAGGTTGCTGACGAAAACGCGAACCACCGCGGTCAGGTCCGGTGAACTCCAATAGCCGTGGATAAACGCTTCGCCAGCGCCGATCGACCCGTTACCCGCCACCAATCCCCACGCAGCAGCGTCGAGGATATGGATCTCGCCGATCAGTTGGCTGCCAGCGGTACCGAAGACATACCGTTCGCCGTTTTCGATGACCACCAATTGTCCATGTTTGAGCTGTGTCAGTTGCCGCAGCACACCACGGCGCAGCAACGATCCGGTCAGGCCATGGGGGCTGAGCAGATTGACTTTGGCCGAGGCACTAGAGGGTTTCATGACGGCGATCCTTGGGAGGAACCATGGTGGTTTGAACGCTGCCATCGGCAGCGTGATGAGCAAATAGCGGTACGCGTTTGAGCAGCAGGCGCAGGGCCTGCCAATAGATCGCCAGGCAGGTTTTCACCGTCATCCACGGAAAGCGCCGCAAGTAACGGTGCAGGCTGGCGCGATCCAGTGCTTCGCGTTTCAGGCTGAGCGTGGCGTCGAACAATTTCAGTTCGCCCTGCCAGTCCGCCATGTGCACGCCGAGCTTTTGCGCCGCGGGACTGAAACTCATGCGGTATTCCAGGTCCGGCGGTAAAAACGGCGAGACGTGAAACGCCTTTGCCACGGCGAAGTGTTGATGGGAATCGGACAGATTCACCGGGGCCTTGGCGGGTAATACGTAGTGATAACGCTCGCGCCACGGGGTGTTGGTGACTTCGCAAAGAATCGCCGCCAGTTGCCCGTCAGCCTCATGGCAGTAGAAAAAACTCACCGGGTTGAACGACAGGCCCCAACTGCGGGCCTGGGTCAGCAGGCAGATCGAACCTTGCGGTGCATGGCCGATGGCCTGGCTGACCAGTTGGCGTACCGCATCAATCAGGCGTGTGCCATTGCCGGTATAGGCTTTAAGGTAATCGCTCTCGCGAAACGAGAACGGGGCGAAGCGACTGGCGCCTGAGAGCGGCGACAAACCGAGCACGGCGTCCTGTTCGTCGAGGTCCAGGTACAACAGGCCGATCCGGTATCGGAAGGCATGAGGCTTTGGGGCGAATCGCCGATGGGCGATCCAGCCGCTGTAGAGGGCGCTGTTCACAGCACTTCGCCAAACGAGCGAGCCACGCGCAATGCGCTGACCACGCCGTCTTCATGGAAACCGTTGGCCCAGTAGGCACCGCAATAGTAAGAATGTTGCGCGCCGTCCAGTTCTTCCCAACGGTTTTGCGCGGCGACGGCCGTCAGGCTGAATTGCGGATGGGCGTAAGTGAATTTGGCGAGCACTTTGCTCGGCTCAATGCCTGCGCTCTGGTTGAGGCTGACGCAGAACGTGGTATCGCCCTGGATGCCTTGCAGGATGTTCATGTCGTAGGTGACGGCGGCTCGTGTTTGGCCTGGGCCACCGAGGCGATAATTCCAGCTGGCCCAAGCGAGTTTTCGTGTGGGCAGCAGGCGTGTGTCGGTGTGAAGGACCACTTCGTTGTCGGCGTAGGGCAGGGCACTGAGGATCGAGTGTTCAGCATCGCTCGGTTTGGCCAACAGCTTCAGGGTCTGATCGCTGTGGCAGGCAAACACCACTTTGTCGAATCGCTCGCTGCCGCCGGCGCTGTGGACAATGACGCCTTCCTCATTGCGTTCGACTCGAGTCACTGGGCAACTGAGACGGATCTTCTCTTTAAAGGTCGCCGTCAATGGCCCGATGTAAGCACTCGAGCCGCCTTCGATCACACGCCATTGCGGGCGATTGCTGACGGACAGCAGGCCGTGATTCTTGAAAAACCTGACAAAGAACTGCAGCGGGAAACCGAGCATGTCTGCCATCGACATCGACCAGATCGCCGCGCCCATTGGCACGATGTAATGCAGGATGAAGCGCTCGCCGTAGCGGCCGTTTTTCAGGTAGTCGTCCAGCGTGGTGTCGAGGGCGATTCGCTCTTCATCCAGGTCGCGCCGTGCTTCTTTATTGAAGCGCTGGATGTCGCGCAACATGCCCCAGAATCCTGGCGACAACAGATTTCGACGTTGGGCGAACAGGCTGTTGAGGTTATTGCCGTTGTACTCCAGGCCCGAGTCCGGATCCGTCACTGAGAAACTCATTTCAGTCGGTTTGAACCCCACGCCGATCTGGCCCAGCAGGCGTATGAAATTCGGGTAAGTCCAGTCGTTGAACACAATGAAACCGGTGTCCACGGCGTAGCGCTGGTCATCGACGGTCACGTCCACGGTGTGGGTGTGACCGCCGATCCAGTCGCTGGCCTCGAACAGGGTGATCTCATGCCTGCGGTTGAGCAGGTAGGCGCTGGTCAGCCCCGAGATCCCGCTGCCGATGATGGCGATGTTCACGGCACATCCCGGATCGGCGGACTGCTGCGCACCATGCGTTTGCCGATGGCCAGTTTCACGCAGTTGGGCATTTTCGACAGCGGCCAGAGAGCCGCCATGAACAGTCCCGGAAAGGCGATCTCCAGTGGATGGTTCTTGAGCTTGGCGAAGATGTGCCGGGCGGCCTTGGCCACTGGCCAACTGAGCGGCATCGGGAAGTCGTTTTTCGCGGTCAGCGGTGTCTCGACAAACCCCGGACTGACCACCGTGACTTCGATGCCTTCCGGCGCCAGATCAATGCGCAGGGATTCGAACAGGTAACGCAACCCGGCTTTCGACGCGCCATAGGCTTCGGCCCTGGGTAGCGGCAGGTAGGTCACCGAACTGGCGACGCCCACCAGATGCGGCGCCGTGCCCTTGCGTAGCAGGGGCAAAGCGGCCTCGATGCAATAGGCGCTCGCGAGCAAATTGGTGCGCACCACGTGTTCGACGATCGACGAATCGAACTGCTGAACGTCGACGTATTCGCAGGTGCCAGCGTTGAGGATGACCGTGTCCAGAGAGCCCCAGGCATGCGCAATCTGTTCGCCGATTTCGCGCACTGTCTGACTGTCAGTGAGATCGCCAGGCACGACCAGCACTTGTCCTGGATAACGCTGCGACAAGACTTTCAGCACCGCTTTCGAGCGCGAGCTCACGGCCAGGTGAGCGCCGGTTTTCAGTATTTCTTCGGCCAGTGAAGCGCCAATGCCGCTGCTGGCGCCCGTCAACCAGTATCGCCGTGGAGGTGTAAGGCTCATCCCATTCTCCTTTTCAACCAGGCAATCGCCCGGCCCAATACGGGTAAATGTTCGTAAAGCAGTGCCCCGGCATCGAAGTAATCCCGGTGGCAATAAACCTTGTCGCGCCAGCGCAGGTGCGAGCACCCGTCAACGCGAATCAACTGGCCACCGCTCAGGCGCGGATGGCGGTAGCTCATGACCCAGCGCAGATACCCTTCGCCTTCTCCGGTCTGGTCGAAGCCATGAAAATCGAAACGCAGTTCGCTGACGTTGGCGTAGAGCTCGGCGAAGTAATTGCGCAACTGTCCGATTCCTTGCACTTCGTGCAGCGGATCGGTGAAGCGCACGTCTTCGGTGTAGAGCTCACCGAGGCGTTGCAAACTGTCTTTGTCCAACTGGGCGAATTGCCGGGCAAAGCGCCGCAGGAAATCACTCATAAGCACCTCCTGCGCTCTGTCGCGAGGGCAGGTTCTTGAACGCCGCCAAGGCACGTTGGCGACTGGTACTCAGGTTGACGATTGGCGATGGATAATCCGCAACCCCGAACAAGCCGCCGAGGTTCGCCGGGTTGTGCACTTCTTTCTTGTTCAGCCCGGCCAGTTCCGGCAGCCAGTGCTTGATGAACACGCCTTCGGCGTCGAATTTTTCCGACTGGCTCAGCGGGTTGAAAATACGGAAATAAGGGGCCGAGTCAGTGCCCGTGGAAGCACTCCACTGCCAACCGCCGTTGTTCGCCGCCAGGTCGCCGTCGATCAAGTGGCGCATGAAAAAGCGTTCGCCTTCGCGCCAATCGATCAGCAGGTTCTTGGTCAGGAACATCGCCACCACCATGCGCAAGCGGTTGTGCATCCAGCCGGTTTCGAGCAATTGGCGCATGGCTGCATCGATGATCGGCAGACCGGTACGGGCTTGCTGCCAGGCCAGCAATTCTTCCGGGGCGTCGCGCCAGGCCAGGGCTTCGGTTTCCGGGCGGAAGGCGCGGTGACGCGAGACCCGTGGGTAGCCCACCAGAACGTGTTTGTAGAACTCGCGCCACAGCAACTCGTTGATCCAGGTGACCGCGCCAACCTTGCCGCTTTCGAACTCGCCTTGATTACTTTGCAGGGCAGCGTGCAAACACTGGCGTGGGGAAATTACCCCCGCGGCGAGATAGGCGGAGAGCTGGCTGGTGCCGGGTTTGGCCGGGAAGTCGCGCTCGTTTTTGTAGTAGTCGATTTGTGCGTCGGCGAAGGTGTCGAGGCGGCGGCGCGCTTCGGCTTCACCAGCGGGCCAGAGCTTGCGCAGGCTATCGCTTGGCGTTTCGAAACCTTCAACGCTCGACGGGATGACGTCGCTGCTGATGTTCAATGGACCCTGCTCCGCTGGTGAAGCAACCCGTCCCGGAAGAGCGCGGTGCAGGCGTTCATAACAGACTTTGCGGAACTGGCTGAAGACCTGGAAGTAAGTGCCAGTCTTGGTCAGCACGGTGCCCGGTTTGAACAGCAGTTGATCGAGGTAGCTAAAGAAGTCGATGCCATGGGCCTTCAGCGTTTCGGCTACCGCCGTATCGCGTCGGCTTTCATGAATGCCGTATTCCTCGTTGACGTGCACCGCGTCAATGCTCAATTGCTGACACAGCTCAAGCAGAACGTTCGGCGCCTCATCCCAGCGAGGGGCTTGGCGGATCAACAGGGGAATGTTCAGTTCGCCCAGCGCGCGGCTCAGTTCCTCCAGATTGCGCAGCCAGAAATCCACTTTGCATGGCGCGTCATCGTGTACCAGCCATTGCTCCGGGCTCAACAGGTAGACCGCCACCGTCGGGCCGCGCGCTGCGGCAGCCGAGAGGGCGGTGTTGTCGTTCAGGCGCAAGTCGCTGCGCAGCCAGATCAATTGCATGGTGGTGTCCGTACGTTTCATTAAATAAGCCCACGCTTGACCAGTTCCTGATGAGCCGAAAGCGGGTCTTCAACCAGGAACAAATCAGCAATCTCGGAAGTTCTTACGGACAACTCGGCGTGGTGGATGCATACCGTTGGTCCGGCAATTATTTTTGGGCAACTGACGCCATTCAAAAGTTTCGGCAGATGCGAAAGATTCATGGCTTTGCTGGAAAACAGCAGTACGCCGCGGGCTTGCAGGTGATCGACCGCCAACGAGAGTTCGCCCGCCGGAAGCGGCCAGTCGAAGACTTCCACCGGGCAATCGGCGCTGCTGATCAGCCAAGCGGTCAGCCACAGATGAGGTTCCAGTGGCAGGTCCGAGTGATTGATCAACAGCCATGGCGCGGTGCGTAACTGACGGTTGTTATGGTAGATGCGTGCGCCGAATTTGCTGCGCAGCCAGGAGAAGAAAAATACTCGCTCCATCTGCGCGCCGAACTGGCCCTGCCAGCGTTGTTCCAGTTCCGCCAGCAACGGCATCAGCAGTTGTTCGCACAAGGTGCGTGGCGGATACAGCGCCATGGCTTGATTGACGGTGTCATCCAGCGTGCGTTCATTGAGTTGGGTCACCGCTTGCAGCAACGTCTGGCCCAGCACCTGCCAATCGTTTTCGATGGCTTCGGTAAAGGCCTGAGGCGTGTCGAGCAGTTGCTTGACCTGGCTGACAGCCACGCCGCGATTGAGCCAGGTGAGGATCGTCATAATCCGTTGCACATGTTCGGCGGAGAACAGGCGATGCCCCTTGGGCGTGCGCTGGGGCACGATCAGCCCATAGCGTCGTTCCCAGGCACGCAGGGTCACGGCGTTCACGCCGGTCTGCCGCGCCACCTCACGGATCGGCAACCAGCCTTCGTCCAGGGCTTTCTTGAAGTCATCGCCCAGGTCTTCCTGGGCGCTGGTGTCGATTGGGGTCTTCATTAGATTGCGTTTCGCAGGCTGAGGTTTTCCGGGTGCGGCTGAAGGTAAACCTGCTGCGCAATGTACGGATCCGGGTGTTGGCGGAAGTAATGTTTGAGCAGCGTCATTGGCACGACCAGCGGCACGATGCCGTGTCGGTACTGGCCGATAACGTGCTGCACTTCCTGCTTGTCTTCAGGGCTGATGACCTGTTTGAGGTAACCACTGATGTGTTGCAGCACATTGGTGTGAGTGCGACGCGTGGCACATTTTTTCAAAGCGACCATCAACTCACTGAAATAGCGCGGGCCGAGTTCGTCGGGATCGGTCTGGCCCATATTGCCCAACAGGTTGCCGAGGGCTTTGTATTGCACCGGGTTGTGGGCCATCAGCAGGTATTTGTAGCGCGAGTGGAAGTCTGTGATGCCGCGCCGGGTCAGGCCTTCTTGCAGTAACTGCTGCCAAGCGCTGTAGGCGAACACGCGGGTGAGGAAGTTTTCGCGCAGCACCGGATCGTTGAGACGGCCATCTTCTTCCACCGGCAAATCCGGATGCAGGGCGCAGAACGCCTGGGCATAGATGCCGCGTCCACCACCGTCCACCGGCGCGCCGTTGGCGTGGTAGACCTTGACCCGGTCGAGGCCGCAGGAAGGGGATTTCTGCATGAAGATGTAGCCGCAGATATCGTCCAGTTCCGCGGCCATTTTCTGACCGTACTCGGCGAGCGGGCGGGTGACATTGATTTCAGGGGTGACGGTGCCGACTGCCTCGGGATGTTCGGGGTCGCCGATCAGGCGGATCGGTTCGCGAGGAATACCCAGGCCAATGGCGACTTCCGGGCACACCGGGACGAAATCGAAATAGTCGGTGAGGGTGCGACTGCACAGCCGTGATTCCTTGTGCCCGCCGTTGTAACGCACCTCGGCCCCCATCAAGCAGGCGCTGATGGCGATTTTCGGACGGGTCGTTGGCTGTTCGCGCATCGGAGCACCTCGAATCTAAACCTGTACAGAGTGATTATTCTGTACAACATGTTCTTCATCATAGATTCAAAGATGTACAAGTCAAATTATTTGTATAAGTTTCCGAGAGGAGTGCAATTCCCTTGTGGGAGTGAGCCTGCTCCCACAGGGGCCTATTTCCAGCCGAGTATCCAGGCGTCGCTATCTTTCAGGGTCTGCCAGGGCAAACGCTGATTACGTTGAGTCAACACCGCCTGCAACTCGACGTCCAGCACCGTGCCTTCCTCATCGCGGAACAACTCGGTCACCAGAAAATGTTTTTCGCGGTTTTGCGGATGGGCTGCTGTCCATTTCGACAGCAGCAATTTACTCGGGGAAATGCGATTCACTGCAAGTGTTCATGCAAGCGGCGCGCAGCTTCCTGGCCGCTGAGCCAGGCGCCTTCGACACGCCCGGACAAGCACCAGTCGCCACACACATAGAGGCCCAGGTCGGCATCGGCCAGGGCGCCCCATTCGTGACTGCTGGCGGGGCGTGCATAGAGCCAGCGGTGCGCCAGGCTGAAGGTCGGGGCGGGCATGGCGCTGTGCAACAGTTCGGCAAACGCACCGTGCAGTTGCTCGATCACCGCCTCCTTGGGCAGGTCGATATGTTGACGACTCCAGGCACTGGTCGCATGCAGCACCCACGTGTCGAGGGTGTTGTCGCGCCCCGGTTTGCTGCGGTTGCGCGCGAGCCAGTCGAGCGGGCTGTCCTGCACGAAGCAACCTTCCATGGGGGTATCCAGCGGAGTCTCGAACGCCAGCGCTACCGCCCAGGTCGGCTCCATTTTTACCCCGGCGGCGGCCCCGGCGAGTTTCGGCGCGGAAGCCAGCAGCGCAGTCGCCTGAGGCGCCGGCGTGGCGATCACCACGTGACTGAACGGACCATGGGTGAAGCCCTCGGCGTCTTGCAAATGCCAGTGTTCTTCACCGCGATAAACCTCGGTGATCCGGCAGGCGAAATGCACTTCCAGATCCCCGAGCAGGCCGCGAGTGATGGCGCTCATGCGTGGCGTACCGACCCAGCGCGTCTGTTCGTCCGGCGACAGGTTGAGTTGGCCGCCGTGGAAGGTGTAGAGCTGCGGCGTCCATTCGGCGACCCAACCGTTGGATTGCCAGCGCTGGACCTCGGTGACAAAACGCCGGTCGCGGGCAGTGAAATACTGGGCGCCCATGTCCAGGGCACCCGCATCGCTGCGCTTGCTCGACATGCGTCCGCCACTGCCTCGGCTTTTATCGAAAAGTTGAACGATGTGCCCGACTTCTGTCAGGGCCTGGGCGGCTGAGAGCCCGGCGATGCCGGTGCCGATGATTGCGATAGGTACAGTCATAGGGGCCTCGTTTACCTTTCTGTACAGACTACGCCGTGGATTAAACCTGTACAATATTGTTTTTCGGTATAACTTTTAGCGTTCTCGATCTGACAGCTTGGCCTATTGTTAAACACAGAGCCTGCCCGATAACAAAGATCCCTGCTTATAAAAATAGACTAGTGAACAGGGTAAAACGCCACGCGAGGAAGAAGTCATGCACATATTGCTGACCGGCGGTACTGGTTTGATAGGACGTCAACTCTGCCGGCACTGGTTGAGCCAAGGACATCGCCTGACAGTCTTGAGTCGCACGCCGGAAAAAGTCGCAAAAATCTGCGGTGCCCAGGTTCGCGGCGTCGCGTCGCTCGAAGACCTCGGGCAAGAACCGGTGGACGCGATTATCAACCTGGCGGGCGCGCCCATTGCTGACCGGCCATGGACGTCCAGACGCAAAGCCTTGCTCTGGAGCAGTCGCATCACCCTGACCGAGACCTTATTGGCGTGGATCGAAACCCGTGAGCAGAAACCGCAGGTACTGATCTCGGGATCCGCCATTGGCTGGTACGGCGACAGTGGCGAGCGGGAGCTGACTGAAGCGTCTCCGCCGTCCATCGATGATTTCGCCAGTCAGTTGTGCATTGCCTGGGAAGAAACCGCCCAGCGCGCCGAGGCTTTGGGCGTTCGGGTGATTCTGATTCGAACCGGGTTGGTGCTGTCCGCCGAGGGCGGCTTTTTGTCGCGGCTGTTGTTGCCGTTCAAACTGGGGCTGGGCGGGCCTCTAGGCAGTGGTCGGCAATGGATGCCATGGATCCACATCAACGATCAAATCGCCCTGATTGATTTTCTTCTGCATCGCAACGACGCCAGCGGTCCTTATAATGCCTGCGCGCCTAAACCGGTGCGCAACAGCGAGTTCGCCAAGACATTGGGCAGCGTGCTGCACCGCCCGGCGTTCATGCCGATGCCGGCCCTGGCCTTGAAAGTGTGCCTGGGCGAGTTGTCACTGCTGTTGCTGGGCGGCCAGAAGGCCGTACCGGTGCGCTTGCTGGAAGCGGGTTTCACTTTCCAGTTCACTGATTTGCGCGCGGCCCTGGACGATCTGTCCAGCCGCCTTTGAAATAGGACGTTGCATGACCGATCACGCATTGCTTCTGGTTAACCTGGGTTCACCTGCCTCCACGTCGGTGGCGGATGTGCGCAGCTACCTCAATCAATTTCTGATGGATCCGTACGTGATCGACCTGCCATGGCCGGTGCGACGCTTGCTGGTGTCGCTGATCCTGATCAAGCGTCCGGAGCAGTCGGCCCACGCCTACGCGTCGATCTGGTGGGAGGAGGGCTCACCGCTGGTGGTGCTCAGCCGTCGCCTGCAACACGCCATGACCGCCCAGTGGACCCACGGCCCGGTAGAGCTGGCGATGCGTTACGGCGAGCCGTCGATTGAGTCGAAACTGGTTCAGCTGGCGGCGCAGGGCTACAAAAAAGTCACCCTCGCGCCGCTTTATCCACAGTTCGCCGACAGCACCGTTACCACCGTGGTCGAAGAAGCCAAGCGGGTGTTGCGCGAGAAAAATCTCAATGTGCAGCTGTCGATTCTCCAGCCGTTCTACGATCAGCCGGAATACCTCGATGCCCTGGTGGCCAGTGCCAAGCCGCATTTGCAGCAGGATTACGATCACTTGTTGCTGAGTTTCCACGGTTTGCCGGAGCGCCACCTCACCAAGCTCGATCCGACGGGTAAGCATTGCTTCAAGAATGAGGATTGCTGCAAGAACGCTTCGCCAGAGGTCTTGGCCACCTGCTATCGCGCGCAATGCCTGCGCACGGCGTCGGAGTTCGCCAAGCGCATGGGGTTGCTGGACGGCACGTGGTCGGTGTCGTTCCAGTCGCGTCTGGGGCGTGCGAAATGGATCGAACCCTATACCGAGGCGCGTCTTGATGAGTTGGCCGGCATGGGCGTGAAGAAAGTCCTGGTCATGTGCCCGGCGTTTGTTGCCGATTGCATCGAGACGCTGGAAGAGATCGGGGATCGCGGGCGGGAGCTGTTTCGCGAAGCGGGGGGAGAGGAACTGGTGCTGGTGCCGTGCCTAAACGATGATCCGCAGTGGGCGCGGGCGTTGAATACTCTATGTGAACGAGCACCGTTGGCGCTTTAAAAGCTTCGCGGGCAAGCCTCGCTCCTACAGAGGCGTGTCGCTCAACATAACGACGCACTCTGTAGGAGCGAGGCTTGCCCGCGAAGGCATTCTCAAGGCTGACTACAACAACGGCTCATCCGCCTTCTTGTGCTTCCAGCTGTCATTCCCTGGCAGCAGCAGGTTCAGCCCGATCGCCACCACCGCGCACAACGCGATGCCTTTGAGGCCGAAGTCGTCCGGGCCAGTGCCGGTGCCGACCAGCACACCGCCAATCCCGAACACCAGCGTCACCGATACAATCACCAGATTGCGCGCTTCGCCCAGGTCGATCTTGTGGCGGATCAGCGTGTTCATCCCCACCGCGGCAATCGAGCCAAACAACAGACACAGAATCCCGCCCATCACCGGCACCGGGATGCTTTGCAGCAGCGCGCCGAACTTGCCGACGAACGCCAGGCTGATGGCAAAGATCGCCGCCCAGGTCATGATTTTTGGGTTGTAGTTCTTGGTCAGCATCACCGCGCCCGTCACTTCGGCGTACGTGGTGTTGGGCGGACCGCCGAACAGGCCCGCCGCGGTGGTGGCAATGCCATCGCCGAGCAGGGTGCGGTGCAGGCCAGGTTTCTTCAGGTAATCGCGGCCGGTCACGCTGCCGACAGCGATCACGCCACCGATATGCTCGATGGCCGGCGCCAGGGCCACCGGAACGATGAACAGAATCGCCTGCCAGTTGAATTCCGGCGCGGTGAAGTGCGGAATCGCGAACCACGGTGCCGCGGCAATCTTCGCGGTATCCACCACGCCGAAATAGAACGCCATGGCAAAACCCACCAGCACCCCGGAAATGATCGGCACCAGGCGGAAGATGCCTTTACCGAACACCGCGACGATCAGGGTGGTCAGCAGCGCCGGCATCGAGATCAGCATGGCGGTCTGGTAATGAATCAGCTCGGTGCCGTCGCCCGCCTTGCCCATCGCCATGTTGGCGGCAATCGGCGCCATGGCCAGGCCGATAGAGATGATCACCGGGCCAATCACCACCGGTGGCAGCAGGCGATCGATGAAGCCGGTGCCTTTGATCTTCACGGCAAGGCCCAAGAAGGTGTAGACGAAGCCCGCCGCCATCACGCCGCCCATGGTCGCCGCGAGGCCGAACTGGCCCTTGGCGAGAATGATCGGGGTGATGAAGGCAAAGCTCGACGCCAGGAACACAGGCACCTGACGCCCGGTGACGATCTGGAACAGAATCGTCCCCAGACCCGCGGTGAACAACGCCACGTTCGGGTCGAGGCCGGTAATCAGCGGCATCAACACCAGGGCGCCGAAGGCCACGAACAGCATCTGTGCGCCAGACAGCACCGTGCGCCAGAGCGGATCGTTGAACTCTTGCTGCATGCTCAAGCGTCCTTCTGCTTGGTACCGAAGATCTTGTCACCGGCATCGCCCAGGCCTGGGATGATGTAACCGTGTTCGTTGAGTTTTTCATCAATGGAGGCGGTGTAGATCATCACGTCCGGGTGAGCTTTCCCTACAGCAGCGATGCCTTCAGGCGCGGCAACCAGCACCATGGCGCGGATGTCGCGGCAACCGGCTTTTTTCAGCAGGTCGATGGTGGCGACCATGGAGCTGCCGGTGGCGAGCATCGGGTCGATGATCATCGCCAGGCGTTCATTGATTTCCGGAACCAGTTTTTCCAGGTAGGTGTGGGCCTGCAGGGTTTGTTCGTTGCGGGCCACGCCGACGGCGCTGACTTTGGCGCCCGGGATCAGGCTCAGCACGCCTTCGAGCATGCCGATACCGGCGCGCAGGATCGGCACCACGGTGATTTTCTTGCCGGCGATTTTCTCGACCGACACCGTGCCGCACCAGCCTTCGATGTCGTAGGATTCCAGCGGCAGGTCTTTGGTGGCCTCATAGGTCAGCAGAGCACCGACTTCCTGAGCGAGCTCACGGAAATTCTTCGTGCTAATGTCGGCGCGGCGCATAAGGCCGAGTTTATGACGGATCAGCGGATGGCGGATCTCGAGGATGGGCATGGGAAAGGCTCCGGCGGCGGGCAAAAAAACCGGCCTAGATTAATCTATCCGAGGGTGTTGTCCTATAGACATACAGTACGTTAGTCCACAAACGCTTGATCTGGCCTCGCTTGATGCGTACCTTTGCCCGCTTTTCCGAACCCGTCCCTCCCCTCAACCTCCCTTGGAGAGCGCCATGTCCGCTGATCTCGAGCATATCCGTCAAATCATGCGAGAGGCTGACTGCCTGTACACCGAAGCTGAAGTCGAGGCGGCCATCGCCCGCGTCGGTGCACACATCAACGAACAGATGGCGGACACTAACCCTGTGGTGTTCTGTGTGATGAACGGCGGGTTGATTTTCGCCGGAAAGCTGCTCACCCATCTGCAATTCCCGCTGGAAGCGTCCTACCTGCATGCTACCCGTTATCGCAACGAAACCAGCGGCGGCGACCTGTTTTGGAAAGCCAAGCCGGAAGTCTCGTTCATTGACCGTGACGTGCTGATCATCGACGACATCCTCGACGAAGGCCACACCCTGGGCGCGATCATCGACTTCTGCAAACACGCCGGCGCACGTAAAGTGCACACCGCCGTGCTGATCGACAAGGACCACGACCGCAAGGCTCGTCCGGACCTGAAAGCCGATTTCGTCGGCTTGCCGTGCATCGACCGTTACATCTTCGGTTACGGCATGGACTACAAAGGCTACTGGCGTAACGCCAACGGGATTTTTGCCGTTAAAGGAATGTAAGAACATGACCACGCCCAGCTTTCTTGATCAAACACTGTTCGCCGAATTGGCCGAGAAAGCGGCGGCGAATCCTCGCGGGCGTCAGCATCACAACTTCCATCAGATGGAAGAGTCGTGCCATCGCATGGCGGTGGGCTTGCAGCCAAACACGTATATCCAGCCTCACCAACACTTGGGCGATAACAAGGCCGAAACCTTGTTGGTCCTCAATGGCCGGCTCGGTTTGCTGATCTTCGATGAGTCCGGCGTGGTCGTGAAGAAACAAATCCTCGTGGCGGGTGGTGACTGTGTCGGCGTGGACCTGCCAACCGGTGTGTTCCATGGCTTGGTGGTGCTGGAAGCCGACAGCCTGATGTTCGAGTGCAAAGCCGGGCCTTATCGCCCGCTGGGTGAGTGTGAGCTGGCGCACTGGGCTCCGCGCGAAGGCGAGCCGGGTGTGGCCGAGTATCAGGCGTGGATGCGCGCGCAGTTCGATTGATCTCCGCTCGCTCCTACAGAGACGGTGTACACAGATCCACGTTCGTGTGCTCATGCTAGAGTGCTAAGCCCCGCCCTCCGGAGCCCGTCATGAGTCTTTTGATCCGCAGCTGCGCCGCCCTGTTGCTGACCCTCAGCCTGCCTCTGGCTGCCGCTCCGGCGCCGATGCACGCGCAGTTCCTGCCGCCTGACGACCTGACCCTGCGTGACGCGGAGCCCGAGCAACAACAGTTGTTGCAAGTCACCGAGTATTCGGTGGTGGTCGGCAGCCAGCGTCAGTCCAATCAACAGCCGATTCCGGTCACGTCTCCGGTGATGATCCGCCTCAAGGGTAAATCCTTGAACAAGGGCGCGACCATCAACCAGGTGCTGGTCAACTTCGATGGCGAAAGCAAAAGCCTGAAAAAGCCGATCTACGACGAAAAGAACAAGACCCTAACGCTTTTTTACCCGATGGCGCAGTACCGGGTGGTGATCGACTTGTTGCGCAATGACACGGTGTATTGCCAGTTCCTCAGCTACGCCAACGGCCATATCTGGGCCGATCTGCATACAGGGGCTGTTCGTCCGCGTTGAGCCTTGTGCCCGGGCAGGGGTAAACTGCCCGCCCCGTGAAATGTCTGCGAGCTGGAGTCGGCAATGCGTAAAGATAAGAAACAAGTGATTGGTGACGAGATCGGCGATGAGCAGATCAAGTTGTTTCTCGATTTCGAGCCGGTCGACGCCACTTCGCCGTCCCTGCACAAACTGATCAAGGCCTACCGTGGCCTGCGCATCGATGACTTCGAGCGTTTTCTGACGTTCTTTGTTGAAGCTGGCCTGGATCTGGATGGCAAGGATGAGCACGGCAATGACTTCGTCGCCTTGATCAAGGATCAGCGCAACGCCGCCGAGTACATCGAGCTGATCAGCAAGGCTCGCGGTTAACCTCAGACACACCGGTTGTTGCCCTGAGTTGGTTGGTGCTTGTTCTGGCCCCTTCGCGAGCAAGCCCGCTCCCACATTTGATTTGTGTACGCCGATCCACTGTGGGAGCGGGCTTGCTCGCGAAGGCGGTGTAACTAACACCGAGGATCTTAAGGCCATCTGTTGCACAGCCCATAAAAAAACGCCCCGCCCTCAATGAGGACGGGGCGTTTTTTATGCGACCGAATCAAGCGTAGCTTTCGGTCTCGTTACTGGCTTCAACCAGTTCCAGCGCGACGTTGTTGTGCGCATTGATCTTGCGATACAGCGCAGCGTCGGTTTCCAGAACCCTTTCCCGAGCCGGGAAGATTTCCGCCAGTTTGGCAGCCCATTCACCAGACGCCTTGTTCGGGAAGCATTTTTCGATCAGTTCAAGCATGATCGAAACAGTCACCGAAGCACCTGGGGACGCGCCCAGCAGGGCGGCAAGAGAACCGTCCTTGGCCGCGACCAGTTCGGTACCGAACTGCAGAACGCCGCCCTTTTTCGGGTCTTTCTTGATGATCTGCACCCGTTGGCCGGCCACTTCCAGGCGCCAGTCTTCGGCTTTCGCTTCAGGGTAGAAGCGACGCAGGGAGTCCAGACGCTGCTCCATCGACTGCATCACTTCGCTGACCAGGTACTTGGTCAGGTCCATGTTGTTTTTCGCCACGGCCAGCATCGGGCCGATGTTGCCAGCGCGAACCGACATCGGCAGGTCCATGAAGGAACCATGCTTGAGGAACTTGGTGGTGAAACCGGCGTAAGGTCCGAACAACAGGGACTTATTGCCGTCGACCACGCGGGTGTCCAGGTGCGGCACCGACATCGGTGGCGAACCCACCGCCGCCTGGCTGTAGACCTTGGCCTGGTGGTGTTTGACCACTTCCGGGTTGTCGCAACGCAGCCACTGGCCACTGATCGGGAAGCCGCCGAAGCCTTTGCTTTCTTCGATGCCCGACGCCTGCAACAGCGGCAGTGCCGCGCCGCCAGCGCCGAGGAAGACGAACCTGGCGTCGACTTCACGGGAGTTGCCGCTGTTGACGTCCTTGATGCTGACGGTCCAGCCGCTGCCGTTGCGCTTGAGGCCGGTCACGCGCTTGCAGTACTTGACCTGGGCATCGGGTGCGCTGGTCAGGTGCTTGAGCAGTTGATTGGTCAGGGCGCCGAAGTTGACGTCGGTGCCGTTCATCACGCGGGTGGCCGCGACGACTTCGTCGGCTGGACGGCCCGGCATCATCAATGGCATCCACTCGGCCATGGTGGCCTTGTCTTCGGTGTATTCCATGTCCGAGAACGCGTGGTGCTTGCTCAGGGTCTTAAAGCGTTCCTTGAGGAAAGAAACGCCATCATTTCCTTGCACGAAGCTCAGGTGCGGCACCGGGCTGATGAATGTCTTGCACGAGCCGAAAGTGCCTTTTTTGGTCAGGTAGGACCAGAACTGCTTCGACACTTCAAACTGAGTGTTGATGTGCACGGCTTTCTTGATGTCGACGTTGCCGTCGGCGGCCTGCGGCGTGTAATTGAGCTCACACAGCCCGGCGTGACCGGTCCCGGCGTTGTTCCACGGGTTCGAACTCTCCGCGGCACCGGAATCCATCAGCTCGACGACTTCCAGCTTGATCGCGGGGTCGAGTTCTTTGAGCAGTACGGCAAGGGTGGCACTCATGATGCCGGCCCCAACCAGTACTACGTCGACTGCTTCGTTATGCGCCATTTAACGCGTCTCCAAAATCTGCAGCACCAAATTGTCGGCATGGCTGCCAGGCGTTCAGGGGCGTGTCAGTGATGCCCCAGGTACCTATGGCAGTATCGCCATGTCCGAATCTTCGCAATTTTTCGCAACTTCGACGGATGCATGCGGCCGGGCCTAAAGAGTTACATGAACTCATCTCAGCGCGCGGCTGGCAATTCGACTTATGGTCGAGACATCCGTTTGTGCAACCAAATCCGTAGCGGACAGGCTTCAGGCTCCGGTGTTCGAGGAGTACTCGGTCCTGTGTCGTTGGGCTGTTTCAGACGCTAATGGTGCATGTTCAGACGCAAAACTATTCATTTGCTCGCCACACTCTCGTGAAGTTGTGAAAACCCGTTTTTTTCACGCTCTTTTGAAGACGTGAACCTCAAAAAAGGGCTGTCCCAGCCTGGCACTGTGCCCGGATGGATTGCCGTCATGGGGTACATGACAGGCAAAACGGGCAAACAGCTCAGTAACCGAGCGTAATGACAGCTCTGCAGATTCGCGAAAAGTGAGGGTTTTGCTCAAGGAACAGCAAGCGCGCCAGCTTCACTCGATCTGTGTGGGCGGCTCTCTGTGGGCGGTGCGGGGTGCCAATACCGAAGCATTGACGATGCTGCGAGGCCCGATCAGGAGACGTCCTTATAATCGGGGGGAGATTGTATCTAAGAAACGCGGGGAAATGGACGTGTTTAATGACTTTTATTAGGCGTCTGGTCAGGTGGTCAACAGATGTTGCACCCGTGCACGTGGCTGGCGTTGGCTGACACGGGCGCTCGGGGGCAGAGGATGATGCAGCCAGTTGAGGCGGATTTCTTCGATTTCGACCCAGCCATCGCCCATCGGCTGGAGGCTGCACTGCTTGAACGCCTGGCAGTGGCCATTGCGGTCGAGCAGGGCGAAGCTGCGGTGCAACGGACGTGGCGCGAACAGCGAAATGAGATAACGCATGGGGAAGTACCTTGTGGGTGACCTGATGTGAAGGTTGCCAGCGAGCCGTGACGTGAACGTGTATGGGCGATGACAGATGTGTGACAGGAACCGGTTTCCCAAGGGTTTGTCAGACATTTCAGTATTCATTGCGAGACGCTAGTTAGCGACGATGGCCCACCGCTATACTGCGGGCCTGTTTGTGCCTGATTCTGGAGAGAAGAGCATGTTGCAACGCCTGTTGTTCGGTTTGATCACTGTGACCAGTTTGACCCTCGTCGGCTGCGCCCACAGCCCGCAACAACTGAACCCTGAACCCAAGCTGACGACTCAGCTGGCGCCGGTCGGCCGTGGTCAGCCGGTGGTAGTGCGTGTGGTGGACGGTCGTCCGTCGCCAACCCTGGGCACCCGTGGTGGCTTGTACCCCGAGACCAGCGCGATCACCGTGCAGGGCGCGCAGGTCCTGCCGAAGTTGCAGGCTCAGGCCGAGGCGGCCGTGCGGCTGCTGGGCTTTACCCCGACGTCGAATGCGCCGAATGCTCCGCAGTTGACGGTGACCTTGGCCGAGCTGAAGTACCAGTCGCCCAAAGAAGGCATGTACGTGACCGAGGCGACCATCGGCGCGACGTTCCGCTCTGATGTGCAGAACGCCAACCGTCGTTACAGCGGTCGTTACGGTGCGTCCCTGGATCAGCGTTTTGGTATGGCGCCGAATCAGGAAACCAACACCAAACTGGTCAGTGATGTGTTGAGCGATGCGTTGACGCGTCTGTTCAAGGATCCGACGATTGGTCAGATTCTCAGCGAATAACGGTCCGCGAGATTCAAAAAAGCCCGGTGCCAGCAATGGCCCGGGCTTTTTCATGCCTGTTGATTTTCGTGAGTTCCACCCGAACAAATGTGGGAGCGGGCTTGCTCGCGAAAGCGGTGTGTCAGACGACGTAAATGTTGAATGTCACACCGCTTTCGCGAGCAAGCCCGCTCCCACAAGAGGTCAGTGGTGGTCAGGCAGCTTGCGAATAAAAATCCAGCACACTCACACCTGTCAGCAAATCCGTCTCAGGCAAATCCGCATGTTGATGCCCGCCCAGCGCGCAATAAACCAGCCAGTGGCGGTCCTGGACGTTAAAGGCGAGGCTTCCTACGAGGTTTTGTTGTTCGTCACTCTGGGCGATGAGGTAGAGGCGGTCCTGGTTTTCGGCGTGCAGCATGACGGTTTCCGTGTCGGTTTCGAGGGGCGCCAGACTGGCGTATTCAGATGACGGAGCCGTGACACAGGGCAACATTTGGTCAGTGGTTTCGTTATTTGTCGGAAAGGTGGGGCAGGTGGACAGGCTTTCGGTAGAATCCGCGCCGCAGTCGTCGGTTCGGCGTCCGCCACACCTGTTTTGCCGAGGTCCGTGATGTCGTTGCATTTGATTTCGCTGTTCACCAACCATCCCGCCAAGTTGATCAACCTGCTGGCTTTGCTGTTGGCCTTCCCGGGCGGCTGGCTGCTGCACGCTACTCGTCGCCGCGAACAACGCGCCATGGCCAGCCTGGTCGCCCAGCGCCAGAGCCGCCCGAGCGAGGAGCCCATCCTGGATTGGGCAACCTTGCGTATGAACCGGTTCTTCTACCGTTTCGGTTTCGCCTGCCTGGGGTTGGCGTTGCTGGTGTCGTGGATCAGCACCCGGTTTTGAATCTCTGACGCAGAACCCTGTGGTGAGGGAGCTGATGTGTTGAGAGGACTCTGTGGCGAGCGGATTTAGCGAAACGTCGCACCGCCCCGTTCGGCTGCGCAGCAGTCGTAAAATCGGTACCCACGGTATGTCTGAAGAAATGTGATTGCAGGTTTCGGGACTGCTGCGCGGTCCAACGGGGATAAATCCCCTCGCCACAAAAATGTTGTGTCAGGCAAATAGAAACGGCGCCCGAAGGCGCCGTTGTTGTATCCGGGCAATTACAGCGGTAAACCAGCCTTGACGCGATACTGATTACGCACCGGCGTCGCATATTGCAGCACCATGAACGGACGATGTTCCTCAGGGCAGTCTTCCAGACGGCGTTGCCATTCTTCCTGCGCCTTGGCCAGTTCATCCGCCGCAAACATTTCGGCAGCTTTCGGCACCTGCAGTTGCGGGTCGGCGTCCTTCCACTGGGCGTAAGCCAGGTAGTGCACCGGGAACAATCGGTAGCCGCCGAGGATCTGCCGGTCCATTTCGATCGCCAATTGCTTGGTGTCGTCGAACAGTTCGGTGATCGGCGCGGCGAAGTTCACATGCACCCGGCCTTTGTAGCCGGTGATGCCCTTGGCGATGCTGACGTCGTCCTCACCCGGGACTTTGGTGTAGCTGCCGGTGGTAGCGCGGATGAACAGCTCGCGAGCCTTGGCCTGGTCGCACGGGTCGTATTCGTAGCTGATCGACACCGGGCTGACGTTAAGCGAGCGGATGACTTCGCCGAACGGCTCGTCCTTGCGGCTCATGTGGAACATTTTCAGGATCGCCGACTCGGTGCGGTCGTCGCCGTCCTTGGCCCGGCCTTCGGCCTGGGCGATCCAGATCGAGGCGCAATCGTTGCGGATCGAGTGGTTGATGTAGGCCGACAGCAGCTGATACGCCGCCATCTTCTCGCGGCGACCGGTGATCGAACGGTGCACGATGAAGCTCTTGTTCAGGCGCATCAGATCGCTGACGAAGGGCTTTTGCAGCAGGTTGTCGCCGATCGCGATGCGCGGTGTCGGCAGGCCGGCGTGGTACACGGCGTAGTTGACGAAGGCCGGGTCCATCACGATGTCGCGGTGGTTGGCGATGAACAGGTACGCGCTGCCGGACTTGAACTGCTCGACGCCGGTGTACGTCACACCGTCCGTGGCCCGTTCGATAGTGTGGTCGACGTACATCTCGACTTTATCCTGCAACGTGGCCACCGACCTGACATCGGCGAACTCACGGCGCAGCCGATGAGCTATAAGAGGTTTGAGCGCCCAGCCGAAAGCACCGGCAAAACGCGGGAAGCGGAAGTGGATGAGGATGTCTAGAAACGCCTTGTCGCCGAGCAGCCGGTCCAGCACCGCTGGGACTTCGCTATCGTCGTACGGTCGGATGGCATCGAATTCGCCCATCATGCTCTCTTGTTAGAAACGGCTAGGGTAAGTAAAGGTTTTGCTCGAAAACCAACGGGGCACGGTCTGAAAAGGTAGCCAGACAAAAATAGCCCTGCAAATAGACCGGCGATTATACGCATAAGTCACTTGGGAGACCGCGATGCTGGAAACTGCGCAGTATGAATGTCCGTATTGTGGTGAAGAGGTTGAGACGACGGTGGATCTGTCCGGGGGCGATCAGACCTATATCGAGGACTGTCAGGTGTGCTGTCGGCCGATAACGTTTGTGTTGCAGGTTGACGGAGCGGAATGGCATCTCGAAGTGTTCAGCGAAAACGAGTGAGGGGCGTCTATGCAGCGAATCTACGAGCCGGAAAACCTGATGGAAGGTGAGTTGCTGCAAGGCATGCTGGCCAGCGAGGGCATCGAGGCGCATCTGGTGGGGCGCGATTTGCTTGGCGGGACCGGCGAATTGCCGGTCTATGGCCTGCTGGGCTTGTCGGTGGATAACGACCAGGCCGAATACGCCCGCGAGCTGATCACCGCGTACAATGCCGCGCTGCCACTGCCCGGCGATGAACCGGACAGTTTTCCCGGCACGCTGGTCTGTTAGGCTGGCGTTCGTTTTACTGAGAGTCGTGTTGCCCCATGTGTGGACGTTATGCCCTGTTTCGCTGGAACCCCGCCTTCGCGGCCCTGCCTGGCTTCCCCGCCGATCAGCAGGCCCAGTGGAATATTTCCCCCAATGATTCGGTGTTGATGCTGCGTGCCGGCGTTGACGGTCAGCGTGAGCTGGCTCGAGCGCGTTGGGGGTTGACGCCGCCGTGGCTGACTGATCTGTCCCGCACTCCGGCCCATGCCCGGGCCGAAACGGTCGCCGAACAACCGATGTTTCGCCAGGCCTTGCGCGAACGCCGTTGCCTGCTGCCGGCCAACGGTTTTTACGAGTGGCGTGGTACGACCCGCAAGCGCCCCTATTGGCTGACGCCGGGGGAGGGCTCGACTTTGTTTTTTGCCGCCATCTGGGAAGCGTATCCGGTGCAGGAGCAGGTGTGGTTGAGCACGGCAGTGATCACCCAACCGGCGGCGAGTCAGCGTCGACCGTTGATTCTGGATGCGGCGGGGCAGGAGGCGTGGCTGAATCCTGAAACACCTTTGCATGCGTTGCAGGCATTGCTGGCCAGTGAGCCTGCGGCGTTGCGCGAGCGGGTGTTGGCGAATCTGGTGAATGATCCGAAGCTGAATGGGCCGGAGTGTTTGACCCCCGGCTGATGGTTGCCTGGGCTGACGCCTTCGCGGGCAAGCCTCGCTCCTACAGGGGGGATCACTTAACCCGTAGGAGCGAGGCTTGCCCGCGAAGGGGCCTTTGGATCAAACCTTGAACTGATTGATCAACCGCCGCTGCTGCTCAGCCAGCTTGGTCAAATCCGCACTCGCCGCACTCGATTCATCCGCCCCGCCAGCCACTTCATTGGCCACTTGCCCGATGTTGATTACGTTACGATTAATGTCATCCGCCACCGCGCTCTGTTCCTCAGCCGCGCTGGCAATCTGCGTGTTCATGTCATTGATCACCGACACTGCCTGAGTAATCGTCTCCAGTGCTTCAGCCGCTTTCGCCGCATGCTGCACGCTTTCGTCAGTACGGCTCTGGCTGTCTTCCATCACCCGCACCACATCGCGGGTGCCTTGTTGCAACTGCTGGATCATGGTCTGGATTTCTTCCGTGGCCTTCTGGGTTTTCTGCGCCAGGTTGCGCACCTCATCGGCCACCACCGCAAAACCACGGCCCTGTTCGCCAGCGCGGGCGGCTTCAATGGCCGCGTTCAAGGCGAGTAGATTGGTTTGTTCGGCGATCCCGCGAATGGCGGTCAGGATCGCGTTGATGTTCTCGCTGTCCTTGGCCAGGGTCTGTACTACGCCGACAGCCTTGCCGATTTCCACGGCCAGCACGCCAATCGAGTTTGACGTATCGCGCACAATCTGCATGCCCTGGGCCGCTGCCTGATCGGCATGGCTGGCGGCTTGCGCAGCCTGGGTCGCGTTGCGCGCCACGTCTTGCGCGGTGGCGGTCATTTCATGCACCGCGGTGGCCACTTGATCGATTTCGGCCATTTGTTTCTGCACGCCAATGTTGGTGCGGATCGCAATGTCGGCGGTGTGTTCAGACGAATCGCTGACGCTCTGCACCGACGTCACGACCTGGGTGATCATCGCCTGCAACTTGGCGAGGAACGTGTTGAAGCCTTTGGCGATCGAGCCCAGTTCGTCGGCGCGGTCGCTGGTCAGGCGGCGCGTCAGGTCGCCTTCACCTTTGGCAATATCGTCGAGCATGGCGACCATTTGCTTCAATGGGCGGGCGATACCGTGGCCCACCAGCCAGATCACCAGCAAACCGATGCCAGCGATCAACAAACCGACCATGGCCATGCCGAAGGTGTCGGACTTGCGTTGAGCGTCCAGGTCACCCTGAAGTTTTTGCAGGTCGGCCATCACTGCGTTCAATGGCAGTTGCAGCATCAAGGTCCAGCGCGCATCGGTCTGGCCGATGCCAAACGGCAGGTACAGCTCGATCCGGCCCTGGGCCTTGTCGACGGTGTAGGTCACTTCGCCGCGCTTGAGGTTAGCCATGTTGGCGATCTGTTTGCTGTCGAGAATGTCGCTGACTTTTTCGCCGAATTTGCTCGGGTCTTTGGTGTAGGCAACGATCCGGCCGTTACCGCCGATCAGCGCCATTTCCCCTGCGCCGCTGTACAGTTTCTGATTCGCGCCCAACAACATTTCCTGGATGAAGTTCACCGACAGATCGGCGCCGACGATGCCTTGGAAGGCGCCGTTGAGCATGATCGGTTCAATAAAGGAGGCGAGCATGACGATCTTGTCGCCGACCTTGTAGGGCGCGGGATCAATCACGCAGGATTTCTTGGCTTCTTTCGAACACAGGTAGTATTCGCTGGCGCGCACGCCAGTGGACAGGGTTTTCTGGTCGTCGACGTCCACCAGTTTGTCCAGGCCCAGGGTGCCGTCCTCGTTGCGGAACCACCACGGCAGGAAGCGCCCGTTGCTGGCGTCGATGCCGACCACTTTGGTATCGACGTAGGCCGCGTCGTTGTGGTCAAGCGCGTCTTTTTCCCAGCCTATATAAGTGCCGAGAATTTTCGGGTTCTTGACCACGTTTTCCTTGATCAGGCTGATCAACTGCTCACGGCTCAGGCTCAGCTGCGGCTGGCCATCGGCGCCCGGTGTGCCGATCAGCGCGTTGGCCCGCACCAGGCCGCCGGCGATCAGCAGCGGCGCTTCGAGCTCACGCTGGATCTGGCTGACCTGGGTTTGCGCCAGAGAGGTCAGGCGCTGCTCGATCACTTGCTCGAATTGCGCCTGGGTCCGCTCCTGGACCATGTCTTGCGTCCGCGCGCCAGAAAACAGTGCGTACAGCACCAGCGCGGCGACTACGCTAAGAACGATGGCGCCGGCGAGGGCTGCCACGGAAAACTGGATCGACTTGAATTTCATGGGTGCTCCGCACGCAAGAGGACGTCTGCGGAGGTTTATCGGCAGGAGCCTGGAGGGTCATGAGCGGGGTCGGGCGAAATGGCTGTTTTGGAGTGTTGGATGTCGCAAATGAATCATTGCGGGGCCGTTGTCGGCCGGGGCCAGCGTCGGTATGTGAATTTTTTCCTACGGCCATGAGAGCTTTGGCTGAAATGTGCGTCTACTCATCTGCGTAACTGGCGTCGATAACATTCCCGCCCAGGATACGCGCCATGTTTCCAGGGAGTTTTTTGATGAACAAGACATTGGTTGTGTGTGCGCTGAGTGCAGGTTTGCTGCTTGCCGGTTGTCAGTCAGTCAATACCACCAGCGGCGGCGCCGTCGGCGTTGAGCGTAAGCAGTACATGTTCAGTATGTTGTCCACTGACGAAGTCAACCAGATGTACGCCCAGTCTTATCAAAAGACTGTCGGAGAGGCGAACACCAAAGGCGTGCTGGACAAGACCAGTAACGATGCCAAGCGCGTCCAGATGATTGCCGACCGGCTGATTGCCCAGGCGCCGGTTTTCCGTCCGGATTCGGCCCGGTGGAAATGGGAGGTCAATCTGATCAAGAGCGACGAGCTCAACGCCAACTGCGGGCCTGGCGGCAAGATCTTTTTCTACACGGGGCTGATCGACAAACTGCAACTCACCGACGATGAAATCGCCGCGATCATGGGGCATGAAATTGCTCATGCCCTGCGCGAGCATGGTCGTGAAGCGATGTCCAAGGCGTACGGCGTCGAAATGGCCAAGCAGGGCGCTGGCGCGTTGCTCGGTCTGGGCCAGGACAGCCTGGCCCTGGCGGACACCGTGGCGAAATACGGCATGACCTTGCCCAACAGTCGTGGCAATGAAAACGAGGCGGACCTGATCGGCCTCGAACTGGCGGCCCGTGCCGGATACAACCCGAACGCCGCGATCACGTTGTGGAACAAGATGAGCAAAGCCTCGGAAGGCGCGCCGCCGGAGTTCTTGAGTACTCACCCGGCTTCGTCCAGCCGGACGGCGGCGTTGCAGGGGGCGATTCCGAAGGTGATGCCGTTGTACGAGAAAGCGCCTAAATCCTGATAGTCATGCAGTGAGGCTGCTGATGCCTTCGCGGGCAAGCCTCGCTCCTACAGTTCAGCGCATCCCTGTAGGGGCGTGGCTTGCCCGCGAAGAACGATAACGCGGTCTAACGACCTACCGCGTCAAACCCACCCACTGCTCTGCATCGCCTTGTACACCGCCACAATCGCCAGGATAAAGAACGCCGACGCCGCCAGGCGACGGATCAGGGTGAGCGGCAATTTGTCCGCCGCAAAGTTACCCGCCAACACCACGGGCACGTTGGCAATCAACATCCCGGCGGTGGTGCCGATGATCACCAGCCACAGTTCCGGGTATTGCGCGGCGAGCATCACCGTGGCGACCTGGGTTTTGTCGCCCATTTCGGCCAGGAAAAACGCAATCAGCGTGGTCAGGAACGGCCCGAACTTGCGGGCGGTGCTGGCTTCATCGTCGTCCATCTTGTCCGGCACCAGGGTCCACAGCGCGGTCGCGGCGAAGCTCGCTGCGAGGATCCAGTGCAACACTGCATCCGAGAAGAAACTCCCGAACCAGGCACCTACTGCGCCGGCTGCCGCGTGGTTGGCCAGGGTCGCGGCGACGATGCCGGCAATGATCGGCCAGGGTTTGCGAAAGCGGGCAGCGAGAATGAGCGCGAGCAGTTGCGTTTTGTCGCCGATTTCGGCCAAGGCAACGATTGCGGTGGGAACGAGCAGAGAGTCCAGCATCAGGGATTTTCCTAAGGGGCGGGTCGACACGGCTATGACACGTACAGCCTTCCCGCCCCGGGTAAGGTGTTCGTGTCATAGGTCTTGTCAAACCCTGCGATCCGTCTGATGCGGACGCTTGGGTCGCATACGCCATGGTCTGTTGACCAAGTATGTTGACGTATGCCGGACGAGCATGACGCTCGTGGGAGACTACTCCCCTAGGACGGAGCGGATTCTGCCTAGGCAAATCCGATTGGGCAAGCAGAAAGTTTTATCCACGCTTGGCCCGGTAAATCCTGAAACCCTGTCCTTCAGCCTTGATCGCGCACACGCCCAAGTGCTCTTCGATCAGCGGTTGGTACTTCAGGAAACTGTTCGCTACCAAGCGCAATTCGCCGCCGTTTTTCAGATGTTTGGCTGCTTTTCGCAGCAAATTCTCGGTTGCGAAGTAATCGGTATGGACGCCGACATGGAACGGTGGATTGCTCAGAATTGCACTCAAACCCATCGGTGCCGCATCGATGCCGTCACCGGTTATCACGTCGGCTTCCAGGCCATTGGCGGCCAGTGTCAGGCGACTGCTGGCTGCTGCAAACGCATCCACGTCCAGCAAAGTGACCTGATTGTGTGGATAACGGCGTTTCACGGCGGCGCCCAACACGCCCGCACCGCAACCGAAGTCGAGCAAGTGGCCGCTCGGCAACTTGTCCAGATGCTCCAGAAGCAGCGCGCTGCCACGATCCAGCCGACCGTGGCTGAACACGCCCGGCAGGCTGATGACTTTCAGCGGACCTTCGGCCAGCGGCAACTCATACGTCTGGGCCAGGCTTTCCAGCGACTTGGCTTCTGGCGCGTTGGCCACGGTAACCAGCCAGAGCTGGCAATGCCGCGCGCTGTCGAGCTTGCGTGGCTTGCCGAACGGGTTCAGTTGCTTGGCCGCGCCTTCTATGCCGCTGCGTTTTTCACCCACCAGGTACAACTCGCGACCGGCCAGGCGCGAGGCGAGGGCGTTGAGGATGTAGTCGGTCAGGTCCTTGGACTTGGGCAAAAACACCACGGCTGTCTCGAACTCACGCTCGGGCGCGTTCACACCAAAATGGCTGCGCTCGGCAAAACGCGCGTCCAGCGCAGCTTGATCGCCGGCGTGCCAGCACCAGCCGTGGGCATCGGGCAGGCGGCCCAGCAAGTCGTCGGCGGGCAAACCGGCCAACAGCACCGAACCCTGGAATAACTCGGCCTGACGAAGCAGTACTTCACTGCGCGGATCCATAACTGCTCCTGTGAAAAAAAGTGCCGCAGTCTATCAACTGACGACCCGCAGCGCTTTACCGCTGAAGTAGCCCTGCGCGTTTTCGGTCAACTGACCGACGATCCGCTGCCGCGCCTCGCGACTGCCCCAGGCGTTGTGCGGCGTGACGATCAGCCGTGGGATGTCATCGGCCAGCAATGGATTGCCGGCGTTCGGTGGCTCGACGCTCAGCACATCGGTGGCCGCGCCGCCCAGATGACCGTTGCGCAAGGCATCGACCAGCGCCTGTTCATCGATCAAACCACCGCGTGCGGTGTTGACCACGAAAGCGCCGGGTTTCATTGAGGCCAGTTCTCGGGCACCGATGAAGTGGCGGGTGTGCTCGTTGAGTGGGCAATGCAAGGTGAGGGCGTCAACTTGCGGCAGCAGTTCATCCAGCGGCAAACGATCCGGCCGGGCAGGGCGCCCCGGAATCTGGCCCAGCAGCACGCGCATACCGAACGCTTCAGCCAGCCGCGCGACCGCGCCACCCAATTCGCCATGGCCGAGCAGGCCGAGGGTTTTTCCCTCGAGTTCGACAATCGGGTAATCCAGCAGGCAGAACTGCTTCGCTTGCTGCCAGCGGCCTTCACCGACGGCTTTCTGATAATCGGCCAGACGCGTAGCCAGGTTGAGCAGCAACATGATCGTGTGCTGCGCCACCGACGGCGTGCCGTAACCCTGGCAGTTGCAGACCGTGATGCCGTGGGCGCGAGCGGCCGCGAGGTCGACGTTATTGGTGCCGGTGGCGGTGATCAAAATCAGCTTCAGGTCCGGGCTGGCAGCGATGGCGGCGGCGTCGATCAGGATCTTGTTGCTGATGGCCACGGTGGCGCTTTTGAGGCGTTCGATCACCTGCTCCGGCGCGGTTTGTGCGAACAGTTGCAAGTCGTCAAAGCAGTCGCGCAACGGGCTGAGGTCGAGATCGCCCAAATCCAGCGACGGATGGTCGAGGAAAACGGCGCGGCGAGAGTTCGTCATCAACTGTACCTTTTGTGCATTGAACTGAAGGCGTAATCTGCCGAGCCTACCAGATGAAACAAATGGTTACCCATTGCCAGGCTGGAAGCTGAACCTGTGGGAGCGGGCTTGCTCGCGAAGGCGGCGTGTCAGGTAACAAAGATGTTGACTGACACTTCCTCTTCGCGAGCAAGCCCGCTCCCACAGGGGGAGACCTTGTAAATTTCAATTAGACCGATCTGCCCCAGAGGAGCCCCCATGTACTGGACAGAGTTCTTGACCGTTGCCCTGATTCACTTGCTCGCCGTCGCCAGCCCCGGCCCGGATTTCGCCGTGGTGGTACGTGAGAGCGTGACTCACGGCCGTCGCGCCGGAACCTGGACAGCGCTGGGCGTCGGTACCGCGATTTTCCTGCACGTCGGTTATTCGTTGCTCGGCATCGGCCTGATCGTGTCGCAGTCGATCGTGCTGTTCAACGCCTTGAAATGGGCGGCTGCCGCTTACTTGCTGTACATCGGCTACAAGGCCTTGCGCGCTCAACCGGCCAAACCGGTTGCCGACGATCTGCACAAAGAAGCTGGCGAACGCACGCCGCGCGGCGCCTTCACCTCAGGTTTCGTGACCAACGGCCTGAACCCGAAAGCCACGCTGTTCTTCCTGTCGTTGTTCACCGTGGTGATCAACCCGCACACGCCGCTGGCGGTACAAGCGAGCTACGGAATCTATCTCGCAGTGGCGACGGCCGTATGGTTCTGCCTGGTGGCGCGACTGTTCAGTCAGCAACGCGTGCGTGCCGGTTTCGCCCGCATGGGCCACTGGTTCGACCGGACCATGGGTGTGGTGCTGATCGCCATCGGCGTGAAACTCGCGTTTACCGAGGCGCATTGATCGCGCAGTGCCCGACAGATAACGATTTCCCGCAAATGCTGGCGCAAAGCTAGCATTTGTACGGCTCTGCAAATCATTCCTTTGGCTGATTTGGCCGGCGTATAAGGGTTCTAGAGTGGTTACCTCTTAAAGCCAACACCGTGCAGTCAGAAAAGGGATTCTTATGTTGCAGACTCGCGTTATCCCCCCAGCCGAAGGCGCTTACCAGTATCCGCTGCTGATCAAACGGCTGCTGATGTCTGGCGCTCGTTACGAGAAAACCCGCGAGATCATTTACCGCGACCAGTTGCGCTACAGCTATCCGACCCTGATCGAGCGGGTCGCGCGGCTGGCCAACGTGCTCACGCAAGCTGGCGTCAAGGCCGGCGATACCGTGGCGGTGATGGACTGGGATAGCCACCGGTATCTGGAATGCATGTTCGCCATCCCGATGATCGGTGCGGTGATTCACACCATCAACGTGCGCCTGTCTCCCGAACAGATCCTCTACACCATGAACCACGCCGAGGACCGCTTCGTGCTGGTCAACAGCGAGTTCGTCGGGCTGTACCAGGCGATTGCCGGGCACCTGACCACGGTCGAGAAAACCCTGCTGCTGACTGATCTGCCGGAAAAAACTGCCGACTTGCCGAATCTGGTGGGCGAATACGAGCAGTTGCTGGCAGCCGCGAGCACGCAATACGACTTCCAGGATTTCGACGAAAACTCGGTCGCGACCACGTTCTACACCACGGGCACCACCGGTAATCCTAAAGGTGTGTACTTCACCCATCGGCAACTGGTGCTTCACACCATGGGCGTGTCGACCATCATGGGCGCCATCGACAGCGTGCGCCTGCTGGGCACCAACGACGTGTACATGCCGATCACGCCGATGTTCCACGTGCACGCCTGGGGCTTGCCGTATGTGGCAACCATGCTCGGGCTCAAGCAGGTTTATCCCGGTCGTTACGACCCGGAATACCTGGTGGAGCTGTGGCGCAAGGAGAAGGTCACCTTTTCCCATTGCGTACCAACCATTCTGCAAATGATCCTTAACTCCAAAGCCGCGCAAATCACTGACTTTGATGGCTGGAAAATTGTGATCGGGGGCAGTGCGTTGAACCGCACGTTGTACGAAGCCGCCAAGGCCAACGGCATTCAGTTGACCGCCGCTTATGGCATGTCGGAAACCGGACCGCTGATCTCGTGCGCGCACCTCAACGACGAGTTGATGGCCGGCACCGAAGACGAACGCACCACGTATCGCATCAAGGCCGGCGTACCGGGGCCTTTGGTGGAGGCAGCGATCGTCGATACCGATGGCAACTTCCTGCCCGCCGATGGCGAGAGTCAGGGCGAACTGGTGCTGCGTGCGCCGTGGCTCACCGAGGGCTACTTCAACGAGCCGCAGAAGGGCGCCGAGCTCTGGGCCGGGGGCTGGCTGCACACCGGCGACGTGGCGACGCTGGACAGCATGGGCGTGATCGACATACGCGATCGCATCAAAGACGTGATCAAGACCGGTGGGGAGTGGATCTCCTCTCTGGACCTCGAAGATCTGATCAGTCGCCACGTGGCGGTACGCGAAGTAGCAGTGGTGGGTATCGCCGATCCACAGTGGGGCGAGCGCCCGTTTGCGCTGTTGGTGATCCGCGAAGGGCATGAGATCGGGGCTAAAGAGCTCAAGGAACACCTCAAGCCATTCGTGGAATTGGGCCACCTGAGCAAGTGGGCGATCCCGAGTCAGATCGCCCTTGTTACTGAAATTCCCAAGACCAGTGTCGGCAAGCTCGACAAGAAGCGTATCCGCCTCGACATTACTGAATGGCAGGCCAACAACAGCACCTTCCTTTCGACACTTTAAGCGCCTTCTGGCGTGCCCAAAAGGGCACGCCAGCCCCACCAAGCAAGCGCTTGGCTTGTGAAATCCGAATTTTCAGCCATCCTTGCGGTGCCGACATGCGTCGGACTGGCGAAAGGACTGTTCCAGAGTGGCCGGCAGCTGCAAATCACACTTTAGAGGGATCAAGCTCTACTACCTGCTGGCTATAGTCCGCTCAAGGATTTTTAAGAACGGAGCAAACGCACAAAACGGGGCGATGCAATTTTGGAGTGACTTCGGGACGCCTTGGCTCCTCGTCACCCACAACGTTTTTAGAAGTGCTAACTGCCATAACAATAATGCACATGGAGTAGCGTCGATGACATCAGTAAACAAGTTCTGGCGCCGGGCGAAATTGCCCCTGGCGGTCAGTCTCGCCTCTTCGCTCGCCGGGCCTGCATTCGGCGTCAGTTTCAACGTTGGTGAAATCGAAGGTCAGTTCGACTCTTCCCTGTCGATCGGTGCCAGTTGGTCGACCGAGAGCGCCAACAAGAACCTCATCGGCGTCAACAACGGTGGCCGCGGTCTGTCCCAGACCTCCGATGACGGTCACTTGAATTTCGAGAGCGGTAAAACCTTCTCGAAGATCTTCAAGGGCATCCATGACCTTGAATTGAAATATGGCGACACCGGCGTTTTCGTCCGTGGAAAATACTGGTACGACTTTGAACTGAAGGACGAAAGCCGTCCGTTCAAGGACATCAGCGACAGCAACCGCAAGGAAGGCGCCAAGTCCGCCGGCGGTCAGATCCTCGACGCCTTCGTCTACCACAACTACTCCGTTGCCGATCAGCCGGGTTCCGTGCGTCTGGGCAAGCAGGTAGTGAGCTGGGGTGAAAGTACCTTCATCGGCGGCGGCATCAACTCAATCAACCCGATCGACGTGTCCGCGTTCCGTCGTCCGGGTGCCGAGATCAAGGAAGGCCTGATCCCGGTCAACATGTTCTATGTGTCCCAGAGCCTGACCGAAAACCTGTCGGCTGAAGCGTTCTATCAGCTGGAATGGGACCAGACCGTTGTCGATAACTGCGGCACGTTCTTTTCTCAACCGGACATCGTCGCCGACGGTTGCGACACCAACTTGCGCGTGCTGAACAAGCGCTCGCAGATTCCAGCCGTTGCGTTGGGGCCGTTGGCCGCCAACGGCGTTAATGTCAACGACGAAGGCGTCCTGGTCCGTCGTGGCCCGGACCGTGATGCACGAGACAGCGGCCAGTGGGGCGCGTCCCTCAAGTACATGTTCGAGCCGCTGGACACCGAATTCGGTGCCTACTTCATGAACTACCACAGCCGTGCGCCGATCTTCAGCGCCACGGGCGCGCCACAGTCGGTCTATAACACCGCTGCTGCACTGCCAGGCCCGTTCGCCGCACTCGCGCCGTTGCTGGTGGCCGGTAACTCGAAATACTTCATCGAATACCCGGAAGACATTCGCCTCTACGGCCTGAGCTTCTCCACCACCCTGCCTACCGGTACGGCGTGGAGCGGTGAACTGAGCTACCGTCCGAACGCGCCGGTGCAGCTCAACTCCACCGACATCCTGTTCGCCGGTGTACGTCCTCTGGGCGGCGCCCTGGGCAACGCTTCGCTGCTCTCTGCCGGCCCGGGTCAAGATCTGCACGGCTATCGTCGTAAAGAAATCACCCAGTTCCAGACCACCCTGACGCACTTCTTTGACCAAGTCATGGGCGCAAGCCGTTTGACCCTGGTGGGCGAAGTGGGCGTAACTCACGTCGGCGGCCTGGAAAGCACCTCCGACGTTCGTTATGGCCGCGACCCGGTCTACGGCCCGGGTGAATTGCCAGCCACTGGCACGGTGAATACGTGCGTGGCACTCAACACCAGCACCATCAACGGCGCCGGCCCGGGTACTGCGACCAACAACCGCAGCCGCAACTGCAACGACGAAGGTTTCACCACGTCCACTTCGTGGGGTTATCGCGGTCGTGCCATCTGGGAATACAACGACGTGTTCGCCGGTGTGAACCTCAAGCCGAACGTGGCCTGGTCCCACGACGTCAGCGGTTACTCGCCAGGCCCTGGCGGCAACTTCGAGGAAGGTCGCAAAGCGGTCAGCCTGGGCGTTGATGCCGAATACCAGAACACCTACACCGCGAGCCTGGCGTACACCAACTTCTTCGACGGCAAGTACACCACCGTGGATGACCGCGACTTCGTTGCGCTCAGCTTCGGCGTGAACTTCTAAGCACTGATTATCAGGACGAACACACCTATGAAAATAACCAAGAGTCTGTTCCACGCCGGTGTTCTGGGGCTTTCGCTGCTGGCGACCAGCGTCATGGCGGCAGTGCCTGCCGCCGAAGCGGACAAATTGGGCAAGAGCCTGACCCCGATGGGCGCCGAGATGGCGGGCAACGCTGACGGGTCTATTCCGGCCTGGAAACCGATGGCGAAAAACGCTGGCAACGTCGACGGCAAAGGCTTCCTGTCCGATCCGTTCGCTAGTGAAAAGCCGCTGTTCACCATCACTGCGCAGAACGTCGACCAGTACAAGGACAAGCTCGCACCGGGCCAGTACGCGATGTTCAAGCGCTACCCGGAAACCTTCAAGATCCCGGTCTACCCGTCCCATCGCGGCGCCACCGTGCCGGATGCCGTGTTTGCCTCCATCAAGAAAAACGCCACCAGCACCAACCTGGTGTCTGGCGGCAACGGCCTGGAAAACTTCGAAACCGCAGTTCCGTTCCCGATCCCGAAGACCGGCGTTGAAGTCATCTGGAACCACATCACCCGCTATCGCGGTGGCAGCGTGACCCGCCTGGTAACTCAGGCCACGCCACAACCGAATGGCTCGTACAGCCTGGTGTACTTCCAGGACCAGTTCGTGTTCCGCGACAAGATGAAGGATTACGATCCGGCGAACCCGGGCAACATCCTGTTCTACTTCAAGCAGAAAGTGACCGCGCCGGCACGTCTGGCCGGTGGTGTGCTGCTGGTGCACGAAACCCTCGACCAGGTTAAAGAGCCGCGTTCGGCGTGGGTCTACAACGCTGGTCAACGTCGTGTGCGTCGTGCGCCACAAGTGTCCTATGACGGGCCGGGTACTGCGGCGGATGGCCTGCGGACCTCCGACAACCTGGACATGTACAACGGTGCGCCGGATCGCTACGACTGGAAACTCGAAGGCAAGAAAGAGATGTACATTGCCTCCGACAGCTACAAACTCGACTCGCCGCAACTGAAGTACGCCGACATCATCAAGGCCGGTCATATCAACCAGGACCTGGCTCGCTATGAGCTGCGCCGGGTCTGGCATGTGGTTGCCACCTTGAAGGAAGGTCAACGTCACATCTACGCCAAACGTGACTTCTACATCGACGAAGACACTTGGCAAGCTGCGGTGATCGACCACTACGACGGTCGTAACCAACTGTGGCGGGTGGCGGAAGCTCACTCCCAGAACTACTACAACGTTCAAGTGCCGTGGTACACCCTGGAAACCTTGTACGACCTGCAATCGGGCCGTTACCTGGCACTGGGCATGAAGAACGAAGAGAAGTCGGCATATGACTTCGGCTTCACCGCGACCACCAGCGATTTCACACCCGCTGCACTGCGTCAGGAGGGGGTTCGCTAACCTGCACTGAACCGAGGCCGCATCCTCGAAAAACGCCCCGACTGGTTCGGGGCGTTTTTTTTTTTGCCTGGTCATCCATGCATCCGTAGGAGCGAAGCTTGCTCGCGAAGGCGTCCGTATCTACATCGCATGTTTTCAGATACACCGCGTCATCCCCGATCGCGGGCAAGCCTCGCTCCTACATTCTTTTTGTAGCCATTTGTAGCAATAACCTTCATTCCCTCTTCGTTTACCGATAGTCTGCGGACATCTGCAACGCCGCCACCCGCAATTCAAACAAGAGCCGGCCATGACTGATCTGTCCCCACTCCCGGGCCCTGCAAGCGTTGCCGTCGCGGCACTGGACGGGCGCTTTTTTCGGCCCCCGTTGCCTGACGGCCATGTGCTGCGGCCTCGTCTGTGCGAGCGCCTGAGTGCCGGCCTCGGTGGCAGGCTGTTGCTGGTCAGCGCACCCGCCGGGTTCGGCAAAAGTTCATTGGCGGTGGAGTTCTGCCAGGGGCTGCCGGCCCATTGGCACAGTCTGTGGCTGGGGTTGAGTCCTCGAGACAGCGATCCTGGCCGTTTCCTCGAGCGCATGCTCGAAGGTCTTCAGGACTACTTTCCGAAGCTCGGCAGCCAGGCCCTGGGCCTGCTGAAAATGCGCCAGCGCCATCAGCCATTCGCCTTCGAAGAATGGCTCGATGGTCTGCTTGATGAGCTGGCCATCCACCTTTCGCCGATGACACCTTTGCTGCTGGTGCTGGATGACTATCATCTGGCCCAGGGCCCGGTGCTCGATCGCTGCCTGCAGTTTTTCCTCAATCATTTACCCGATGGCTTGCTGGTCATGGTGACCAGTCGACAGCGTCCGGACTGGCACCTGGCGCGTTTGCGCCTGTCACGGCAACTGCTCGAGTTGCATGAGCACGACCTTCGCCTGACCCACGATGAAGCCCTCACGTTGCTTGATCGACACAGCACCTCCTTGCGTGGCGAGGCCTTGGAAAGCCTGATCCAGCGCAGTGAAGGCTGGGTCGCCGGTCTGCGTTTCTGGTTGCTGGCGGCCTCTGAGGCGGGCACCGACGGTGCGTTGCCGCAGTCGTTGCATGGCGGGGAAGGGTTGATTCGCGATTACCTGCTCGAAGAAGTCATCGATTGCCTGCCCGCCGAAGTGCAGTCATTCCTTTACGACACCGCGCCTCAGGAACGTTTTTGCAGCGAGCTCTGCGATGCCGTTCGCGAGGCCCATGACAGTGCCGAAATTCTGCGTTTCCTTCAGGCGCACCAAGTGTTCCTGGTGCCGCTGGACGAGCACGGCCACTGGTATCGCTATCACCACCTGTTTTCCGACCTGCTGCGTACCCGGCCAACCGCTCAGTCGATAGTGCCGGCCGCCAGTCTGCATCTGCGCGCCTGTCGCTGGTTCAATGCTCAGGGGTTGATCGATGAGGCAGTGGAGCAGGCATTGCGGGCCGGGCATCAGGACGTTGCGGCGAACCTGGTGCAAAACCTCTCTGAAGAACAACTGCTCGCCGAACAGAACGTCGGCATGCTGCTGCGCTGGAAAATGGACTTGCCCGACAGCCTGTTGATCAGCACGCCGCGGCTGATCGTGCTTTACAGCTGGGCCTTGGGGCTGGCCTGTCAGCTGGACGCTGCCGAGGAGCTGGCGGCCCACTTGAGCCGCTTCCTGCCTGCCCCGTCGGCCACCGCGCAGAAGTCCATGCTGGCGCAATGGCTGGCGCTGAGCGGCATCATCGCCCGGGGCCGAGGCAATCGCGCGCTCACGCAACTCTACTGCACCGAAGCGCTGGAGAGCCTGCCAGCCAAGCGCTACGGGCAACGTCTGATGTGTCTTTCGACCCTGTCCAACCTGGCGATCGCCGATGGCGACCTGTGGCGTGCACGCAGCTTGAACCGCGAATCGCTGGAATTGGCGCAGCGGGTCGGCAACCCACTGTTCGAAGCGCTGGCCCATTACGACCGCGCGCGCGTGTTGCAAGCGCGTGGGGAAATCATGCGCTCGCTGCAAGAAGTCCGTCAGGGCCTGCAACGTCTGCAAGGGTTATCCCCGCAACGGCTTTACGCCGTGCGTGCGCGCCTGACCTTGTACGAGGGCTTTTTGCTGGCTGTGCGCTTGCAACCGCAAGCCGCGCGGGCGCGTTTACAAGCCGGGTTGAGTGAAGCCCGAGCCTGTCGTGATATCAGCGTATTGATCGGCCACTGCGTGATCGCCCGGCTGGAGGGCAGCAGCGGCGAGTTCGCCAAAGCCTTCGCCGAACTCGCCGAAGCCGAACGCCTGATGCACATCTGGGACGTGCCGCCGATCTATTACCTGGCGATGATCACCCTGGTCAAATGCGAACTCTGGCTGGCTCAGGGGCGTACCGATCTGGCCGAAGCCTGGCTGGCGCGACTGGGCCAGACCTACAACGGCGACCACGCGGCAGCGCCGCCGGAATTCCATCCACAGCTGCCGCTGCATATCGAATTGCAGCAAGCCTTGCTGGAGGTGATTCAGGGGCAACCGATGCTGGCCGAGGGGCGTTTGAACGCGTTGCTTGAGCATGGGCAGAAATCGGGACGACAAATGCTCAGCGTGATGGCGCTGACTCAAAAAATTACCCTGTTGTTGGCTGGCGGTCGTGAACCCGAGGCCCGCAAGGCGCTGGTCCAGGCGTTGGAAGCGGCAACCGGCGGCGTCCTGCAACCGTTCGACGGATTGCTGGCTGAACACCCGGACTGGCTGCGCGGGCAACTGCAACTCTGCGCCCAAACAGCTGTTTCGCAAAACCTTGTAGAAAAACTTCCTGCCGCTGCCTCACGTCCGGCGTTGGAGTTATCCCCAGGCGCGGAGACGCTCAGCACCCGTGAGCTGGCCGTCCTGCAACTGATTGCCCAGGGTTGCTCAAACCAGGAGATCAGCGATCAGCTGTTCATTTCCTTGCACACGGTGAAAACCCATGCCAGCCACATCAACAGCAAACTTGGAGTTGAGCGGCGTACACAGGCGGTGGCGCGGGCCAAAGAGTTGGGCTTGCTGAAGTAGCGCATTTTCGAGATCTGCCGGGTCCACAAAAAGACTTGATACGGTTTTGTGCCAATATTGCCCATCCTTGTTTTCCGAGCATGCCCAGATGTCCCAGCAGCCCACCCTGATTCGCGAAACCTTCCCCGTCGGCCCGTTGCAATGCAACTGCACGATCATCGGCGATCCGATCACCAAAAAAGCCATCGTGGTCGACCCTGGCGGCAATCACGAACTGATCCTCGCGCGCCTCGACGCCTTGGGACTGAAAGTGGTCAGCATCATCCATACCCATGCGCACCTGGATCACTTCCTGGCCTCCGGTCAGCTCAAGGAGAAAACCGGCGCGACTCTGCACCTGCATAAAGAAGATCAGTTCCTTTGGGACAATCTGGAGATGCAGTGCCAGATGTTCGGTGTGCCTTACACGCCGGTGCCGTCGCCGGACCGCTGGTTGGCCGACGATGAAGAGCTGGCCTGTGGTTGCGGCGTGGCGCTGCACACGCCGGGTCATACACCGGGTTCCATGAGCTTTTGGTTTTCCGAGGCTAAGCTGCTGATTGCCGGAGACACGTTGTTTCGTCGTGGGGTAGGGCGCACGGATTTGTGGGGTGGCGATCAGGCGACCATCGTGCGGTCGATCAAGCAGCGGCTTTATACGCTCGACGAAGAGGCGACTGTCGTGACCGGGCATGGTCCGGACACGCGCCTGGGCGATGAAATGCGCGAGAACCCTTTTGTGCGGGCTTAAATGTAACCGACGGAATTTTCGTCGGCCAAAATGATCCAACGCCCGCAAAGGTCCAATGCCTTAGTCTGTTGCACCACAGAATGCAAAAACCAGGAGCTCTTCATGTTCACCAAGCAGCGTTTGATTATTGTCGCTACGGCTGTGGCCTTGCTGTCTGGCTGCGCCTCGCCTAACCCTTACGACAACCAGGGCCAGGCCGACGGTGGCTCCACGGGCATGAGCAAAACCGCAAAATACGGTGGCCTCGGCGCGCTGGCCGGTGCGCTGGCCGGTGCCGCCATCGGTCACGACAACCGTGGCAAGGGCGCGCTGATTGGCGCCGCCGTGGTAGGTGCTTCCGCTGCCGGTTACGGTTATTACGCTGACCAGCAAGAGAAGAAGCTGCGTGCCAGCATGGCCAATACCGGTGTCGAAGTGCAGCGTCAGGGCGATCAGATCAAGCTGATCATGCCGGGCAACATCACGTTCGCCACCGATTCGGCGAATATCGCCTCCAGCTTCTACCAGCCGCTGAACAACCTGGCAGGCTCGCTCAAGGAGTTCAGCCAGAACCAGATCGAAATCGTCGGCTACACCGACAGCACGGGTGCCCGTCAGCACAACATGGACCTGTCCCAGCGTCGGGCCCAGAGCGTGGCGACTTACCTGACCTCGCAAGGTGTCAGCGGCGCCAACCTGTCGGCTCGCGGTGCCGGGCCGGATAACCCGATTGCCAGCAACGGTGACGTCAATGGCCGGGCGCAGAACCGCCGGGTCGAGGTCAACCTGAAGGCGATTCCGGGCCAGCAGTATTCGCAACCGACCCAGTAGTGACCGCAAAAGCCTGACTGAACCCCAGGCAAAAAGCCCGCCCGATCCTCAGCAGATCGGGCGGGTTTTTTTGTCGCCAGCACTGGCCCCATCGCGAGCAGGCTCGCTCCCACAGGTGACCGCGAACCGATCCAACACTCGGTCCACTGTGGGAGCGAGCCCGCTCGCGATGGGGCCAGAACTGGCGATGAAAACTTCAGAATTAAAAAAAGCCCCCGGACAATCACTCGTCCGAGGGCTTTTTTGTGTCGTGAAACCTGATTACTTCTTCAGGCCGTAATGTTCATCGAGCATGCCCGGCGCGTTCGGGGCTTTGGGGGCGTAGTCGCGAGGCGGCTCCTGATTGCGCGGTGGCGTCAGGCGTTCCCGTGGTGCCACGGCAGCGTCGGCGTGCAGGGCGGCCAGCAAGCGTTGACGAGTCTGCTCGTCCAGGGCCAGGCGGTTGGCACCCTCGGCGAGGTGATCCTGCACTTCCTGATAGCTCGCAGTGAGTTTCTTGACCAGTGTTGCAGTGCTGTTGAAGTGGGTGACCACTTCGTTCTGATAACTGTCGAAACGTTCCTGAATGTCATCCAGCTGACGTTGTGTGCTGCTAGGCGCAGCATTCGGCACCAGGCGAGCGATCAGGAAACCAATGGCGACACCCACAACCAGGGCAAGAGTCGGCAACAACCAAACTAAGAGCGAGTGTTCCACGAGTCCTTCCTCTATAAACGGCTTTGCTTTACGTTAACGGCTCGAACCTGCGCTGTATACCGCGATTCACTCGCAATAGATTGGCACAGACAATTTGCTAGACGAGTCGACCCGATTCGAGGTCACGGAGTTCCTTCCTTGCTTATGCGCGAAACCCCTGTAGTGATTGATGGCCCGGTCGGCCAATTGGAAGCCCTTTACCTCGACAATGAGCAGCCGCGCGGCATCGCGCTGATCTGTCATCCGAACCCGGTGCAGGGCGGCACCATGCTCAACAAAGTGGTCTCGACCCTGCAGCGCACGGCGCGCGACGCTGGTTTGATTACTTTGCGTTTCAACTACCGGGGCGTCGGTGCCAGCGAAGGCAGCCACGACATGGGTACCGGTGAAGTCGATGACGCCCAGGCAGCGGCCGAATGGCTGCGGGCCAAACATCCTGACATGCCGCTGACCCTGTTCGGATTCTCCTTCGGCGGTTTTGTTGCAGCAAGTCTCGGCGGACGCCTGGAAGCCAAGGGCGAACAGCTGAAACATCTGTTCATGGTCGCGCCAGCGGTCATGCGCCTTGGCGATCAGGATCAACTGCCGCAAAACGGTGCACTGACCCTGATCCAGCCGGAAACCGACGAAGTCATCGATCCGCAAGCCGTCTACGATTGGTCCTCGACACTCGAACGCCCCCATGAGCTGCTGAAAGTGGCAGAATGCGGACACTTTTTTCATGGCAAGCTGACCGATCTCAAGGATCTGATCCTGCCGCGTCTTTCGAATTGATTGCAGTCTGACAAGCGATTACCCATGACGACTCGTACCCGCATCCTCACCGGCATCACCACCACCGGCACGCCGCACCTGGGCAACTACGCCGGCGCCATCCGCCCGGCGATCGTCGCCAGCCGTGACAGCAACGCCGATTCGTTCTACTTCCTGGCCGACTACCACGCCCTGATCAAATGCGATGACCCGCTGCGCATCCAGCGCTCGCGTCTGGAAATCGCCGCGACCTGGCTGGCCGGTGGCCTGGACGTGGACCGCGTAACCTTTTATCGCCAGTCCGACATCCCGGAAATCCCCGAGCTGACCTGGTTGCTGACCTGTGTTGCCGCCAAGGGTCTGCTCAACCGTGCCCACGCCTACAAGGCGTCGGTGGACAAGAACGTTGAAACCGGAGAAGACCCGGACGCCGGCATCACCATGGGCTTGTACAGCTACCCGGTGCTGATGGCGGCGGACATTCTGATGTTCAACGCCCATAAGGTTCCGGTCGGTCGTGACCAGATCCAGCACGTGGAGATGGCCCGTGACATCGGCCAGCGCTTCAACCACTTGTTCGGCCAAGGCAAAGAATTCTTCACCATGCCCGAGGCACTGATCGAAGAAAGCGTCGCCACGCTGCCAGGCCTCGACGGTCGAAAAATGTCGAAGAGCTACGACAACACCATTCCGTTGTTCAGCAGCGCCAAGGAAATGAAGGACGCCATTTCGCGGATTGTCACCGACTCCCGTGCGCCAGGCGAGGCGAAAGATCCAGACAATTCGCACCTGTTCACCTTGTTCCAGGCCTTCGCCACCCCTGCGCAGTCCGATGAATTCCGCAGCGAACTGTTGCAGGGTCTGGGTTGGGGCGAAGCGAAGAATCGTCTGTTCCAGTTGCTGGACAGTGAGCTGGGCGAATCCCGCGAGCGTTATCACCAGCTGATTGAGCGCCCGGCGGACCTGGAAGACATCCTGCAGATCGGCGCCAAAAAGGCGCGTTCGGTCGCCACGCCGTTCCTTCACGAACTGCGTGAAGCGGTCGGCCTGCGCTCTTTTGTGGCCCAGACCAAAGTCGCTGCCACCACCAAGAAGAAAGCCGCGAAGGCTGCGCGTTTTGTCAGCTTCCGCGAAGAAGACAGCAGTTTCCGTTTCCGTCTGCTGGCGGCCGATGGCGAGCAACTGCTGCTGTCGCGCAACTTCGCTGACGGTAAAACCGCCGGCCAGGTGACCAAGCAGTTGCAGTCGGGTCAGCCGTTGGATGTGCGCAGTGAAGACCGCAGCTTCAGCGTCTGGCTGGAAGGCGAGTGCGTGGCCGACAGCCCGACGTTTGCTGACGATACTGCTCGCGATCTCGCCATCGATGCCTTGCGGGTTGCACTGACGCCTGTTCAGGAATAATCAGCGGCTCGGTCCGACCAAGGGCCGATTGCCATTCCCACGGGCCGTCGCTACAGTGACGGCCCGTTTTTGTTGCCTTGCTAACGAATTATGACGCCCCTAGAACGATATCAAGCTGATCTGAAACGCCCGGAATTCTTCCATGACGCCTCGCAGGAAACTGCGGTGCGCCATTTGCAGCGCCTGTACGACGATCTGGTCGCTGCGTCGAACAACAAGCCGGGCCTGCTCGGCAAACTGTTTGGCAAAAAAGAACAGGCACCGGTCAAGGGTCTGTATTTCTGGGGCGGCGTTGGCCGCGGCAAGACTTACCTGGTCGACACCTTCTTCGAAGCGCTGCCGTTCAAGGAAAAGGTCCGCACGCACTTCCACCGCTTCATGAAGCGTGTGCACGAAGAGATGAAGACCCTCGGCGGTGAGAAGAACCCGCTGACCATCATTGCCAAGCGCTTCTCTGACGAAGCCCGGGTGATCTGTTTCGATGAATTCTTCGTGTCCGACATCACCGATGCGATGATCCTCGGCACGCTGATGGAAGAGCTGTTCAAGAACGGCGTGACCCTGGTCGCGACCTCGAACATCGTGCCGGACGGTCTGTACAAGGATGGCCTGCAACGTGCGCGCTTCCTGCCGGCCATTGCGCTGATCAAGCAGAACACTGACATCGTCAACGTCGACAGCGGCGTCGATTATCGTCTGCGTCACCTCGAACAAGCCGAGCTGTTCCACTTCCCGCTGGACGAAGCCGCGCATGAAAGCCTGCGCAAGAGCTTCCGCGCCCTGACACCGGAATGCACGGCGGCCATCGAGAATGACGTGCTGATGATCGAGAATCGTGAGATTCGCGCACTGCGTACCTGTGATGACGTGGCCTGGTTCGACTTCCGCGAACTGTGCGACGGCCCGCGTAGCCAGAACGATTACATCGAACTGGGCAAGATCTTCCACGCCGTATTGCTCAGCGGTGTCGAGCAGATGAGCGTCACCACCGACGACATCGCCCGACGCTTTATCAACATGGTCGACGAGTTCTACGACCGTAACGTCAAGCTGATCATCTCGGCTGAAGTCGAGCTCAAAGACCTCTACACCGGCGGTCGCTTGAACTTCGAGTTCCAGCGCACGCTTAGCCGTCTGCTGGAAATGCAGTCGCACGAATTTTTGTCCCGGGCGCATAAGCCTTAAACAGATTCGGCATACAAAAAGGGCCTGCAATTGCAGGCCCTTTTTTATGTCCAGAGTTCACTGCAAACCTTGTAGGAGTGAGCCTGCTCGCGATAGCGGTGTGTCAGTCACATCAATGCTGATGGACGGGCGCGATCGCGAGCAGGCTCACTCCTACATGGGTTTTGTGTGTGGATAGAGAACTACGCAGCTTGCTGAAACTGCTGCCGATACTGGTTCGGCGACAGCTCGGTGTGCTGGCGAAACAACCGCGCAAAGAAGCTCGCATCGTCGTAGCCGACTTCATAACTGATGGTCTTGATGCTCTTGCGGCTACCCGACAGCAAGCCCTTGGCCGTCTCGATACGCAGGCGTTGCAGGTAATGCAGCGGCTTGTCGCCGGTGGCGGTCTGGAAGCGGCGCATGAAGTTGCGGATGCTCATGCCGTGTTCGCGGGCGACGTCTTCGAAGCGGAATTTGTCGGCGAAGTGTTCTTCGAGCCAGTGCTGGATCTGCAAGATGATCACGTCCTGGTGCAACTTCTGTCCGCCGAACCCGATGCGTCCTGGCGAGTAGCTGCGCTGCACTTCGTAGAGAATATCCCGGGCCACGGCCTGGGATACGCTGGCGCCGCAGAAGCGTTCGATCAGGTAGATGTAGAGGTCGCAGGCCGAGGTGGTGCCGCCCGCGCAATACAGGTTGTCCGCGTCGGTCAGGTGCTTGTCCTGATTGAGTTGAACCCGTGGGAAGCGTTCGGCGAAGGCATTGAAGAAACGCCAGTACGTGGTCGCTTCCTTGCCGTCGAGCAGCCCGGCCTCAGCCAGCCAGAACACCCCGGTGGCTTCACCGCAGAGTACTGCGCCGCGAGCATGTTGCTGGCGCAACCAGGGCAGGACCTGTGGATAACGTTGGCAAAGGGTGTCGAAATCGTCCCAGAAGGCTGGAAGGACAATGATGTCGGCGTTTTCCAGGCCGCCGTCCACCGGCATGATCACGTCACTGAAGCTGTTCACCGGTTTGCCGTCGGGGCTGACCAGTCGGGTTTCGAACGCCGGAGTCAGGCCCTGACCCAGTTGTTTGCCATAGCGCAGGCTGGCCAAGTGGAAGAAATCCTTTGCTTGCATGAGGGTGGAAGCGAAAACCCGGTCGATAGCCAGGATGCTGACGCGCCGCAAGGGCGTGGAGACTTGGTTAGACATAATTCAACTTTATTCTTATAGGGGAAAGTGGTCACCAGACGGCTGGATCGTCTTATTTTTTGTCTGATGTGTCCAGTGTCCTGTATCGGATGCGAGGCTTAGTCTCTGAAGGTCAACTCCTTCTAACAATTAACGACAGGTGCCGCATGATCCCCAGAACCTTGTTCAGTTCCGAGCACGAATTGTTTCGCGACAGCGTGCGAACGTTCCTCGAAAAAGAGTCCGTGCCGTTCCATGGGCAATGGGAAAAACAAGGCTTCATCGACCGTAAACTCTGGAACAAGGCGGGGGAGGCGGGGATGCTCTGCTCGCACCTGCCGGAGGAGTACGGCGGGCTGGGGGCGGATTTTCTCTACAGCGCGGTGGTGATCGAAGAGGTGGGTCGTCTCGGCCTGACCGGCATCGGTTTTTCCCTGCATTCCGACATTGTGGCGCCGTACATCCTGCACTACGGCAGTGAAGCGCTGAAGCACAAATACCTGCCGAAACTGGTGTCCGGAGAAATGGTGACAGCCATTGCCATGACCGAGCCGGGCGCCGGTTCCGACCTGCAAGGGGTGAAAACCACCGCTGTGCTGGATGGCGACGAGTACGTGATCAACGGGTCCAAGACGTTCATCACCAACGGCTATCTGGCTGACCTGGTGATTGTCGTGGCCAAGACGGATCCGAAGGCGGGCGCGAAGGGTACCAGTCTGTTTCTGGTCGAGGCCAATACGCCAGGCTTCGACAAGGGCAAGCGCCTGGAAAAAGTCGGCATGAAGGCGCAGGACACTTCGGAGCTGTTCTTCCAGGACGTGCGGGTACCGAAGGAAAACCTGCTGGGGCAAGCCGGAATGGGCTTCGCTTACCTGATGCAGGAGTTGCCTCAGGAGCGCCTTACTGTCGCTATCGGCGGGCTAGCTTCGGCCGAAGCCGCGTTGAAGTGGACGCTGGATTACACCCGTGAGCGCAAGGCGTTCGGCAAGGCGATTGCCGACTTCCAGAACACGCGCTTCAAGCTGGCGGAAATGGCGACTGAAATCCAGATCGGCCGGGTGTTCGTGGATCGCTGCCTGGAGCTGCATCTGCAAGGCAAGCTGGATGTGCCGACGGCAGCGATGGCCAAGTACTGGGGCACTGACCTGCAATGCAAGGTGCTCGACGAATGCGTGCAGTTGCATGGCGGTTACGGGTTCATGTGGGAATACCCGATTGCCCGGGCGTGGGCGGATGCGCGGGTGCAGCGGATTTATGCGGGGACCAATGAAATCATGAAGGAGATTATTGCCAGGTCGCTTTGATGCTGCGGTGACTGGTCGGACGCTTTCGCGAGCAAGCCCGCTCCCACAGGTTAAGTGATCTCCTGTGGGAGCGGGCTTGCTCGCGAATGGGTCTATGAATCAATCAAGGAGCCGGATTCGGGTGATCCTTGTGAATCGCCTCAATCCCCTCCAGCACTTCATCGGAAAGTTTCAGCTCGAAACTGGCAATGTTGCTCTCCAGCTGTTCCATGGTGGTCGCGCCGATGATGTTGCTGGTCACGAACGGCTGCTGAGTGACAAACGCCAACGCCATCTGCGCCGGGTCCAGGCCGTGTTCACGGGCCAGTGCCACATAACGACTGCACGCAGCTTCCGACTGTGGGTTGAAATAGCGGCTGAAGCGGCTGTAGAGGCTCAAGCGACATTTTGGAGGGCGCGCGCCACCCTCGTACTTGCCCGACAGGAAACCGAACGCCAGCGGCGAATAGGCGAGCAGGCCGCACTGTTCGCGGATGGCGATTTCCGCCAGGCCGACTTCGAAGCTGCGGTTGAGCAGGTTGTACGGGTTCTGGATCGATACGGCGCGCGGCCAGCCACGGGCTTCGGCCAGGGCGAGGAAGCGCATGGTGCCCCACGGCGTTTCATTGGACAGGCCGATGTGGCGAATCTTGCCGGCCTTGACCTGTTCGTCCAGCGCTTCGAGGGTGTCCTCCAGCGGCGTCAGGTTGGCTTCGATCTTGTGTTTATAGCCCAGTTGGCCGAAGAAGTTGGTGCTGCGTTCCGGCCAGTGCAGCTGATAAAGGTCGATGTAGTCGGTTTGCAGGCGCTTGAGGCTCGCGTCCACGGCTGCGGTGATGTGCTGGCGGTTGTGCCGCAGGTTTTTGTCGCGGATGTAATCGATGGTGTTGCCGGGGCCGGCGATCTTGCTGGCCAGGATCCAGTCGGCGCGATCACCGCGACTTTTGAAGTAATTGCCGATGTAGCGTTCGGTGGTGGCGTAGGTTTGGGCCTTGGGTGGCACCGGGTACATCTCGGCGGTATCGATGAAATTGATCCCGGCGTTTTTGGCACTTTCAATCTGGGCGAAGGCTTCAGCCTCGCTGTTTTGCTCGCCCCAGGTCATGGTTCCGAGGCAGATGGCACTCACGTTCAGATTGGTTCGGCCTAGCTGGCGATAGTCCATCGGGTGCTCCTTGGGCAAAACAATCATAAAAGCAGGTTGAAATATTTTTCGCAATCTGCATAATTGCGCACCTCTTTCTGCAGTGGAAGTGATGCGCCGCCGCCGAAGAATCTTGCCGTTGAACGGACGCGCCGACCCGAGCCCCCGAAAGCGTCTGTATCCGGCTGCCTTTGACTTGTCAAAGTACGCACTATTCAGTAAGATCCGCCGTCTAATTTACAGGGCGGCCCCTGAGGCTATAAAGAATGAAAACTTTTACTGCTAAACCGGAAACAGTACAGCGCGACTGGTTTGTCGTCGACGCTGCTGGTCAGACCCTGGGTCGTCTGGCCACCGAAATCGCGAGCCGTCTGCGTGGCAAGCATAAAGCTGAGTACACTCCTCACGTTGACACCGGCGATTACATCGTCGTCATCAATGCCGAGCAGATTCGTGTAACCGGTGCTAAGACCACCGACAAAATCTACTACTCCCACTCCGGTTTTCCGGGCGGCATCAAGTCGATCAACTTTGAAAAGCTGATCGCTAAAGCCCCTGAGCGCGTGATCGAGACCGCGGTCAAGGGCATGCTGCCTAAGAACCCGCTGGGTCGCGACATGTATCGTAAGCTGAAAGTCTATGCGGGCGCTGTACACCCTCATACTGCTCAGCAGCCCCAAGAACTGAAGTTTTAACGGAATAGTTCATTATGTCGGCGACTCAAAATTACGGCACTGGCCGTCGCAAGACCGCAACCGCACGCGTTTTCCTGCGTCCGGGTACTGGTAACATCTCCATCAACAACCGCACCCTGGAAAATTTCTTCGGCCGCGAAACTGCCCGCATGGTAGTTCGTCAGCCGCTGGAACTGACTGAGACTGTCGAGAAATTCGACATCTACGTCACCGTGATCGGTGGTGGTGTAAGTGGTCAAGCTGGCGCAATCCGCCACGGTATCACTCGCGCACTGATGCAGTACGACGAAACCCTGCGTGGCGCTCTGCGCAAAGCTGGCTTCGTTACTCGCGATGCTCGTGAAGTTGAACGTAAGAAAGTTGGTCTGCGTAAAGCGCGTAAGCGTCCGCAGTACTCGAAGCGTTAATTCGCTTTCGCGTTCAAAAAGAACGCCCAGTTTCCTCGCGAAGCTGGGCGTTTTTTTATGGGCGCGATTTATCAAAGAATTGCTCTGTGACAACTTGCCACAGCCGTAGAAGCCCTATACTGCAAGGCTTGGCAGTGGAGCCCCTCGGTAATTACCTTGTCAGAATTGGGGCTTTTCATTACCATTCGGCAAAATTTTTATAAGTTCAGATTTTTACTTAGTAGACGCCTGATTTAACAGGCCACAAAGCTGATGGGAGAGGACTGAATGAGCAATGACGGCGTGAATGCAGGCCGGCGTCGCTTCTTGGTAGCAGCCACATCCGTGGTGGGTGCTGCAGGAGCGGTGGGGGCTGCGGTCCCGTTCGTGGGGTCATGGTTTCCCAGTGCCAAGGCGAAAGCCGCAGGTGCACCGGTGAAGGTGAATGTCAGCAAAATCGAGCCAGGTCAGCAGATGATTGCTGAGTGGCGCGGTCAGCCGGTGTTCATTGTCCGCCGTACCGAGGAAATCCTGGGGAATCTGAAAAAGATCGAGGGCCAGCTGTCTGACCCGACCTCCAAGAACTCGACACAACCGACCTATGTCGACCCGGAAACGCGTTCGATCAAGCCAGAAGTCCTGCTGCTGATCGGTATCTGCACGCACCTGGGTTGCTCGCCGACCTTCCGTCCAGAAGTGGCGCCTGTGGATCTGGGCAAGGACTGGGTAGGTGGATATTTCTGCCCTTGCCACGGTTCCCACTACGATCTGGCTGGTCGCGTCTACAAGTCGCAACCTGCGCCTTTGAACCTGCCAGTTCCCCCGCATTCCTATGAGACCGATGACATCATTGTCATTGGCGTCGATACGGAGAAAGCGTGATGAGCAAGTTCATGGATTGGGTTGATGCGCGCTTTCCCGCGACCAAAATGTGGGAAGACCATCTCAGCAAGTACTACGCCCCGAAGAACTTCAACTTCTTCTATTTCTTTGGCTCCCTTGCACTGCTCGTTCTGGTCAACCAGATCGTTACCGGTGTCTGGCTGACCATGAGCTACACCCCGTCGGCGGAAGAAGCATTCGCCTCCGTCGAATACATCATGCGCGACGTTGAGTACGGCTCGATCCTGCGTCTGTTGCACGCGGTCGGCGCTTCGATGTTCTTCATCGTGGTTTATCTGCACATGTTCCGTGGCTTGCTCTACGGTTCGTACCAGAAGCCGCGTGAGCTGGTGTGGGTTTTCGGCATGCTGATCTACCTGGCGCTGATGGCTGAAGCCTTCATGGGTTACCTGCTGCCGTGGGGCCAGATGTCCTACTGGGGTGCCCAAGTGATCATCTCGCTGTTCGGTGCGATCCCGGTCATCGGCAACGATCTGACTCAGTGGATCCGTGGTGACTACCTGATTTCCGGTATCACCCTGAACCGCTTCTTCGCCTTGCACGTTGTTGCCTTGCCGATCGTGATCCTCGGTCTGGTGGTGCTGCACGTTCTGGCGCTGCACGAAGTCGGTTCGAACAACCCGGACGGCGTGGACATCAAGAAACACAAAGACGAAAACGGCGTACCGCTGGACGGCATTGCCTTCCATCCGTACTACACCATGAAAGATATCGTCGGCGTGGTGGTGTTCCTGTTCATCTTCTGCTCGATCGTGTTCTTCTTCCCTGAAATGGGCGGCTACTTCCTCGAGAAGCCGAACTTTGAAGTGGCGAACGCCTTCAAGACGCCAGAGCACATCGCTCCGGTCTGGTACTTCACGCCGTTCTACGCGATTTTGCGGGCGGTTCCGGACAAGCTTCTGGGCGTTATCGCCATGGGCGCCGCCATCGCGGTGCTGTTCGTCCTGCCATGGCTGGACCGAAGCCCGGTCAAGTCGATGCGCTACAAAGGCTGGCTGAGCAAAATCTGGCTGGTGGTGTTCTGCGTTTCGTTCGTCATCCTCGGCATTCTGGGTGTTCTGGCCCCGACGCCAGGCCGTACATTGCTGTCGCAGGTGTGTACCTTCCTGTACTTCGCCTACTTCATTCTGATGCCTTTCTACACCAGGCTCGAGAAGACCAAACCGGTTCCGGAAAGGGTGACTGGCTGATGAAAAAGCTATTTGCTGTACTGATTCTTGCTGCTATGCCTGTGTTCTCGTTCGCGTCGACAGCGGGTGCTCCTGAGCTGGAAAAGGTCGACATCGACGTTTCCGACAAGGCTGCAATGCAGGATGGCGCACGTACTTTTGCCAACTACTGCATGGGCTGTCACAGCGCCAAGTTCCAGCGTTACGAGCGTGTCGCCGATGATCTGGGCATCCCGCACGACCTGATGCTCTCGAAGCTGGTGTTCACCGGCGCCAAGATCGGCGATCACATGAGCATCGGCATGCAGCCGGCGGACGCCAAGACCTGGTTCGGTGCGGCACCGCCCGACCTGACCCTGGTCGCCCGCGTTCGTGGTACTGACTGGCTCTACGGTTACCTGCGTTCGTTCTATGAAGACCCATCGCGTCCCTGGGGCGTGAACAACAAGGTCTTCCCGAACGTCGGGATGCCTAACGTTCTGGTCGGCCTGCAGGGTCGTCAGGTGGTAGGCTGCAAACAAGTTCAAATCGTCGAAGACGGCAAGAAGCAATACGATCCGCTGACCGGTACGGCTCTGACTCATGAGGCGTGTGACCAGCTGACCGTGGTGCCAAAAACCGGCACGCTGAACGCAGAGCAATTCGATGAGAAGGTCAAGAATCTGGTGACCTTCCTGGCCTACTCGGCCAACCCGGTGAAGCTGCAGCATCAGCGCATCGGTACCTATGTGTTGCTGTACCTGGCGTTCTTCTTTGTATTCGCATACTTGCTCAAGCGTGAATACTGGAAAGACATCCATTGATAAAGCTGTAAGCAATTGCTGTTAATCGCGCGCGCCCAAGGGCGTCTCTGAAGGTGTAACGAGCCTGGTGATCCAGGCGTTACGGGAGGCGCTCTCTGGGCGCGTGCGTTTTTCCGCTTCCGATAATTTCAACAAGCGAGGAGGACCGCCATGGGCGTGACCAATCGGTTGGCCTGTTACTCCGACCCCGCCGACCACTATTCCCACCGAGTGCGCATCGTACTTGCAGAGAAGGGTGTCAGCGCAGAGATCATTTACGTGGAAGCTGGTCGCCAGCCGCCTAAACTGATTGAAGTGAACCCTTACGGAAGCCTGCCCACCCTGGTCGATCGTGACCTGGCGTTGTGGGAGTCGACCGTGGTGATGGAATATCTGGATGAGCGTTACCCGCACCCGCCCTTGCTGCCGGTTTATCCTGTGGCGCGTGCCAACAGCCGTCTGCTGATTCATCGTATTCAGCGTGACTGGTGTGGTCTGGTGGATCTGATCCTGGATTCGAAGACCAAGGAAGCCGCCCGCGTCGTGGCTCGTAAAGAGTTGCGTGAAAGCCTGACTGGCGTGTCGCCGTTGTTCGCCGACAAGCCGTTTTTCCTCAGTGAGGAACAAAGTCTGGTGGATTGCTGCCTATTGCCAATACTCTGGCGTTTGCCGATTTTAGGTATTGAACTGCCGCGGCCTGCCAAGCCGCTGCTTGATTACATGGAGCGCTCGTTTGCGCGTGAGGCTTTCCAGGCGAGTCTGTCTGGCGTCGAACGCGATATGCGCTAAGGCTTAAGGAGCCGCTATGAACTCCAGTCGACCTTATCTGGTCCGCGCGCTCTACGAGTGGATTGTGGATAACGATTGCACCCCTCACATGCTGGTCAATTCCGAGTATCCGTCGGTGCAGGTGCCTCAGGGTTTTGCCAGTGACGGACAGATTGTCCTGAACGTATCACCGGCTGCCGTGCGTCATCTGCACATGGACAACGAGGCGGTCAGCTTCGAAGGGCGCTTCGGTGGCGTGCCACACACCCTGTACGTGCCTATTGCATCGATCCTGGGTATTTACGCCCGGGAGAATGGTCAGGGCATGGTGTTCGATCTGGAATCGCCGATGGAAGACGAGGAAGAGATCGAGCCGGATGATGATATTCCGCCGCCCGACAGCGAGCCGCCGCGTCCCAGCGGTCGACCCAGTTTGAAAGTGGTGAAATAAAAAAAGGGTGATCCGCAAGGATCACCCTTTTTTATTTCATGTAGGAGCCAGCGGTGCGGCGATCCGACTTGCCGGCGAAGGCGTCCTCGAAATCGCCTTCGCCGGCAAGCCTGGCTCCTACAGTGCGAAGGCGTCTTTGAAATCACCTTCGCCGGTAAGCCGGTATCAGTCAATGTACTCAAACAACTTCACAATCTTCTGCACACCGGAAACGCTCTGCACCAGATTGGTGGCCTGCGCCGCTTCCTGCTTGGTCAGCAGGCCCAACAGATAAACGATGCCATTCTCGGTGACGACCTTGATGCGCGAGCCCGGGATGTTCGGGTCGGTGAGCATCTGGGTCTTGATCTTGGAGGTCAGCCAGGTGTCGTTCTGGCGAGCAAGGAAGCCGGAGGGTGGCAGAACCTGCAGCTCGTTATGAACCTTCTTCACGCGCTGGACGGCGGAAGCAGCCTGTTCGGCCTTGGCCTTGAGGTCTGCGGTAGGCGTTTGCCCGGCGAGCAGTACGACACCGTTGAAGCTGGTGACGACAATGTGTGAATCATTGTCCAGGGCAGGATCGGCCTTGGCGACGTTCACGCCGACCTTGGTGTCGATCAGGGAGTCGTCGATCTTGCTGCCGAAGGTGCGCGTGCCGCGGTCATCTTCAATCGGCGCTTCACGGCTGGCGTTCACCACCGAGGTGCAGCCGCTGATGCCGAGGCACAGGGTCAAGGCCAGAAGGCCTAGGCGATTAGGGGTCATTCTTCACTCCCGAACAGTTGGCTGTCGATCAAATCGCAAAGGCAATGGATCGCCAGCAGGTGGACTTCCTGAATACGTGCGGTGACGTTGGCCGGTACGCGAATCTCGACGTCCTCAGGCAATAGCAGCGACGCCATGCCGCCGCCATCGCGACCAGTCAATGCTACGACAATCATTTCGCGATCATGTGCGGCCTGGATCGCTTGAATTATGTTCGCCGAGTTGCCGCTGGTGGAAATTGCCAGCAATACGTCACCCGGCTGGCCGAGGGCGCGGATCTGTTTGGAAAAGATTTCGTTGTAGCTGTAGTCGTTGGCGATCGAGGTGATCGTCGAGCTGTCGGTGGTCAGTGCAATGGCGGGCAGGCTCGGACGTTCGCGCTCGAAGCGGTTTAGCAGCTCGGACGAAAAGTGCTGGGCGTCACCGGCGGAGCCTCCGTTGCCGCAGGACAGCATTTTGCCCTCGTTGAGCAAGGCGTTGACCATCACCTGGCTGGCTTGCTCGATGTGCGGTGCAAGTACGTCCATCGCCATTTGCTTGGTGTCGATACTGGCCTGAAAAAGCTGGCGAATTCGGGATTGCATGTCCATCTGTGTGACCTTAATTAGCGCGGCTACTCGGCACATGAATGTGCAGCCCGCAAAGCAAAGAGCAAAAGTGTTGGGTATAGGTGTCCGCTTCGGGGCGCACGCGATCAGCTGTCGAAGGCATTCTGCAACCAGTTCAACTGATCGAGGTTGCTGTCGATGGCAACCACGTCGAAGCGGCAGGGGGAATTGGCCCAACGCGACTCGCGCTGAAGAAAATACTGCGCGGCGAAAATCAGTTTCTGCCGTTTGCGCCCATCGATGCTGTCGAGCGCTCCACCCCATTGGGTGTTTTTTCTGTAGCGAACTTCAACGAATACTACTGTATCGCCATCAAGCATGACCAGATCAAGCTCGCCGCGTTTACACAACCAGTTCTGCGCCAGCAGGCGCAGACCCTGTTGTTGAAGATGCTCGAGCGCATGGCGCTCGGCATCTTTACCGCTTTGCTGACGTGACCTGTCAGGCATCAGCGCGGGGTATCCGGCAGGCGTTGAACCTGACCGTTGGTGAACTGTGCCCACGGCAACTGGCGCACCACGCGCTGGTTCTGAGTCATGCCCAGGCTGCCCGACTGGCCTTCAATGCGGCTGTCCGGCAGCGCCTTGAGTTGCCCCAGGCGCGGCGCCAGGCGATACGCATCCACGCCCATTGCGTACAGGCGCCCCAGGCTGCCGGCGGCTTGTGGCCATTGCGCGGTGACCTGCTTGCGCAGCGGATCATTGGCGTCCAGCAACCACGGGGTCTCGCAGAAGCGGATGCCGTTCATGTCGTTGTACTGGTTCACGTCGCCGCTGGCACTGAATACGTGGGACGTGGCGTAAACCGGCACATCGCCCGCGTACTGGAAGTTCAGGGTCGGTTTGATCTGCTGGGCCTGTTGCGGAGTCGCGGCCAGGAAGATGAACTCAATGTCCTGACGACGCGAAGGCTGGGCCGCTACCTGCGAGCCAACGGTGCTTTGCAGGCTCTTGGCGCGACCTTCGCTCTGACGCAGCTGGAACATGTCGGCAATCTGCTGGGCCAGTTGAACCGGTTGGTCAACGCGTTCGGTCGCGACGATGCTGCCACCGTTGGCTTGCCAGTCCTGGCTGAACGCTCGCATCACGCGATCGCCCCATTCGCCTTTCGGCACCATGATGGCGGCGCGGTGCAGGCCGTCGGCGCGAGCACGACGAGACACTTCGCGGGCTTCATCTTCAGCGGCCAAACCAAACTGGAACAGCTGAGCCGGACCTTGTTCGCCTTCGCTGTAGTTCAGCGCCAGGGTAGTGATCGGCAGTTGCGGGCGAGCACTTAGCTGTTTGACCAGCGGTTTTTCCAGCGGACCGACCACCAGTTGCACACCGTCGGCCTGGGCCTTGCGGTAGAACTCGTCCATCGAGGTCAGTTTCGAGCTGTCATAGAACTCGATGGCTGGCGGCTTCTGCCCGGCTTGTTGAGCCTGGTAGTGAGCGGCCATGAAACCTTCACGCAGTGCTTTGCCGACCGAGGCCAGCGGACCGTCTTGCGGCAGCAGCAGGGCGATCTTGCTCAGGGGCTGGCTGGCCAGCTCCTTGAGTTTGGTCAGTGGCAGCGGCAGCTGAATGGCGGCCGGGTGTTTAGGGTTCTGTGCGCGCCAGGCGTCGATAGCGGCCTGCTGCTGTTCCAGGGTGCCAGCGGTTTTCACGGCCAGCGCCAGCGCCATCCAGCCGCCGAGGTCGTCGGTGGTGGTTGGCTGCAATTGGTCGGTTGGCAGCGAGGCGATCAGGGTCCAGATCGCTTCGTGGTTTTTGCTCGCCGCCTCACCTTCAAGCATTGGCGCGATGAAGATGCGCTCCCGTGCGGCGGCAAGCGTCTGGCCATCGGCCTCAAGGGCGCGAGCATGGACAGTGCCGGTGCGCACCTGTTGCTCGACCGGCAACTCGCTCAAGCGTTGCAGGCTTGGATGGCTCAAGGCAGTCAACGCCGCCTTGGGCTGGTTGCGCACCATGGCCAGTTCAGCCGCCAGGGTGCTGGCGAAGACTTGTTGGCCGGGCTTGAGTTGTTCCACCGGAACCTGTTGCAGGATTTGCGCGGACTGGCCGGCATTACCCTGACGATAAGCCAGGTCTGCCGCGCTCAGGCGCAACAGCGCGGCTTTTTCCGGATCCTTGCTTTGAGCGGCCTGTTCGAGCAGTTGCTCGATACTGGCATCCGGGGTCCGTGGAAGTTCGCCAAGGCTGGAAGAGGGCGAGCTGGCGCAAGCCGCCAGCAAGGCAGCGAGGCAGAGGGCAGTGAACAGCCGCAGGCAAGCGATCATGTAGTGTTCCTGATACTCGATCAAATTAGCGTGGAATTGTACCCAAGCGCTGGCCGGGGCGCGATGTTACTGGCGTGAATCGATCAATTTAGCTCGTGCAAATGTTGCCGCGCTGCACAAACGCCTGAAAAACCCGAGGCGGGCAGGGCGATCGCAAGCGCCGCTACGCGCTACAATGTCGCCTTTTACCGATCATGAGGTGTGCGCTTTGACTGCTCCAGGTGCTTTGAATTCCGCTGCTGGCTCGCTTTATGTGGTGGCGACGCCCATCGGCAACCTGGACGACATCAGTGCGCGTGCGCTGAAGATCCTGCGCGACGTCGCGTTGATCGCCGCCGAAGACACTCGTCACTCCCAGCGCTTGATGCAGCATTTCGGCATTCCCACGCCGCTGGCAGCCTGTCATGAACATAACGAGCGAGATGAAGGCAGCCGCTTTATCACCCGTTTGTTGGCGGGCGACGACGTGGCGTTGATCTCCGATGCCGGCACGCCGCTGATTTCCGATCCGGGTTATCACTTGGTCCGTCAGGCCCGTGCCGCGGGGATCAATGTGGTGCCGGTTCCGGGGGCCTGTGCATTGATCGCGGCGTTGTCGGCGGCGGGCCTGCCGTCGGACCGCTTCATTTTCGAAGGCTTCTTGCCAGCCAAGGCTGTGGGTCGGCGTGCTCGTCTGGAGCTGGTCAAGGAAGAACCGCGCACATTGATTTTCTATGAAGCGCCACATCGCATCCTTGAGTGCCTGCAAGACATGGAGCTGGTGTTCGGTCCCGAGCGTCCGGCGTTGCTGGCGCGTGAACTGACCAAAACCTTCGAAACCCTTAAAGGTTTGCCGTTGGCCGAGTTGCGCGAGTTCGTCGAGTCGGACAGCAATCAGCAGCGCGGCGAGTGCGTGGTGTTGGTGGCAGGCTGGTCGGCACCCGAGACCGAGGACGCGGTCAGCAGCGAAGCCATGCGCATCCTCAATCTGTTGCTTGAAGAGATGCCGCTCAAGCGCGCAGCGGCATTGGCGGCGCAAATTACCGGTGAGCGCAAGAATGTGCTCTATCAGGTTGCGCTGGATAAACAGAAGGGCGAGTAAAAAACCGACGCGCAGGAGTGGCTTGGGGCGTTTAGCGCTTGTTCTTCGGCCGCTCTGCCGTTAACCTTCGCGGCGGAGAGTCGATTGGACAGTCGCTGCCCTCTATGAAAATTAGGGGGGGGAGGAAAGTCCGGGCTCCATAGGGCGAAGTGCCAGGTAATGCCTGGGAGGCGTGAGCCTACGGAAAGTGCCACAGAAAATAACCGCCTAAGCGCTTCGGCGCCGGTAAGGGTGAAAAGGTGCGGTAAGAGCGCACCGCACGTCTGGCAACAGTTCGTGGCTAGGTAAACCCCACTTGGAGCAAGACCAAATAGGGTCCCAAGGCGTGGCCCGCGCTGGGACCGGGTAGGTTGCTAAAGATGTCCAGTGATGGCCATCGTAGACGAATGACTGTTCAAGACAGAACCCGGCTTACAGATCGACTCTCCACCTTTTTTCCCTCCCTGCTTTAATCATTGAGCAGGGCGCTGGTAGTAGTCTTTTCCCTCCTTCCAGAATCGTTGCCAGAACACTTTCGTAATACCGAAAAAATCTTACTCTTAACAAATTACTTTAACTTTCGAACGCAGCCTTCTGTGCTGATTCAAGTTATTGGACAGATTCATCTGCCAGATTGTCGTTACCCCTCCGTTTACCCTCCTAAATCTCAGTTCTGTAAGGCTTTTCCTTTAATCCGCGCCTTGACGGTGCGGTGGCCGCATTCCTATAGTGTGCACAAGTGGCGGAAAGTGGCATGAAGTGGGTTTTTTAAGCGTAAAACGCTAATATTTGGAGAAACGCTGACGTGTTTCGCGGAGCTAACGCTATCAGTCTCGACGCAAAGGGCCGTCTCGCCATGCCGAGCCGGTACCGTGACGAGCTCGTTTCGCGTAGTTCCGGTCAGTTGATCGTCACAATTGATGCCGTTGATCCGTGTTTGTGTGTTTACCCCCTCGATGAGTGGGAAATTATCGAAACCAAACTGCGCGCACTGCCTTCGCTTCGCGAAGAGAACCGCCGCCTGCAACGTTTACTGATTGGTAATGCCGTCGACCTCGAGCTCGATGGCAGTGGTCGTTTTCTGGTTCCACCGCGTCTTCGTGAATATGCCAAGTTGGATAAGCGCGCGATGTTGGTAGGCCAACTGAACAAGTTCCAATTGTGGGACGAGGATGCCTGGGACGCGGTTTCTGCCGCTGACCTGGCTGCTATTCAACAACCGGGCGCCATGCCTGATGAACTGCGTGATTTGATCCTGTGACTATTGATAGCGGCTTTAACCACATCACCGTACTGCTTGACGAAGCCGTGGAGGCTCTCGCCGTACGTCCTGATGGCTGCTATCTGGACGGTACGTTCGGGCGCGGCGGGCACAGTCGGTTGATCTTGAGCCAGCTCGGTCCCGAAGGTCGGGTCCTCGGATTCGACAAAGATCCTCAAGCGATTGCCACCGGGCAAACGCTAGCGGCCGAAGACGGCCGCTTTGTCGTTGTGCAACGCAGCTTTGCCGAGCTCGGTTCGGAAGTGGCCGAGCGCGGCCTGCATGGCAAGGTCAGTGGCGTTTTGCTCGACTTGGGCGTGTCTTCGCCACAGCTCGACGACCCTGAACGCGGCTTCAGCTTCCTCAATGATGGCCCGCTGGACATGCGTATGGACCCGTCCCGCGGGATCAGCGCTGCCGAATTCGTCAACACCGCACCGGCGGAAGAAATCGCCCGGGTGTTCAAGGAATACGGCGAAGAACGTTTCTCCGGCCGCATGGCCCGTGCCGTGGCCGAGCGCCGCGACATCAAGCCGTTCGAGCGCACGGCCGATCTGGCTGAAGTCCTGAAAGTCGCCAACCCGGCATGGGAAAAGGGCAAGAACCCTGCCACCCGTGCGTTCCAGGGGCTGCGCATTCACGTCAACAACGAACTGGGCGATCTGGAAGCCGGCCTCGAAGCCGCGCTGGACTGCCTGGAAGTGGGCGGCCGCCTGGTCGTCATCAGCTTCCATTCGCTGGAAGACCGTATCGTCAAACTGTTCATGCGCAAACTGGTGAAAGGCGAAGCCGACAACCTGCCGCGCAACCTGCCGGTCCGTCACGTCGCTTTCGAACCGATCATCAAAATCCATGGCAAAGCGCAGTCCGCCTCCGAGGCCGAACTCAAAGCCAACCCACGTTCCCGCAGCGCCGTCATGCGCGTCGCGGAGAAGCTGCGGTGAGCAAGCTTTTCGCCAAGCCACTGCCCGGCGGCAGCTTCTTCATGATGCTGCTGTTTGTCGGCGTGCTCGTGTCGGCCATCGGCGTGTCGTACAGCGCCCACTGGAACCGTCAGTTGCTGAACTCGCTGTACGCCGAGTTGAGCGTGCGCGACAAGGCGCAGGCGGAGTGGGGGCGGTTGATTCTCGAGCAGAGCACCTGGACCGCCCACAGCCGTATTGAAGTCCTGGCCACCGAGCAACTGAAGATGCGCATTCCCGGCGCCGCTGAAGTGCAGATGGTGGCGCCATGATGAAACTCGAAGGCGCGCTGTTCCCATGGCGTTTCCGCCTGGTACTGGGTTTGCTGGGCGTCATGGTCGTGGCTATTTGCTGGCGCATCATCGACCTGCAAGTCGTCGACCGTGCCTTCCTTAAAGGTCAGGGTGATGCGCGCAGCGTTCGTCATATTCCGATTCCGGCTCACCGTGGTCTTATTACCGACCGTAACGGCGAGCCTTTGGCCGTGAGTACCCCGGTCACCACATTGTGGGCGAACGCCAAGGAAATGCAGCAGGCCAAAGAGAAATGGCCAGCACTGGCGGCCGCTCTGGGCCAGGATCCGAAAGCCCTGACCGAACGTCTCGAAGCCCAGGCCAACAAAGAATTCATCTATCTGGTGCGCGGGCTGACCCCCGAGCAGGGCCAGTCTGTGCTCGACCTGAAAGTGCCAGGTGTTTACGGCATCGAAGAATTCCGGCGTTTCTACCCGGCCGGTGAAGTCACCGCGCACATGGTCGGCTTTACCGACATCGATGACCACGGTCGTGAAGGGGTCGAACTGGCCTACGACGAATGGCTGGCCGGGGTCCCCGGCAAGCGACAGGTCATCAAGGATCGGCGTGGCCGACTTATCAAGGATGTCCAAGTCACCAAAAACGCCAAGGCCGGCAAGCCCTTGGCGTTGTCCATTGACTTGCGCCTGCAATATCTGGCCAACCGCGAGCTGCGTAACGCGATCATCGAGAACGGCGCCAAGGCCGGCAGCCTGGTGATCATGGATGTTAAGACCGGCGAGATCCTCGCCATGGTCAACCAGCCGACCTACAACCCGAACAACCGTCGCAACCTGCAACCGGCGATGATGCGCAACCGCGCAATGATCGACGTGTTCGAGCCGGGTTCGACCATGAAAGCCATTTCCATGAGTGCCGCGATCGAAACTGGCCGCTGGAAACCGAGCGACACCGTCGAGGTGTACCCGGGCACCTTGCAGATTGGCAAGTACACCATCAAGGACGTCTCCAAGTCCGAAGGCCCGGTGCTCGACCTGACCGGCATTCTGATCAATTCCAGTAACGTCGGCATGAGTAAGGTCGCGTTCGATATCGGCGGCGAAACCATCTTCCGTCTCGCGCAGAAAGTCGGGCTTGGCCAGGACACTGGTCTCGGCTTCCCGGGCGAGCGCGTCGGCAACCTGCCGAACTACCGCGAATGGCGCAAGGCTGAAACCGCGACGCTGTCCTACGGCTACGGTATTTCGGTGACGGCAATCCAGTTGGTCCACGCCTTTTCGGCCCTGGCCAACAACGGTCGCCTCGCGCCGCTGACCCTGATCAAAACCGACAAGCCTGCGCAAACCACGCAAGTGCTGCCGGAAGCCGTCGCGAAAACCATGCAAGGCATGCTGACCCAAGTGATCGAGGCACCGCGCGGTGTGTTCCGTGCGCAAGTGCCGGCGTATCACGTGGCAGGCAAGTCGGGTACTGCTCGTAAAACGTCGGTGGGCACCAAAGGCTACGCCGAGAATTCCTACCGTTCGCTGTTCGCCGGTTTCGGCCCGATGAGCGATCCGCGCTACGCCATCGTCGTGGTGATCGATGAACCGACCAAGGCCGGTTACTTCGGTGGTCTGGTATCGGCACCGGTGTTCAGCAAAGTGATGTCCGGGACACTGCGCCTGATGAACATCACGCCGGACAACCTGCCACCGACTCAAACTGCTAACGCCACACCGGTCGTTCCGCTGAAAGCCAATGGAGGGCGCGGCTAATGTCTCTGAGCCTGAACAAGATTTTTGCCCACGCCGGCCGCGATCTGTTGATCCGCGAACTGACCCTGGACAGCCGCAACGTGCGCGCTGGCGATCTGTTTCTCGCCGTTCCTGGCGGCAAGTACGACGGCCGCGCGCACATCGCCGATGCCTTGCAACGCGGTGCTTCCGCCGTGGCGTATGAAGTGGAAGGCGCTACCGTGTTGCCGATCACTGACGTGCCGCTGATTCCGGTCAAAGGCCTGGCGGCGCAGCTGTCGGACATCGCCGGTCGCTTTTATGGCGACCCGAGCCGGCACCTGAACCTGGTTGGCGTAACCGGCACCAACGGCAAAACCAGCGTGACGCAATTGGTCGCGCAAGCCTTGGACCTGCTCGGCCAACACTGCGGCATTGTCGGCACCCTGGGCACCGGTTTCTACGGCGCGCTGGAAAGCGGCCTGCACACCACGCCGAACCCGATCGCCGTGCAAGCGACCTTGGCTGACCTGAAAAAGGCCGGTGCCAAGGCTGTTGCCATGGAAGTGTCTTCCCACGGTCTGGATCAAGGCCGCGTGACTGCGCTGGCGTTTGATGTGGCGGTGATGACCAACCTGTCACGCGATCACCTGGATTACCACGGCACCATGCAAGCCTACGGCGAAGCCAAGGCCAAACTGTTTGCCTGGAACGATTTGAAGTGCCGGGTGATCAATCTCGACGACGAGTTCGGCCGCCAACTGGCTGCGGACAAGCGTGAGTCGCGCCTGATCACCTACAGCCTTGAAGACTCGAGCGCCTACCTCTATTGCCGTGAAGCGCAGTTCAACGACGAAGGCGTGCGCGCCACGCTGGTCACGCCCCAGGGCGAGCATCATTTGCGCAGCACCTTGCTCGGTCGTTTCAATCTGAGCAACGTGCTGGCCGCGGTCGGCGCCTTGCTTGGCCTGGACTACGCGCTGGACGAAATCCTCAAGGTCCTGCCGAAACTCGAAGGCCCGGCCGGTCGCATGCAGCGTCTGGGCGGCGGCACTCAACCGCTGGTGGTGGTCGATTACGCCCACACCCCGGATGCGCTGGAAAAAGTATTGATGGCCCTGCGTCCGCACGCCAAAGGCCGTTTGTTGTGCCTGTTCGGCTGCGGCGGTGATCGTGATCGTGGCAAGCGTCCGCTGATGGCGGAAGTGGTCGAGCGTCTGGCCGACGGTGTGCTGGTGACCGATGACAATCCGCGTACCGAAGACCCGGCAGTCATTTTCGATGACATCCGCGCCGGCTTCACCGCTGTGGATAAAGTCACCTTCGTCGCTGGCCGTGGCCAGGCGATTGCCCAGTTGATCGCCAGCGCCTCGGCGGATGACGTGATTGTCCTGGCCGGTAAAGGTCACGAGGACTATCAGGAAATCAACGGCGAGCGTCATGACTTCTCCGATCTGGTCGAGGCCGATCACGCCTTGACCGCGTGGGAGGTGACTCATGCTTAAAGCCTTGAAACTGAGCGAGCTGACCGGCGCACTGAATGCACGATTGATCGCGGCCGATGCCACGTTCGATGGCGTCAGCATCGACAGCCGCGCGATCAAGCCAGGCCAGCTCTTTATTGCGCTGACCGGCCCGCGTTTCGATGGTCACGATTACTTGAACGATGTGGCCAGTAAAGGCGCCGTCGGTGCGTTGGTCGAGCGCGAAGTCGCCGACAGCGCGCTGCCGCAATTGCTGGTTAAGGACACTCGCGAGGCGTTGGGCCAACTGGGGGCGATGAACCGTGCTGCGTTTACCAACCCTGTTGCGGCGATCACCGGTTCCAGCGGTAAAACCACGGTCAAGGAAATGCTCGCCAGCATCCTGCGTACGCGCGGTCCGGTACTGGCGACCCGTGGCAACTTGAACAACGACCTCGGCGTGCCGCTGACCCTGCTCGAACTCGCGCCGGAACACACCGCCGCCGTGATCGAACTCGGTGCTTCGCGTCTGGGCGAAATTGCCTACACCGTCGGCATGACCAAGCCACATGTGGCCGTGCTCAACAACGCCGGGACCGCCCACGTCGGCGAGTTTGGCGGGCCGGAAAAAATCGTTGAAGCCAAGGGCGAGATCATTGAAGGGCTGGATGCCGATGGCGTCGCCGTGCTCAACCTTGACGACAAGGCGTTCGACATCTGGAAGACCCGCGCGGCCGGTCGCAAAGTCCTGACATTCGCCTTGAGCAATGTCAGCGCTGACTTCTACGCCAGCGATCTGGATCGCGATGCGCGCGGTTGCCCGGCCTTCAACCTGCACAGTCCTGAAGGTGTGGAGCGGGTTCAATTGAACCTGCTCGGCACCCATAACGTCGCCAATGCCTTGGCCGCCGCCGCTGCCGCCCATGCCTTGGGCGTGTCGCTGTTCGGCATCGCCACCGGGCTCGGCGCAGTGCAACCGGTCAAGGGTCGTACCGTCGCGCAACTGGCCACCAATGGCATGCGCGTGATCGATGACACGTACAACGCGAACCCCACCTCCATGTGCGCCGCCGTTGATATACTCGCCGGCTTTTCCGGCCGCACCGTTCTGGTGCTCGGAGATATCGGCGAACTGGGCGATTGGGCGGAGCAGGGCCACCGCGATGTGGGCGAGTACGCCCGTGGCAAGGTTTCTGCGCTTTACGCCGTCGGGCCACTGATGGCTCACGCCGTGAACGCTTTCGGTCCCCAGGCCTTTCACTTCAGCACTCAAGCTGAGCTGATCAAGGCCCTGGGCGCCGAGCAAGACACAAACACCACCATTTTGATCAAGGGCTCGCGCAGCGCTGCGATGGAAAACATCGTCGCCGCTTTGTGCGGGTCCAGCCTGGAGAAACATTAATGCTGCTGCTGCTAGCGGAGTATCTGCAACAGTTCTACAAAGGCTTCGCGGTCTTTCAGTACCTGACCCTGCGCGGGATCCTCGGTGTGCTGACCGCGCTGGTTTTGTCGCTGTGCTTTGGCCCGTGGATGATCCGCACGTTGCAGAACCGTCAGATCGGTCAATCCGTTCGTAACGACGGTCCACAATCGCACCTGTCCAAGTCGGGCACCCCGACCATGGGCGGCGCACTGATTCTGTCGTCCATCGGTGTCAGCACCTTGCTCTGGGCTGACCTGAGCAACCGCTATGTCTGGACCGTGTTGCTGGTGACGTTGCTGTTCGGCGCTATCGGCTGGGTCGACGACTACCGCAAAGTCATCGAGAAGAACTCCCGTGGCTTGCCAAGCCGCTGGAAATATTTCTGGCAGTCGGTGTTCGGCCTGGGCGCGGCGATCTTTCTGTATATGACCGCTGCGACGCCGGTGGAAACCACCCTGATCCTGCCGATGCTCAAGGACTACAGCATTCCGCTGGGCATAGGCTTCGTGGTCCTGACCTATTTCGTGATTGTCGGCTCGAGCAACGCGGTCAACCTGACCGACGGCCTCGACGGTCTGGCGATCATGCCGACGGTGATGGTCGGCGGCGGGCTGGGGATTTTCTGCTACCTGTCGGGTAACGTGAAATTCGCTGAATACCTGCTGATCCCCTATGTACCGGGCGCCGGTGAATTGATCGTGTTCTGCGGTGCCTTGATCGGTGCGGGCCTCGGATTCCTCTGGTTCAACACCTACCCGGCACAAGTCTTCATGGGCGACGTCGGCGCACTGGCGCTGGGCGCGGCCCTGGGCACCATCGCGGTGATCGTCCGTCAGGAAATCGTCCTGTTCATCATGGGCGGCGTGTTTGTGATGGAGACCCTGTCCGTCGTTATCCAGGTTGCGTCTTTCAAGCTGACCGGTCGCCGTGTGTTCCGCATGGCACCGATTCACCACCACTTTGAACTCAAGGGCTGGCCCGAGCCGCGCGTGATCGTCCGTTTCTGGATCATCACCGTGATTCTCGTATTGGTCGGCCTTGCCACCCTGAAGCTGAGGTAGAACGAGTGTCTCTGATCGCTTCTGACCACTTCCGCATCGTTGTCGGCCTCGGCAAGAGCGGCATGTCCCTGGTTCGCTTCCTGGCGAACCGGGGCACGTCGTTTGCTGTGGCCGATACGCGGGACAATCCACCGGAACTGGCCACGCTCAAGCGTGACTATCCGCACGTGGAAGTGCGTTGTGGCGAGCTGGACGTCGAGTTCCTGTGCCGTGCCGACGAGCTCTACGTGAGCCCCGGCCTGGCGCTGGCGACCCCGGCCCTGCAGGCTGCCGCTGCCCGTGGCGTGAAATTGTCCGGCGACATCGAGTTGTTTGCGCGTAACGCGAAGGCGCCGATCGTCGCCATCAGCGGTTCCAACGCAAAAAGCACCGTCACCACCCTGGTCGGCGAGATGGCTGCGGCGGCCGGCAAGCGTGTCGCCGTCGGTGGCAACCTCGGTACGCCGGCGCTGGATTTGCTCAGCGATGACGTCGAGTTGTACGTGATGGAGCTGTCGAGCTTCCAGCTCGAAACCACCGATCAACTCAACGCCGAAGTGGCAACCGTGCTCAACGTCAGCGAAGACCACATGGACCGTTACAGCGGTCTGCCGGCCTATCACCTGGCCAAGCATCGGATCTTCCGTGGTGCGAAGCAGTTTGTGGTCAACCGTCAGGACGCCCTGAGCCGTCCGCTGATGGGCGAGGGCCAGCCGTGCTGGACCTTCGGTTTGAGCAAACCTGATTTCAAGGCTTTCGGTATCCGCGAAGAAGACGGCGAGAAATACCTCGCCTTCGAATTCCAGAACCTGATGCCGGTGCGCGAGTTGAAAATTCGTGGCGCCCACAACCAGTCCAACGCCCTGGCGGCTTTGGCGCTGGGCCACGCCGTCGGCCTGCCGTTCGACGCCATGCTCTCGAGCCTGCGCACCTTCGCTGGCCTCGATCATCGCTGCCAATGGGTCCGTGACCTGGATGGCGTGGGCTACTACAACGATTCCAAGGCCACCAACGTCGGCGCCGCACTGGCGGCCATCGAAGGGCTGGGCGCGGACATCGACGGCAAGGTCGTGCTGATCGCCGGTGGCGATGGCAAGGGCGCCGAGTTCAATGATCTGCGTGATCCGGTGGCGGCCAACTGCCGCGCCGTGATCCTGATGGGGCGCGACTCCGACAAGATCGGTGAGGCCATTGGCGATGCCGTGCCGCTGATTCGCGCCGTTTCGCTGATCGAAGCCGTCGAGCAGTGCCGCGCCGTTGCGCAACCGGGCGACGTCGTGCTGCTGTCGCCAGCCTGCGCCAGTTTCGACATGTTCAAGAATTACGAAGACCGTGGTCATCAGTTCGTCCGCGCCGTGGAGGAACTGGCATGAGCCTGCTGAATATCATCAAGCCCTATCCGTCGCCGATCATCACCGGGCGCGGGATCGACCTCGACTTCCCGATGCTCGCCGGTTGCCTGGCCTTGATCGGCCTCGGGCTGGTCATGATTGCATCGGCCTCGACCGAAGTGGGGGCCGTGCAGTCGGGCAGTGCCCTGTACTACATGATTCGCCACCTGATCTACATCGTGCTGGGCCTGGGTGCCTGCATCGTCACCATGATGATTCCGATCGCCACCTGGCAACGTCTGGGCTGGCTGATGCTGATTGGCGCGTTCGGTTTGCTGGTGATGGTGATCATCCCGGGGATCGGCCGTGAAGTGAACGGTTCGATGCGCTGGATCGGCTTCAGTTTCTTTAACGTCCAGCCTTCCGAGATCGCCAAGGTGTTCGTGGTGATCTACCTCGCCGGTTATCTGGTGCGTCGCCAGAAAGAAGTGCGCGAAAGCTGGATGGGCTTCTTCAAGCCGTTCATCGTTCTGCTGCCCATGGCCGGTCTGTTGCTGATGGAGCCGGACTTCGGCGCCACCGTTGTAATGATGGGCGCCGCGGCGGCGATGCTGTTCCTCGGCGGGGTCGGGCTGTTCCGTTTTTCCTTGATGGTGGTCCTCGCGGTCGGGGCCGTGGTGTTGTTGATTCAAGTGCAGCCGTATCGAATGGCGCGCCTGACCAACTTTGCCGATCCGTGGGCTGACCAGTTCGGTGCCGGGTATCAGTTGTCTCAGGCATTGATCGCGTTTGGTCGCGGCGAGTGGCTGGGCGTTGGCCTGGGCAACAGCGTGCAGAAGCAGTTCTACCTGCCGGAAGCTCACACTGACTTCGTGTTCTCGGTCCTGGCCGAAGAACTGGGGGCCATAGGTTCCTTGTGCACGGTCGCGCTGTTCGTCTTCGTGTGTGTGCGTGGCATGTACATCGGTTATTGGGCCGAGAAGGCCAAGCAGTTCTTCGCCGCCTACATCGCGTACGGCCTGTCGTTCCTGTGGATCGGCCAGTTCCTGATCAACATCGGGGTGAACGTCGGCCTGCTGCCGACCAAAGGCCTGACCTTGCCTTTCCTCAGTTATGGCGGCAGTTCGTTGGTGATCTGCGGTGCCTGTCTCGGCTTGTTATTGCGCATCGAGTGGGAGAGTCGAACCCACCTGGGTAGCGAAGAGATGGAGTTCCATGAGAGCGACTTCGCCGAGGAGTCGAATCATGGGCGCTAACGTCTTGATCATGGCGGGCGGCACCGGTGGCCACGTGTTCCCGGCGCTGGCCTGTGCTCGCGAATTCCAGGCCCGCGGTTACACCGTGCACTGGCTCGGAACGCCGCGCGGGATCGAGAACGAGCTGGTGCCGATGGCCGGGATCGAGCTGCATCGGATCAATGCCAGCGGGTTGCGCGGCAAGGGCAAATTGTCCCTGCTCAAGGCCCCGTTCATGTTGCTCAAATCTGTCTGGCAGGCGCGGGCGATCATTCGTCAGCTGCGGCCGGTGTGCGTGGTCGGCTTCGGTGGTTATGTGACCGGTCCTGGCGGCGTTGCAGCCAAACTGGCCGGCGTGCCAGTGATCGTTCATGAGCAGAACGCCGTGGCCGGTACCGCCAATCGGTTGCTGGTGCCGTTGGCCGCCCGAGTCTGTGAAGCGTTCCCCGACACCTTTACCCTGTCGGACAGCCGTCGGACCACCGGTAACCCGGTGCGCACCGAGCTGTTCCTCGAAACACAGCGCCCCGCCCTGGCGGGTCGCAAGGCGCGTTTGCTGATCCTGGGCGGAAGCCTGGGCGCAGAGCCGTTGAACAAGTTGCTGCCTGAAGCCCTGTCGCAAGTCGCCCCCGACCTGCGCCCGGAAGTGTTTCATCAGGCCGGCAAAAACCACGATGAAGTGACTGCAGAGCGCTACCGCGCGGCTGGCGTCGAGGCGCAAGTGCAGCCTTTCATCAAAGACATGGCCCAAGCCTATGGCTGGGCCGACCTGGTGGTGTGCCGCGCAGGCGCATTGACCATCAGTGAACTGGCTGCCGCCGGTCTGCCCTCGATGCTGGTGCCTTTGCCCCACGCGATCGACGATCACCAGACCCGCAATGCCGATTATTTGGCCCGTGAAGGCGCTGCCTTCCTGATGCCGCAAAGAACGACTGGCGCAGCGGATCTTGCCGCACGCCTGACAGAGGTCCTGATGCAACCACAACGACTCAACGACATGGCCACCGCGGCACGCCGCCTGGCCAAACCCGATGCAACCCGTAACGTGGTCGATACCTGTCTGGAGGTGGCCCATGGTTGAGAAACAGAAAGCCATGCCGCAACCGGAAATGCGCCGCATCCGTCGCATCCACTTCGTCGGCATCGGCGGCGTGGGCATGTGCGGCATCGCCGAAGTGTTGTTGAACCTGGGCTATGAAGTGTCCGGTTCCGACCTGAAAGCATCGCCGGTGACCGAGCGTCTCGAGTCCTTTGGCGCGCAGATCTTCGTCGGCCACCGTGCCGAGAACGCCGCTGCCGCCGACGTGCTGGTGGTGTCGAGCGCGGTAAACACTTCCAACCCGGAAGTCGCCACCGCTTTGGAACGCCGTATCCCTGTGGTGCCTCGCGCCGAAATGCTGGCCGAGCTGATGCGCTATCGCCACGGCATCGCCGTCGCCGGTACGCACGGCAAAACCACCACCACCAGCCTGATCGCTTCGGTGTTCGCGGCCGGTGGCCTGGACCCGACGTTCGTCATCGGTGGCCGACTGAATGCCGCGGGCACCAATGCCCAGCTCGGCACCAGCCGCTACCTGATTGCCGAAGCCGACGAAAGCGATGCCAGTTTCCTGCACTTGCAGCCGCTGGTGGCCGTGGTCACCAACATCGACGCCGACCACATGGCGACCTACGACGGTGACTTCAACAAACTGAAGAAAACCTTCGTCGAGTTCCTCCACAACCTGCCGTTCTACGGTCTGGCGGTGGTGTGCCTGGACGATCCGGTGGTGCGTGAAATCCTGCCGCTGGTCAAACGCCCGACGGTCACTTATGGCTTCGGCGATGACTGCGACGTGCGCGCCATCAATGTACGCCAGCAAGGCATGCAGACCTTCTTCACCGTGCTGCGTCCTGATCGCGAGCCGCTGGATGTCTCGGTGAACATGCCGGGCAATCACAACGTCTTGAACGCCCTGGCGACCATCTGCATCGCCACCGACGAAGGCGTCAGCGATGAAGCCATCGTCCAGGGCCTGTCCGGGTTCCAGGGTGTCGGCCGTCGCTTCCAGGTCTACGGCGAACTGCCGGTAGACGGCGGCAACGTGATGCTGGTCGACGATTACGGTCACCACCCGACCGAAGTCGCGGCCGTGATCCAGGCCGTACGCGGAGGCTGGCCGGAACGCCGTCTGGTGATGGTTTACCAGCCGCACCGTTACAGCCGCACCCGCGACCTGTACGACGATTTCGTCAATGTACTGGCCGATGCCAACGTCCTGCTGCTGATGGAAGTCTACCCGGCCGGTGAAGAACCGATCCCGGGCGCCGACAGCCGCAAGTTGTGCAACAGCATTCGTCAGCGCGGTCAGCTGGACCCGATCTACATCGAGCGTGGCGTCGATCTCGCGCCGCTGGTCAAGCCGCTGCTGCGTGCCGGTGACATCCTGCTGTGCCAGGGCGCCGGTGATATCGGTGGTCTCGCCCCGAAACTGTTGGCCAGTCCGCTATTCGCGGGTGCTGTTGCCGCGCCGACTGTGGGGAAGTTGAAATGACTGCTGCTTACGCCAACCTCGTCTCCACTGTCGCGCCGAAAGACTTCGGCCGCGTCGCCGTGCTGTTCGGCGGCAAGAGTGCCGAGCGTGAGGTTTCCCTGAAGTCGGGTAACGCTGTGCTCGACGCGCTGCTGAGCGCCGGTGTGGATGCGTTCGGCCTCGATGTGGGCGATGACCTTTTGCAGCGTTTGCTGAACGAAAAGATCGACCGCGCCTTCGTCATCCTCCACGGTCGTGGCGGTGAAGACGGCAGCATGCAGGGCCTGCTCGAATGCCTGGGTATTCCGTACACCGGCAGCGGCATTCTGGCTTCGGCACTGGCCATGGACAAACTGCGCACTAAACAGGTCTGGCACAGCCTTGGTATTCCGACGCCACGCCATGCAGTACTGAGCTCTGAGGCCGATTGTATTTCGGCAGCGACGGAACTGGGCTTCCCTTTGATCGTCAAACCGGCCCATGAAGGTTCAAGTATCGGTATGGCCAAAGTGAGTTCCGCGTCGGAGTTGATCGACGCCTGGAAAGCGGCCAGTACCTACGATTCGCAAGTGTTGGTCGAGCAATGGATTCAAGGTCCGGAGTTCACCATCGCCACCCTGCGTGACCAGGTGTTGCCACCGATTGCCCTGGGCACCACGCACAGTTTCTACGACTACGACGCCAAGTACGTGGCTTGCGATACCCAGTACCGGATCCCGTGTGGCCTGGACAGCAACAAAGAAAAAGAACTGATGGACCTCACGGCGAAAGCCTGTGAGGCGCTGGGTATCGCCGGTTGGGGCAGGGCAGACGTGATGCAGGACGCCGACGGGCAGTTCTGGTTCCTCGAAGTCAATACCGCGCCGGGCATGACCGATCACAGCCTGGTGCCGATGGCGGCCCGTGCTGCCGGTCTGGATTTCCAGCAACTGGTTCTGGCGATTCTGGCGGCAAGTATTGCCAGCGACGAAGAGCCGCGAGGATAAGACCATGCAAGGCGCACAGCTACGACATCAGCCCCCTTCAGCACCCGGCCGCAAGCCGGTGCCACGGGGTGCCAGCCGAATGGTGGCCAAAGAGCCGATGTCTGCGCGCCTGCCGAAAGCCAACTTCGGCTTTCTGAAAAGCCTGTTCTGGCCGGTGCTTTTGGTTGCGTTGGGCTTCGGTACCTACGAAGGCGCACAGCGTTTGCTGCCGTACGCAGACCGGCCGATCACCAAGATCAACGTGCAGGGCGACTTGAGTTACATCAGCCAGCAAGCGGTGCAGCAGCGGATCGCCCCGTACGTGGCGTCGAGCTTCTTCACCATTGATCTTGCGAGCATGCGCACCGAACTTGAAACGATGCCATGGATTGCCCACGCCGAAGTGCGCAGGGTATGGCCGGATCAAGTGATGATCCGCCTGGAAGAACAACTGCCGGTGGCCCGTTGGGGCGATGAATCGCTGTTGAACAACCAGGGTCAGGCGTTCACCCCGCGTGAGCTGGCGAACTACGAACACTTGCCACAGCTGTTCGGCCCACAACGGGCTCAACAGCAAGTGATGCAGCAATACCAGGTGCTGAGCCAGATGCTCAGGCCGTTGGGCTTCTCGATTGCACGCCTGGAGTTGCGTGAACGAGGCAGCTGGTTCCTGACCACCGGCGCCGGCAGCGCTGGCCCGGGGATCGAACTGCTGCTGGGACGCGGCAAGCAGGTGGAAAAGATGCGCCGCTTCATTGCCATCTATGACAAGACGCTTAAAGAACAGATTACGAACATTGCGCGCATCGATCTGCGCTACGCCAACGGCCTCGCTGTTGGCTGGCGGGAACCTGTAGCGCCCACGACAGCCCAACCCGCTGTCGCGAAGAATTAAGAAGAGGCAGGACCCATGGCAAACGTGCAAAGCGGCAAAATGATCGTCGGTCTCGATATCGGCACCTCCAAGGTGGTGGCGCTGGTCGGCGAGGTCTCGGACGACGGCACGCTGGAAATCGTCGGGATCGGCACTCATCCGTCCCGTGGCCTGAAGAAAGGCGTGGTGGTGAACATCGAGTCCACCGTGCAATCGATCCAGCGCGCGATCGAAGAAGCGCAGCTGATGGCCGGTTGCCGGATCCACTCGGCGTTCGTCGGCGTGGCCGGCAATCACATCCGCAGCCTGAACTCCCACGGCATCGTGGCGATTCGTGATCGCGAAGTCAGCGCTGCCGACCTTGAGCGCGTCCTCGACGCCGCTCAGGCCGTGGCGATCCCGGCTGACCAGCGCGTGCTGCACACCTTGCCGCAGGATTACGTGATCGATAACCAGGAAGGCGTTCGTGAGCCGCTGGGCATGTCGGGCGTACGTCTGGAAGCCAAGGTTCACGTGGTGACCTGCGCCGTCAACGCTGCACAGAACATTGAAAAATGCGTGCGTCGCTGCGGCCTGGAAATCGACGACATCATTCTTGAGCAACTGGCGTCTGCGTATTCGGTCCTGACCGACGACGAGAAAGAACTGGGCGTGTGCCTGGTGGACATCGGTGGCGGCACCACCGACATCGCGATCTTCACCGAAGGCGCGATCCGTCACACCGCGGTGATCCCGATTGCGGGCGATCAGGTGACCAACGACATCGCCATGGCGTTGCGCACCCCGACCCAATACGCCGAAGAAATCAAGATTCGCTACGCCTGCGCCCTGGCCAAGCTGGCCGGTGCCGGTGAAACCATCAAAGTGCCAAGCGTTGGTGACCGTCCGCCGCGCGAGCTGTCCCGCCAAGCCCTGGCCGAAGTGGTCGAGCCGCGTTACGACGAGCTGTTCACGCTGATCCAGGCCGAACTGCGTCGCAGCGGCTACGAAGACCTGATCCCGGCCGGCATCGTGCTGACCGGCGGCACGTCGAAGATGGAAGGCGCGGTCGAGTTGGCCGAAGAGATCTTCCACATGCCGGTCCGCCTGGGCGTGCCCCATGGCGTCAAGGGTCTGGACGATGTGGTTCGCAACCCGATTTATTCCACCGGCGTTGGCCTGTTGATGTACGGCCTGCAGAAGCAGTCCGACGGGATTTCGTTCTCGGGCATCAGCAGCCGCGACAGTTACAGCAATGAAGAACCGAAAGTCGCCTTGCTCGATCGCTTCAAGAGCTGGGTACAAGGCAACTTCTAAAGATTTACCGCAGTACCGTTGTAGATACAGGCAGTAGGCGAAAAAACTAGAGAAATGAAAGGAGAGGGAAAATGTTCGAACTCGTAGACAACGTCCCCGCAAGTCCGGTAATTAAAGTTATCGGTGTTGGCGGAGGTGGCGGCAACGCCGTCAATCATATGGTCAAGAGCAACATTGAAGGCGTTGAATTCATCTGCGCCAACACTGATGCCCAGGCGCTGAAAAGTATCGGCGCGCGGACCATCCTGCAACTGGGCACCGGCGTGACCAAAGGTCTGGGCGCCGGCGCCAACCCTGAAGTAGGTCGTCAGGCCGCTCTCGAAGATCGTGAGCGCATTGCCGAAGTCCTGCAGGGCACCAATATGGTGTTCATCACCACTGGCATGGGCGGTGGTACCGGTACCGGTGCTGCGCCGATCATTGCTGAAGTGGCCAAGGAAATGGGGATTCTCACCGTTGCGGTGGTGACCCGTCCGTTCCCGTTCGAAGGCCGCAAGCGCATGCAGATCGCCGACGAGGGTATCCGTCTGCTGTCTGAAAGCGTCGACTCGTTGATCACCATTCCCAACGAGAAGCTGCTGACCATCCTTGGCAAGGACGCAAGCCTGCTGTCCGCATTCGCCAAGGCCGACGATGTATTGGCCGGTGCCGTTCGCGGTATCTCCGACATCATCAAGCGTCCAGGCATGATCAACGTCGACTTTGCCGACGTACGGACCGTGATGAGCGAAATGGGTATGGCGATGATGGGCACTGGCTGCGCCAGCGGTCCGAACCGTGCACGTGAGGCCACCGAAGCGGCCATTCGCAACCCGTTGCTCGAAGACGTGAACCTGCAAGGTGCACGCGGCATCCTGGTGAACATCACCGCCGGTCCTGACCTGTCCCTGGGTGAGTACTCCGACGTGGGTAGCATCATCGAAGCCTTCGCTTCCGAGCACGCGATGGTCAAGGTCGGTACCGTTATCGATCCGGACATGCGCGACGAGTTGCACGTGACTGTGGTTGCCACTGGTCTGGGCGCGAAAATCGAGAAGCCTGTTAAGGTCATCGACAACACCGTTCACACTTCCATGGCCTCCCAGCCGCAACAATCGGCGCCCGCTCGTCAGGAACAACCGGCGGTAAACTACCGTGACCTGGACCGTCCGACCGTCATGCGCAACCAGGCTCAGGCCGGTGCTGCGACTGCCGCGAAGATGAATCCGCAAGATGATCTGGATTACCTGGACATCCCGGCTTTCCTGCGTCGTCAGGCTGATTGATGGAATGTATCAGGGCTATGAAGGTGATTGGTGTTCAGCAAAGGCGTGGTCTGCTATCATCGCCAGCCTTTGTTGATACCAGTTCGCAATTTGCGCTGAAGCGGCCCAAGCCATGATTAAACAACGCACACTGAAAAATATTATCCGTGCCACAGGTGTAGGCCTGCACTCCGGTGAGAAGGTCTACCTGACCCTCAAGCCTGCGCCTGTCGACACTGGCATTGTGTTTTGTCGCGCTGACCTCGACCCTGTGGTGCAGATTCCTGCCCGCGCGGAAAACGTTGGCGAAACCACTATGTCCACCACGCTGGTTAACGGTGACGTCAAAGTGGACACGGTAGAGCACTTGCTCTCGGCCATGGCTGGCCTGGGCATCGATAACGCCTACGTCGAGCTCTCCGCGTCCGAAGTCCCGATCATGGATGGTAGCGCTGGACCTTTCGTATTCCTGATTCAATCGGCCGGCCTGGAAGAACAGGACGCACCGAAGAAGTTCATCCGGATCCTGCGGGAAGTGACAGTAGAAGATGGCGACAAACGCGCCACTTTCGTCCCTTTCGAAGGCTTCAAGGTGAGCTTCGAGATCGATTTCGATCACCCGGTTTTCCGTAACCGCACACAAAGTGCAAGCGTGGATTTTTCCAGCACTTCGTTCGTAAAAGAAGTCAGCCGCGCCCGTACCTTTGGTTTCATGAGTGACATCGAGTACCTGCGCAAGCACAACCTCGCACTCGGCGGCAGCGTTGAAAACGCTATTGTGGTCGACGCGGATGGTGTACTGAACGAAGACGGCCTTCGCTATGAAGACGAATTCGTGAAGCACAAGATCCTCGATGCAATTGGTGACCTCTACCTGCTGGGCAATAGCCTGATTGGTGAGTTCAAGGGCTTCAAGTCCGGACATGCATTGAACAACCAGCTGCTGCGCAAGTTGATTGAGCAGACAGATGCTTGGGAAGTCGTGACTTTCGAAGACGCCAGCACTGCACCGATCTCTTACATGCGTCCCGTTGCGGCCGTGTAAGTAAAAAAACCTCTCTAGTTTTTAAAGGCTGCCTTCGGGTGGCCTTTTTTTATGCCCGGTTTTTTTTGGCGTCAGGGCTGGCCCCTTCGCGGGCAAGCCTCGCTCCTACAGGTACGAGGCGACCACGGAAGTTGGTGCAACGCAGTCGTGTAGGAGCGAGGCTTGCCCGCGAAGAGGGCAGCAGTGACACCAAAGATTTCAGGCAGAAGCCACTACCCGATTCCGCCCACCTTCCTTCGCCTGATACAACGCCTTGTCCGCCGCAAACAGCAAACTCTCCAGGCTGATATCCGTCGCTGTCGTCCAGGTACTGATCCCGATACTGACAGTCATCGGCAAATCGGCACCCTCGACCAAAGGCAACTCTTCGACAGCCTTGCGGATGTATTCAGCAATCTGCCGCGCCCCTGCGCTATCGGTTTCCGCCAGGATCACCGAAAACTCCTCACCACCGTAACGAGCGGCCAGGTCCGCCGGTCGTCGGACGTGGGCGGTGATGACGTTGGCCAACGAGCGCAGCGCTTCGTCGCCGGCCTGATGGCCATGGCGGTCGTTGAACGCCTTGAAGTGATCGGCGTCGATCATCAGCAGCGACAACGGCTGGCCCGACCGTTGGGCGCGAAACCATTCATGGCGTAGGGCCTGATCCAGCGTTCGGCGGTTGGCCAGGCCGGTCAAGGCATCGGTGGCCGCCAATTGTGCCAACTCCTGCTCGGCGTTGTGGCGCAGGCGCAGTTCACGGCAGAACAGCCAGGTCAGCCAAAGCAGGCTGATGCACAGCGCAATGGTCGCAACGCTGACCACCACCGCCGTGCGTTTCCACGACGCAAACACTTCATCGCTGGAGAGAGCAACGATGACAATCAACGGCAAGTTGCCCACCTTGGAAAACGTGTACAGGCGTTCGTCCTTGTAGCGACTTGAAACACTGGTGAAGCTGCCGTCGCCTTCCTTGACGATGCGCTGGAAGTTGGGGCGGTTGCCGAAGTCTTTGCCCACCAGTTCTTCGGCCAGACGGGGTTCCTGGGCCAGAAGAATCCCGTCCGAGCTGATCAGGTTGACCGAGCTGTCACGACCGATGCTCAAGCTGTTGAACAATTGATCGAAGTAACTCAAGCGCATGGCGGCTTCGGCCACGCCGAGGAATTCGCCCTGTGAGCCGCTGACCCGGCGACTGAAGCTGATGCGCCATTCATGTTCAGCCAGCCTGGAGCGGAAAGGACGGCTGATGAACATGTTCGGGTCGCGATTGTTCACGTGGGACTGAAAGTATTCACGGTCGGCATAATTGCCCGTTCTGGGCTCCACCGAGGCTGAGTCGGCGATCACGTTGCCCTTGTTGTCCAGCAACAAAATGTCGCCCTTGTACGGCGCGGCAGTGGCGCGGTCAAACAAGGCCAGATGGCGGATGGCGGGGGAAACGAGCTTGAGGTCTTCTCGCTGCGAGGCCGCGATCAGGCCGAGCAAGGACAGGTCATAGAGTTCGACATTGCGCAGCACGTCGGCGTCGATCAATTGCACGATGTTGGACGCCGAGCGTGTGGCAGACAGTTCTGCGTTGGCGCGTTCGCGCACCAGCAGGAACGCGACAATGCTCAGAATCGCGATCACCAGCAGCAAACTGCCGAGAACCAGAAGCCGCTCCGACCGGGTCGAACGGATCGGATCGTGAGGATTTGTGTTGCTCACACTCATGGCTCTGGCTTCTGCTGATAAGGCGTTATGAAAGTACGGTTGCAAGCATCGGGCAGAATTCCGGGAGCCGTTTGCGTTCAGGGCGCCTGTATAAATCCCTGATAAACAAAAGGCCAGCAAAACGTGCTGGCCTTATGTTTATTCAAGCTTAGAAGACATTGAGCGGGTAGTCGACGATCACCCGGTATTCATCGGTGTCCTGATCCAGCGCGCCGTAGCCATTGCCGCCACGGTTGGTGGCCCATTGCAGACGCACCGCCAGATCCTTGGCCTTCCCGCCCTGGACCACGTACTTGAGATCGATGTCGCGTTCCCAATGCTTGGCTTTTTTGCCGTCGGCGCTGTACCACGAGGCGTAACCGCGGCTGTCTGGATCGACTTTGGTCAGGTCCAGTTCACCTCGGGAGTACGACACCGCTGAGGTCAGGCCGGGCAGGCCGAGGCCAGCAAAGTCGTAGGCGTACTTGAGTTTCCACGAGCGCTCGTTCGGGCCGTTGAAGTCTGAATACTGCTGGGAATTGTCGAGAAAGACGCTGTCGCCCTGGCTGATGTAGTCGAACGGCGTGTTGCCGTTGACCCGCTGATACGCCGCGGTAACGCTGTGATTGCCCACGCCGACGGTGAAATGCAGGCTGTAGGTGTTGTTGTCGATGTTGCCCAGCAGTGCATCGCCGGTGTCTTGCGTGTGATAGAAGTGCAGGCCCGGGTTGAGGCTCACCAGATCGTTCAGCGCGTAGGTGTAATCCAGGTCGTAGTAGTACTGGTTCCAGATGTCCTTGAGCTCGGACGCGTACAGGCTGCTGGTCAGCCCCGGCAGACCGCTCCAGGCCACGCCGGCCCAGTTCAGGTGCTGACTGTCGTCACCGTCTGCGAGGCTGCCGTAGGAAGTGCCGATGCGGGTGTGACCACTCTGGTTGTACGGCTTGGTGAAACTCGCCTGGCCACCTTCGATCAGCAAACCGTCGACGCTGTGGTTGGTCAGGCTCACGCCACGAAAGGTCTGCGGCAGCATGCGGGTCTCGCCGCCCGCAATCACCGGGTTGGCGAGGAACAGGTCGCCGGCCTTCAACTCGGTATCAAAGGCGCGCATTTTCAGGGTGCCGCCCGCCGTCGAGAACGACCCCGGCGCTTTGCCGTCGCCATCGCTGATCGGCAGGATGCTCGAGCCATCCGTGCCGCCACCACCGTCGAGCTTGAGCCCGAGCATGGCGTGGGCATCAACGCCGAACCCGACGATGCCCTGGGTGAATCCCGATTCGAAAATGCCAAGGAAACCCTGACCCCATTCGATGTTGTCGTCCGTCTGCTGCAGACGGTTACGGTTCAGGTAGTAGTTGCGGGCATTAAGGTTGAGGCTCGAACCTTCCACAAAACCTTCGTGGCTGGATTCGTCGTCGGCGTGGGCGTTGGCGGTCATCGTTGCAGCGATTGCAATGAACATCGGGCTGAATCTGAGAGGGAAACGCACTTTCGGTAAAGCTCCTTGGGGTTTATCAGCACTTCATTATTTGAAGTACAGGATGTTTCTTGTAAGGGAAGACGAACTCAACGGGCTTTAAACCACAACGAAAAAAAGCCGCTGATAGCAGCGGCTTTGAAGACAACTTTTCAAAGGGAAGAGCCGATGAAAAGTGTCGAGGGAAACGGAGCGGATACGAGGGATCAGCTGTCTTTCTCAACCCGTGGCTGGGTCGCAGACGTGGACGCTTGAGGGGTTTGCGCAGCGTCCTGAGCCTTGGCCGTCATTTCGCTCTGATACTGTTCGTATGCGGCGGCACGCGCGGCATTTTGCGCGACGAAAGTCTGAGACTCTTCAGCCATGGCAAACGGAGACAGGAACAAAGTGGACAAAACGAAAGCGCTGGCAATACCCATAGTGTTGGACATCTTTAAAACCTTCTTGCTTGGCAAGTGCTGTTTGGTGCGGGCAAAGATAAGGGGGATTGGAGAGGGGAAAAAGAGCGGATTCATGAAAGGACTGTTGCGCTAAAAGCAACAGTGACGCACTGATCGTTCCCACGTTCCGCGTGGGAATGCCGCCCGGGACGCTCCGGGTTCCATTTTTGTGTTGAACCATGTGTAAAAAACACAGCGTTTTCCCACGCATTTTTCAGGTTGCCGGGTAGGACGCGTGTTCTCTAACCTTTGGCTGTCGCTGAAAATTCAGCGACCGGGCGTGAGATCCCCGGCTACTAGTATGCATCTAGCGCCAATGCCACCATAATTGGCGCCAGCTTATCCGCTGCCTGTAAATGCGTTATGGCGGCTGTGTGCGGGCAGACTTCGGTCTGGCCGGGTGCCTACTACCGGTGATCTCACACTGCACATAGCTGCCACCTCTTCGCCGCGTGAGATCCGGCGAATGGTGGTACCCATTTCAGTAGGAGTTTGCATGGATAAGTTAATCCCCGATCCACCCATCGACACCACCACTCCCCGCGACGAGGTCACTCCGACCGAAGCGCTCATCAAAGACCGCGAAGCGATAAAACGCGCTCTCGATTACTACCTCGATCCACCCGAGCCATACACCGCCAAACCCCGCCGCCCCAGCACCATGTTTATGGTGGCTCCCGATATTGATTCAGAAAGCCTATTGGCCCATGCCTGTGAGTCTTTGGCGTCGGCGAGTGTGATGAGCAGTGATTTTGCGACGAGTCTGGAGGGGCCGCAGCGCCATACGGTGTTGGCGATTCAGCAGGTCATCATGCTGGCGGAGCTGGCGGTGAATCGGGTGTTGGACAGGGTTGAGCTTCCGGCGTAGGTAGTGTTCGGTCAGGTTGACCGCGTTATCGTTCTTCGCGGGCAAGCCTCGCTCCTACGGGTGCGGGGGGTGCTCGCGATTGGGTGTGTCAGTTGGCACAAAACCCGACGGACTCGCTTGCGGTGTGGAGCTTGCGGCTCTGGACACAGGTATACTGCCGCCTTTCGCGGCTCGCTGACCGGGCCCGACTCTTTTGCATCACCCGGAGCTTTCATGACTTCCCCGACACAACCGCCGGTTGCCGACGCTTTGAGCGACGACCAGGCAGACCTGCCAGACAGCGTCGACTCCAGCGCAGACAGCGAAACCAAAGCCGCGATCCCGGCGTTCAAGTTCCCGTTTAAACCGGGTGATTTGGCCGCCGCGAAGAACGCCAGCCAGCCTTGGTACAAGAATGGCGCGAAGAATGGCCATACCAAGACGCCTGGGGCGGCGCCTCCTGGTACTCGTCGTTCGATGGGTAAGCGCTGAGTTTCTATTTTTGCGGTGCCTGATGTACCGTCATCGTCGGAACGCCGCCCGGAGCAGGCTCGCTCCTACAGTTGATCTCCATAGCACACAGATTTTGTGTACGCCGAAGATCCACTGTGGGAGCGAGCCTGCTCCGGGCGGCGTTCCGACGATGAGGCCATAACAGGCGACATCTCTTCTGGATCAAGCCGCCCGCAACGATATAAACGCATAGTTCACCGGCGCTTCAGTCGCCACTTGCGCCCCGGCTGCCTGCACTTGCCCGGCAATGTCTTCCCCCGACACATGAAACTGCCAATCACTGCCTGAGTCCGTCAGCGGCTGTCCGGCAAGCTGATCAACGACCGTGGCAAACGCATTCATATCCGGCAGATAAGCCGTAAACCCATCGCCCTTCAACGCTGTAGTACGAATCCCCAACAACCCACAAATCGCATCCTTGGTCTGGATGTCATCGCGATCCGCCTGACGTGAGCGTTGGATCAATCCCGCGAGTTCCTGATCCACCAGTTCGCCACCGATGATCAAGTCCGGCCCTTGTTCCCATGATTCGGGCGGGCATTCCTTGATCGCTGGGTTCAGCGGGATGTGTGGATTGATTTCCATCGGGTAGATGCGGCACACCAGCGGTCGGCGTTCGTAGATGCGGCAGAGGTTGTCTTCGTCAAGATTCCGGCAGGGGCCGACGTTGTAGGCGGCGAAGGTGATCGCCACGTACGCCTCGGACGTGCCGCTTCGAACCACCACTGAACGGCGTTCGGCGTGTTCGCGTTGCTGCACGGGCAGGCCCAGGCCGTTGCCAAGGAAACCTTCCACCAACACGATCACCTGACCGCCATCAGCCGCCCACATACGGGCTTCGGCCAGGGTCAGGGGCACGTGGTGATCGTTGCAGCATTTGCCGCAACCTACGCAAGAGAATGTCGTATTCATTGAGCGATCGGTCGCTTCCGAGGGCATGAAGCGGCGCCAGAAAGACACCGCAAAGGCGCGTTTCGAAGCAAGTTATGCGCCAGTCACTGAGCTTTGGCGGTGGGGCGGATGGAGTCCCATTCGGTGACGTAGGCGGTTTTGGTTTTTTTGTTGTAGAGACACAACTCGGTGCCTTGCTGGCCTTTCATGTGTTTTTGCGGGTATTGGCCTTGCAGCAGGAGTGCGGTGTAGCCGACCCGGTCGTCGAATTGAGCGGCGGTGCCGACGGCTTTGGCGTTTTTCAGGCCACTGGCTTTGGTGCAGCTGGCGAGCACGGCTTTGTCGTAGGCGGCCCAGGCGTCGGGGCTCGAGGCGTGGGCCTGGGTGGCGAGGGCGGTGAGGCAGAGGAGGGTCAGGGTTGCGGCTTTCATGGGTCAGGCATCCTTGGGCATTGAGTTCGCCGAGGGGTGGAGTATGCCTGATGGTTTGAGGGTGAATGTGTCGGCCCCTTCGCGAGCAAGCCCGCTCCCACATTCGATCGAGTCATGTCTGGGGAATGCGATCAAAATGTGGGAGCGGGCTTGCTCGCGAAGGCGGTGTATCAGACTGGAACCGGCTCCCTGCGGACCACATACATCCCGGCGCTTTCATACAGCCGCTGCGCCCGAAGGTTGTCTTCCAATACCTTCAAATCCACAAAGCCTTCCCGGCGTTCCCGAAACACTTTGAACGCATGCAGCAGCAACGCACGGCCAAGCCCAACGCCCTGAGCCCGAGGATGCACCACCAGGTTCTTGATGTACGCACTGGTCCAGCACTGGCAAACGCCGACGATGCCTTCGCCATCCAGTGCGATAAAACACAGGCTCGGATCGTATTCAGGATCGGTCTCAAACCGCTGTTGCCAGGCATCCAGTGCCGGCACACGACCGCCACCTTCTCGATAACCCAGTTCCATCAAACGATGAACAGCTTCAGCCAGTTCGGGGCGGTATTGGACGAGGTCTATCCCCTGAGGCCAAGTGATCGCGGGTACAGCCTCAGCGAGGTTGCGCCGCATCAGAAAGCAAAATGCCTCGGCCAAGACTCAGTGACCTTGTTCAGCGACGGCTTTGGCCGCCTCGATCAGGCATCGGGTCAGTTCCGGTGAGGAGAACTTGGTCAGCACCGCGTTGGCCCCGGCGAGTCGCGCTTTCTCGCTGTTCATCGCGCTGTCCAGAGACGTGTGCAGCAGCACGTAAAGGTGAGAGAAGTCCGGCGTCTCGCGAAGGGTGCGGGTAAAGGCGTAGCCGTCCATCTCCGACATTTCGATGTCCGAGACGATCAGGTTGATCTGCTGCGCCGTACCTTGCAGATCCAGCAGGCAGTCGATGGCTTCCTTGGCGCTGCGGGCGGTGTGGCATTGCAGGCCGAGGTTGCGCAGGGTGTACACCGATTGCTGCAGCGCGACCTGACTGTCATCGACCACCAGAATCCGTGCGTTGCCTAGCACGTCGGCGTCTTCCATGCTCAGTTCGGTCGGGGCCGTTTCGATCTGCGCCGGGGCGATGCCGTGGATGACCTTTTCGATGTCCAGCACTTGCACCAGGGTGCCGTCGACCGAGGTCACGCCGGTGATGTACGAGCGCACGCCACCGGAGCCGAAGGGCGGCGGGCGGATGTCGGTGGTCAGGCAGTGGACGATCTTGCTTACGGCCTGAACGTGCAGGCCCTGCTTGGAGCGGCTGACGTCGGTGACGATCAGGCAGCCACCGTTCGGGTCTTCAAGCGGCCGCTCGCCGATGGCGCGGCTGAGGTCGATCACCGACAGCGAGGCGCCGCGCAGGGTGGCGATGCCTTTGACGTGGGGGTGCGACTCCGGCAGCTTGGTCAGCGGCGGGCAGGGGATGATTTCGCTGACTTTCAGCAGGTTGATTGCCATCAGCTTGCCGCTGCGCAAGGTAAACAGCAGAAGCGAAAGTGAGTCTGCGCGGGCTTTGGTGGAGGACATAAAAACCTTCTGTGGAAAAAGGTGATGGGCGAGTAAAAAGTCGCCAAAAGCTATTGATGCCGGGTTATCGACTTGTTGGGGGCAGGCTTTAGGGACATTCCCCGCCCATTGGTCCATTACGGACTTTTGTGGCAAAACACCAACCTGTGGCGAGGGGGTTTACCCCCGTTGGAGTGCGAAGCGCTCCTCGCTTTTTTTCCGATGGAACCACATCGTCAGTTTTACGACCGCTTCGCGGCCGAACGGGGGTAAACCCCCTCGCCACAGGGATTGTGCAGGTCATTACGATTGCGTTATTTCATGCCCAACCGCTTGGCCATCCGCCCGAGATTCGCCCGGTCCAGGCCTAGCTCACGCGCCGCGCTCGCCCAGTTGTCGTGATGCCGTTCCAGGCAAGTGCTGATCAATTGTCGCTGATAATTGTCGGTGGCCTCGCGCAAATCTCCCGCGACCAACGCGACGGGACTGGCAGCCGGTTGCTCAGTGGCGGCGATTTCAACGCTGCCATTGGGCAAATCCAGATCCGCTGCGCTCAAACTGAGAATCTTCGGCCGTTCCTTGCAATTACCCAGCGCCTTCAACGCGCTGCGACCGATCAAATGCTCCAGCTCCCGCACATTCCCCGGCCAACCATACGCCAGCAATGCCGCCTGTGCATCGCTGTTCAGTCGCAGGCTGTTAAGGCCCATCCGCGAGCGGTTCTGTTCCAGGAAGTAACCGCTGAGCAGCAACACGTCCCGCCCGCGATCACGCAGAGCCGGCACCAACAGCGGGTAAACACTCAGGCGATGATAGAAGTCGGCGCGGTAGCGGCCGCTGCGCACTTCTTCGGCCAGGTCGCGGTTGGTCGCCGCGATCAGGCGCACGTCCACCTGATGTTCTTTATCGGATCCCAAGCGCTGCAACTGACCGCTTTGCAGCACCCGCAACAACTTGGCTTGCACAGTCAGCGACAATTCACCGACTTCATCGAGAAACAGCGTACCGCCATTGGCCAGTTCGAACTTGCCACGCCGATCGTTCGTGGCGCCGGTGAAGGCGCCGCGCACATGACCGAACAATTCGCTTTCCACCAGCGTGTCCGGCAGGGCGGCGCAGTTGAGGCTGATGATCGGTTTATCCGCCCGAGGTGAGGCCGCGTGTATCGCCTGCGCCACCAATTCCTTGCCAACCCCGGTTTCACCGGTGATCAGCACGGTCAGGTCGCTGCCGCCCACCAGACTGATCTCTTCCACCAAGCGTTTATGCGCCTTGCTCTGGCCGATCATCTCGCGGTTCTGCTGGCCGCTGGCCTGACGGTAGACCTCGGCGCGCTGATGTTCGTCTTCGGCGCGATTGGCCAGGCGTTCGATGCGCTCGGCGGCGTTGACGGTCGCCGCCGCAAGGCTGGCGAAGGCTTCCAGGGCGTCCAGTTCGATGGGTTCAAATTGTTCTGGATCGAGGGCGTCGAGGGTCAGCAGGCCCCACGGACGTTCGTCGATAAACAACGGACAGCCCATGCAGTCGTGGACTTCCAGGTGATCGTCGAGGCCGTCGACCAGTCCGTCGTACGGGTCGGGCAAGTCGCTGTCGGCGGCGAACCGTGTCGGGCCGTGGCTGCTGAGCAAGGCTTCGAAGCGCGGGTGTTCGCTGACTTTGAAGCGTCGGCCGAGGGTGTCGGTGCTCAACCCGTCGACGGCGAGCGGCACCAGCCATTCGCCATCAAGGCGCAGGAGGGCGGCGGCATCGCAGGGGAGCAGGGCGCGCATGGCTTCGAGCAGGCGCCGATAACGCTCGCCTTCGGGGAGTTCGCGGGACAGGTCAGAGACCAGCGGCAGTAAGGCGGTGAGCAATGATTTTGCAGTCATAGTGACTCCGTGTAGTCGGTATGACTATAAGTCAGTCTGGGTCGATATGACTACTCTGTTCATAAGTTGTTGATTTTAAACACTTAAATTATTGGCATGGAAAGTGATACGCATAGGGCAATCAGTTAGTAACTAAAGTAGCCCAGGAGTCACTTTATGCTTAGCGTTCAAGACCGTGCCATCGTCAAATCCACCGTGCCGCTGCTGGAAAGCGGTGGCGAAGCGCTGATCACTCACTTCTACCGCATGATGCTCTCCGAATACCCGGAAGTCCGCCCGCTGTTCAACCAGGCCCACCAGGCCAGCGGTGACCAGCCACGCGCCCTTGCCAACGGCGTATTGATGTACGCCCGCCACATCGACCAGCTCGACCAGTTGGGCGATCTGGTGGCCAAGATCATCAACAAACACGTGGCCCTGCAAATCCTTCCGGAACACTACCCGATTGTCGGCACGTGCCTGCTGCGCGCCATTTCCGAAGTGCTGGGCGACGAAATCGCCACTCCTGAAGTGATGAGCGCCTGGGGCGCGGCCTACGGTCAATTGGCCGAGATCCTGATTGGCGCCGAAACCAGCATCTACGATCAAAAGGAACAGGCCCCCGGCGGCTGGCGCGGGGCGCGGGAATTCATCGTCGCGGCCAAGGTCGAGGAAAGCGCGGAAATCACCTCGTTCTACTTCGAACCTGCCGACAAAGGCGCGATTCTGGCCGCTGAACCGGGCCAGTACATCGGCATGAAACTGATCCTCGATGGCGAAGAGATTCGCCGTAACTATTCGTTGTCGGCCTTGCCCAACAAGGGCCAGTACCGCATCAGCGTCAAACGTGAAACCGGTGGCCGCGCTTCTAACTACTTGCACGATCAGCTGCATGTCGGCTCAAGCATTCAACTGTTCCCGCCATCGGGCGAGTTCACCCTGACCGCCAGCGACAAACCGTTGGTGCTGATCAGTGGCGGCGTGGGCATCACCCCGACGCTAGCGATGCTGGAAGCGGCGTTGGCGACCGAGCGGCCGGTGCACTTTATCCACTGCGCACGCAACGGCAGCGTTCACGCCTTCCGCGACTGGATCGATGGTTTGGCCGAGCGTCACCCGCAACTCAAACGCTTCTATTGCTACGCCGAAGATGACGGCGTGAGTCCGGCAGCGCACCAGGTCGGGTTGTTGAGCCGCGAGCAGCTGGGTGAATGGTTGCCAGAGCAGCGCGATCTGGACGCTTACTTCCTGGGGCCGAAAGGGTTTATGGCGGCGATCAAGCGTCACCTGAAGGCGTTGGGTGTACCGGAGAAGCAGAGCCGTTACGAGTTCTTCGGGCCGGCTTCGGCGTTGGAATAAGCCTCTCTCCCTGATCGTTCCCACGCTCTCTATCAGGACAGACCGAGTCGCCTTCATCGCGAGCACCACGGCCTTCATTCGTAAAAATCCTTCGAAGGTTAATCCCTCCTTAACGGGTTTATCGTCTATTCCCCGATCATCACCGGTACGCGCCGGGCTCTCAAAGGTTGGAGCCTGCGTGTAGACTTCCGGGCAATCGATCTTTACAAGGGAAACGCGATGAGCGAGGAAACGATGCGGTTGGGACGTGAACGGCGCTATCTGGTGTTGCTGGGCGTCATCTGTCTGGCGCTGATCGGTGGCGCGTTGTACATGCAAATTGCGCTGGGCGAGGCACCGTGCCCGCTGTGCATCCTGCAACGCTATGCGTTGTTGCTGGTTGCGCTGTTTGCCTTCATTGGCGCGGCGATGCGCACCCGTCGCAGCATCACGGTGCTGGAAACCCTGGTGGTGATTTGCGCACTGGCCGGCGTCGCGGTGGCCGGGCATCACGTCTACACCCAGTTCTACCCGGCGGTCAGCTGTGGCGTTGATGTGTTGCAACCGATTGTGGATGGCCTGCCGCTGGCGAAGATCTTCCCGCTGGGCTTCCAGGTCGATGGCTTCTGCTCCACGCCGTACCCGCCGATCCTCGGCTTGTCGCTGGCGCAGTGGGCGCTGTTGGCGTTCGTGCTGATCGTGGTGCTGGTGCCGCTGCTCACTTCGCGTAACCGCAAGGCGCTGCGCTGAGGCTATTCGCCTTACCGTTGAGTGAAACCTGAAACGCCCCGGCCTTCGTTGAGAAGGCCGGGGCGTTTTGCATTTCAGTCCACAGGTAAAAGACCTTGATGCCCGACAAGAATGGGTGCGAAACATGTGCGACATGTTGTCACAGCGTGACTGTCGCAAGGCATTTCACGGGGCTGGATCGGTGCATAGCCAGGCAACGAAATTGGTCTATTCGGGCGACTTCCGATTTCAAGGCTATCGCGCGCAAGCAGGCAGTTTTAACAGGGGCTGGCGAATCGCCAGAGCCCTTGCTTCATAGGGGCTAGGGCAGCGTCGAAGTCCCTGCTTGAGCACTAATAGCTGTCTGAACTGCGCTCGGTAGACCTACAAATTTTGGTGTTTTTGTTGAGAATGAATTTCGATAAGATGCCGCACTTTTGCAAAAACCGTTAATGATTGTTGCTGGAATGGATAAAATTTATTTCGGGATGAGACATGGTTTATGAATCGTTACATATCTACAATCGCCCGCACTGAATTCCGGCACTGCTCACCTTGAGCAGGAAAACAGGGCGTCGAGGAGCTTGAACGCTTCGTGCGACTCCCCGGTGTCGGAGCCTTCCAACTTTCCGCACCAAATGGAATTGGTCTGTAACAAGGCCTTTGACCACGAATTCGAATAAGAACTTACCGCTAGCCCAGGATTTGTCGAACAGCGTCTGACGCGCGACGGGCAGCCCTTATTCAATCCAAGAAAAATGCCAACCCTTGGCAGGGTGAAGTGTTGGCGATCAAAACCCAACTGCATTGCGCAAGCTGCTTTAGAGGTCGTGAGATGAGTAAAAACAGGTACCCCAGGCTACTAGGCTTATTGCCGCTGCTCGGCACGTTGTTGCTGTCAGGCTGCAACATGACCTTGCTCGATCCCAAGGGCCAGGTTGGCCTGGATGAGCGAAACCTGATCATCACCGCAACGCTGCTGATGCTTCTGGTCGTGGTACCGGTCATCGTCATGACCTTCCTGTTCGCCTGGAAATATCGCGCGTCCAACCAGGATGCCGTCTACACACCGAAGTGGTCGCACTCCACCAAGATCGAAATCGCAGTGTGGACGATCCCGGTACTGATCATCATTGCCCTGGGTTACATCACCTACAAATCGACCCACGCGCTGGATCCTTACAAGCCGCTGGAGTCCGACGTCAAGCCGATCACCATTGAAGTGGTCGCGCTGGACTGGAAGTGGATGTTCATCTATCCGGAGCAAGGCATCGCCACCGTCAACAAGATCGTGTTCCCGGCGCACACGCCGATCAACTTCAAGGTGACTTCGGACTCCGTGATGAATTCGTTCTTCATCCCGGCCCTGGGTGGCCAGATCTACGCGATGGCCGGCATGCAGACCAAACTGCACCTGATCGCCAACCAGAACGCTGAAATGGACGGTATCTCCGCCAACTACAGCGGCGCTGGTTTCACTGGCATGAAATTCAAGGCTATCGCAACTTCCCAGGAAGATTTCGACGCCTGGGTAAGTGAAGTCAAAAAGGCACCTAAACAGCTTGAAGAAGCTGAATACGCAGCCCTTTCCAAGCCGAGCCAGAACAACCCAGTCGAGCTCTACTCCTCGGTCACTCCGAACCTGTTCCAGATCATCGTCGACAAGTACGAAGGCATGAAACCGGGTCCGAAGGTCAAGCACGAGAAGAAAGAGAAAGAAGTGGCCGCTACGCAAGGAATGGACATGAACTCGCATTCAGCTGCCGGGGCAGAGGAGTAAACGATGTTTGGTAAATTAAGTTGGGAAGCGGTCCCGTTCCACGAACCGATCGTGATGATAACCATCGCCATGATCGCGCTCGGTGGTCTGGCGCTGTTCGCGGGGATCACTTACTTCAAGAAGTGGACCTACCTGTGGACCGAGTGGCTGACCTCGGTCGACCACAAGAAAATCGGCGTGATGTACATCATCGTCGCCATGGTCATGCTGCTGCGCGGTTTTGCCGACGCCATCATGATGCGTACCCAGTTGGCCATGGCCACCGAGGGTTCGCCTGGCTACCTGCCACCTGAACACTATGACCAGATCTTCACCGCTCACGGTGTGATCATGATCATCTTCATGGCGATGCCATTCTTCACCGGCCTGATGAACCTTGCGGTGCCGCTGCAGATCGGCGCGCGTGACGTTGCCTATCCGTTCCTGAACTCCTTGAGCTTCTGGCTGCTGGTATCGGGCGTGGTGCTGATCAACCTGTCCCTGGGCGTCGGCGAATTCGCCAAGACCGGTTGGGTTGCCTATCCGCCGCTGTCGGGCCTGCAATACAGTCCGGGCGTGGGGATGGATTACTACATCTGGGCGCTACAGCTATCCGGGTTGGGTACGACGCTGACGGGGGTCAACTTCCTGGCCACCGTGCTGAAGATGCGTACCCCTGGCATGAAGCTGATGGACATGCCGATCTTCACTTGGACCTGCACCTGGGCCAACGTTTTGATCGTGGCTTCGTTCCCGATCCTGACCGCTACCCTGGCACTGCTGACGCTTGACCGTTACATGGATTTCCACATTTTCACCAATGAACTTGGTGGCAATCCGATGATGTACGTCAACCTGTTCTGGGCCTGGGGTCACCCCGAGGTGTACATCCTGATTCTGCCGGCATTCGGGATCTTCTCCGAAGTCATCTCGACCTTCACTGGCAAGCGTCTGTTCGGCCACCACTCGATGGTCTACGCATCGGGTGCGATCTCGATCCTGGGCTTCATGGTCTGGCTGCACCACTTCTTCACCATGGGTTCGGGTGCCAGCGTCAACGCCTTCTTCGGTCTGGCGACGATGCTGATTTCGATCCCGACGGGGGTGAAGCTATTCAACTGGCTATTTACCATTTACCAAGGCCGTCTGCGTTTCACCAGCCAGGTTCTGTGGACCCTGGGCTTCATGGTGACCTTCGCCATCGGCGGCATGACCGGCGTACTGCTGGCCATCCCGGGTGCTGACTTCGTTCTGCACAACAGCCTGTTCGTGATCGCTCACTTCCACAACGTGATCATCGGCGGCGCGGTATTTGGTTACATCGCAGGCTTCGCGTTCTACTTCCCTAAAGCGTTCGGCTTCAAGCTGCACGAAGGTTGGGGCAAGGCAGCGTTCTGGTTCTGGATCTCGGGCTTCTTCGTCGCGTTCATGCCGCTCTATGCACTGGGCTTCATGGGCATGACCCGTCGTCTGAACGCCACCACCAATCCTGAGTGGGTGCCTTACCTGTACGTGGCCATGTTCGGTGCGGTGATGATCGCTGTGGGTATCGCTTGCCAGCTGATCCAGCTCTACGTGAGCGTGCGTGATCGCAACAAGCCAGAAAACATGTGCGAACACGGCGACCCGTGGAATGCGCACACGCTGGAATGGTCGACCTCGTCGCCACCACCGTTCTACAACTTCGCTGTGCTGCCAAAAGCCGAAACCATCGACCCGTTCACTGAAGCCAAGGAAAACGGTACCGCGTACCAGGCGCCTAGCCGGTACGAACCGATCCACATGCCAAACAACACCGCGACCGGTGTGGTCATGGGGGCTCTGTTGACCGTGTTCGGTTTCGCGATGATCTGGCACATCTGGTGGCTGGCCATCGTTGGCCTGGTTGGCACCGTGGTCTACTTCGTGATCCACGCTGCACGTGATGACCAAGGCTACATGGTGCCGGTCGAGACAATCGAACGCATCGAAGCCGAGCAGCACAAGCGTCTGGTAGCGGCCGGGAAAGTTCCAGCCACCGCCACCCGTGTTGAAACCTCGTTGGAACAGGCTTAAACCATGTCGAACTTAGTGACCAATGCTGGACACACCCATGTCGATGGACATGGGCACGATGACCATCACCACGACTCGGGCGAGATGACCGTATTCGGTTTCTGGCTCTACCTGATGACCGACTGCATTCTGTTTGCGTCGATCTTCGCGGTGTACGCGGTACTGGTTAACAACGTAGCGGGTGGCCCGTCGGGCCACGACATCTTCGAGCTGCCCTACGTGCTGGGCGAAACCGCTCTGCTGTTGTTCAGTTCGATCACCTACGGCTTCGCCATGCTGGCGTTGTTCAAGGGCAAGAAGAGCCAGGTGCTGGGTTGGCTGGGCATGACCTTCCTGTTCGGCGCCGGCTTCATCGGCATGGAGATCAACGAGTTCCACGTACTGATCTCCGAGGGCTACGGCCCTAGCCGCAGCGGCTTCCTTTCCGGGTTCTTCACCCTGGTCGGCACCCACGGTCTGCACGTGACCAGCGGTCTGATCTGGATGGCGATCATGATGTATCAGGTGCAGAAAAACGGCCTGACGGCGACCAACAAGACACGTCTGAGCTGCCTGAGCCTGTTCTGGCACTTCCTGGACGTGGTGTGGATCTGCGTATTCACCGTTGTTTATCTGATGGGGACTATGTAAATGGCTAACGCTCATTCCCACGATAGCCACGACGCCGGCCACGGCAGCGTCAAGTCTTACGCTATCGGTTTCATTCTGTCGGTGATCCTGACCGTCATTCCTTTCGGCCTGGTGATGTACCCGTCGCTGCCGAAGTCGCTGACTCTGTGGATCGTACTGGCTTTCGCCGTTATCCAGGTGCTGGTGCACCTGGTGTACTTCCTCCACCTGGACCGTTCCGCCGCGCAGCGTAACAACGTGGTTGCGTTTGTTTTCGCCGCGATCGTGATTGTCCTGCTGGTTGGCCTGTCGCTGTGGATCATGTTCAGCATCCACACCAACATGATGGCGAAGTGAGGTAAGTCCGAATGTCCTTGAAGCACTTTATCCAAATCACCAAACCGGGGATCATTTTCGGTAACGTGCTTTCAGTGGCAGGCGGATTTTTCCTGGCCTCGAAAGGGCATGTCGATCTGGCCATTTTCCTGGCAGCAATGATCGGCACATCCCTGGTAGTGGCTTCCGGTTGCGTGTTCAACAACTGCATCGACCGCGACATCGACCTGAAGATGGAACGCACCAAGAATCGGGTGCTGGTCCAGGGCTTGATCTCCCTGAAACTGGCGCTGATTTTCGCGACCGTCCTTGGTGTTGCCGGCGTTGCGTTGTTGTACAAGGTGGCGAATCCGCTGGCCGCGATGTTCGCGGTGATCGGTTTCGTCATCTACGTCGGCTTCTACAGCCTGTACCTCAAGCGCAAGTCGGTTCACGGCACGCTGGTGGGCAGCCTGTCGGGCGCCATGCCGCCAGTGATCGGTTACGTCGCTGTGACCAACAGCTTCGACATGGCCGCACTGACGTTGCTGGTGATGTTCAGCCTGTGGCAGATGCCGCATTCCTACGCCATCGCGATCTTCCGCTTCAACGATTACCTGGCCGCATCGATTCCGGTGTTGCCAGTGAAGCGCGGGATTCAAGTGGCCAAGAAGCACATCCTGCTCTACATCCTGGCCTTCCTCGTGGCGACCTTGATGCTGACCTTCAGCGGCTACGCCGGCATGAGCTACCTCGCCGTCGCCGCGGCCATGGGCATGTACTGGTTGTACATGGCCTGGACCGGTTACAAGGCAGTGGATGACACGGTCTGGGCACGCAAGCTGTTCGTGTTCTCGATCTTCACCATTACCGCGTTGAGCGTGATGATGTCCCTGGACTTCAAAGTGCCGACGGAGCTGTTGCTGACGTACGCGCCTTAAGCGTCGGATGCTGTAAAGAAAAGCCCCGCCCTTCGAGAGAAGAGGCGGGGCTTTTTGTTGGCTGGCTTTCTGGTGGACCGCGTTGCCCCAATCGCGAGCAGGCTCGCTCCCACATTTTGATCGGAGTAGCCTCAGATTCTGAGTACGACGCTGAACCCCTGTGGGAGTGAGCCTGCTCGCGATGGCCGCACCGCGGTGAATCAGAAAAACTCAGCGATCGAGCAGTCGAAAGAACCGCTCGCGCACCTGCGGGCTATCACTGTGCGCGACGTTGAAGCGCAGGAAGCTGCTGGCATCGGCGGCTTTACTCAGCAAGGTGCCGGGGGCAAGGACGAGGTCGCTTTCGAGGCCTTTGATAGCCAGCGTTTCGGCATGCAGGCCATCCGGCAACCGCGTCCAGATAAACAACCCTTCACCCGGTATCGATGACACCGAGCATCCAGCCTCTACCAGCCATCTCGTCACGCGACTGCTCGATTCATACAGACGATCAACCGTGCGACGGGTGTGTTTGGCGTAGCTGCCATTGCTGAGCATGGTGCAGGTGATCTGCTCCGCCAGTTCCGAGGTGACGCCACCGCAGGCCAGCTTCAAGGTGATCATTCGTGCGGCCAGTTGCGGTGATAACGCGGTATAGCTGACCCGGCTGTTGGCGGTCAGGGTCTTGGAGAACCCGGACACGTAACTGACATGGTCCAGACCGCTCGCGGCCAGGCGCGGAGTGCGCCTTTGCTGGATGTCGCCGTACAAATCGTCTTCGAGGATGTGCACGCCATAACGGTGACTCAGCTCCAGCAGGCGATAAACCTGGGCTGCGGAGAACGAGTGCCCGGTCGGGTTGTGCAGTGTGCTGTTGGTCATGTACAGCACGGGGCGATGGGCAATCAGCAATTGTTCGAACGTTTCCAGATTCAGACCGTCGCAATCGCGGGCAATGGTGATGACCTTGGCGCCGTGCAACGCCAGGTTGGTGTGCATGTTGAAGTAGCACGGGTCGTCGAGCAGCACCGTGTCACCCGGTTTTATCAACAGACGCATCAGCAGGTCGATGGCCTGCACGGTATTGGCGGTGGTGATGATCTGCTCAACCGGCACCTCGATGCCGACGGTCGCCAGCTTGACCCGCAACGCCTCGCGCAGCGGGAGGTAACCACCGACCTCTCCGTATTCGCCCATCCGTAGCGCGGTCGCGCGAAGGGTGCCGCGCACGGCTTTGAGCAAGTCGTCGGCGGGCAGCCACGAGGCGGGCAGAAATCCGCAGCCGGGGCGCAGCGCGCCGTTGTCCTGCAGCAATTTGCGGCGGACCCGACTGAGCGTGTCTTGGGGCTGCAGGTTGGGGCCGGCCGCACTGTGGGGTTGGGTGCTTGGGCGGTGAATGTAATGCCCCGAGCCTTGGCGTGAGACCACCAGTCCTTTGGCCCGCAATCGGTCGAGCGCGTCGACCACCGTGGATTTACCCACGTTCATCAACTCGGATAGCTCGCGAATCGGTGGCAACTTGGCCCCGTGAGGCAGGCCGCCCTGGCTGATGGCCAAAGACAACTGATCGACGATCTGCTGTACCAGCGGCACTCCAGGCTGGAACTCGATGGCGGCGATGACGGCGCGCTGCATTTTACTGGTCTCCCTGGCAGTAAAGTTCGCTGGATTCTATACGAACTTGCTCTGATCAAAGCAAGCGTCTGTCTCTACCATCATCTGCGCGTATGCATGATTGATTAAGAGGGTTCAGTTAATGAGTAATCAAATGAGTCGCGACGAACGCTTCCTCGCGATGGCAAAAGAACTCGGCTTTGATATCTACGACGAGAACTCTGCCGGCGGGCATTACGCGCCGCTGATTCGGCACGATGATGAGCTGTATGTCAGCGGGCTGGTGCCGCGGATGAACGGCAAAGTCCAGTACCCCGGACGGGTGGGGCTGGAGCTTAATCTGGCCGACGCTCAAGAGGCGGCTGGCATCAGCGCGATACGCGGACTTGCATTGATCCGAGAGGCCATCGGGTCACTGGATAACGTCAAGGCACTGCTGCGCATCACGGTCTATGTGAAATCCACTTTCGATTTTGTGGACCTCAGTGACGTGGCCAACGGCGCGTCTGACGTCTTCACGCATGTGTTGGGTGAGGCAGGTAAACACACCCGAACGACCGTCGGGGTTTATCAGCTGCCGAAGAACGCCCCGATCGAAGTGGATATGATCGCGGCCCTGTATCCGTCAGCGCGGTAAGTCTTTTCGGGCAATAAAAAGCCCCGTTTCACGGGCGTAATGCTGTTCACTTAAGCGCGGGCACTCATTTGTGGCGAGGGGCGGTGCGACGTTTCGCTGAATCCCCTCGCCACAGGTTCTCGCTCGACTGATGATTGTCTTAAGTGAACAGCATTACCCTGTGGGAGCGGGCGGGGCTTTCAGGTCAATCGTGTTACTGCGCGGCGATGCTGTAGCCGTCGAACGCGGTTTGTTGCTGAAGTGCGGTGATGATGCTTTTGCGGTTAACCGCTTGTTCGGCCCCGGTGTTGTCCAGGAACGTCTCGCTTTCAAGTACCGCGTCATCGCCTTCGCCGACGAAGGTCAAGCCGAGGAACTCCAATGCTTCGCGGTCAACGTTCAGGCTCGAACGTGGGGTGCGCAGCGGCAGCGTGACGCTCACGCCATCCTTGCTGATGGTGAACACTTCGAGGTCTTTCTTGGCGCGAGCCACTTTGCTCTTGCCGGTGCTCGGGTTGCTGATGGCCTGGTGAGTCTGGTTCAGCACCTTCAATGCCAAGCCATAGACGATTTCCTGAAAGGCCGGGTCGTCCTTGAAGCTGGAAAGAATACGGCTGATCGGGAACTTGCTGCTCAGGTCTTCAAGCGCGGCAATGTCGGACGCTTCGGCGTCTTTCAGTTGTTTGAGTTCGCCCATCAGTTCATAGGCTTTATCGTCATCGAAGCTATCGTGGGCCTGGCGAATCGCGACGCGCAGCTCGCGGATCTGGTCGCTTTCCCGGGTGGATTGAAAAGCGTCCAGGACCATCTCGCTGATGGTCTTGGCCTGCGGCACATGCTGTGAAAGATTGATGGAGTTTTCGTATTCCGCTTTGGACGACAAGGTGACTACGGATTCAGCGGTATTGGAATCGGACATTGAAATTTCACTACTTCTTTTAACTTGGGTTTAGGCGAGAAAGCACGGAGCCTTTTCAGGCCGCCTAATCTATTGGACCTGACCTGAGTTGTCACGGATGAACAGGCGGTTGGTCATCATTTTTGGCGTGGAGATGTCATTCGCTGAAGTTCCAGCGCATTGGTCGTCGCCGCGCCACTGGCGGTGTTGTCGAAGATGCACCAGGTGGGAGTGTCGTCGGCGTGGGTTTGTAACTTTTGAGCCAGTTCCCCAAGCCATGGCATTTCGTAACTTGAGTAGTAGATTCGCGGTGATCCGTGTAATCGGTAGTAGCGGATGCCCTGCCAGGCACCTGGTAAATCGCCATTGGGTAGGGGCGAAGGATCGGCTGCCACTTGGCCGATTCGATGCTCAATCAGTAGCGCTTGCGCCTCAGGCGTTTGCCAGCTGACATGCCTCGGTTCAAACACCGCATAGCCTCTGTAGTGCGAACGGAATGTGTTGAAGAAGGCTTCGGCAGTTTTGACTTCGAAGGATAAAGAGGGCGGGAGCTGGATCAGCAGGCACCCAAGCTTCTGGCCCAGATGGGAGCATTGCTCAATAAAGTTATCGATCAACACTTTACAGTTCAGCAAGCGAGCTTCGTGGGTGATCTGTTTCGGGACTTTGACTGAAAACCGAAATCCTTTCGGCACACTTTCGGCCCACTGGGCATAAGTCGCCGGGCGGTGAGGCCGATAAAACGAGCTGTTGATTTCCACGCACGTTAACTGTGCCGCATACCGTTGCAGGTGAGTGCCTGCGTCGGGAAATGCCTTCCACTGTTCGCGGGGCAGGTTCCATCCGGCGCAGCCGATGTACAGGGATGTCGTGGCAGTCATCAGCGTTTTCTCGCCTCAGCATCAGGTTCAAAGCTCAATGCTGACGCCACTGGAGTTCAACTCGACGCCGCCCGTTCGTTCAACAAGCCCATTGTGACCAAGCTGGAAACCTACAACGGTTTCTACCCGGCGGAGGAGGAACATCAGGACTTCCTGACCGAGCACCCGACGTATCCGTACATCGTGATCAACGACCTGCCGAAAGTTGCGGCACTCAAGCAGCTGTACCCGGATCGGTATCAGGAGAAACCTGTGCTGGTGAAGGCGGGGATGTGAAGCGCGGTTTGTCTATCGTTTGCGTGGGCGCTCCATCGCGATGCTTGACGTTTCAAAGCCCAGGCGCGAGAAGAATTCTGAAGCGCCTTCGCGTCCCGCGCGCAGAACCCAGGTGATGTCAGTGTTCTCGCCCATGACATGCTCGACCAGTGCCCGACCAACGCCTGCTCGCCGATGCTGCCCGGCCACGACAACCATCGACAGGTAACCGTTGGACAGACCGTCGGTGATGCCTCGGGCAAACCCGACGATGTGGGCGTTCTTCACGGCAAGCGCAGTACGTTGGGAATTGGCGATCAACTGCGCAAAATGTTGAGTTGTTCCCAGGCGGTGAGCCCATCCGTTCTGCTCAAGAAAAAGCCGTACGGATTCCACTTCCGAGGCCAGTACATCGCGGACATGCAGGACGGTACTCATCCCGAAATCACATTTTTGCCCGCAATCTTCGACCGATACAGCGCCTGATCCGCCCTGGCCAGAAAACCCGTCTGTTGCTCTTCTTCAAAGCGCTGGACCACGCCAAAACTCATGGTCACCTGAAACTCTCCCACAGGCGGCAGACTCGACAGGCCATGGCGGATTTTTTCGGCGATGGATCTGGCGTTGACCAGCGAAGTATTGGGCAGGATGAGGATGAACTCGTCGCCGCCCCAACGCGCCAATAGATCGCCTTCGCGCACGCAGCGTTCCACGCTCTCGACGACCTGAATCAACGTCGCATCTCCCAAAGCATGGCCGTAGTAATCGTTGATGTTCTTGAAGTCATCGATGTCCATGGCGATCAGTGACAGCGGCTGCCGAAAGCGCTGGGAACGGTCGCACTCCTGGGGCATGGCTTTTTCCAGACGATAGCGATTGGCGATCGACGTCAGCGCATCGGTTTCCGCCAGTTTGCGGTTTTCTTCGAGTTGAATTTGCAGCTGCTGATTGACCCGCGACAATTCACGGGTACGTTCTTCGACGATGGCTTCAAGGGATTGATTGCGCCGTTCCATCTCTTCGAAGAGGCGTTTCTTGTCTTCGATACTGCGGTGCGCGCCGACCATCCGCGCCACCGATCCGTCGACATTGCGAGCCAGCACGTAGCCGCGATCTTCGATCCAGGTATAACTGCCGTCCTTCTTGCGGCAGCGATACTCGGCTTGATAGCCCGGCACTCGTTGATTCAGGTAATCATCAAACACCGTCATCACCCGCGGGTAATCGTCGGGGTGAATCACGTTTTCCCAGGTAAACACGGTGTTGTCCAGGGAGTGAACTTCGTAGCCGAGCATTTCATACCACCCGGGATTGCGGTAGACGAACCCGGTGTTGGCGTTCCAGTCCCAAATGCCGTCACTGACCAGTTCCAGAATGGTGTGCAGCATGTCCTCGTTCAAATCCGACACATTGAATTTCAACGGCTCGATATTCGATGCTTCACCCATCACCGCTCTCCCTGCACTGATATCAAAGTGACCCTTCAGTCGAGGAGATTAGTGCATGGCGTGTAGCCCCCGCTAGTGTTTGGCCCACAACTGCATGGCGAAGTCGACGAAGTGACGCAATTTCGGTAAGCGGTAGCGATCCTGGGCGTACACCAGGTGCATCGACCGGCTCGGCAGTTGATAGTTCTGCATCAACGCCACCAGTTTTTCGTCCAGCAAATCCTGCTCGACCAACGCGTCGGGCAACATCACGACGCCCATCCCGGTTCGAGCAGCCTGATGCAGCCCGGCCGAACTGTTGATCAGCATCGGGCCTCTGACGGCCACCATCACTTCGCCTTCCGGCCCGCTCAGGCGCCAATGTTTTTCCACGGATTGCCAGTCATCGCCAACCGGATAGGCAAACGACAAGCAGTCATGATGTTGCAGGTCTTCGGGTTTTTCCGGTGTGCCTCGGCGTGCCAGATAGTCCTTCGAGGCGCACATGGTCAGCGTGTAGTCGATGAGCGGACGGGCGATCAGGTTGGACGGTTCAATCGCGCCCAAGCGAAACGCCACGTCGAGGCCGTTCTCGAGAAGATCGGGTCGCCCATTGGTGAGCACCACGTCCAGTTTGACTTGCGGGTAACGCAGGGTGAACTCGCTAAGCGCTGGTGCGAGCTTTTCAGTGCCGAAGGTCAGCGGAGCAGTGATGCGCAAGATCCCGCTCGGCGTGTCCTGGCTCTGTTCAGCCAAGCGTTCGGAATCGGCCACCAATCCCAGCACCTCCAGACAGCGCTGGTAATAAGCCGAGCCGAATTCCGTCAGTCGCTGGCGCCGCGTCGTACGGTTCAACAAGCGCACACCCAGACGTTGCTCCAGCGCGCGAAGGTGGTTGCCGACCATGGTCGTGGACATTTCGCACTGCTGTGCGGCCGCAGTCATGCTGCCGGCTTCCACCACCCTTACGTAAACCGTCATTGCCTGGAACAAATCCATTATCAAGCTCAGCTTTAAGATGATTGAAGTGTTACAGCGTTTATCCAGCTCAGGTGGCTAACCATACTGCAAAAACACCGACAATTGATGGAGCTTGATGTCATGACCGCCGCCTGCCTGATGACCACTTACCAACCTCTGGCCCTGAGTTTCAGCAAAGGCCTGGGCACTCGACTTTGGGATCAGGCGGGTCGTGAGTATCTGGATGCGGTGGCGGGTGTGGCGGTGACCAACGTTGGCCACTCCCATCCTCGAATCGTGTCGGCGATCAGCGAGCAGGCCGGACTGCTGCTGCACACCTCCAATCTCTACAGCATCGACTGGCAGCAACGGTTGGCGAAGAAACTGACGAAGTTGGCGGGCATGGAGCGGGCGTTCTTCAACAACTCCGGTGCCGAAGCTAATGAAACCGCACTGAAACTCGCGCGGCTTTACGGCTGGCACAAAGGCGTCGAACGGCCGCTGGTGGTGGTCATGGAAAACGCCTTCCACGGCCGGACATTGGGCACTCTTTCCGCCAGCGACGGCCCGGCCGTGCGTTTGGGATTCAATGAGTTGCCCGGCGACTTCGTTAAAGTGCCCTTCGGCGACCTCCATGCGCTGGAAAAGGTGCAGCAGGTTCATGGCCCGCGCATCGTGGCGATTCTGATGGAACCGATTCAGGGCGAAAGCGGTGTCCAGTTGGCGCCTGCCGGTTACCTGAAAGCCGTACGCGACCTGTGCAACCGGCGCGCCTGGCTGATGATGCTCGACGAAATCCAGACCGGCATCGGTCGAACCGGCCGGTGGTTCGCTTTCCAGCATGAAGGCATCGTCCCGGACGTCATGACCCTGGCCAAAGGCCTCGGCAACGGCATTCCCATCGGCGCCTGCCTGGCCCGGGGCAAAGCCGCCGATCTGTTCACCCCCGGCAGCCACGGCAGCACCTTCGGCGGCAACCCGCTGGCGTGCCGTATCGGCTGCACAGTGCTGGACATCATCGAAGAACAGGGCCTGCTGGAAAACGCCAGACTGCAGGGCGAACGTCTGCTGGCCAGACTGCGTGCCGAACTGGCAGACGACTCGAACGTCCTGGCGATTCGTGGCCAAGGGTTGATGATCGGCATCGAACTCAAGCAGCCGATCCGCGACCTGACCCTGATCGCCGCACGGGATCACGGCTTGCTGATCAATGTGACGCGGGGCAAAACCATTCGCCTCCTGCCACCGCTGACGATTGATGAGCGGGAAGTGGAGATGATTGTCAGAGGGGTTTGTCGGGCTCTAACCACCGCCTAGGAGAGTTATCGTTCCCACGCTCTGCGTGGGAATGCCTCAATGGACGCTCTGCGTCCGCTTTTGGGACGCGGAGCGTCCGGGGCTGCACTCCCACGCAGAGCGTGGGAACGATCATGCGTCGCGCTACAGATTTTTGCGTGGTGACCTCAACGGCCTGACAAAAACGCCCGCTCCCCCAAACTTTCCACCAGCCGAAGCAGATACCCATCCGGATCCTGCACCAAAAACTCACGTTGCCCGACTTCCACCGCATCGGCGCGATACCAGACCTCGGCGCAGGGACGGAACAAGGGCCATTCAACTTCTGCCAATCGCTTGAGTATCGGTTCGACGAGATCAACAGTGATCTGAAAGTTAATGCCCCGGCCAAACGGCGCTTCCAATGCACCTGTCATCCACTGGCCTTCGTTCGGTGCGTATTGCTCCAGCATGATTTGCACGCCGTTTTTATCGAGGTAGGCGAAACCCGCTTCTGGACGCTCGTAGGCGATCTTGAAACCGACTAATGAAGTCCAGAAATACAGGCTTCTCTTGATGTCGGTGACCATCAGTTCGGGCACCAACTTGCTCCGTGCAAACATACAAATCCTTGTTAAACGCTGTGAGATGAGTCGGAAAGGGGGTTCACGAAGGCCGTGATTTCACTTCGATCCATGAGTTTGATCTTTGAACCGCTGAATCCTTCGAACAGTTGTCGGTGTGCGGAAAACCCACTGGAGTCTTCGCGAGCACGATAACTGCCAGCCCATTCCAGCAACGCTATCAGCAACCCGTCGTTGTCTGGTCTGTTTTCTCGCTGGCGAATATTGGCGACGCAGTTTTCGTCGTCAACACACAGCCAGACAAGCGCTGTTGCGCGGTGGATAACTTCGCTGACGATCCAGCCGTAAACACCCTCGATCACCCAGCACTCTTCATCGGCCAGCACTCGCGCCATGCCCAGTGCTTCGGGGCGAGGGCGGGCGATGCTGCATTCATCTGACGTCCAGTGAACCCGATCGAGATCGGTCCACGGCACGTGTAGTCGTTCGGCCAAGCGTTTAGCCAGCCAACTTTTGCCTGCGCCAGAGTTGCCGATGATCAGGGTTCGGGTGAGGTTCATGGTGGCTCACACATTCAGTCGTCATTGTCAGGCGCGATCATTCGCGTCTTCGGCGCACCGTTTGAGTTGTGCTGATAAATTTCCTGGGGTTGTCCTTTCTCATTGAAGAACACTTGGCCGATCCCCGCCGAATTCCACAGCCGCTCACCCGCTTCAGCATGTTCAGGGATGTGCGGGGTGATGCGCATCCGTCGGCGTTTGGTCAGCCAGTTCAGGGGCGAGCGCGGTGAGTAGAGCCAGCGGTTGAGGCGGTCGAACCATTCGAGCAGCGCGGGCGGGAATTCGTTTTTGATGCCGCTGCTGGTGATCTGCCAGATTCGCGGGCCGGCCTTGCGGTGTCGGATCAGGACTTCGTAGACGAAGGAATAATGCACATCACCCGACAGCACCACGTAGTTACCGGGTGTCCGCGAGTGTCGGAAAATGTTCAGGATGACCTGGGCCGCGCCGCGATGGGCCATCCAGTTTTCCGCGTCGACCAGCAGCGGATAACCGCACCAGCTGAACACTTTTTGTACGGTTTCGATCAGTTTGACGCCGAAGATCGGCGCGGGCGAAACGATGATCGCCGACGGATGATCCAGCAGTTCCTGTTGCAGTTCGCTGAGCGCTTCCCAGTCCAGCAGACCTGAAGGTTGCTTGAGGTTCATCTCGCTGCGCCAGCGTCGGGTGCGGGTATCGATGACGACCAGCGCCGGGGTGGTGGGCAGCACGTAGTGCCAGTGTTGAAAACCGAGCAGCTCATCGATCAGCTCGTCCTGGACGTCGCTGTCGAGATAATGGTCGTGCCCGGTGGCACTCAACAAACGGGTTTTTTCCAGGACGCCGCCGAACGCATCCGGGTTGTTGCCCCAGCCCTGGCACAGCATGTAGGCGAGCAGCGCGTTGCCGATGATGCGCTTGGAGAACGGATGGCCGTAGGCCGTTTCCTCCCATTGCGCGGAAAGATTCCAGTCATCGGTGATGTCATGGTCGTCGAAAATCATCAGGCACGGCAGATGCGCCATCGCCCGCCCGACACCGCCAAGACCTGCCTTGAAGTCATCGATGCGCGTTTGTTCGAGGGCATAACGTTTGCGTCTTTCGGGCGTCAGCGCGGGTGGTTGTGGCGCGATCAGCGTCCAGGGTGTCGGCGACCAGACCAGCAGGTACATGGCCATGACTTCGGCGAACGTCACCAGATGGTTGTCGGCACTGCTGCTGGTGAAAATCGGCTTACGCGCCCCGCCGAAAAATCGCTCGCGCAAGGTTTTGTTGCTCTCAAGCGCCGGTAACAAATCCGCACGATGGTAGTAACTGGCCGGGTGCTCGTACAGCTTGGCGCTGTCGCTGACCACCGCACCGTCGAGGTGTTCTTCGAACAGCCCCAGTTGCGCGATCAGGGCATGGATGGCCCGCAACATCGGGCCGGCGACATCGTCGGCGTACACCTGATCGCCGCTCATCATCAGCAGGGCCGGGCGCTCTGTCGCGGCATGCTCCGTCGCCAGAAAACGATCGACGCACAGCAAACCGTCGGCTGCCGGATAATGCGGTTTACGGCAGGAACCGTGCATCAACTGATCGATGCGCGAACGCAAAACAAAGTTAGGACAACGGGCTTCGCCGTACAGCAGATGAGGCGCCCAGTCGGCGATGCCGGTGGCGTCATCAATCAGCAGGTCATAGTCGATCTGGGTGTCGCAGGGCAGGGCGGTCGTCAGCGGCACATCGATCAGATGAACGAAGGCATGACGGCCAACCGGGATGACCGTGCATTGCCCGGCGTCGAGGCGAATGTCGCCGACACCTTGCAGGCGCAATGTCAGCGACAAGGCCCGGGTTCCCACCAGCCAGAGCACCAGGCGCGTGGGCTCCAGGCGCCGCAACAGCGGGCCGGCGAGGACCGGTGGCAGAGAGCGATGGCCGTCGGGGAATGGCGAAGACATGGGCATGCAGGTTCAAGACTCTTGGTGCACAGAGCGCGCGATGATAGCGCAGCCAGCGCCCAGGTTTATCTGATGGCCACTGGCTTGCTGCTGAATCTGTAACAAGCGATGATCGATTCGGCATCGCCCACACCCATAAAAGGATTGATGGCGCTTCATCAAGGCAGCGAAAGGCTGTCCGCTGTCATGACACTGGTTTCCCCATTGGCCACGAGCCAGCGAAACAACTCGCTCACCGACACTGTATGACTGCGCTCTATCCAGCGCACCACCGCCGGACCATAGTGTTCTGCGTAGCGGCTGAGCACCAGTTGGCGACAGTCCGGTGACAGGCGCAGGGTGATTTCCCGGCAGTGCAGATTGGCTGCGTCGTGTTGGGTCACCCGTTGTTGCAGAGTCAAACTATTGCCTTCAGAAACCATCGGCCGGTGCTCCTTCGCATAGAGGTTTGGTTGTTTGCGCTGAGCCTTGCTTGCCATCCGCCACGTAAGCAGCACGATGCTCGGCGACTACGTTGCGTAAGGTGCTGTAGTAATCCGGCAGTTTTTGCAGGCTGTCGGTCAGCGGTAACGCTTCTGCTCGACCATCGACGATGCCGCCGACCGTGTTGATGGTGGACAGCGTGTCCACGGTATCGCTGTTGCTGCCGAACGGGTCGACCACAAAACTCAGCACTCGCCCGGCGGCGTCGCGGCTGTTTGAAGTGCCGAACACTGGCAGCTCGACGATCGGACCGTTGCCGATGCCCCACACGCCAAACGTCTGGCCAAAGTCCGCGTCGTGACGCGGGATGCCGGCCATGCCGGAAACGTCGATCAAACCCACCACGCCGACCGTGGTGTTCAACGCGAAACGCCCAAAGGTGTTGACCGAACGCATCGGATTGCCTTGCAGCAGGTCATTGATAAAGACCTTCGGCTCGCCAAAGTTCGCCACAAAGTTATGCACACCCGTCTGGAAAAAGTCCGGCAAGTAACGATAGCCACGAGCGACCGGCGCCAGAGCGTAGTCGTCGACCACCCGATTGAACGCGAAGATGCCGCGGTTGAACGGTTCCACCGGGTCGTACACCGAATAGCTGATTTCGGCGCAGGTCACGGTGGCGGACGAAGGCGGTTGGCTGCTGCAACCGGCCAGCCCTGCGGCGAACATGGCGATCGAAGTGTTGCGGGCCAGCCAGGGAACACATTTGAAAGGCAACATGGACGCGAGTCTCGGGGAGGAATTCGCCGAGATGCTGAACCCCGAGCCTTGCGCAAAGATGTCTGGTTTATTGCGGCGCTGACGTTTTATTGCAGGATTGAAATATATGACGCGCTGCTGTGAATGGTTTTAGATGGCGGTTCCATTCGCCCCCTCAAGTGACCTTCGGTGAACAGCCTTTTAATTGTGGACGACGACCTTGAAGTCCTCGATCTGCTAAAAAAATTCTTCGTGCAGCACGGCTACAGCGTCGAAGTCGCCACCGACGGCGCGTCGCTGTGGGCGGCCATCGAGCGACAGCCGCCGGACCTGATCATTCTTGATGTGATGCTGCCGGGGGACAGTGGATTGATCCTGTGTCAGCAATTGCGGATTCGCTACGCCATGCCGGTGATCATGCTGACCGCCATGGGTGAACTCAGTGATCGGGTCGTCGGGCTCGAGCTGGGCGCCGATGATTACCTGACCAAACCCTTCGACGCCCGTGAGCTGCTGGCCCGAGTGCGCGCCGTGTTGCGCCGCGTGGACGAGCGCCGCCCGGTCGTGCAGGAGCGCCCGCGGCCGTTGATCGACTTCGCCGACTGGCACCTCGACGTCACACGTCGTGAACTGCGTTCGCCGGACAATGTGATGATCCCGCTCTCGGCCGGCGAGTTCGACTTGCTGCTGGTTTTCGTCGAACACCCCCAGCGCATTCTCACCCGCGAGCGGTTGCTGGACCTGGCGCGCGGGCATTGCCATGACGCGTTCGATCGCAGCATCGATGTGCAAGTCAGCCGCCTGCGGCGCAAACTCGAATCCGACAGTAAACGTCCGGCGATGATTCGCACCGTGCGTAATGGCGGCTACCTGTTCACCCCCAGCGTGACCCGACGATGAGCTGGCTGAAACGGATTCGCCGGGACACGGTGGCGCGCTGGATCGCTTTGACGATCATTCTGGCGATGCTCATTTCGCTGGCGCTCAACGGGCTGTTTATCCAACTGGCCGGCGTGTGGGCGCGCCCGCCACTGACCGAAACCGGGTTGCTGGAAAAAATGGCCGCCATCACCCGTATCATCCAGGCCGCCCCGGCACCACTGCGCAGCCAGCTGGCGCAATCCGTCAGCGATGACGGCTTCACCGTCAGTTGGCACCTTGATCGGCGCGAGCTCAATCTGCCGACGGTGGAGGATCTGGATTCGGAAGTCGGCTCGACCGTCCTGCAACCGTTGCTTAAATTCGCCGGTCGTATCCAGGTCTATGAGCCGGCCGACTGGACGGAAAACTCGGCGGACGGGCATTACGCGCTGCTGATCGAGTTGCCGGACGCCTCCTGGCTGTTGTTCGCCGCACACTCGCGCAATTGGGGCCTCGACGATACGCCACGCTACCTGATCGTCATCTTGTTGGTACTCATCTCTACCACCCTCGTCACACTGATCGCCACCCGCCGCCTCGCCACACCTTTGCAACACTTCGCCGACGGCGCCCGGCGTTTCGGTGTGGACTTCCGCGCGCCGCCCATCGAACCCCTCGGCCCCCAAGAAATTCGTCAGGCGATCCTCGCGTTCAACGCCATGCAGGCCCAACTGCAACACTTCATCCGCGACCGTACCCAAATGCTCGCCGCCATCTCCCACGACCTGCGCGCGCCCCTGACGCGGATGCGCTTGCGCGGGGAATTCATTGAAGACAGCGAGCAACAGCAGCGGCTGTTTCGTGATGTGGATGAAATGCAGGCGATGATCAATTCGGCGCTGGAGTTCTTCCGGGATGATGCCCGGCTTGAGCCGGCGACCCAGTTTGATCTGGCGGAATTGCTGCAAACGTTGCTGGATGATTATCGGGATCAGGGTGTCGACATCGCGTTCAGCGGGCCGCTGCGACTGGTGTATTTCGGGCGACCGTTGGGGCTTAAGCGGGTGATGACCAATCTGCTCGATAACGCGATCAAGTACGCAAGTGAGCCGGCTATTGAACTGATACCTGCTGCCGGGGACGTGCGGATCAAAGTACTGGATCGTGGGCCGGGGATTCCCGAGTCGAGTCATGAACAGGTATTCACGCCGTTCTTTCGCCTGGAAGGATCGCGTAACAAAAGTACCGGGGGAGTCGGGTTAGGATTATCGGCGGCGCGGGCTATTGTGTTGGAGCATGGCGGGGAATTGAAACTGCGCAATCGGTCGAAGGGCGGGTTGGAGGCGTTGGTGGTGTTGCCCGTGCATCCGGCTTAGATGTTCATTTGAAAACAGGGAATGGCAGATGATTGATTTCAACAACAAAGGCTTCTTCAAACTCAAGCAGAACGACGAATACGCCGAACGCGTTACTTCGCTGCTATTGGATGGGGAGCAGGTGATCGACTCCTACAAATCCATGCGCGATGGCGTGGTGTTTACCAACAAACGGATCATCGCGGTCAACGTCCAGGGCCTCACCGGCAGCAAGAAAGACTTCACCTCGTTGCCGTATAAAAACATCGTGGCGTATTCGGTGGAAACGTCCGGGACGTTTGACCTGGATTCCGAGTTGGAAATTTATTTTTCGTCGTTGGGGAAGGTGAAGTTCGAGTTCACCGGCAGGACTTCGATGGTAGAGATCTCGAAGCTGATCTCCCAACATCTGCTCTGAACACACACACCCAGTGGGAGCGGGCTTGCTCGCGAAAGCGGAGTGTCAGTCACTGTAATGTCGCCTGACACTCCGCATTCGCGAGCAAGCCCGCTCCCACAGGTTTTCGGTCAATCTTGAGGTTGTGTGAACCTAAGCCTCCCACCCCGCCCCACTGACCGCCGCCTGCGCCAGTGGATGCAAGTCCGCCCCCTGATGCTCCGTCTGCCAGGCCAGCAACTCCTTGCGCATACCGGGCGTCCAGTACATCTGCAGATGATTACGCACACCAAGCACGGCCTGTTGCTGGTCCGGTTCGGTGGCGAAATACAGGGCGATCTGGTTGACCATCTTGATCAGGTTCTCCGTACTCATCGGCGTACCTCCGCTTTAGCGCCACGGGCCTGACGGCGATCCTTGAGCAGACGGTCCTGCTCGTCGCTGAAGGCCTGGTAGCGTTTTTGCCACTCGGAAGGGTGGTAGACGCGACTGACTTCCACGGCGGTGACCTTGTACTCCGGACAGTTGGTGGCCCAGTCGGAGTTGTCGGTAGTGATGACGTTGGCCCCCGATTCCGGGAAGTGGAACGTGGTGTACACCACGCCCGGGGCGACCCGTTCGGTGACCCGCGCACGCAGTACGGTTTGTCCGGCGCGGCTGCCGATACCGACCCAGTCACCTTCGTTGATGCCACGGCTCTCGGCGTCGGTCGGGTGGATTTCCAGGCGGTCTTCGTCGTGCCAGGCGACGTTTTCGGTACGCCGGGTCTGGGCGCCGACGTTGTACTGGCTGAGGATGCGCCCGGTGGTCAGCAGCAGCGGATAACGATTGTTGACCTTTTCCTCGGTGGGCACGTAGCCGGTGAGCATGAAGCGCCCCTTGCCGCGCACGAATTCGTCGATGTGCATGGTCGGCGTGCCGTCCGGCGCGGCGGCGTTGCACGGCCATTGCAGGCTGCCGTGGCTGTCCAGTGCGGCGTAGCTGACGTTGGTGAAGGTCGGCGTCAAGCTGGCAATTTCATCCATGATTTGCGATGGATGCGTGTAGTGCATCGGGTAGCCCAGGGCGTTGGCCAGGGCCACGGTGCCTTCCCAGTCGGCCTTGCCGCCCAGAGGCTCCATCACCTTGCGCACCCGGGAGATGCGCCGCTCGGCGTTGGTGAAGGTGCCGTCTTTTTCCAGGAACGAACTGCCCGGCAGGAACACGTGGGCGAACCTGGCGGTTTCGTTGAGGAAAATGTCCTGCACCACCACGCATTCCATGGCCGACAGCGCTGCGGTGACGTGCTGGGTATTCGGATCGCTCTGGGCGATGTCTTCGCCCTGGCAATACAAGCCCTTGAAGCTGCCGGCCAACGCAGACTCGAACATATTGGGAATGCGCAGGCCCGGGTCGGGTTGCAAGGTGACGTTCCACGCTTGTTCGAACTGCGCCCGTACCACCTCGTTGGAGATGTGCCGGTAACCGGGCAGCTCGTGAGGGAAGGAACCCATGTCGCAGGAGCCCTGAACGTTGTTCTGCCCCCGCAGCGGGTTCACACCGACGCCTTCGCGACCGATGTTACCGGTGGCCATGGCGAGGTTGGCGATGCCCATCACCGCAGTGCTGCCCTGGCTGTGTTCGGTGATTCCCAGACCGTAGTAGATCGCCGCATTGCCAGCGCCCGCGTACAGACGGGCGGCGGCACGGATGTCGGCAGCGTCTACGCCGCAAATGTCGCCAAGCACTTCCGGTGAGTTTTCCGCGCGGCTGACGAACTCGCTCCAGCGGGCGAAATCGCTGCCCTCGCATCGGGCATCGATAAAGGCCTGGTCGAGCAGGCCTTCGGTGACGATGACGTGGGCCAGGGCGTTGAGCATGGCGACGTTGGTGCCCGGGCGCAGGGCCAGGTGCAGTTCGGCGCGGGCATGCACCGAATCCACCAGATCAATGCGCCGTGGGTCGATGACGATCAGCCGCGCGCCTTCACGCAATCGGCGTTTGAGCTGGGAGGCGAACACCGGGTGGGCGTCGCTGGGGTTGGCGCCCATCACCAGAATCACGTCGGCCTGCATCACCGAGTCGAAACTCTGGGTGCCGGCGGACTCGCCCAAGGTTTGTTTCAAGCCATAGCCGGTCGGCGAGTGGCAGACCCGCGCACAGGTGTCGACGTTGTTGTTGCCGAAGGCGGCGCGCACCAGCTTCTGCACCAGATAGGTTTCTTCGTTGGTGCAGCGGCTGGAGGTGATGCCGCCAATGGAATCGCGGCCATATTTTTGCTGTAACCGTCGGAACTCGCTGGCGGCGTAGGTCACCGCCTCATCCCAGCTGACTTCCTGCCACGGGTCGTTGATGTGCTGGCGGATCATCGGTTTGGTGATGCGATCCGGGTGGGTGGCGTACCCCCAGGCAAAGCGCCCCTTGACGCAAGAGTGGCCGTGGTTGGCTTGGCCGTTTTTGTCGGGAACCATGCGTACCAGCTTGTCGCCTTTCATCTCGGCGCGGAACGAGCAGCCCACGCCGCAATAGGCACAGGTAGTGATCACGCTGCGTTCGGGCTGCCCCAGTTCCACCACGCTTTTTTCCATCAGGGTCGCGGTGGGACAGGCTTGCACACAGGCGCCGCAGGACACGCATTCCGAGTCGAGGAAGTTCTCGCCACCGGCGGCCGCCACCCGGGATTCGAAACCGCGCCCGGTAATGGTCAGGGCAAACGTGCCCTGGGTTTCTTCGCAGGCGCGCACGCAGCGGTTGCAGACGATGCACTTGCTCGGGTCGAAGTCGAAGTAGGGGTTGGACGTGTCCTTCACGTCGGCCAGATGGTTGTCGCCTTCATAGCCGTAACGCACTTCCCGCAAGCCGACCTGGCCGGCCACGGTTTGCAGCTCGCAGTTGCCGTTGGCCGAGCAGGTCAGGCAGTCCAGCGGGTGATCGGAGATGTACAACTCCATGACGTTGCGCCGCAGGGTCGCGAGCTTCGGCGTCTGGGTGTGCACGCTCATGCCTTCAGTGACCGGCGTGGTGCAGGACGCCGGGTAGCCGCGCATGCCGTCGATCTCCACCAGGCACATGCGGCAGGAACCGAAGGCTTCCAGGCTGTCGGTGGCGCACAGTTTGGGAATGGTGGTGCCCAGCAGCGCAGCGGCGCGCATCACCGAGGTCCCTTCGGGCACGCTGATGTTGCGGCCATCGATGTTCAGGGTGACTTGCACCTGGCTGTCGCGGGCCGGGGTGCCCAGATCGATATCGGTTTTCGGGTCGAAGAGAGTAATCATTGCTCGGCCTCCGAGGCTTGCAGACCGAAGTCGGCGGGGAAGTGCTTGAGGGCGCTGGCGACTGGAAAGGAGACCATGCCGCCCAACGCGCAGAGCGAACCGTATTGCAGGGTGTCGCACAGGTCTTTGAGGATGATCACCTGCGCATCGCGACCGCTCTGGTCCGGCGCGGCCAGCAAGCGGTCGATCACCTCCACGCCCCGTGTCGAGCCGATGCGGCAAGGCGTGCATTTTCCACAGGATTCCTCGGCGCAGAACTGCATCGCAAAACGCGCCATGTGGGCCATGTCCAGACTGTCGTCCGCCACTACTACACCACCGTGACCGAGCATCGCGCCGATGGCGGCGAAGGCTTCGTAATCCAGCGGCGTGTCGAATTGCGCGGGTGGCACCCAAGCGCCGAGCGGCCCGCCAACTTGCGCGGCCTTCAGCGGCCGACCACTGGCGGTTCCGCCGCCGTAGTCTTCCACCAGCTCCCGCAAGGTCAGGCCAAATGCCCGTTCCACCAGACCGCCGTGACGAATGTTGCCCGCCAGCTGGAAAGGCATGGTGCCCAGGGAACGGCCCATGCCGTAGTCGCGATAAAACTGCGCACCCTTGGCCAGAATCAGCGGCACCGAGGCCAAAGTCAGTACGTTGTGCACCAGCGTGGGTAGACCAAACAGCCCCTTCAACGCAGGGATCGGCGGCTTGGCGCGGACGATCCCGCGTTTGCCTTCGAGCGAGTCCAACAGCGCGGTTTCTTCACCGCAGATGTACGCGCCGGCACCGACGCGCACTTCCATATCGAAAGCCTGGCCGCTGCCGCCAACATTGGCGCCGAGGTAGCCGGCTGTCCGGGCGATGTCCAGCGCTTGGCGCAGGGTGGCCACGGCGTCTGGGTATTCCGAGCGTACATAGATGTAACCGTAGGTGGCGCCGACAGTGATGCCGGCAATGGCCATGCCTTCGATCAGCAGGAAGGGATCGCCTTCCATCAACATGCGGTCGGCGAAGGTGCCGGAATCGCCTTCGTCGGCGTTGCACACAATGTATTTCTGCGCCGCTTGGGTAGCGCGCACCGTGCGCCATTTGATCCCCGCGGGGAAGGCTGCGCCGCCACGTCCTCGCAGGCCTGAATCGAACACTTCCGTTGCGGTTTGCTCACCGCCAACGGTCACGGCCCTCGTTAAACCCTCGAAACCGCCATGGGCCCGGTAGTCATCCAGCGACAGCGGCCGGGTAATGCCGGCGCGGGCAAAAAGCAGGCGTTGTTGAGTTTTCAGATAAGGCAACTCTTCCACCAGGCCCAAGGCCAGTGGATGCGCGGACGGCTCGCCTTGCAGCGCTTCGAGCACGGACGGCACATCGGCGGCGGTCAGCGGCCCAAAGCCGATCCGGCCTTGCGGGCTGTCCACTTCCAGCAGCGGTTCCAGCCAATACAGGCCGCGAGAACTGGTGCGCTGCAACTCCAGTGGCAAATTGCGTTCCCGGGCCTGAGTAATAAGGGCCACCGCCACCTCATCGGCACCCACCGCACGGGCCAGCGAATCACTGGGCAGATAGAGCGACGGCATCATGCGTCCTCCCGGCAAGCGTCGAGCAACGCATCCAGACGCTCGGCGCTAAGCCGCGCATGCACCCGACCATCCAGCTCCAGAGCGGGCGAGCAGGCACAGGCACCGAGGCAATACACCGGCCGTAAACTGATGCTGCCATCAGCGCTGCTGCCGTGATCGTCCAGTTGCAGACGTTCGCGCAACTGCGCCGCAAGCTGCTCGGCACCGCGGCTCTTGCACGACTCAGCCCGGCACAGACGCAGGATATGCCGGGCCGGTGGCGCGGTACGGAAGTCATGGTAAAAGCTGATCACCCCGCGAATCTCCGCCTGACTCTGATTGAGGGCGTGGGCAATCTCGGGGACGGCCACATCGGGGATGTAACCGATGCGTTCCTGAATATCATGAAGAATGGGCAACAGTGCACCCGCAGAGCCCTTGTGGCGCTCCAGCAGGGTGTTGACCACAGGCAGGTGCAAACTCTCATCAGGCATTCAGCAATCCTCACGGTCACGGACAAACCAGATGGTCGTCGGTCGTCCGAAAGTGTCGGCTGCGGCACTCACACCACGTCACGGAATCGTGGCAATTTCAGGCCGTTGGCCAGGGCACCCTGAGCGGGCATCTTGTTGTGCCCGACGCGGTCTTCGCCGCGCCTCTACTGGGCATAAAGGGCAGCTTGCCACGGCGCTTTTGATTGAACTGCACCAAAGCGACGTGTTCGGTTCTGCCTACGACTATCCATTAAGTCTAGATGAGCGTGGCGCGGGGCGTTCACTCACTGGCCTAATGCCCTGAGGGCCTGTCGATGGGTGATGTATATCAGGCGCTGCAGGTGAGAAACAGCATCAGATCCGTGGGCAATTCAGGGAGCAGATGCGTTGGTCTATCCCGCTGTAAACCAAAAGCCATTCACCCTGGGCTGAATAATAAAAAGCCCCAAAAACCTCGAGGCAAATCCCGAACCCCAATCAGCACACAAAACCCCTGTAGGAGTGAGCCTGCTCGGGATAGCGCCAGCCCAGACAACATCAATCCCAATGCGCCCGGCGCCACCCCAAGCAGCTCACTCCCCCAGAACGTCATACCAGCCACCGACCGGCATCAAAACCATCCCGCGATTGTTCAGCCACTACGATTCAGGCTTCTCCGCCGACCGCTTATCTGTCGATGCAGAACTCCGACCCCGCGTAAGCACCTTCACCGCATCATCAACCACCGCCTTACTCATCGCCGTCAAATAATGCGCGGCCCAGGCGTGGCGGTCGGTGTCTCTAGCGTAGGCAGCATCTTCGTTCAGCTTCTTCGCGAGAAACAGAAAGTCAGAAGCCATGGATAACGCATCGCCGAGGGGAACGCCGCGAGTGACGTGGAACAGGGCTTGGTCCGCGCAGTAGATGGCGGGAGTTAGGCCTATGGTTTTCAGCTCTGATTGATCGGTCATTTGCCACCTCCGATGACGGAGAGGCGATGAGAGAGGGTGGACAGTGGGGCATTACGCAACTGGGAGTCGCGTTGAGGGAAAAGCAAAAATTTGTACGGATTGATGCTGCGCATTATCAGACTCCTTGATATGTGAAGCTGCCGCATTCGTTTCCACACGAATGGGTGACAGCTGTGCGCAGGGTGGAAAACCGGGAATCAAGGAAACCGGCACGCCCGAAGACGTCCCACGCACAGCCGCCATAACTCACGCCGCAGACACAAAAAAAGCGCCGGCAGACGTGGTGGGGGCGCTGTTGCGCCTTGAATTACACGGGTTTCCACACCCGGTCGCTGAATTGGCAGCGACGGCCAAAGGTTATCGCGCAGACCCGCTTCATGCAACCTCGAAAGCTACGTTCATAAAACTAATAGCTTTTTTTTTCTGGAATATAGAGCCCGGCGACCCGATAATTTGCGAGCCACTCTTCAATATCAATAGGTAAATATAGTTCTTGTATCGCTCTGGAAATGGCCGTGTATAAAGTAGATATTCTTCGGTCCAGTTCATAACCATCTCTTGGTGGGCTGTTGGGCATCAAATCGTTTGCGATTATCACGCTGTTGAACTCCATGTTTCCGATTTCTTCAGCTAATGCCAATGTATATGAGTTTTCTGTGCTCTTGCCGGGCTTGTTGAATGTGGTAGTTAGATCTGCAATCTTATATCCATTTTGTAGTGTTCTTTCTACTGCGCGAAATGACTCGTCGCTGCTAAGATCTAAAGATAATAAGCTCCAGTTTGGATAATGGACTAAGTCTGAATGTGTGGATGGTGTGTTATCGCGAAAAAGACGAAGGCAATCATGGGCAAACTGAGAAAAATTAGCAGCGCTATCTTCCATAAAGGAAGCATAGTGCCCGGAATCGTGGAGTGACCAAAACCAAAGAAGCATACCCCATCGGCTAGCAACTAATATTGTAGTAGGGGGTGGTGGTAAATTAGCCATGTCATAGTGGTGAATATTTAATGTGGTATCTTTGGCTCCCTCAAAAGGCAGTTTCAGCTTGTTCGGGTGTGCGTAAATTAACGGGTTAAGAGCTTGTTCCATCTTTTTCCCGGTTCTTACAGATTGTGTGGCTTCCTTTTGACGCACCTCTAGACCGCGTTTTGTTGGTTTTCCGGTTAATCGCTGATATTCGTCGCCTAGAGTTATTAGGCATTGAGGGCCACGTTCAAGTATTTTCAAAAGAGATGGAGGAAGGTCATGGCTTTCATCTATGAGTATGTGGGTAATGCTTGGGTGTACGGAGCCTCCAAGCAAGGACGCTTTTTTTACTACGCTAAACCCGTTGAATGGTAAAGCGAGCGGGCCGATATGAGATGGGTCAATGGATTGCCAGATCCGGATGGAATACTCAAGTAGTGCTGTTCTGTCTATCTGTGAAAGATAGTTTTCAATGTTAGGCAAGTGCTTGTCTTTTAGGCTGTAGTCGTCAGATAAGCAATATGAGTTTATCGTTTCCATGCATATAGAAACTACCTGATTTTCATCGAGTTCTTTTACGCTTGATATGTTTAGATTTCTTGCGATCTCTGCGTTGGTATATTGTTTTGTCTCGTAAGCGTTGCGCAGAGAAGCACGATCAACTTTGTTTGAAATCAAACGGAATGAAAACTCTTCAAATGTATAAAGCTTGAATTTTTCAAGCTTTGAGCGCTTTTTTAGCTCATTAAGTTTTTTGGTGTTTTTTACAAGAACTACAGTTTTGCTTAGGTTTAGAAAATTCAATAAAGATGAAATTAGGAAGCTCTTTCCTATGCCTGCATAGCCCTGGATATGTAGATGTTCATGAGTGTTTGCCTGCAGAGTACGGACTATCATATTTTGCGCATCTGAAAGCCACAATTCCTGATTTCCTGGGGTGACTATTTGATGACGATAGGATGATGCTAAATTAAAGTACCTTCCTCTGAAGGTTGTATCCCAATCCCCGTTAGGAAGTAGATATGCTGCTTCTTCGACAAGGTTGTCTGAAAGCAACTCGATTTTTGCTTGGGAAAGAATACTAAGTCCGTTTTTAAGTTTTTGTAGGTCTAACAAACGTTTGGTTTCACTTAGTAGTCGTTTTGTGTTTTTTTTGCTAGCGCTTTCGTTTCCCCATGCTATAAGTTTTTTTAGTATTTGTTCAGATGCGTGGTTTTTGCTGTTTTTATAGATTTCTGTGAGATTTTGAATTACTAAAATTGCAGAGAGTTCTGCATTGGAGAGGGTGTCCAATATTTTATCTTCGCCAGATGCTATTAGGCGATTGACAGTTTTTTCGCTAACTGGGAGATACAGGGCGTTATCAAAGTCGTAATGTTCAGGCTGCATTTTAATGCTCCCAGTCTAGGTGTAAATATTGAGTCAGAGAGGGGGTTCTTGGTTTAAGTCTTCGCCAAGATCAATATATACCCGTCGTGGTGCTTCGGCTTTTCTGTTTGTTTCTTTTTCTGGGTCGGCTACATAAGTCGACCAATTCTTGGGTTTGCGTGTCCGTGTGTCTTTTAATATTTCTAATGCGGTAAGGCGGCTAATCGCAAGGTTGCTAGAGACGGACATGATGCTGCAAATATTGTTAATCATTTTTACATATTGAGTGTGGTTGCACTCTTGATAGTCTACGAATATCAGCCCATGGTTGTGGTCTTTTATATCAAAGTCGCTCATGAGTTGGTCTACGAGCCTTTCTGTAAGTCGTCTGGGCATTAACAATGAATTTATGAATAAGCTGATTTGAGATTCGATTATACTTTTTGGTATGGGGTGATTTTTGGTTAGGGTGAGATCTATGATGTTCTTCGATACCGAGATGGATGAAATTTCATCTGAGTTAAATAATACTGCTGCGCCTAGGAGGTAGGAAAGGCAGTAGGTTGATGATGCATTAAGTTTTTGAAGTGGGTGGATTATTATTGTGCGAGCTTTGAGATCTATATTGCCTGTGACTTCAGTGGTTAGCGCATTGTTTGTATAGATAAAACCTATTTTTTGTAGTTTTATGCTTGAAATTAAATCAAAATTTGAATTTAAGGTTTGGTCTGGCCTTATTTTGTCGGCAAGCACTTGTATTTCTTCTTCAGATGTCAACATCCCAGTTTTCTCTCTGTGTGCGTTTAAGACTGCTAATAGATGGCTAACAATATTTTTGAACAGGCTTGCCTTAACAGGATACTGGCGATTAGGTTTTCCTCCAAGCTGGTCTCCCTCAATTGTCACCAATGCCTATAGTCCTGCTTGAAAGCATTCGGAATGACGGGCGCAGAGGTACTACAATTTATAACAGGGAAGGGGAAGATTTATTACTCACGCACTCGGGTCAAGCGATGCCTATCAGCTCACCTCAATCCCTGTGAGAGTGCGCCGGCTCGCCAAAGCCGTCAGGCCGGTTCCCCGATGCACCACCACTGTACTGCGACTTCATCGTCAGGTTGAGTTACGTCATGCCCGTGCTCGATGAAATTCGCTGGTATATGCAACGCTAGAGCACAACTGATCCGCTCTGGCATAAGATCGTTAGTTTCACCGAGAAAGCCCAGATAATAGTCCCGGTCATAAAAGACGGTGACCTCGCTCTGATGAACCCATGGCCACACCAGTAGGCAAGCGACGCGGTAGTAACCCTGTGAGTGGTCAGCAGCGATGGACAGGTGGATAGCGGCTTCGAGTATTTGCTGAACGCAGAAGGCCTGAACTTCGATCCTGGCTTGAGGGCCTTGAACTAATGCCTCGTGCACCGGGATCTTCCAATGTGTGTAGCGCTCCATTTGCTCGGATCGTGGGTAAAACTCGTCGCGAAAACTGGAGGCCCAGCGTTCCAGAGCGCGAAGGCGGCGGGGAATGCCTCTGAGTGGTTTGTTGCTGAGGGCGATTTGCCGCATTGATACGTCCCGTGATGCCGAAAAGGTCTTTCGTTGCTGTCTGCTGACGCAATTGAAAAGTGGGCAGATAGATTTCCATATCAGCCAAGACCCTAGCCAGCACTAGTCGGTGTAAAGGGTTACTAAACTTTGCCTCACTCGATCATTCACTGAATGTCTTTCAAGTAATCCTTAAGCGCTATGAGCGGCGCATTAAGCTGCTCCATTGTCCGTGCACTGCTGAAATCTGCTGACAACCGTTGCAGTTCACGCCCAAGCGGCGTATCAGCCCCGCCTATGGCGTCCAGTGCCAAACCTATGCAGTGCGCCACTCTAAACTGAATCCCCTCAACATCCCCCCGGCGCACCAGCAACCCAAACACCTCCCGCTCGTAATCGCTCATGATCGGATCATCCCGAAGGATCGGACTCGACCCCTCCGTCTCATAAGCCAGCTTGAGAGAGAACAGAGCAACAGTTTCCAGCAGCAGTTCCATGGGATGAATCCTTGAGAATTGTCGTACCAATCGAGAACGAGGAGATCAAAAGCATCGCCAGCAAGCCGGCTCCTACAGGTCGGCGGGGTGTCAGTCACTTTATCGCAGACGAAAAAAAAGGCCTTGCCAAAGCAAGACCTTTCTTAATTTTGGTGCCCCGAGGGAGACTCGAACTCCCACTTCTTGCGAAAACGGATTTTGAATCCGCCGCGTCTACCAATTCCGCCATCAGGGCTCAATGGCGGCGAAGTATAGAGATGAGATTACCGTCGGTCAATCAGGTACATAGAGAATTTTCACTATTTCGGCTAGACTTCCGGCCCCTGCTAGACGAACCCCATCATGCGCGTTGCTGACTTTACTTTCGAACTCCCTGATTCGCTGATTGCTCGCCACCCTTTGGCCGAGCGTCGCAACAGTCGCCTGTTGACCCTTGATGGGGTCAGCGGCGCCCTGGCGCACCGTCAATTCACTGATTTGCTCGAGCATTTGCGCCCGGGCGATTTGATGGTGTTCAACAATACCCGGGTGATTCCGGCGCGGCTGTTTGGCCAGAAGGCTTCCGGCGGCAAGCTGGAAATCCTGGTGGAGCGGGTGCTCGACAGTCATCGTGTGCTGGCCCATGTGCGGTCCAGCAAGTCGCCGAAGCCGGGTTCGAAGATCCTGATCGACGGCGGTGGCGAGGCCGAGATGCTGGCGCGTCACGATGCGTTGTTCGAGCTGGGGTTTGCCGAAGAGGTGTTGCCGCTGCTCGACCGCGTCGGGCACATGCCGTTGCCTCCTTATATAGACCGCCCGGATGAAGGCTCGGACCGCGAGCGTTATCAGACGGTGTACGCCGAGCGTTTGGGCGCGGTGGCGGCGCCGACGGCGGGGCTGCATTTCGATCAGCCGCTGATGGAGGCGATTGCCGCCAAGGGCGTCGAGACGGCGTTCGTGACGTTGCACGTGGGTGCTGGCACGTTCCAGCCGGTGCGGGTCGAGAAGATCGAAGATCACCACATGCACAGCGAATGGCTGGAAGTCGGCCAGGGCGTGGTCGATGCCGTCGCGGCTTGCCGCGCTCGCGGTGGTCGGGTGATTGCCGTGGGGACCACCAGCGTGCGTTCCCTGGAAAGCGCCGCGCGCGATGGCGTGCTCAAGCCGTTCAGTGGCGACACTGACATATTTATCTACCCGGGCCGCCCGTTTCATGTGGTCGATGCCCTGGTCACCAACTTTCATTTGCCCGAATCCACGCTGTTGATGCTGGTTTCGGCGTTCGCCGGTTATCCCGAAGCCATGGCCGCTTATAAAGCCGCCGTCGAGCATCAATACCGCTTTTTTAGCTACGGTGATGCGATGTTTATCACCCGTAATCCCGCACCACGTGGCCCTGAGGACAAAGAATGAGTCGCCAAAGTCGTATGTCGTTTGAGTTGCTTGCTACTGACGGCAAGGCTCGTCGTGGTCGCTTGACCTTCCCGCGCGGTACCGTCGAGACCCCGGCGTTCATGCCGGTGGGTACTTACGGCACCGTCAAAGGCATGCTGCCGCGGGACATCACCGCGACCGGCGCGGAAATCATTCTGGGCAACACCTTCCACTTGTGGCTGCGTCCTGGCACCGAAGTGATCAAGAAGCACGGTGACCTGCACGATTTCATGCAGTGGAAAGGCCCGATACTGACCGATTCCGGTGGTTTTCAGGTGTTCAGCCTGGGCGCGATGCGCAAGATCAAGGAAGAGGGCGTGACTTTCGCCTCTCCTGTGGATGGCGCCAAAGTGTTCATGGGGCCGGAAGAGTCGATGCAGGTCCAGCGTGACCTGGGCTCGGACATCGTGATGATTTTCGACGAATGCACGCCGTACCCGGCGGATGAAGACGTCGCGCGGATTTCCATGGAGCTGTCGTTGCGTTGGGCCAAGCGTTCGAAAGAAGCCCATGGCGACAACACGGCGGCGCTGTTCGGCATCGTTCAGGGCGGCATGCACCAGGACCTGCGCATGCGCTCCCTGGAAGGTCTCGACAATATCGGCTTCGATGGCCTGGCTATCGGCGGTCTGTCGGTGGGCGAGCCGAAACACGAGATGATCAAGGTCCTGGATTATCTGCCGGGTCAGATGCCGGCTGACAAACCTCGTTACCTTATGGGCGTTGGCAAACCGGAAGATCTGGTTGAGGGTGTGCGCCGCGGTGTGGACATGTTCGATTGCGTGATGCCAACCCGTAATGCCCGCAATGGGCATCTGTTCATTGATACAGGCGTGCTGAAGATCCGTAACGCGTTCCATCGCCATGATGATTCGCCGCTGGATCCGACCTGCGATTGCTACACCTGCCAGAACTTCTCCCGTGCTTATCTGCACCATCTGGACAAGTGCGGCGAAATGCTGGGTAGCATGTTGAATACCATCCACAATTTGCGCCATTACCAGGTGCTTATGGCTGGTTTGCGCGAGTCTATTCAACAGGGTACATTGGCCGCCTTTGTCGATGCCTTCTACGCCAAACGCGGGCTTCCCGTTCCGCCTTTGGACTGAGTTTTCTGACCCCAAGATTCAACATTTGCAACTGGAGTGCTAAATGAGCTTTTTTATCTCTAATGCCATGGCTGACGCTGCTGCACCGGCTGCTGCCGGCCCAATGGGTGGCGGTTTCGAGTGGATTTTCCTGGTCGGTTTCCTGGTCATCTTCTACCTGATGATCTGGCGTCCACAGGCCAAGCGCGCCAAAGAGCAGAAAACCCTGCTGGGCAGCCTGCAAAAAGGCGACGAAGTTGTGACCACCGGTGGTATCGCCGGCAAGATCACTAAAGTGGCTGACGATTTCGTGGTGCTGGAAGTCTCCGACACCGTCGAAATGAAGTTCCAGAAAGGCGCCATTGCCGCCACGCTGCCAAAAGGCACGCTGAAAGCGATCTAAGTTTCAACTTCTACTCAATCGACGGGGCGCGCAAGGCGCCCCGCGTCATAAGCGGGCGGCGTGATGCTGAACAAATACCCTCTGTGGAAATACATTCTGATCCTGGCGGTGCTGGCGGTCGGTCTGATTTATTCCGCTCCCAATTTATATCCTGATGACCCGGCCATTCAGGTCAGCGGTGCAAGCACTGCGCTGCAAGTCAATCAGGCTGATCTGGATCGTGTGAGTGTTGCGCTCAAGGAATCCGGGATCAACGTCAAGGCGGCCACTCTGGCTGCGAATGGCAAGGGCGGTCTGATTCGTCTGACCAAGGCTGAAGACCAGCTGCCGGCCAAAGACGTCGTGCGCAAGGCATTGGGTGATGACTACGTCGTTGCATTGAACCTGGCGCAAACCACCCCGCAATGGCTGCGCAGCCTCGCCGCGCACCCGATGAAGCTGGGTCTGGACTTGTCCGGTGGTGTGCACTTCCTGCTCGAAGTGGACATGGACAAAGCCCTCGACGCACGCTTGAAAGTGTACGAAGGCGATGTGAAGAGCCTGTTGCGTAAAGAGAAACTGCGCTATCGCAGCCTGCCGCAAATCGACGGTGCCGTTCAGTTGGGCTTCACCGATGAAGCCGCTCGCGAGCAAGCCCGCACGCTGATCCGCAAGAACTTCAACGATTTCGACATTGTTCCGGCCGACCTCAATGGTCAACCGGTGCTTCGTCTGGCGATGACCCCGGCCAAGCTGGCGGAAATCCGCGAATACTCCATCAAGCAGAACTTGACCACGGTACGTAACCGCGTCAACGAGCTGGGTGTTGCCGAACCGATCGTTCAGCGTCAGGGCGCCAACCGCATCGTGGTTGAGCTGCCGGGCGTGCAGGACACCGCAGAAGCCAAGCGTATCCTCGGCAAAACGGCCAACCTTGAGTTCCGTCTGGCGGCTGAGCCTGGTGCGTCTAAAGCCACCTCGGAAAGCTTCGAATTTCGTGAAGGCAATCGTCCGCCGGCACAGATCGAGCGCGGTCTGATCATCACCGGTGACCAGGTTACCGATGCCAAAGCTGGATTCGGTGAGCAAGGCACGCCGGAAGTGAACATCCGTCTGGATGGCCACGGTGGCGAGCTGATGAGTCGTGCGACGCGCAGCAACGTCGGTCGCAGCATGGCGGTGATCTTCATCGAGCAGCGTCCGGTCACCACGTACACCAAGCAAATGGTGAACGGCGTCGAGAAAGACGTAGCGGTTCAAACCTTCAAAGAAGAGAAGAAGATCATCAGCCTGGCGACCATTCAGTCGCCGCTGGGTGCTCAATTCCGCATTACTGGCCTGAACGGTCAGGGCGAGTCGTCCGAACTGGCGCTGCTGTTGCGTGCCGGTGGTCTGGCTGCACCGATGTACTTCGCTGAAGAGCGCACCATTGGCCCGAGCCTGGGTGCGGACAACATCGTCAAAGGTATCGATGCATCGCTGTGGGGCATGCTGTTTGTCTCGCTGTTCATCATCGCCATCTACCGCTTCTTCGGCATCATCGCCACTGTCGCGCTGACCGTGAACATGGTGTTGCTGCTGGCCCTGATGTCGCTGCTGGGTGCAACGCTGACCCTGCCGGGTATCGCCGGTATCGTATTGACCATGGGTATGGCGGTCGACGCCAACGTACTGATCTTCTCGCGGATTCGTGAAGAGATCGCGGCGGGCATGACCGTACAGCGGGCAATCAACGAAGGCTTCGGCCGGGCATTCACCGCGATTCTCGACGCCAACCTGACTACGTTGCTGGTCGGCGGGATTCTCTTTGCGATGGGCACCGGTCCAGTCAAAGGTTTCGCAGTGACCATGTCCCTCGGGATCTTTACCTCGATGTTCACGGCCATCATGGTGACCCGCGCGATGGTCAACCTGATCTTCGGCGGTCGTGACTTCAAGAAGTTGTGGATTTAAGGGGCTACCATGTTACGTACAATCAACTTCATGGGCGTTCGCAACTTTGCGTTCGGCGTCACATTGTTCCTTACCGTGCTGGCTTTGTTCAGCGTCGCCACCAAGGGCATGAACTGGGGTCTGGACTTCACCGGCGGTACGCTCATCGAGCTGACCTACGAGCGTCCGGCCGATGTCACCAAGGTGCGTGAGCAACTGACCACTTCGGGTTATCACGAGGCAATCGTGCAGAGCTTCGGTGCGACTACCGATTTGCTGGTGCGTATGCCGGGTGAAGACCCGCAGCTGGGCCATCAAGTGGCAGAAGCGCTGCTGAAAGTCGGCGGCGACAACCCGGCGACGGTCAAACGCGTCGAGTTCGTCGGCCCGCAGGTGGGTGAAGAGCTGCGCGACCAGGGCGGCCTCGGCATGCTGATGGCGCTGGGCGGCATCCTGATCTACCTGGCTTTCCGCTTTCAGTGGAAGTTCGCGGTCGGTGCCATCGTTTCGCTGATTCACGACGTGATCGTGACCATCGGTATCCTGTCGTTCTTCCAGATCACCTTCGACCTGACGGTGCTGGCGGCGGTACTGGCGATCATTGGTTACTCGCTCAACGACACCATCGTGGTATTCGACCGGGTTCGTGAGAACTTCCGTGTGCTGCGCAAGGCCAGCCTGATCGAGAACATCAACATCTCGACCACACAAACCCTGCTGCGGACCATGGCGACCTCGATCTCCACCTTGCTGGCGATCGCGGCCCTGCTGTTCTTTGGTGGCGACAACCTGTTTGGCTTCTCCATCGCGCTGTTTATCGGTGTGTTGGCAGGTACCTACTCGTCGATCTACATCGCCAACGTCGTGCTGATCTGGCTGAACCTGAGTACTGAGGATCTGATTCCTACAGTGGCTACCGATAAGGAAGTCGACGACCGTCCATAACGGCCATCGCTTCTCCAGTTGTCAGCCGAAAAAGGCGCGAGTTGAACTCGCGCCTTTTTTTATGCTCCAAGGCTGGGAGAAGCGCGGACATGTTCCGCGGGTGATGGTCAGGAGGTTCATGTGAACAAGTCGTTACTGGTTGGTGCGGTATTGGGTGCTGTCGGTGTAACTGCCGGGGGTGCTGTTGCCACCTACAGCCTGGTTAAAAGCGGCCCTGAGTATGCGCAAGTGCTAGCCGTTGAACCGGTCAAGACACAAATCAAGACGCCACGTGAAGTGTGCAAGGATGTAGCAGTGACCCGGCAGGCGCCGGTGAAAGATCAACATCAGATCGCCGGTACGGTGGTGGGTGCGCTGGCAGGCGGTCTGCTGGGTAACCAGATCGGCGGCGGCACCGGCAAGAAAATTGCCACGGTTGCGGGCGCGGTTGGCGGCGGATATGCCGGCAACAAGGTGCAGGAGGGCATGCAGGAGCGTGACACCTACACCACAACGCAAACTCGCTGTAACACGGTGAATGACATCAGCGACAAGGTCGTTGGCTATGACGTTCGTTATTCGCTGGATGGCAAGGAAGGCAAGGTGCGGATGGATCGCGATCCGGGTAACCAGATTCCGGTCGACAAGGAAGGCAAGCTGGTTCTGTCGCAGAGTGAGCAGGCTCATTAAGTAGCTCAGGTTTAAAAAGAAGCACCCGGACGGGTGCTTTTTTTGTGATCGCGATTTATGCCTCACCACAGATCCCTGTGGGAGCGGGCTTGCTCGCGAAGGCGGCTTCACATTCAACAATGATGGTGACTGACACACTGCATTCGCGAGCAAGCCCGCTCCCACATTTGGTCGGTGGTGTTGTTGAGGGAGGATTCCAGGCATAAAAAAAGCACCCCGAAGGGTGCTTTTTTGTGGCCGGTCGCTTAGCGTTTCAGCGAGGCAGGCAGGTGCGGCTGGATGGCCGTCAATACTGCTTTGAAGCACTTGGTGTTACCGGCAACGATGTGGCCTTTCTCAAGGAAGTCGTGACCGCCGGTGAAGTCGCTCACCAAGCCGCCGGCTTCCTGGATCAGCAGGGCGCCTGCAGCCATGTCCCACTCGGACAGGCCCGATTCCCAGAAAGCGTCGAAGCGACCAGCAGCCACGTAGGCCAGGTCCAAGCTCGCCGAACCAGCGCGGCGGATACCGGCGGTCTGGCCGACCAGAGCGCGGAACATGCCCAGGTAGTTGTCGAGGTTGTCCATCTGGTCGTCACGGAACGGGAAGCCGGTACCCAGCAGGGCGCCGTCCAGGCTGGTGCGGCCGCTGACGCGCAGGCGACGACCGTTCAGTTGAGCGCCACGACCACGGCTGGCGGTGAATTCTTCCTGGCGAACCGGGTCCAGAACAACAGCGTGTTCCAGGCGACCGCGGTATTTGCAGGCGATGCTGACAGCGAAGTGAGGAATGCCGCGCAGGAAGTTGGTGGTGCCGTCCAGCGGATCGATGATCCACAGGTATTCTTCGCCTTCGATCCCGGTGCCGGCGTGCATGCCGGTTTCTTCACCCATGATCGAGTGGTTCGGGTAGGCCTTGCGCAGCGCGTCGATGATTTTCTGTTCGGCAGCGCGATCCACCTCGGATACGTAATCCTTGGCGTCTTTTTCGTCGACCTTGATGGTATCCAGGCGCTCGATGGAGCGGAAGATCAATTCACTGGCGCTGCGGGCGGCGCGCAGCGCGATATTCAGCATGGGCTGCATGGATGTGTCACCTAAGGTTGTTAAAGAAAGCCGGGCATTCTATCAGAACTTTTCTACAGGTGAAGGTCGGTGTTCGCTTTCATAGCTTAACGGTGTGTCCCGCCTCGAAAATACGTTCACATTTTGACGAGTGGTCAATGTTGGCAGGCAAGGCGCCGCGCCGACTCATAGCGTGCTATGGGGAGAAGCGGCAACGCAGCATGCCAACATTGAACGCCGTCAAAAGTGAACAGTTATTTTTGAGGCGGGACACCCTGATGAACTGTAAGATTCTGCTCCCCATTTCTGTGTTCGAGACGCCTCCCGTGCTGCATAACATTCGTGTCGTCCTGGTCAATACCAGCCACCCCGGCAACATCGGCGGGGCTGCGCGTGCCATGAAGAACATGGGCCTGTCGCGGCTGGTGCTGGTCGAGCCGCGGCTGTTCCCGCACCACGAGGCTGACGCTCGTGCTTCCGGCGCCGGGGATATCCTTGAAAACGCGCAAGTCGTCGCCACCTTGGAAGATGCCTTGGTCGGCTGCAATCTGGTGCTCGGCACCAGTGCCCGTGACCGTCGCATTCCCTGGCCGTTGCTTGATCCCCGCGAGTGCGGTGTGAAAGTGGTCGAGGAAGCGGCGTCGGGTGCCGAGATTGCCTTGGTGTTTGGTCGTGAAGATTCCGGCCTGACCAATGAAGAGCTACAGCGATGTCATTATCACGTGCACATTCCATCAGACCCTGAGTTCAGTTCGCTGAACCTTGGGGCAGCGGTGCAGGTGTTGAGCTATGAAGTACGGATGTCCTGGCTCGCGGCCCAAGGTCAGCCGAGCAAGGTCGAGAAGGATGAAGTGGCGTCCACCAAAAGTGGTGAGCTGGCGACCATGGATGAACTGGAGCGATTCTATGAGCACCTGGAGCAAACCCTGGTGGCCATCGAGTTCCTCGATCCGGAAAAACCACGGCACTTGATGGCGCGCCTGCGCCGGTTGTACGGTCGCAGCTCGGTCAGCCGGGCGGAAATGAATATATTGCGTGGCATCCTCACGGAAACCCAGAAAGCGGCCCGTGGCGAGCTTCTAAAGCGGAAGGATTAAAAATGTTCGAGCGTTTGCGTGAAGATATCCAGAGTGTTTTCCATCGTGATCCGGCAGCGCGCAACGCCTTTGAAGTTCTGACCTGCTACCCGGGCATGCACGCCATCTGGATCCATCGCCTGTCGTCCGCCCTGTGGGGCATGGGCTGGAAATGGCTGGCGCGGCTGGTGTCGAACTTCGGTCGCTGGTTGACCGGGATTGAAATCCATCCGGGCGCCAAGGTCGGTCGTCGCTTCTTTATTGACCATGGCATGGGCATCGTCATCGGTGAAACCGCCGAGATCGGCAACGACGTCACTCTTTATCAGGGCGTGACCCTGGGTGGCACCAGTTGGAACAAGGGCAAGCGTCACCCGACTCTGGAAGATGGCGTGGTAGTGGGGGCGGGCGCCAAGGTGCTCGGTCCTTTTACGGTGGGTGCGGGGGCCAAGGTCGGCTCCAACGCCGTGGTGACCAAGGCTGTGCCTGCCGGCGCGACAGTAGTCGGGATTCCAGGGCGGATCATCGTCAAATCCGATGAAGAGCAGGACGCCAAGCGCAAGGCCATGGCCGAGAAGATCGGCTTCGATGCCTACGGTGTTGGCGAAGACATGCCTGACCCGGTGGCGCGTGCCATTAACCAATTGCTGGATCACTTGCAGGCGGTCGATGGTCGTCTGGAGGGGATGTGCGGGGCGTTGAAGGATCTGGGCAGTAATTACTGTGCAAAAGAGCTGCCTGAGCTGCGCGAAGAAGATTTTGCCTGTGTGAAGGACAAGGATCAGAGTCAGGCCAGCTAGACCGAGTCGGTCCCTTCGCGGGCAAGTCGGATCGCCGCCCGCTCGCTCCTACAGGATCAGCGCAACGCCTGTGGGAGCGAGCGGGCGGCGATCCGACTTGCCCGCGAAGAACGATAACGCGGTACTGCTGGCTGTAACCGGCCCGCCTTTGCTATGATGCGGCCGCTCTTTTGCGGGTAATCCTGACTAAAGTACTAGGTCTTATAGTTGACTTAAATACTCGGGAATTGCATACTCGCCCCATTCCGAACTCCGTGGTAATTGTCCATGCGACTGACTACAAAAGGCCGATACGCCGTAACCGCCATGCTCGACCTGGCGTTGCACGCGCAGCACGGGCCGGTGTCCCTGGCCGATATCTCCGAGCGCCAAGGCATCTCCCTGTCCTACCTCGAACAGCTCTTTGCCAAATTGCGCCGCAGCAATCTGGTGTCCAGCGTTCGTGGTCCGGGCGGTGGCTACCAGTTGTCCCGCGACATGCAGGGCATCCAGGTCGCCCAGGTGATCGATGCGGTGAACGAATCGGTCGATGCCACCAAGTGCCAGGGCCAAGGTGATTGCCATCAAGGCGACACTTGCCTGACTCACCACTTGTGGTGCGATCTGAGCCTGCAGATTCACGAATTTCTGAGCGGTATCAGCTTGGCTGATCTTGTCACTCGCCGTGAGGTACAAGAAGTAGCCCAGCGTCAGGACCAGCGTCGTTGCAACAGCAAGACGCCACGCCTGGACAAGATTGAAGCGTCCGCCGTCGAATGACAGCCAAAGAGCTAGCGGCACGCCAGCCAGCCTGATTTAGGAGATAGTCCATGAAATTGCCGATTTACCTTGATTACTCTGCGACCACCCCGGTTGATCCGCGTGTTGCGCAAAAAATGAGTGAATGCCTGCTGGTCGACGGAAACTTCGGTAACCCGGCGTCCCGTTCTCACGTGTTCGGCTGGAAAGCTGAAGAGTCCGTCGAAAACGCTCGTCGTCAGGTCGCAGACCTGGTCAACGCCGACCCGCGTGAAATCGTCTGGACCTCCGGTGCCACCGAGTCCGACAACCTGGCAATCAAGGGTGCGGCGCATTTCTACGCCACTAAAGGCAAACACCTGATCACCACCAAGATTGAGCACAAGGCTGTCCTCGACACCATGCGCCAACTGGAGCGTGAAGGTTTCGAAGTGACCTACCTCGAGCCTCAGACCGATGGCCTGGTTACCCCGGCGATGATCGAAGCCGCCCTGCGCGACGACACCATCCTGGTCTCGGTCATGCACGTGAACAACGAAATCGGCACCATCAACGACATCGAAGCCATCGGCGAACTGACCCGTTCCAAGGGTATTCTGTTCCACGTCGACGCTGCTCAGTCCACCGGCAAGGTCGATATCGACTTGTCGAAGCTGAAAGTCGACATGATGTCGTTCTCCGCTCACAAAACCTACGGCCCTAAAGGCATCGGCGCACTGTACGTGAGCCGCAAGCCGCGTGTTCGCATCGAAGCGACCATGCACGGCGGCGGTCACGAGCGTGGCATGCGTTCCGGTACCCTGGCGACCCACCAGATCGTCGGCATGGGTGAAGCATTCCGTGTAGCCAAGGAAGACATGGCTGCCGAGAACGTGCGTATCAAAGCCCTGAGTGACCGTTTCTTCAAGCAGGTCGAAGACCTGGAAGAGCTGTACATCAACGGCAGCATGACCGCCCGCGTTCCGCACAACCTGAACCTGAGCTTCAACTACGTTGAAGGCGAGTCGCTGATCATGGCGCTCAAGGATCTGGCGGTTTCGTCCGGTTCGGCCTGCACCTCGGCTTCCCTTGAGCCTTCGTACGTACTGCGCGCCCTGGGCCGCAACGACGAACTGGCACACAGCTCGATTCGCTTCACCTTCGGCCGTTTCACCACCGAAGAAGAAATCGATTACGCCGCGCAGAAAGTCTGCGAGGCCGTTACCAAGCTGCGCACCTTGTCGCCGCTGTGGGACATGTACAAAGACGGTGTCGACATTTCGAAAATCGAGTGGGCGGCACACTGATTTCAAGTCGCCGCAAACCGGCCCTGCAGGATTTCGATTCGCAGGGCTCAAGAGCGACTCTCTGATGAGTGAGGATTAAGAACCATGGCTTACAGCGAAAAGGTCATCGACCACTACGAGAACCCGCGCAACGTCGGCAAGATGAACGCGGAAGACCCAGATGTCGGCACCGGCATGGTCGGCGCTCCAGCGTGCGGCGACGTGATGCGCCTGCAGATCAAGGTCAACGAGCAAGGCATCATCGAAGACGCCAAGTTCAAGACCTACGGTTGCGGTTCGGCGATCGCCTCCAGCTCCCTGGCGACCGAGTGGATGAAAGGCAAGACTCTGGATGAAGCAGAGACCATCAAGAACACTCAGCTGGCTGAAGAGCTGGCCCTGCCGCCAGTAAAAATTCACTGCTCCGTACTCGCTGAAGACGCTATCAAAGCGGCCGTTCGCGACTACAAGCAGAAGAAAGGCTTGATCTGACTTTCAAGATTTGGCGACGAGTAAGGAGTCACCGATGGCTATCAGCATGACAGAAGCGGCTGCTCGACACGTGCGACGCTCCCTTGACGGGCGCGGCAAAGGTGAGGGGATTCGTCTGGGTGTTCGCACCACGGGCTGTTCCGGCCTTGCCTACGTGCTGGAGTTTGTCGACGAGGTGGTTGCAGAGGATCAGGTGTTCGAAAGTCATGGCGAGAAAGTGATCATCGACCCGAAAAGCCTGGCCTACCTGGACGGCACCGAACTCGATTTCGTCAAGGAAGGGTTGAACGAAGGCTTCAAGTTCAACAACCCCAACGTGCGCGGTGAATGTGGCTGCGGCGAAAGCTTCAACATCTGAGGCTGCTCGTGGGTACTCCTTGTCATTACGCTTTATTTGAACTGCAGCCGAGCTTCCGTCTGGATCTCGATCAGTTGGCCACGCGCTATCGTGAGTTGGCGCGCGGTGTTCATCCGGACCGCTTTGCAGACGCATCCGAGCGCGAGCAACGGCTGGCGCTAGAGCAATCCGCGAGCCTCAACGAGGCCTACCAGACGCTCAAAAGTCCCCCGAAGCGCGCGCGATACCTGCTCGCCATGGGTGGCCGCGAGTTGCCGCTGGAGGTCACGGTGCATGATCCGGAGTTCCTTCTCCAGCAGATGGAGCTGCGTGAAGAGCTCGAAGACCTGCAAGACAGCGCCGACCTGGCGGGTGTTGCAGTGTTCAAGCGTCGCCTGAAGACGGCTCAGGATGAACTGAACGAAAGCTTCGCAGCCTGTTGGGATGATGCAGCGCAACGTGAACAGGCCGAACGCCTGATGCGGCGCATGCAGTTCCTCGACAAGCTCACCTACGAAGTGCGCCAGTTAGAAGAGCGCCTCGACGATTAACCCAGTGCCGCTCCGGTCGCACGCCTGATATACAGATAAGTCCTGATAACGATGGCCCTACTGCAGATCGCCGAACCCGGCCAAAGTCCTCAACCGCACCAGCGTCGTCTGGCTGTGGGGATCGACTTGGGCACTACCAATTCGTTGGTCGCTGCGTTGCGCAGTGGTCTTTCCGAGCCTCTGGCCGACGCCGAAGGGCAGGTCATCCTGCCGTCTGCCGTGCGCTATCACGCCGATCGTGTCGAGGTCGGCGAGTCGGCCAAACTGGCTGCCGCCATCGATCCTTTGAACACCGTGCTGTCGGTCAAGCGCTTGATGGGTCGTGGTCTGTCCGACGTCAAGCAATTGGGCGATCAACTGCCGTACCGCTTTGTCGGCGGCGAATCGCACATGCCGTTCATCGACACCATTCAGGGCCCGAAAAGCCCGGTCGAAGTCTCTGCCGATATCCTGAAAGTGCTGCGTCAGCGCGCCGAAGAAGCATTGGGCGGCGAACTGGTGGGCGCGGTGATCACCGTTCCGGCCTATTTCGACGATGCTCAGCGTCAGGCGACCAAGGATGCGGCCAAGCTGGCCGGTCTGAACGTGTTGCGTTTGCTCAATGAGCCGACCGCTGCCGCTGTGGCTTACGGTCTGGATCAGCACGCCGAAGGCCTGGTCGCGATTTACGACCTGGGTGGCGGTACGTTCGATATTTCGATCCTGCGCCTGACCGGCGGTGTGTTCGAAGTGCTGGCCACCGGCGGCGACAGCGCCCTGGGTGGCGATGATTTCGATCACGCCATCGCTGGCTGGATCATCGAGTGCGCCGGTTTGTCGGCTGACCTCGACCCGGGTGCCCAGCGCCATCTGCTGCAAACCGCATGCGCCGCCAAAGAAGCCCTGACCAATGTCGCGACTGTTGAAGTCGCTTACGGTGACTGGAAAGCGCCGCTGACTCGCGAAGCCTTCGATGCGTTGATCGAGCCAATGGTTGCCCGCAGCCTCAAAGCCTGCCGCCGCGCAGTGCGTGATTCCGGCATCGAGCTGGAAGAAGTGCACGCCGTGGTCATGGTTGGCGGCTCGACTCGCGTACCTCGCGTTCGCGAAGCCGTTGCTGAAGCCTTCGGTCGTCAGCCGCTGACTGAAATCGATCCGGATCAAGTGGTGGCCATTGGTGCTGCGATCCAGGCCGATACATTGGCTGGCAACAAGCGTGATGGCGGCGAGTTGCTGTTGCTTGACGTGATTCCGTTGTCCTTGGGGCTGGAAACCATGGGCGGCCTGATGGAGAAGGTGATTCCACGCAATACCACCATCCCCGTCGCCCGCGCTCAGGACTTCACGACTTACAAAGATGGCCAGTCGGCCATGGCGATCCATGTGTTGCAGGGCGAGCGCGAGCTGATCAGCGACTGCCGCTCCCTGGCACGCTTCGAATTGCGCGGTATTCCGGCGATGGTGGCGGGTGCGGCGAAGATTCGCGTTACCTTCCAGGTCGATGCCGACGGTCTGCTCAGTGTCTCCGCTCGCGAATTGGGTTCGGGTGTCGAGGCCAGCATTCAGGTCAAGCCGTCCTACGGCCTGACCGACGGCGAAATCGCCAAAATGCTCAAGGATTCGTTCCAGCACGCCAGCGACGACAAGGTTGCCCGAGTGCTGCGTGAGCAGCAAGTCGATGCCCAGCGCCTGATCGAGGCGGTGCAGGCCGCCCTGGATGTCGACGGCGAACGCCTGCTCGACGCTGAAGAGCGCATGGTTATCGTGTTGCAGATGCAGGAACTGACCGAACTGATGAAAGGTACTGATGGTTACGCCATCGAGCAGCAGACCAAGCGTCTGTCGCAAGTGACCGACGCTTTTGCTGCCCGCCGCCTGGATTCGACGGTGAAAGCCGCGCTGGCGGGGCGCAACCTGAATGAGATTGAGGAATAACGATGCCGCAGGTCATTTTTCTGCCACACGAAAAGTTTTGCCCGGACGGCATGGTCGTGGAGGCTGAGACCGGTACGTCCATCCTCGAGCTGGCGCATGAGCACCATATCGAGATGGAAAGTGCCTGTGGCGGCGTCTGCGCCTGCACCACCTGCCATTGCCTGATTCGCGAGGGCTTTGACTCGCTGGAAGAGGCTGATGAGCTGGAAGAAGACTATCTTGATAAGGCTTGGGGGCTGGAAGCTCAGTCGCGCCTGGCCTGTCAGGCAAAAGTCGGGACTGAAGACCTGACCGTCGAAATTCCGAAATACTCGCTCAACCATGCGGCCGAAGCGCCGCACTGATTCAAGGAAGCGTCATGAGTCTGAAGTGGGTTGATGTGCTGGAAATCGCGATCCAACTGGCTGAATCCAAGCCGGATGTGGACCCGCGTTACGTGAACTTCGTCGATCTGCACAAATGGGTGCTGGCATTGCCGGAGTTCAGTGATGATCCGACCCGCGGTGGCGAGAAGGTGCTTGAAGCCATTCAGGCCGCCTGGATCGAAGAAGCAGACTGAGTCTGCGCCGTACGCAGTTAGGCAATACCAAAGAACCCGCGTATAATTCGCGGGTTTAATTTTTCACAAATTACCGTTTCTGGAGTTACACCATGGCTGTTCAACGTACTTTCTCCATCATCAAGCCTGACGCTGTTGCAAAAAACGTTATCGGCGAGATCACCACTCGTTTCGAAAAAGCTGGCCTGCGCGTTGTAGCTTCGAAACTGAAGCAACTGTCCAAAGCTGAAGCTGAAGGCTTCTACGCTGAGCACAGCGCTCGTGGTTTCTTCGGCGACCTGGTTGCTTTCATGATCTCCGGTCCGGTTGTCGTTCAGGTTCTGGAAGGCGAAAACGCTATCGCTCTGAACCGTGAGCTGATGGGCGCTACCAACCCTAAAGAAGCTGCTGCCGGCACCATCCGTGCTGACTTCGCTGATTCCATCGACGCCAACGCTGTACACGGTTCGGACTCCGAAGCCGCTGCTGCTCGCGAAATCTCGTACTTCTTCGCAGCTACTGAAGTAACCACTCGCTAAGCATTGGCTTTTGAGTGAAGGTGAATCCATGACTACATCGACTGTTAAAACTAACCTGCTGGGTCTGACTCAGCTGGAAATGGAAAAATTCTTCGACTCAATCGGGGAGAAGCGTTTCCGTGCCGGTCAGGTAATGAAATGGATTCACCACCTTGGCGTCGATGATTTCGACGCCATGACGAACGTCAGCAAGGCCTTGCGCGACAAGCTCAAGGTCATTGCTGAAGTCCGCGGCCCCGAAGTGGTCAGCGAGGACATTTCCACCGACGGCACCCGTAAATGGGTGGTGCGCGTGGCGTCCGGTAGCTGCGTCGAGACCGTGTACATTCCCCAGGGCAAACGCGGCACTTTGTGCGTTTCGTCCCAGGCAGGCTGTGCCCTGGATTGCAGTTTCTGCTCCACCGGCAAGCAAGGTTTCAACAGCAACCTCACCGCCGCCGAAGTCATCGGTCAGGTGTGGATTGCCAATAAATCGTTCGGCAGCATCCCGGCGACCGCCGACCGTGCCATCACCAACGTGGTGATGATGGGCATGGGTGAGCCGCTGCTGAACTTCGACAACGTCGTGGCCGCCATGCATCTGATGATGGATGACCTGGGCTACGGGATCTCCAAGCGCCGCGTAACCCTGTCTACATCGGGTGTGGTGCCGATGATCGATGAGCTGTCCAAGCACATCGACGTCTCCCTGGCGTTGTCGCTGCACGCACCAAATGACGCATTGCGTAACCAATTGGTACCGATCAACAAGAAGTATCCGCTTAAGATGCTGCTCGAGTCGTGCCAGCGCTACATGTCGTCCCTGGGTGAGAAGCGCGTGTTGACCATTGAGTACACGTTGCTCAAGGACATCAACGACAAGGTTGAGCACGCGGTCGAAATGATCGAGTTGCTCAAGAACGTCCCGTGCAAGATCAACCTGATTCCGTTCAACCCGTTCCCGCATTCCGGTTACGAGCGCCCGAGCAACAACGCGATTCGCCGTTTCCAGGATCAGCTTCACCATGCAGGCTTCAATGTCACCGTACGCACCACCCGCGGTGAAGACATCGATGCCGCGTGTGGCCAATTGGTAGGGCAGGTGCTGGATCGCACCCGTCGCAGCGAACGTTATATCGCCGTGCGCGAATTGAGCGCCGAGAACGATATGGCGCAAAACGCTGCGAAGTAAATCAAGAGAGGATCTCTATGTCCCTGCGCTTCGCGCTGCTTTTGCTATTGGCCAGCCTGTGTGCTGGTTGCGTCCTGTCGGGCGATTTCAACCCGATGAAGACCAGCAAAGGGCGCGATGAGGCGCGTACGGCCTACGTGCAACTGGGCCTGGGATACTTGCAGCAAGGCATGACCGAGCGGGCAAAAGTGCCGTTGAAGAAAGCCCTGGATCTGGATGACTCGGATCCGGATGCCAATGCGGCGCTCGGGCTGGTGTTTCAGGCTGAAATGGAACCTGAACTCGCCGACCAGCACTTTCGCAAGGCACTGTCTTCCCGCCCCAGCGATGCGCGAATCCTGAATAACTACGGCAGCTTTCTTTACGAAGAAAAACGTTACAAAGAGGCCTACGAGCGCTTTGAACAGGCGGCTGCCGATACCCTGTATCCTGAGCGTTCGCGAGTGTTCGAGAACCTGGGCATGACCGCTTCGAAGCTGGGTCAGCGTGATCTGGCTCAGCAGCAACTGGAAAAAGCCCTGCGTTTGAACCGCCAACAACCGCGTGCATTGCTGGAAATGGCTGAGTTGTCCTTGGAAGACAGGCATTATGTGCCCGCGCGTGACTATTACGACCGTTTTAGCCTGCTCACCGAGCAAAATGCACGTAGTCTATTGCTCGGCGTTCGGCTGGCAAAAGTGTTTGAAGATCGCGACAAGGCCGCCAGTTTTGGCCTGCAACTAAAACGACTCTATCCCGGTACGCCGGAATATCAGCAATACCTGTCGGAGCAATGATGAAAGCGGCGCATCCCGAAGTTGTAGCAGCGAATCGCGTTAACCCCGGTGAAACTTTGCGCCAGGCCCGCGAAAGCAATGGCTGGTCGCTGGCCGAAGTGGCCCTCAAGCTCAACCTCACCGTTAATTCCTTGAGCAATCTGGAAGCCGGCGCGTTCGACAAGCTGCCGGGGCACACCTTTGCTCGCGGTTATATTCGTGCGTACGCCAAGTTGTTGGGCATGGACCAGACCGTTCTGGTCCAGCAGTTCGACCAATCCACCGGCACCGACTCCCAGGGCAGCAATGTCCACAGCCTGGGGCGTATCGAAGAACCGGTTCGGGTTTCCCACACTATTTTGCGCATTGTCAGCCTGCTGTTGCTGATTGCAGTGATTGGCGGTGGTTTTATCTGGTGGCAGGATCAAACCTCCTTGCGCACCAAAGACTTGATCGGCCTCAGCCCGGAACACGTTGAAGTCGAAGGCGCCGATGGCACCACCCAGATCCATCCGCTGGACGAGCCGGAAGACCAGGCCGTCGCGGAAGGTCAGACTGAAGGCGCCACCGCGCTTGCGTTGCCGCAAGCCGAGACGTCGACTGAAGCACCGGCCGAAGCTGAAGCTACTGCGCCTGTCGCCGCTCCGACTGCACCCGCTGCCCCAGCGCCTGCTGCACCGGCGCACAGCGCTGCGCCCGTTGTCGCGACTCCCGTAGCACCTGCTCCGACTGCCCCTGTTGTGTCGACCCCGCCTGCAAGCGCGTCGGTCACTCCGACCATTCCCGCTCCAGCGGCAGCTGCTCCAGTGGCCGGCCAAGGCCAGGTTCAACTGCAGTTCACCGCCGATTGCTGGACCCAGGTAACCGATGGCACCGGCAAGGTGCTGTTGAGTGGCCTCAAGCGTAAAGGCGAAAATGTTTCCGTCAGCGGCAAGCCGCCGTTTTCCGTACGTCTGGGCTTCGCCCGTGGCGCGCAGGTCAGCTACAACGGGCAGGCGGTCGATGTCGCTCCGTTCACCAGTGGCGAGACTGCTCGCCTGAAGTTGGGTCAATAAGTCATGCACGGCGAATCTCCAATCAAACGTCGCGAATCCCGCAAGATCTGGGTCGGTAACGTGCCTGTTGGCGGCGATGCGCCCATCGCTGTTCAGAGCATGACCAACAGCGACACCAACGACGTGGCCGCCACCGTGGCCCAGATCAATCGTCTGGAAGCGGCTGGCGTCGATATCGTGCGCATTTCCGTGCCGGACATGGACGCCGCCGAAGCCTTCGGCAAGATCAAGAAACTGGTCAAGGTGCCGTTGGTTGCCGACATCCACTTCGACTACAAGATTGCGCTGCGCGTAGCCGAACTGGGCGTTGACTGCCTGCGGATCAACCCGGGCAACATCGGTCGTCAAGACCGCGTGCGCGCGGTGGTCGACGCCGCCCGCGATCGCGGGATCCCGATCCGCATCGGCGTCAACGCCGGTTCCCTGGAAAAAGACCTGCAAAAGAAATACGGCGAGCCGACCCCGGCAGCGCTGGTCGAGTCTGCCTTACGTCACGTCGAGCACCTCGAACGACTGAATTTCCAGGACTTCAAGGTCAGCGTGAAGGCCTCCGACGTGTTCATGGCCGTCGCCGCCTACCGCCTGCTGGCCAAGGAAATCGTCCAGCCGCTGCACTTGGGCATCACTGAAGCCGGTGGTTTGCGTTCAGGCACAGTGAAATCCGCCGTGGGCCTCGGTATGCTGCTCGCCGAAGGGATTGGCGATACTATTCGCATCTCGTTGGCGGCCGACCCGGTCGAGGAAGTGAAAGTCGGCTACGACATTCTCAAATCCCTGCACCTGCGTTCCCGTGGCATCAACTTCATCGCCTGCCCGAGCTGCTCGCGGCAGAACTTCGATGTGGTCAAGACCATGAACGAGCTGGAAGGGCGCCTTGAAGATCTGCTGGTGCCGCTGGATGTCGCGGTCATCGGTTGCGTGGTCAACGGGCCGGGCGAAGCCAAGGAAGCCCATATCGGCTTGACCGGCGGCACGCCAAACCTGATTTACATCGACGGCAAGCCGTCGCAGAAACTGACGAATGAAAATCTGGTGGATGAGCTTGAACGCTTGATCCGCCAGAAAGCGGCCGAAAAGGTCGAAGCCGACGCGGCAGTAATCGTCCGCGGCTGAGCCCGACTGAAGAGCCGAACGAATTTAAGGATTTATAGTGAGCAAGTCTCTGCAAGCCATACGTGGCATGAACGACATCCTGCCCGAACAGACTCCCCTGTGGCGTCATTTCGAGGGTGCCGTCTCGCGTCTGCTGGATAACTACGGTTACAAGCAGATCCGCATGCCGATCGTCGAGTTCACCGAGCTGTTCAAGCGCTCCATCGGTGAAGTGACCGACATCGTCGAAAAAGAGATGTACACCTTCGACGACCGCAACGGCGATTCGCTGACCCTGCGCCCTGAAGGCACAGCGGCTTGCGTGCGTGCGGTGCTCGAACACGGCATCACCGGCGGTGGTCAGGTGCAGAAACTCTGGTACATCGGCCCGATGTTCCGTCACGAACGTCCGCAGAAAGGCCGTTATCGCCAGTTCCATCAGATCGGTGTCGAGGTGTTCAACCTCGACGGGCCGGACATTGACGCCGAACTGATCGTGCTGACCTGGCGCCTGTGGGGCGAGCTGGGTATCCGTGACGCGGTCAAGCTTGAGCTCAACAGCCTGGGCACCGCCGAGTCCCGTGGTCGTTATCGCGAAGCGCTGGTCGAGTTCCTCTCGGCCCACCTGGACAAGCTGGACGAAGACAGCCAACGCCGTCTGAAGACCAATCCGCTGCGGGTTCTGGATACCAAGAACGCCGACACTCAAGCAATCCTGGCCGACGCGCCGAAAATGGCCGACTACCTCGACGAAGAATCCCGTGTGCACTTCGAGGGCCTCAAGGCTCGTCTGGACGCCGCCGGTATTCCTTACGTGATCAACCCGAAGCTGGTTCGCGGGCTGGATTACTACAGCAAGACCGTTTTCGAATGGGTCACCGACAAGTTGGGCGCCCAGGGCACCGTATGTGCCGGCGGTCGTTACGACGGTCTGGTGGAACAGATGGGCGGTAAGCCGACAACGGGCGTTGGTTTCGCCATGGGCATCGAGCGTCTGGTGCTGCTTCTGGAAACTCTGGAGCAGATCCCGGAAGAGATTTCCCGTCAGGTCGACGTCTATCTCTGCGCATTCGGTGAGGCCGCCGAACTGGCGGCCCTGACGTTGAGTGAGAAGGTTCGTGATCAATTGCCCAACCTGCGCCTGCAAGTCAATGCCGGCGCCGGCAGCTTCAAAAGCCAGTTCAAGAAGGCCGACAAGAGCGGTGCGCTGTATGCGCTGATCCTCGGTGACGATGAAATGGCCCAGCAAGTGGTAGGTTTCAAACCCCTGCGTGGCCAGGGCGAACAACAAAGCATTGCCTGGGATGCGCTTGCTGCACACCTGGCCACCTGCGTCGTGCAGGGTTGAAGCTGTCATAAACAGCCGATTTAGCGATTAAGGAGTATTGGGGTGTCGAGTACCGAAGACGAAAACCTGGCGGATTTGAAGGACTGGTGGACACGCAACGGCAAGCCCCTGGTCACTGGCGGCCTGTTGGCGCTGGTCATCGTGTTCGGCTGGCAGGCTTTTCAAAAGTATCAGAGCAATCAGTCGCAAGGCGCCTCGATTCTCTATCAGCAATTGCTGGAAACCACGCTGACGCCTGACGGCAAGCCTGATGCCGCCCGTGTTTCGGACTTGGCCGGCAAGCTCAACAGCGAGTTCGGCGGCACCGCTTACGCGCAATACGGCAGCCTGTTCGTGGCGAAAGTCGCGGTCGACAGCGGCAAGCTGGACGACGCAGCCACCGAGCTGAAAGCCATTACCGACAAACCTGCCAACCCGGCGCTGGGCGAAATTGCCCGTCAGCGTCTGGCGCAGGTGCTGGCCGCGCAGAACAAGGTCGATGAAGCCCTGAAGCTGCTCGAAGGTGATGCCGACAAGGCGTTCCTGGCCACTCGCGAAGAGCTCAAGGGTGACCTGCTGGTGCAGTTGGGTCGTACCGACGAAGCAAACGCGGCGTATCAAAAAGCCAAGGCGGCACTGTCGGATGAAGCGGCGGTCGGTGGCCTACAAATCAAGCTGGACGACCTGGCCAAAGGGGATGCGTGACGTGATTCGTTGGAAACATGCAGCATTGCTGGCTCTGGCCATTTTGGCCGCGGGTTGCAGCAGCAACAGCAAAAAAGAACTGCCACCGGCCGAGTTGACCGACTTCAAAGAAGAAGTGGTTCTGCAAAAGCAGTGGAGTCGTTCGATCGGTGACGGTCAGGGCGAAACCTACAACATGCTGGTTCCGGCGATCGAAGGCGATACCATTTATGCCGCCGACGTCACTGGTGTGGTGATGGCGCTGGATCGCAGCAACGGCGACGTCAAATGGAAGAAGGACCTTGAACTGCCTGTTTCCGGCGCCGTCGGCGTGGGTTACGGTCTGGTCATGTTCGGCACCATCAAGGGCGAAATCGTTGCCCTGGACGCGATCAACGGTGAAGAGAAATGGCGCGCTCGCGTGTCCAGCGAAGTCCTCGCACCGCCGGCCAACAACGGTGACGTGGTTGTGGTTCAGACTCAGGATGACCGTCTGATCGGTCTGGATGCCGCCACCGGCAACCAGCGCTGGTTGTATGACAGCACCCCTGCGGTCCTGACCCTGCGCGGCACCAGCGCACCGATCGTCACCAACCGCCTCGCGGTGGCTGGCCTGTCGACCGGTAAAGTGGTCGCTCTCGATATTTCCAACGGCGTGCCGGTGTGGGAACAACGTGTTGCGATTCCACAAGGACGTTCGGAACTGGAACGTGTGGTCGATATCGACGGTGGCTTGCTGCTGTCCGGCGGTACCCTGTACGTCGCCAGCTACCAGGGTCGCGTTGCGGCACTGGACCTGGAAAGCGGTCGTCAGCTCTGGCAGCGTGATGCTTCCAGCTATGCCGGCGTCGCTCAGGGTTTCGGCAACGTTTATGTGAGCCTGTCTTCGGGCACCGTTGAAGGCGTCGACGAACGTTCCACCACGGCTTTGTGGAGCAACGATTCGCTGGCCCGTCGTCAACTGTCGGCTCCGGAAGTGTTCTCCAGCTATGTTGCAGTCGGTGATATGGAAGGTTACCTGCATCTGCTGAGCCAGGTTGACGGTCGTTTCGTCGGCCGCGAGCGCATCGACAGCGACGGCCTGCGTGCCCGTCCGCTGGTGGTGGGTGACACGATTTATCTGTATGGCAACAGCGGCAAACTGGAAGCCCTGACCATTAAGTAAAGGTTTGACTATGCTTGGGGTTAGTTCCCCAAGCGGCCCCGTTCTGCGGGGCTCGCAGCGCTCACAGGCGCTGCCCCGAGCACCAGCCGCTGCCTCGCAGCGGCTTTTGTATTTTCTGAAATAACGAAGTGGAGAGCCGCATGGTTCCCGTAATCGCCCTGGTGGGCCGACCGAACGTCGGCAAGTCCACCTTGTTCAACCGCCTGACCAGGACTCGCGACGCCATTGTCGGCGACTTGTCCGGTCTGACCCGTGATCGCCAATACGGTGAGGCCAAGTGGCAAGGGCGTTCCTACATTCTGGTCGACACCGGCGGTATCTCCGGTGACGAGCACGGTATGGACGAAAAAATGGCCGAGCAGTCGCTGCTGGCCATTGAAGAAGCCGATGTCGTTCTGTTCCTGGTAGATGCCAAGGCCGGTTTCACCGCCGCCGACCAGATGATCGCCGAGCATTTGCGCAAACGTAACAAGCGTTCTTACGTGGTTGCCAACAAGGTCGACAACATCGACCCTGAAATGGCCCGCGCCGAATTCGCCCCGTTGGGCATGGGCCACGCGATCCCGATCGCCGGTGCTCATGGTCGCGGCATCACCCAGATGCTGGAAATCGCCCTGAGCGACTTCCCGAAAGACGATGACGAGCTGGAAGAAGGCGAGGAAGAGATCGTTGCCGAAGGCGAGGAAGCCAAGCGCATTCCTGGCCCAAGCGAAAAAGACGGGATCAAGATCGCTATCATCGGCCGTCCAAACGTCGGCAAGTCGACCCTGGTCAATCGCATGCTCGGTGAAGACCGGGTAATCGTCTATGACGAGCCTGGCACCACCCGCGACAGCATCTACATCCCGTTCGAGCGTAACGACGAGAAGTACACGCTGATCGACACCGCCGGTGTGCGCAAGCGCGGCAAGATCCACGAAGAAGTTGAAAAATTCTCCGTGGTCAAAACCTTGCAAGCGATCAAAGACGCCAACGTGGTGATCTTCGTGATGGACGCCCGCGAAGGCGTGGTGGACCACGACCTCAACCTGCTGGGCTTTGCCATTGAGTCGGGTCGTGCGCTGGTCATCGCGATCAACAAATGGGACGGCATGACGCCGAGCGAGCGTGACTTCGTGAAGGTCGAGCTGCAACGTCGACTGTTCTTCGTCGACTACGCCGACATCCACTTCATCTCGGCCCTGCACGGCACGGGCGTGGGCAACCTCTACGCCTCCGTACAGAACTCGTTCAAGTCCGCGGTCACTCGCTGGCCAACCAACCGCCTGACCACGATTCTGGAAGATGCGGTGGGTGAGCACGCGCCACCGATGGTCAACAACCGCCGGATCAAGCTGCGTTATGCCCACTTGGGTGGTGCTAACCCGCCGATCATCGTGATTCACGGTAACCAGATCGAGAAGGTGCCGAAGTCCTACGTTCGTTACCTGGAAAACACTTACCGTCGTGTGCTCAAACTGGTCGGTACGCCGATCCGTATCGAGTTCAAGGGCGGCGAGAACCCGTACGAAGGCAACAAGACCTCGCTCACCGACCGTCAGGTCAACAAGAAGCGTCGCATGATGTCGCACCACAAGAAAGCCGACAAGAAGCGCCGCGACAAGCGCTGATTCACTACTGCCGATGATCGTTCCCACGCTCTGCGTGGGAACGATCGAAATAGAGAAGGGCGCCGGTTGGCGCCCTTTTTTTATGGGCGCCGGATGGGCTATCCTCGGGCTCTCCCGCGCCGCCGTTAGAGCCGGGTGTAGAGCAGGGAATCACCGATGATCACCAGTAAGCTGCCGAATGTCGGCATCACTATCTTCACTCAGATGTCTCAGCTCGCGGCGCAAACCGGGGCGATCAACCTGTCCCAGGGTTTTCCCGATTTCGATGCCCCGCAAGCCTTGTGCGATGCGGTCGGCCGGCACATCGCCAGTGGCCACAACCAATATTCACCGATGACCGGACTGCCGGCGCTGCGCCAGCAAGTGGCGGCGAAGATCGCTCGCAGCTACGGCGTCAATGTCGATGCCGACAACGAAGTGACCATCACGCCCGGCGCCACCCAGGCGATCTTTTGTGCGATTCAGGCGGTTATCCACAGCGGCGACGAAGTGATCGTGTTCGATCCGTGCTACGACAGTTACGAGCCGTCGGTTGAACTGGCGGGTGGTCGTTGCGTGCATGTGCAACTCGGTCTGAATGACTTTGCCATCGACTTCGAGAAGCTTGCCGAAGCGATTACGCCGCGCACGCGGATGATCGTTCTCAACGCCCCGCATAACCCGAGTGGCGCGCTGATCAGTCGTGCCGAACTGGATCAATTGGCGGCGTTGATTCGGGATCGCGACATCTGCATCGTCAGCGACGAAGTCTACGAACACCTGGTCTTCGATGGTGTGCCTCACGTCAGCGTGCTCAATCACCAAGAGCTGTATCAACGCGCCTTCGTGGTCAGTTCCTTCGGCAAGACCTACCACGTCACCGGTTGGAAAACCGGCTACGTGGTCGCCCCGCCAGCGCTCACCGCCGAGCTGCGCAAGGTGCACCAGTACGTCAGTTTCTGCGGCGTGACACCGCTGCAATACGCCTTGGCCGACTTCATGGCCGAACATCCTGAACATGTCGAAGAGCTGCCGGGTTTCTACCAGACCAAGCGCGATCTGTTCTGCGATCTGCTGGCGCCGTCGCGTTTCAGCTTTCAGCGGGTGACCGGCACGTATTTCCAGCTGGTCGATTATTCGCAGATTCGCCCGGACCTCAATGACGTCGAAATGGCGCTGTGGATGACCCGTGAACATGGTGTGGCGAGCATCCCGATCTCGGTGTTCTACCAGACACCCCCCGAGGGCCAGCGCCTGGTGCGCTTGTGCTTCGCCAAACGCGAGGAGACGTTGCGTGAAGCAGCGGCAAAACTATGCGTGATCTGAGTGCTCTGCCCAATCTGAATGTCGCGCTGATCCAGACCACCCTGGCCTGGCATGACCGCCAGGCCAACCTGGAGCATTTCGAGCAATTGCTTGAGCAGGCTCGCGGGGCGGATCTGATCATTCTGCCGGAGATGTTCACCACCGGTTTTTCCATGGAATCGGAAACCCTCGCCGAAGCGGAAAACGGTCCGACCAGCAAGTGGCTGCGCGTCCAGGCGGCAAAATTCAACGCGGTGATCACCGGCAGCGTCATCGTCCAGGCTGCCGATGGCAGCCACCGCAATCGACTGCTGTGGGCGCGGCCGGACGGGGAAGTCTGGCACTACGACAAGCGTCATCTGTTTCGCATGGCCGGCGAGCACAACCACTACACGCCCGGCGAGCGCCAGGTGCAGTTCGAACTCAAGGGCTGGCGAGTGCGGCCGCTGATTTGCTACGACTTGCGTTTCCCGGTCTGGAGCCGCGATGCACAGGACACCGACCTGCTGCTCTACACCGCCAACTGGCCCGGCGCACGCCGCCAGCACTGGAACCGTTTGCTGCCGGCGCGGGCGATTGAAAACCTCTGCTACGTGGCCGCGGTGAATCGCATCGGTACCGACGGCAAGGGTTTTGCCTACACCGGCGACAGCCAGGTGCTGGATTTCCAGGGTGAGACATTGCTCAGTGCCGGCGAAGCCGATGGCGTGTTTCAGGTCGTGCTGAACGCAGCGGATCTGCAAGCCTACCGCACCCGCTTCCCGGCGAATCTGGATGCCGATACGTTCGAATTCACGTAACTGATCGTTCCCACGCTCCGCGTGGGAATGCAGCCCGTGACGCTCCGCGTCACTGGACGCGGAGCGTCCCTTGAGGCATTCCCACGCGGAGCGTGGGAACGATCAACAGCCACTGCATAATCTGCAGGCAAACAAAAAGGCCCCGAGGTTCTCACCCCGGGGCCTTTTGCATTACAGCGAACGCTTACGCCGCTTTTGCTTCCGGCTGGCTCAGGGATCGGTTCAACGCGCTGAACAGGGCCTTGAAGCTCGCGGTGGTGATGTTTTCATCGATACCCACGCCGTGCACCGCACGTTCTCCGTTCACGCGCAGTTCAATGTAGGCCGCCGCCTTGGCGTTGGTGCCCGCGCCGATCGCGTGTTCGTTGTAGTCCATGATTTCCACGGGAATCGGCAGACCGGCGACCAGGGCTTCCAGCGCGCCGTTGCCCTTGCCGCGCCAGTGCAGGTTGGTTTCGCCCTGACCTTTGCCCGAGACTTCCACTTCCACGGCGCTGTGACCGTTCTCTTCCTGCAGGCGATGGCTGACCAGCGCATACGGGGTGTTGGCCTGCAGATACTCGCTGTGCAGCAAGGCGTGGATCTGCTGGGCGGTCATCTCAAGGCCCAGGCGATCGGTTTCACGTTGAACGACCTGGCTGAACTCGATCTGCATGCGACGCGGCAAGCTGATGCCGTATTCCTGTTCCAGCAGGTAGGCGATCCCGCCCTTGCCCGACTGGCTGTTGACGCGGATCACCGCCTCGTAGCTGCGGCCGATGTCGGCCGGGTCGATCGGCAAGTACGGCACTTCCCACAATTCGTCCGGTTTCTGCTGGGCGAAGCCCTTGCGGATCGCATCCTGGTGCGAGCCGGAGAACGCGGTGTGAACCAGGTCGCCGACGTACGGGTGACGAGGGTGCACCTGGATCTGGTTGCACTCTTCGACGACTTTGCGCACGCCGTCGATGTCGGAGAAGTCCAGCTCAGGGTGAATGCCCTGGGTGTAGAGGTTCAGCGCCACAGTCACGAGATCGACGTTACCGGTACGCTCGCCGTTGCCGAACAGGCAGCCTTCGACACGGTCGGCGCCGGCCATCAGGCCCAGTTCGGTAGCGGCAACGCCCGTGCCACGGTCGTTGTGGGTGTGCAGGCTGATGATCACGCTGTCACGACGGTTGATGTGACGGCCGAACCACTCGATCTGGTCGGCATAGATGTTCGGGGTCGCGCATTCGACGGTGGCTGGCAGGTTGAGGATCACCTTGTGCTCAGGTGTCGGGTTCCAGACTTCGATGACCGCGTCGCAGACTTCCTTGGCGAATTCGAGTTCGGTCGCGCTGAAGGTTTCCGGCGAGTATTCGAAGGTCCACTCGGTGTTCGGCTGCTGGGCCGCGTATTTGACGAACAACTTGGCCGCGTTCACCGCGATGGCCTTGACGCCGTCCTTGTCCTGGTTGAAGACAATGCGGCGGAAGGACGGGGAGGTCGCGTTGTACAGGTGAACGATGGCTTTCTTCGCCCCACGCAGGGATTCGAAGGTACGCTCGATGAGGTCTTCACGGCCTTGGGTCAGCACCTGAATGGTGGTGTCGTCCGGGATGTGGTTGCCTTCGATCAAGGTACGCACGAAGTCGAAGTCGGTTTGCGAAGCGGCCGGGAACGAAGCTTCAATCTCTTTCACACCGACCTGCACCAGGGTTTTCCAGAAGCGCAACTTCTTGACCGCGTCCATTGGCTCGATCAGCGACTGGTTGCCGTCACGAAGGTCGGAGCTGCACCAGATCGGCGCTGCGGTGATGGTCTTCGATGGCCAGGTGCGGTCCGGGATATCGATGGTCGGGAACGCGCGGTATTTCGAAGACGGGTCTTTGAGCATGCTCATCGGGAAATCCTTATTGTGTGGGCCGAAAAAAGGCGGCCTGCCGGTGGATCAACTGTTCTTGGGAAAGGCTTGGGGCAAGGCACCGCGATTCAGCCTGGCAGTCGTGCGCTGACGAGGCACAGGCTACGGTGCTGGCGAAGCTGAATGAGGGTGTGCGAGGTTTTCATGCCTTCAACCCTAACCGCCGTGGTTGAGGATGGCAAGCAGTCGAAAAAAATTGAGAGGAATACTCGAAAAAGCGCTTGTACCGCGATTTTATTGCTTCGAGTGGCCGTGATTGTTTTGATGTTTGCGCGAGGTTTGAGCGTTGCGCAATTGAAAGTTGGCGGTCTTGTCTCGGTGGGCGCAGCTATTCTTAAAGCCTCAACCAGGCGACTGGAATGCGGGAGTCGGCAATGAACGAGTCGGATTGGAAGCTTTACAGTGCGCTGCGCCCGAAGGCGCATGAACGGATGTGCATTCGGATCATGGAGGAGGTCGAGCGTACGGTTCTGGACACAAGCCTGGCGCCTTATGACCGGATAGAAGCCAGCGAAGAACTGCTGAAGGCCGGCCAAAAGGAGCTGTATTGGGCGTTTGGCGTTTTCAGGTTCTCACGCCATGAGGCCCGCTCTCACTTGCTGGGGTTGTGTGCCCGCGAGTTGATTACGGCTGAAGAGTTGGCTGGTTTCTCGGAAGACACTCAAACCTGGGTCAACCATTGTCTGGCGGACCGGGAGGTTCATGGGATTGAGGACCTGGAGGCTGAATGAGCCGCGTCCTTGAGATCGCCTTCGCGGGCAAGCCTCGCTCCTACAGATATTGGGTGATCACACGATTTGGGCACGACCCATATCCGTAGGAGCGAGGCTTGCCCGCGAAGAGGCCAGTAGCCATACGCAACAACTAAGGCTGAAATGCACCTATAAAGATGGCTGGATCAACCCGCGCATCATTCAAACTGACATTCCAGTGCATATGCGGCCCGGTCGCACGCCCGGTGGCGCCAACCTTCCCGACCACACCGCCGCGAGCCAATTGTTGCCCCACCTTCACATCAATCTTCGACATATGGCAGAACATGCTGATAAAGCCCTGCCCATGGTCGACAAACACCGTATTGCCGTTGAAAAAGTAGTTGCCGATCAAAATCACCTTGCCCGCGGCCGGTGTCTTGATCGGTGTGCCGGCACCCACGGCGAAATCCAGGCCTGAGTGGGGATTGCGCTCCTCACCATTAAAGAAGCAGCGCACGCCGAACTTGCTCGACAGCGGCCCGTTGACCGGTTTGTCCAGCAGCAGGTTGCTCGGGGTGTTCGGGGTGAAAGTGCGGTAGGCAGCGATCTGCTCGGCCAGTTCGCCTTCGATACGCTTCAGATTCTCCGGGTTCGGATTGACCTGCTGCGTGTTCTTCAGGGTGATGTGCTGTTCCGGGTACTTCTTGTTGCCGACCGTGAAACTCAGATTACGACCACCGCTGCTGACCTGTTGCGTGCCCGGTTTAACCGTCAACGGCACGCCGACAATCGCCAGCCAATTGCTTTGTTCCTTGACCACCAGCACCGGTTTGCCTTGATAACTGGCTTTTGGCGCCTGGGCAGCAGTGCCCAGATCCACCACGGCCACGCCGCCCGGCACCGGTTTGTTCAGCAGGCGTGTGATGTAACTGTCGGCGTGGGCATTGAAGGTCAGGCACAACAACAGCAGCGGAGCTAAAAAACGCGGCATGGATCAATCCAGTAAAGAAAGGGTGACAGGCGTCAGGTGATTGTCTTCGACCCGGACTTGCAGTTCGCCGTCGCCCAGTTTGGCTTTCAGCCGCTGACCGGTGTGGGTTTGCTCGGCGCTGCGAATCGCGTTGCCGCGTTCATCCAGCAAAATGCTGTAGCCACGGGCCAGCGTCGCGAGTGGGCTGACCACCTGCAGCGTCTGCACCTGACTTTGCAGCTGCAGACGACGGGACTTGAGGCCATCGCGCATGGCACGCGGCAGGCGCTCGGCGAAGCTGTCGAGGCGCTGACGAAGCATCGCCAGTTGCCGTCCCGGGTGTTGCCCGGCGAGGCGGGTTTCCAGGCGGATCAGCCGTTCGCGGCGGGTGTTGAGGTGGCGTTCGAAAGCGCGGCGCATGCGCATGTCCAGGTCATCCAGGCGTTGCGCTTGTTGGCGCAGGCGTTCGCCAGGATGACGCAGGCGGCGGGACATGCCTTCCAGGCGCAAGCGGTCGCGCATCAAACGGTCACGGATGCGCATCACCAGGCGACGATGCAGGCTCTCGACCCGGCGCACCAGGTCGCTGGAATCGGGTGCGAGCAATTCGGCGGCTGCGGACGGTGTAGGGGCGCGAACGTCGGCGACGAAGTCACTGATCGAGACGTCGGTTTCATGGCCGACGGCGCTGACAATCGGTGTCACGCAGGCATCCACGGCACGGGCCACGGCTTCTTCGTTGAAACACCAGAGGTCTTCCAGCGAACCGCCGCCACGGGCTAGGATCAGCGCATCAAAACCACGGGCGTCCGCCAGTTTCAGCGCGCGGACGATCTGCGCAGTGGCTTCGCGGCCCTGCACAGCGGTCGGGATCAGCGTCAGCTGGATCTGCGGCGCGCGGCGGCGAAATACACTGATGATGTCGCGAATCACCGCGCCAGTCGGCGAACTGATAATACCGATGCGTTGCGGATGCGCCGGCAGCGGAACTTTGCGTTCGGCACTGAACAGACCTTCGGCGCTGAGTTTTTCCTTCAACGCATCGAACGCCAGACGCAGCGCACCGTCACCGGCCGGCTCCACGGTATCGAGGATCAACTGATAGTCGCCACGCCCCTCGAACAGCGAAACCTTGCCGCGCACCTTGACCGCCAGACCGTCTTTCAACGCCTGACGAACCCGTGCCGCGTTCTGCCGGAACAGTGCGCAACGCACCTGGGCACCGCTGTCCTTGAGGGTGAAATACACATGGCCGGACGCCGGACGGGCGAGGTTGGAGATTTCGCCTTCGACCCAGATGTTGCTGAACACGTCTTCGAGCAACACCCGCGCGCGGCCGTTGAGCTGGCTGACAGTCAGGACTTCACGGTCCAGGCCGAGTCTTGCAAAGGGATCTTTAATCATGGGGCGCAGTTTAAAGGCATTCGCATGCGAATCTCCATGAGCCAACGCAAATCCCCTTGTGGGAACGGCGGTGCGGCGATCCGACTTGCTCGCGAAAGCGGTTTAACCTTCATCATCAATGTCGACTGACACGCCGCATTCGCGAGCAAGCCCGCTCCCACAATGATCCGCGCAGCTTTTGATGAAGTGTTGAACCAGCGTCGTGGGATTCTGCCGGCAAGCAAGGGCAACGGTGCTGTGACAATCCGGATCGGCCAAGGGCAGGAAGTGGATGTCGGGCGGCGCAATGTCCCGCATCGATTCCGGCAGCAGCGCAATGCCGAACCCGGCCTGAATCAGTTGCAGTTGCGTGGTTTTGCGCGACACAACCCGCGCTGCTTTCGGGAAGAATCCCTGACGCATGCACAACTCGGCAGACAGATAACTCAACCCGCCGCGCTGAGGATGAGGAATGGAGATAAACGCCTCATCCTTCAACTGCGCCAGATCGATGCCCTGAGTGGACTTATCCACAGCCAGCCGATGATTGGGGGGAACGGCCAGCAGCAATCGTTCGCTATACAAAGGAACAATCTGCACGCCTTCACGCTGGCGCAACACCGGCAGGCGCAGCAGTCCGACATCCAGTCGATTGTCGGCCAACGCCTCAAGTTGCGCTTCGGAAGACAGTTTGACGATGTCCATGGACACACCGACATGCTGATCCAGATAGTCGCTGATGCCTCGCAGCAGGCGGCCACTCATGGGCACGGTGCTGGAATGGCTGAGGCGCAAGGTGCCGAGTTCTCCATTACCGACCTGGGTGGCCATCTCACTGGCTTTGGTCAGTTCGTTCAGCAGGTTTCGGGCCCGGGGCAGGAAGGCTTCACCGGCCGCTGTCAGTCGGGGCAGGCGTGCGGTGCGCTCGAACAACGGCGTTTGCAGCCGGCTTTCCATGGCCTTTATTTGCCGGCTCAGGGCTGACTGAGCGATGAACAGTCGTTCGGCGGCGGCGCTGAAACTCCCGCAGTCGGCGATTTCCACGAAGTAACGCAATTGGCGGGTTGAAAGCACCAGGCATGCCTTTTTGAGAGGGGTGGGTGGCTTTGAAGATATTAGTCGCAAGACTCGACGCTGGCTAAAGTCATCTCAGGTATTCAAGGAAGCTGTACAGATGAATGTGCTTGAGTTGTTGAGCCAATGGCCATTCGGCGCCACGGATTGGCTGGTGATCGGATTAGGCATCGCCCTGGCCTACATCGTGTTTGGCATCGCCGGGTTTGGTACCGCGTTGGTGGCGGGGCCGATTCTGATTCTGTTCATGCCGCTGTCGAAGATTGTGCCGTTGCTGGTGTTGCTGGATTTCGTCGCAGCCTTCGGCAATCTGCTGCCTTCGCGGCGGGATGTGGCGAAACCCGAGTTACTGCGGCTGCTGCCCTGCATGGCGGTGGGCTGCACGCTGGGGGTGATCTTTCTGCTGAATCTCAAATCCGATGTGTTGTTGCTGTTGATGGGGCTGTTTATCAGCGCCTATGCGATTTACAGCTTGTGGGTCAAAACCCGGCCGACGCAATTGTCCGCCGGTTGGGCCGTGCCGATGGGGACGGTGGGCGGAATGTTCGGGGCGTTGTTTGGCAGTGGCGGCTTTTTATATGCGATCTATTTGAACAGTCGGTTACCGAAAGAAGCGGCACGGGCAACCCAGAGTGCACTGATCAGTTGCAGCACCGTGGTGCGCCTGAGTCTGTTTGCCGTCGCAGGTGTCTATGCCGAGCTACCCTTGTTGGTATTGGCGTTGTGTTTATTGCCGGCCATGGCATTGGGGTTGTGGATCGGCCGGTGGTTGACCATGAGATTGTCCCGCGAGGCGTTCGTGCGGCTGGTGACCTGGTTGGTGTTGGCGAGCGGGATTGCCTTGATCGGGCGTTATTTGAGTACTTGACCGGATTTCGTCAGGGATTAAGCTGCCGGCCGTTCCGACGCCTTCGCGGGCAAGCCTCGCTCCTACAGGACTGACACAAATTTTTCGAACGCCACCAGTCCTGTAGGAGCGAGCGGTGCGGCGATCCGACTTGCCCGCGAAAGCGTCAGCCGGTACGCCGCAAGAAACATCCATTTGACGCAGTAGGCTTGCACCATGAATTCGCAAAGCATCATCGTCCCGAAAATCTCCACGCTGCCGGTGCACGAACCCCGGGCCCGGGCGGTTGTGCGCTGGCTGGTGCGCAAGAACATCATCAAGGAAGAGCTGACCACCTGTGGTCGTACCGGTAACCGCATGGCCCACGCCATCGCCGACGGTGCCCGCGCGGTGGTGTTGCATCCGCAAGCGCTGCCGTTCAGTGAGCCGATCAATGGCCTGGAGATCATCACCAAGCGTTGCATCTATACGCCGGCCAAGGGATTCCTGGAGGAGGCGGGCTGCGCCGAGTGCCGCAAGGAAGTCGGTGAAGCGCTATTCGATAGCCTTGAAGACTGGATGCCTGGGCGCACCGATAACTTCACCTGCCCGGAATGCGGGCATGAAGACGACATCAACGGGTTTCTTTTCCTGCAGGAATGCGGTTTTTCCAACCTGGGGTTCATCTTCAACAACTGGGCCGAGGCCGGGTTCAAGCAGAGCTTTATCGATGAGTTTGCCGATTGGCTGGATCACCCCGTCAGTTGGGTGAAAGTCGAGTTGTAACCGAAACCGAAACCGAAACCGAAACCGAAACCGAAACCGAAACCGAAACCGTAGGAGCGAGGCTTGCCCGCGAAGCTTTTAGCGTCAGTGATGACGCCTTCGTCGGAATGCCGCCCAGACCAAGCCTCGCTCCTACAGGATTTGCGTTCCAGACCCCCGTCGATCACCCGCATCGTTAATAGACAGAGTTTTACATTGAACCCGAGGGGGTGTCTGACTATAATGGCGCGCTTCCATTTTCCCGCTCGGGAGCCCCCGCGATGCTGCGTATCAGCCAAGAAGCTCTGACATTCGACGACATTCTCCTAGTGCCTGGTTATTCCGAGGTGCTTCCTAACGAAGTCAGTCTCAAGACCCGCCTAACCCGTGGCATCGAGCTGAATATTCCTTTGGTTTCTGCCGCCATGGACACCGTCACTGAAGCCCGTCTGGCAATTGCCATGGCTCAGGAAGGTGGCATCGGCATCATCCACAAGAACATGACCATCGAGCAGCAAGCTGCCGAAGTCCGCAAGGTCAAGCGTTACGAAGCCGGTGTGGTCAAGGACCCGATCACTATCGAGGCCGACGCCACGGTTCGTGAACTGTTCGAACTGACCCGCCAGCACAACATCTCCGGCGTTCCGGTTTTGCACAATGGCGACCTGGTCGGCATCGTCACTTCACGTGACGTGCGTTTCGAAAACCGTCTGGAAGCCACTGTCCGCGAAGTGATGACGCCTAAAGAGCGTCTGGTCACGGTCAAGGAAGGCGCCGACAAGAACGACGTTCGCGAGTTGCTGCACAAGCACCGCATCGAACGCGTCCTGATCGTCGACGACAAATTTGCCCTCAAAGGCATGATGACCGTCAACGACATCGAAAAAGCCAAGGCTTATCCGCTGGCCAGCAAGGACGATCAAGGTCGTCTGCGCGTTGGCGCTGCCGTCGGCACCGGTAAAGACACCGGTGACCGCGTAGCTGCTTTGGTCAATGCCGGCGTTGACGTGGTGGTGGTCGACACCGCACACGGTCACTCCAAAGGCGTGATCGACCGCGTTCGCTGGGTCAAGCAGAACTTCCCTGAAGTGCAGGTCATCGGCGGCAACATCGCCACCGGCGCTGCCGCCAAGGCCCTGGCCGAAGCTGGCGCCGATGCGGTCAAGGTCGGTATCGGCCCTGGCTCGATCTGCACCACCCGTATCGTCGCCGGTGTCGGCGTACCGCAAATCAGCGCCATCGCCAATGTCGCCGCTGCCCTTGAAGGCACAGGCGTTCCGTTGATCGCCGACGGCGGCATCCGTTTCTCCGGTGACCTGTCCAAGGCCATCGTAGCCGGTGCTTCCTGCGTGATGATGGGCTCGATGTTCGCCGGTACTGAAGAAGCGCCAGGCGAGATCGAACTGTTCCAGGGTCGCTCGTACAAGGCTTACCGCGGCATGGGTTCGCTGGGCGCCATGTCCCAGGCTCAAGGTTCCTCCGACCGTTACTTCCAGGACTCCTCGGCAGGCGCCGAGAAACTGGTTCCGGAAGGCATCGAAGGGCGTGTTCCTTACAAGGGCAGCCTGAGCGCCATCATCCATCAACTGATGGGCGGCCTGCGTTCCTCGATGGGCTACACCGGCAGCGCCGACATCGAAGAAATGCGCACCAAGCCTGAGTTCGTGCGGATCACCGGCGCCGGCATGGCCGAGTCCCACGTTCACGACGTACAGATCACCAAAGAAGCGCCAAACTACCGCGTAGGTTGAGGCTTCCAGCAAAAGTTAAGTAACCGGGGCTGTTTTATTCAGCCCCGAGTTGTTTCTGAATCACGACTGTTTCTGAATTACTTAGACGAGACTGAATCATGGCCCTCGACATTCACGCTCACCGCATCCTGATCCTCGATTTCGGTTCCCAGTACACCCAACTGATTGCCCGCCGCGTGCGTGAAATCGGCGTGTACTGCGAACTGCATCCGTTCGATATGGATGAAGACGCGATTCGCGAATTCGCTCCAAAAGGCATCATTCTCGCCGGCGGCCCCGAGTCCGTGCACGAAGCCAACAGCCCTCGCTGCCCGCAAGCGGTGTTTGACCTGGGCGTACCGGTCTTCGGCATCTGCTACGGCATGCAGACCATGGCCGAGCAACTGGGTGGCAAGGTTGAAGGTTCCGAACTGCGTGAGTTCGGTTACGCCCGTGTCGACGTGGTCGGCAAGAGCCGCCTGCTCGACGGCATCGAAGACCACATCGACGCGGACGGCCTGTTCGGCCTCGACGTATGGATGAGTCACGGTGACAAAGTCACCAAGATGCCGCAGGAATTCCACATCCTGGCCAGCACCCCGAGCTGCCCGATCGCCGGCATGTTCGACGACGCTCGCGGCTACTACGGCGTGCAGTTCCACCCGGAAGTAACCCACACCAAGCAGGGTGGCCGCATCCTGTCGCGCTTCATCCTCGACATCTGCGGCTGTGAAGCGCTGTGGACACCGTCGAAGATTGCTGAAGACGCCATCGCTCAGGTCCGCGCTCAGGTCGGCACCGACAACGTATTGCTCGGCCTGTCCGGCGGCGTTGACTCCTCGGTCGTTGCCGCGCTGCTGCACAAAGCCATCGGCGACCAGCTGACCTGCGTCTTCGTCGACAACGGCCTGCTGCGTCTGCACGAAGGCGAGCAAGTGATGGCCATGTTCGCCGAGAACATGGGCGTCAAGGTGATCCGCGCCAACGCTGAAGATCAGTTCCTCGACAATCTGGCAGGCGAAAGCGACCCAGAGAAGAAGCGCAAAATCATCGGCCGTACCTTCATCGACGTATTCGATGCCCAGTCCAAAGAACTGGACAACATCAAGTACCTGGCCCAGGGCACCATCTACCCTGACGTAATCGAGTCGGCTGGCGCCAAAAGCGGCAAGGCACACGTGATCAAGTCGCACCACAACGTGGGTGGCCTGCCAGAAGAAATGAACCTCAAGCTGGTTGAACCCCTGCGCGAGCTGTTCAAGGACGAAGTCCGTCGTCTGGGCCTGGAACTCGGCCTGCCGTACGACATGGTCTACCGTCACCCGTTCCCGGGCCCGGGCCTGGGCGTGCGGATCCTCGGTGAAGTGAAGAAGGAATACGCCGACCTGCTGCGTCGTGCCGACCACATCTTCATCGAAGAACTGCGCAAGGCTGACTGGTACCACAAGGTCAGCCAGGCCTTCGTGGTGTTCCAACCGGTGAAATCGGTTGGCGTGGTAGGCGATGGCCGTCGTTACGCCTGGGTCGTTGCCCTGCGTGCCGTGGAAACCATCGACTTCATGACCGCGCGTTGGGCACACCTGCCTTACGAACTGCTGGAAACCGTCAGCGGCCGGATCATCAACGAAATCGAAGGCATCTCCCGCGTCACCTACGACGTGTCGAGCAAGCCGCCAGCGACGATCGAGTGGGAATGATCCCGGCTTCAACTGATCGCCCGTAACACCTGAAAGGCCCCGTGAACTCGCGTTCACGGGGCCTTTTGCGTATCAGATTCTGCCTTGTTACACAGGCAGACGGCCTTCGAGTGTCATGCCCATGCGGTTGAGTGCTCGTGCAAGAAGGCCAACATTCTGGAAGTTGACCTGATGCAGATCGGTCCACGCGGGACGGTTGATCAGAAAGCCGCCACCCTCCGTTCGCTCAATCATCGTACGCACAATCACGCCGGTCCTGCTGCGATGGATCAACGTCCAGAAGTCCTCTGATTGCTCGATGGTGAACATGCCTGGGCGGTACAAGAGCCGGAGGAGTGCTTCCTGTGTTCGTTGAATGACTGGAGTGGGCATTTCCAGGCTGAAGTCGGCATACAAAGTATCAAAGTCTCCGCTCATTTGCGGTTGTGGCGGCTGAACGTCACGGCCCACCTCGATGCCATGGTCGATCTCGATGTGCAGACTCTGGTCAGGACGAACTTCTTCGATCCGCAAACCGATGCCCCCCTCCGTTTCGCTGATGCCGGCAATGCCCCTGAACGTGTTGGTGTTTTCCTGGCCGGTCAGCACCACCCATTTTCCCGGGCTGTAGGCTTCGTTGGCCTGGATGATCGTGTGAGTGAGGTAGTTCTTGATGGATTGTTGCGACAGGGTGCCAAAGGACGCGCCTTCGTACCGATAGCTTGCCAGGCAATCAGTGGCCTGGATTCGAATGCCGTACTGTTGGGCCGTACGCACCACTTCCAGTGGTGTGAACTGCCCGGCGGGATCGCTCTGAAGCTGTTTCAAATACAGTCCCAACATGCCTTCCATTTTTCCTGTTTCGGCAAATTTGTTCAGGTCGACTTGGCTGAAGTCGTTAAGCAGACGGTGCATGTAGATCGTCTTGACGCCTTGTTTTGCCAGTGTCGGCATGTTTTCGATAAGGAACCGCATGCTCGCAATGCGATCCTGACTTTCACCGACGACGAGCCCGGGCGCGACATCGAATATCTTCTCAATGAGTTCCGGGACGGTCGTGGATGGCGTGATGACGGGCTGTACCGGACGCGCGGGCAACGAGGCGAAAAAATTCCTTGGGGTATGGAATGTGCGCGCATCTCTCACCAGTGCTGTGCGCCGTTGGGCGACGAACTCATCGTAAACAGTGACTCCTTTGATGGTCCCGTCGGGAAGGTTGACGATTTTGACGTGCGTTTCTTTTTTGCCCAGTGCCAGGAAGTTCATCGAACGCCCATTGGGGGTATCGTATTTTGTCAGGTGTCGGAACAAATCAGCCGGTGGCCGGGCTTGGGTGGTTCCAGTGGAGGATCCGGGAACGGGTTCGACGAGGTCCTTGCTGCCGCCCTTTAACCCACTTTTCGGCGCCAGTTCCCATTCACCCTCGGCATTCAGGCGTACAGGCATGGAACCTGAAGAAGCGAGAGGCTTTTGCGGATCAATGATCGCCCATGTGCCGCCGCCGTTGATGTCGGCTTCGTAGCGAACGTAGTAAGCCTGGTCGTTCATCATGATGGCGGTGGAAGGATTGGAGTCCAGCGAGTAGATGCCCTGGAATTTTCCGCTCGTGGCCAGAGGCGTCTGGCTTTCCAGGATTTCATTGCTTTGCCAGTGCTCTGGCACTTCAATGGCTTGCCCGGAGTCCTTCGGCAGCGGAGTGAATTCTTCCAGTTGACGGATTATTCCCTGAGAATCACCGGACGCTTGTGGGGCTTGTGCATCGACAGATTCATCCGGATGACCGGTGGCCCTCAGGTCTGCCATCTCAGCCGCTTCGGTTGCGTCGACCGAAGCTCCCGCGTCCTCCAATACACTGACTTCCTTGAGCAGCGGGATGTTGAACAGGGCATTGATGCCGTCGAGCACCGCGCCGATGACGCCGGCCTTGCGTTCCGCCGCCGTCTTGCCATTGACTGCTTTGTCGATGTTCAAGCCCATCGCCGCGATACTGGCCCCGATCACCGTCAATGCGATGGGCCAGCCCAGAACGGTCAATGGACCAAACACATGCAGACCGGCAGTCAGGTAGCCCAGCCAAAGCTGTTTGCGCATCTGTCCATGGGTCACCAGTGTCAGGTCAACCTCTTCCAGCATCGTGCCCTGGACTGCCCGGCTCTGCCAGGTGAAGGCATCGCCGTCGATGGTGATGTCTTTTTGATTGATCAAGTGGTGGTCGTACTTGCCCCAGGTGCCAACCAGCTGGTTCATCAGCGGGGTGATGTTGTCGTGGACTTCTTTACGGACCGACAGCGGGAAATGGGTCATGAACTCGGTGCGTGGCTGCTCTTCATTCATTTGAAGCAGGATCCACCAGTGCATGTCCGTCAGTGTCGGATGCACGTGGAAGGGCTGCGCGGCGCCGGGGACGTAAGTGATCTGCCGACCTTTTTGGTCAACAATGCGCAGAATATCGGTGGCGACATGCCCGGCGACATCCAGGGCGCAGACACGAAGATCCTCAGGCGTAGCGGTTTGCGCTTGCAGGGCCGACAGGGTAATCGGCCAGGCCGTGCCACCGGTGACGGCCCTTACGATGGTCTGGAAATCTTCCTCCTCCAGTTGACCGTTTTGCCGCGCCTCGACGGCCTTGCTGAGGTAGTTACATTTGGCCAGGGCCCGGAAGTCATCGAAATGTGTCGTCCAGAAAGCATTCAGTTTGTTCAGATAGCGATCACTGAGGTTCATCTCCCACAGGTCCGTGAGGGCCTTGCTGGGGTACATCCGCACTTCATTGGTTTCATTGAAAATACTGGCGTTTGCATCTGCAGTGTAAAACCCGCCATTACTGTTCAGTTCGAGGGCGTCGTCTTGATCGGTCACGCGGTACCCGTGGATGACCAGCTGCGTCAGGGTCAATGATTCGCAGGGTTTGGGGGCGTGCTCCCAACTCAGAAAGGCCTTGGTGCTGCTGGCCGAGACATTGTCGAACCGATGCCACCAGACCTGATCCGGGTCTAGGTCGGTGATGCCGTGTTTCTTCAGGATTTCGCTGGCCACCGCATGGGCCTCTTCTTTCAAGCCCGGGCAGGCTGTCACGATGACGGGGGCAATCGTTTTCAGCTGCTCCTTGTCGGCGGCATTGGGTAACGCTTCGGTACTCTGATCAACTGGCATGCTCTCGCTCCTTGAGAAATGGGCCGTGAGGATTACCCATTTGCTCAAGGCAAGTGCACTACATAGTTATGCCCACATGCATTTCGTGACCGTGTAGGGTCAGCGCCGTGCCACGTCCGAAAAGTAGAATTTGTCGAGGGTATGCCGTGATTCGGTGTACTCGAACTGGCGACCGTCCTGCAGGAAGGTCTGGTTGCTGACCACGATCACATGGCTCTGGCCGTCGAGGTCCAGGTGGTGCTGGTCGTCCTTGCTCCGGGGCACCGCTTCGATGGTGCGCTGGGCGTAGGCGATTTGCAGTTGCAGGGTCTGTTCGATGAAGGCGTAGATCGACTGCTCGGCGATGTCGCGGGACAGGCCGGGAATCACATCGCTGACGAAATGGTTGATGTCGAGGATCACGCGCTTGCCGTCGATCCGCCGCACTCGCTTGATCCGCGTGATCAGGCTGCCTTCTTCAGCCTTGAGGTGTTCGAGCAGCGAGCCTTCGAGGGGGATTTGTGTGAATTCGACCACCTCGGTGCTGACGTCGTTGCCCAGTCGCGGGTAAGTCTCCTGGAAGCTGACGATGCCGCCCAACTGGAATTCGATCGGGTTGGTCGACAGCACGAAGGTGCCTTTGCCGTGGACTTTCTGGGCGAAACCGCGCTCCTGCAATTGCTCGATGGCCTTGCGCACGGTGCCGCGGCTGGCTTGATAGCTGTCCATCAATTCGGTTTCGGAAGGCAACCGGGCGCCGCGTTCCAGACGTTCGGTCGTGATGCTGGCAAGCAGATCGCTGTAGATCTGGTTGTATTTACTCATGGGGATGGCTCTGTGCCGCGATGTACTCAAGGTTTCGAACCTTAAGGGCAGGGTAGGGGTTTGTCCATGCGGCTTTAGGTTTCATCGTTTCGGGAAGTAGGAAAAATCGCCGACTGTCGCGTTGCAGATAAACAAAATCAAACTCGTCTGTACGAGTTGTTGCTTTAACTCGTACAGACGAGTACTTTTCGCTTCGGCGTGCTGCCAAAACAAAAAACTACAGCGGAAGAAAAGCATGAGCCACGACTATCCGAACATCGCCAGCGAGTTGCTGCAAAGCCTCGGCGGCAGCGACAACCTCGAGCAGGCCGCGCACTGCGTCACACGCCTGCGCCTGGCCCTCAAGGACTCGAGCCTGGTCGACAGCGCCACGCTGAACCAGATCGACCTGGTAAAGGGCTCGTTCTTCACTGGTGGCCTGTTCCAGGTGGTTATCGGCCCCGGCGAGGTTGAAAAGGTTTATGCCGAATTGCGCCGCCAAACCGGTCTCGCCGCATCAACCATCGCCGACGTTAAACAAAAAAGCGCCGACAAAATAAACGCCATGCAGCGTCTGGTGCGGGTGTTTTCCGACGTGTTCATGCCGATCCTGCCGGCGTTGATCATTGCGGGACTGTTGATGGGCATCAACAACCTGATCGGCGCCAAGGGCATGTTCATCGAGGGCCAGACCCTGCTGGACGCCTATCCGAAACTTGACGGGCTCTGGAGCCTGATCAACCTGATGGCCAACACTTCGTTCGTGTTCCTCCCGGCGCTGGTGGGCTGGTCGGCGGCCAAGCGGTTTGGCGGCAGCGAAATCCTTGGCATCGTACTCGGCCTGATGCTGGTTCACCCCGATCTGCTCAATGCCTGGAACTACGGCAAGGCAGTCGCGGGTCTCGACGGCCAGAGCCTGCCGTACTTCGACATTCTCGGGCTGTTCCAGATCGAGAAGGTTGGTTATCAGGGACAGATCCTGCCGATCCTGCTGGCGGCCTGCGTGATGAGCGTCATCGAAAAATGGCTGCGGGCGCGGGTGCCGAACGCGGTGCAATTACTGGTGGTGCCGATCACCACCATCGTCGTCACCGGCGTGCTGGCGCTGGCCGTGATTGGCCCGGTGACCCGGCATCTGGGGATTCTCATCACCGAGGGCGTGGTGACCCTGTTTGATCTGGCTCCGATGGTCGGTGGCGCGATTTTCGGTTTGCTCTACGCGCCGCTGGTGATCACCGGCATGCACCACATGTTCCTCGCGGTCGACTTGCAGCTGATCTCCACCCAGGGCGGCACGTTCATCTGGCCGATGATCGTCATGTCCAACCTCGCCCAGGGCAGCGCGGCTTTGGCGGTGTTCTACATGACCCGCAATGTGCGCGACAAAAGCATGGCCTCGACCTCGGCGATTTCCGCTTATTTCGGCATCACTGAGCCGGCCATGTTCGGGGTCAACCTGCGCTACAAATTTCCGTTCTACGCGGCCCTGACCGGCTCGGCCCTGGGCTGCATCTTCCTGTCGCTGAACAAGGTCCAGGCCTCGGCAATCGGTGTCGGTGGCTTGCCCGGTTTCATCTCGATCATTCCGCAGTACATTCCGATGTTCGTGATCGGGATGGTCATCGCCATGGTTGTGCCGTTTGTTTTGACCTGCGGGTTGAGCATGAAGATTGTTCGGCCGGGGTATCGGGTCGCCTGATAGATCCATTCGCGGGCAAGCCTCGCTCCTACAGAGTTACGCATTTCAATGTAGGAGCGAGGCTTGCCCGCGAAGAGGCCCTCCAGGCCAGTACAAAACTTATTGAAGGAATAGCGCCATGCAAGACTGGCAACGTTCGGTGATCTACCAGATCTACCCGAAGAGTTTTCACAGCCACGCCGGCAACCCCACGGGTGATTTGCTCGGCGTCGTGGCCAAGCTCGATTACCTGCACTGGCTGGGTGTCGATTGCCTGTGGATCACGCCGTTCCTGCGTTCACCCCAGCGCGACAACGGTTACGACATCAGCGACTACTACGCCATCGACCCGAGCTACGGGACCATGGCCGATTGCGAATTGCTGATCGCCGAGGCCGGCAAGCGCGGGATCAAGCTGATGCTCGACATCGTGGTCAACCACACCTCGATCGAACACTCCTGGTTCCAGCAGGCCCGCAGCAGCCTCGACAACCCGTACCGCGACTTTTACATCTGGCGCGATCAGCCCAACAACTGGGAATCCAAGTTCGGCGGTTCGGCGTGGGAATACGAGGCGCAGACCGGTCAGTACTTCCTGCACCTGTTCGATCACACCCAGGCCGACCTGAATTGGGACAACCCGAAGGTACGCGCCGAAGTCTTCAAAATGATGCGTTTCTGGCGCGATAAAGGCGTGGGCGGTTTCCGTCTGGATGTGATCAACCTGATCTCGAAACCGGCGGATTTCCCCGAGGACGACACCGACGGTCGACGCTTCTACACCGACGGCCCGAATGTGCATGAGTACTTGCAGCAAATGCACCGCGAAGTCTTCGAAGGCTACGACCTGATCAACGTCGGCGAGATGTCCTCCACCAGCCTGGAACACTGCATTCGCTACTCGAAACCGGATTCGAAAGAACTGTCGATGACCTTCAATTTCCATCACCTGAAGGTCGATTACCCGAACCTGCAGAAGTGGATTCGCGCTGACTTCGACTTCCTCCAGCTCAAGCGCATTCTGTCCGACTGGCAGACCGGCATGCAGGCTGGCGGTGGCTGGAACGCGCTGTTCTGGTGTAACCACGACCAGCCGCGCGTGGTCTCGCGTTTTGGCCATGACGGCGAGCATCGCGTGGTGTCGGCGAAGATGCTCGGCACCGCGCTGCATTTCCTTCAGGGCACACCGTTTGTGTACCAGGGTGAAGAACTGGGCATGACCAATCCGGGGTTTGATCACATTGATCAGTACCGCGATGTCGAGACGCTGAACATCTTCCGCCTCAAGCGCGAGGCGGGAGCCGATGATGCCGAGAACATGGCGGCGATCATGCAGAAGTCCCGGGACAATGGCCGTACGCCGATGCACTGGAGCGCCGAGCCGAACGCAGGGTTCAGCGCCGCAGAACCTTGGATTGGCGTGCCGGCCAACGCGGCGCAGATCAACGTCGCCACTCAGTTCGACGATCCGGACTCTGTGCTACATCACTACCGTCAGTTGATTGCCCTGCGCCGCAGCGAAGCGCTGATGTCTGATGGCGTCTACCGGCAATTGCTGCCGGAGCACACGCAAATCTGGGCGTATGTGCGTGAAGGTAATGGCGAGCGTTTGCTGGTACTGAACAACTTCTATGGCACGCCGTGCGAAGTGGAGCTGGCGGATGAAGTGATCAGCGACGCGATGGCTCAACGCTTGGTCATCAGCAACTACCCGGACTGTCCGCCGCGAAACCAGCAGATTCTGTTAAGGCCCTATGAGTCATTCGTTCTGCACCTGACCGACTGACCGACCACTAAAAAAACACCGACTTAAAAAACACGCAGAACGCTGCGCGGGGAAGTTTTGCGCGCCGAATTTGCGGAACAACACAATAAAAATAATGGGGTGGTTCTTGAAAACAACAATAAATCGCAGCCTTGTCGCCGCGAGCGTGTGCCTGGCGTTGCCATTATCGGCGCAGGCCCTGGAATTCGGCGGTTACCTGCGCAGCGGCGTCGGAACATCGGTCAGCAGTGGTAAACAGCAGTGTTTCCAGCTGCCTGGGGCGCAGACAAAATACCGCTTGGGCAACGAGTGTGAGCAGTACGCCGAACTCGAACTACGTCAGGATTTGTACACCCTGGACGACGGTTCGGTGCTGAGCGTCGACGGCATGGCTTCGCTGTATAACCAGTACGACAAGGACCTGACATTCAACGGCGATAACGGCTCGGTGCGCATGCCGCAGCTGTACGCGCAGTTGTCGAACATGCCCAGCCTCAACGGCGGTTCGCTGTGGGCCGGCCGGCGTTATTACAAGCGGAACGACATCCACATTTCCGACTTCGACTACTGGAACCAGAGCGCCACGGGGGGTGGTATCGAGGATGTGCTGATCGGCGATCTGAAGTACAGCTACGCTTTTTCGCGCAAAGACAATCTGTACCAGAAGGACTACATCAACCGTCACGATTTCAACGTCGCCGGCTTCGATACCAACCCCGGTGGTGAACTGGAACTCGGGCTGAGCTACATCGATAAACCCGACAGCCGAGAGGCTCATCGCGGCTGGGCAATCACCGCGCAGCATGTGCAAAAAGGTTTTCTGGGCGGCAAGAACAAACTGGCTTTCCAGTACGGGGAAGGCCCAGGCACCGGATTGGGTTATACCGGTAACGTAAAGCTGGACGACAGCAACAAAAGTTACCGGGTGGTGGAGTTCTTCGACTGGCAAGTGACGCCGCGATTTGGCGGGCAAGTCGAGGCGGTTTACCAGAAAGACATTCGCCCGGACGGCGCCGATCAGAACTGGGTTTCCTTGGGGATTCGTCCGGCGTACGCGATCACCGAGCAGTTCAAACTGGTGGCCGAACTGGGTCACGATCAAGTCGAAGCCATGGGCGGCACGCGCAAGCTGAGCAAGTTTACCTTCGCCCCGACGTGGTCGCCCAAAGGCCCGGAATTCTGGGCTCGGCCCGAGGTGCGTCTGTATTACACCTATGCCAGCTGGAACGAGGCGGCCAAACGGGCGGCCAATGAACTGGCGGCGGGTTCGGCGTTGTCCGATACCGGCGCCTTCGGCACGGCGCGGCACGGTTCGAATGTCGGATTGCAGGTCGAGTATTGGTGGAAATAAGCGATGCTGTCGGAGCCTCGCGCTCCATCGGCACTTCAAAGAACAAACCAGCAGGTGACGTCATGGCCACACCCCAACAATTGCAACTGCACGCCCCCCTGTCCGGCGTATTGATGCCACTGGACCTCGTGCCCGATCCGGTGTTTTCCAGCCGGGTCATCGGCGATGGCCTGTGCATCGATCCGACCTCAACTACCTTGTGCGCGCCGTTGGCAGGGGTTGTCAGCAATGTGCAGGCAAGTGGGCATGCGGTCAGCATCACCAGCGAAAATGGTGTGCAGGTGTTGCTGCACATCGGCCTCGACACGGTGAACCTGGCAGGGAAGGGGTTCACGCGGCTGGTGGAGGAGGGCCAGCACGTTGACGTTGGGCAGTCGCTGATCGAGTTCGATGCCGATTTTGTTGCATTAAATGCCCGCAGCTTGCTGACGTTGATGCTGGTGGTCAGCGGGGAGCCGTTCACTTGGCTGACGCCTGAAACCGGTCTGGTAGAGAGTGGCCAGCCGCTACTGAGTTTGAACCCTGTCGAGCAAACAGCGGATGTGCCGGTACCGGAAGAGGACGAAGCACTGTTTTCCAAACCGCTGACACTGGCCAACCCGAATGGCTTGCACGCCCGTCCGGCGGCGGTGTTCGCCCAAGCGGCGAAAGGTTTTTCGGCGAGCATTTACCTGCATAAAAAGCAGGAGAGTGCGAACGCGAAATCCTTGGTGGCGATCATGGCGTTGCAAACGGCTCACGGTGACGTTTTGCAAGTCAGCGCGGCCGGTCCGGACGCTGAAGCGGCGATCCAGACGCTGACTGAACTGCTGGCAAGTGGATGCGGTGAAGCGGTGGCGGCCTCGGCGCAGGTCGAGGTGCATGCGATCGAGGCTTCATCGCTGACGGTGCTGCGTGGGGTTTGCGCATCGCCCGGATCAGCGTTTGGCCAAGTGGTGCAGATAGCCGAGCAAAACCTCGAAGTGAAGGAGCTTGGCGCCACGCCGCAGGTTGAACGCGATCAGCTGTCTCGTGCCTTGGCCGAGGCGCTGGTGGCCCTACAACAATTGCGTGATAACGCCATTGGCGACGCGCAGGCAGACATCTTCAAGGCACATCAGGAACTGCTCGAAGATCCGGGTTTGTTGGACATGGCTCACGTGCTGATCAACGAAGGTAAAAGCGCCGGGTTTGCCTGGTGCACGGCCACCGAGTCGACGGCTAACCTGTTCAAAAGCCTAGGCAACGCCTTGCTCGCGGAACGGGCGGCGGACTTGGCCGATGTGAGTCAGCGGGTGCTAAAGCTGATCCTCGGTGTGCGGGATCAGGCGATGGAGCTGCCTGAAGGGGCGATCCTGATCGCCGAACAACTGACACCGTCACAAACCGCCGGGCTCGATACCCGCACGGTGCTGGGTTTCGCCACGGTCGGCGGCGGCGCCACCAGCCACGTCGCGATCCTCGCCCGGGCGTTCGGTATACCGGCGATCTGCGGGCTGCCTGTGCAAGTGCTGGCGCTGGTCAACGGAACCCAGGTGTTGCTCGATGCCGACAAGGGCGAGCTGCAGCTGGATCCGGATCTGCAGGCTATTGAGCAGCTGCAAGCCAAGCGGCAGCTTCAACAGCAACGCCAGCAGCATGAGTTGGCGCACGCGACGCTGGCTGCCTGTACCCGCGATGGTCATCATTTTGAAGTGACCGCCAACATCGCTTCGCTGGCTGAAGCCGAACAGGCCATGGCGTTGGGAGGCGAGGGCGTCGGCTTGTTGCGCTCGGAGTTTCTTTATCTGGACCGCAATCATGCGCCGAGTCATGACGAGCAAGCGTCCACCTATAGCGCCATCGCCAAGGCGCTCGGGCCGGCGCGTAATCTGGTGGTGCGCACGCTGGACGTCGGCGGCGACAAACCTCTGGCCTACGTGCCGATGGACAGCGAAACCAATCCCTTCCTGGGCATGCGCGGGATTCGTTTGTGCCTGGAGCGTCCGCAGCTGCTGCGCGATCAGTTCAAGGCCATCCTGAACAGCGCCGGGCTGGCCCGGCTGCACATCATGCTGCCGATGATCACGCAGCTTTCGGAGTTGCGCCTGGCCCGGCAACTGCTTGAAGAAGAGGCGCTGGCATTGGGACTCACGGCACTGCCCAAGCTGGGGATCATGATCGAAGTGCCGGCGGCGGCACTGATGGCGGACCTGTTTGCGCCCGAGGTGGATTTCTTCTCTATCGGCACCAACGACCTCACCCAATACACCCTGGCCATGGACCGCGATCACCCGCGTCTGGCCAGTCAGGCCGACAGCTTCCATCCGGCGGTTCTGCGGTTGATTGCCTGCACCGTGAAGGCCGCGCACGCCCACGGCAAATGGGTCGGGGTGTGTGGCGCCATGGCCTCCGAGACACTGGCCGTGCCGCTATTGCTGGGGCTTGGGGTGGATGAGCTGTCAGTGAGTGTGCCGTTGATTCCGGCCATAAAGGCAGCCGTTCGCGAAGTGGATTTGGTGAGTTGCCAGGCCATCGCCCAGCAAGTGCTGGGCCTGGAAAGTGCCGGGCAGGTGCGCGAGGCGTTGCGGCTGTATCACGAGGCGACGGTCGATACTTCACTGGTTCTGGAGAACTGAACATGTTCGAGAAAATGCAGCGAGCGTTCTGGAAAGCATTGACGCCGGATCTGGTGGTGGATGAGCCGAAAGCCATTATTCAGCCGGTGTCCGGTTTGCCTGCAAATGTCGTAGCCGCGCTAGGTGGCGTGGAAAACCTCAAGTCGCAGCAGCCGGTTGCACTGACCCGGGTTCGGGTGGAGTTGCGGGACGTAGCGCGGATAGATCGGCAGGCATTAAATGTGGCAGGTGTGCCGGGCGTCATGACGCTGGATGACGGGGTGGTGCATTTGATCACCGGCCTACAGCCATAGCTGAAAACCCTGTGGCGAGGGGGCTCGTCGGAACGCCGCATCGCCCCTTTCGGCTACGAAGCAGTCGTAAACCGGTCAGCGCGATTTATCTGAAATACCGTAGTGGATGGTTTTAGGGTCGCTTCGCAACCCAACGGGGATAAATCCCCTCGCCACAAAAGCCCCCTCACCACAGATATTGCCAACCAGGCTTTGAGTGCGGCCATCCGCCGCCCCACCCTTACTGTTTCTCAACCGCAGGTGTATCGTATTCGCCTTTTACAGGCCCACGGGTCTGTCGCTGATACGTGAGGTAGTTGAGTTCATGTCCTTTACCCGTCGCCAAATCCTCGGTGGCCTGGCCGGTCTTGTTGTCGTTGGTGTCGGGGCGGGGGGCGCGTCGAGGTACTGGCTGGGCAAGATGGCCGACGCTGACGCCGGCCATGACTATGAGCTGATCGCAGCACCGCTGGACGTCGAACTGGTCGCCGGGCACAAGACCGAGGCCTGGGCGTTCGGTCCGTCGGCGCCGGGCACTGAACTGCGGGTTCGTCAGGGCGAATGGCTGCGGGTGCGCTTCCTCAACCATCTGCCGGTGGCGACCACCATTCACTGGCACGGCATCCGCCTGCCACTGGAAATGGACGGCGTGCCCTATGTATCGCAGCTTCCGGTATTGCCGGGCGAATACTTCGACTACAAATTCCGCGTGCCAGACGCCGGTAGCTACTGGTATCACCCGCACGTCAACAGCAGCGAAGAACTCGGCCGCGGCCTTGTCGGCCCGCTGATTATCGAAGAGCGCGAGCCCACCGGTTTCAAGTACGAGAAAACCCTGAGCCTCAAGAGCTGGCACGTCGACGAAGAGGGCGCGTTCGTGGCCTTCAGCATTCCTCGCGAAGCCGCCCGTGGTGGCACGGCGGGGCGCCTGTCGACCATCAACGGTGTCTCGCAAGCGGTGATCGACCTGCCCGCCGGGCAAATTACCCGCGTGCGCCTGCTCAACCTCGATAACACGCTGACCTATCGCCTCAACATTCCCGGCGTCGAAGCGCAGATCTATGCGCTGGACGGCAATCCCGTGGAGCCGCGCCCAATGGGCAAGGAATACTGGCTCGGCCCGGGCATGCGCATCTGCCTGGCGATCAAGGCACCGCCCGCCGGTGTAGAATTATCCTTGCGCAACGGTCCGGTTCGTCTGGGTACGTTCCGTTCGGTGGCGAACACTGAGGCACCCACTGAATGGCCGCCCGCACTGCCTGCCAACCCGGTGGCCGAGCCGGACCTGGCCAATGCCGAGAAACTCAACTTCAATTTCGAATGGGTGGGCTCGGTGTCGGTCAACGTCGAAAACGGTAGGCCACCAAGCTTGTGGCAAATTAACGGCAAGGCTTGGGACATCACGGACAAGACCTGCGCCGACCGCCCGATTGCCAAGCTCGAGAAGGGCAAGAGCTACATTTTTGAATTGAAGAACATGACTCAGTATCAGCACCCGATTCATCTGCACGGCATGAGTTTCAAGGTCATCGCCTCGAACCGGCACAAGGTCATTCCGTACTTCACCGACACTTACCTGCTCGGCAAGAACGAGCGCGCACAAGTCGCGTTGGTGGCGGATAACCCCGGCGTATGGATGTTCCATTGCCATGTGATCGACCACATGGAAACCGGCCTGATGGCCGCCATCGAGGTGGCCTGATGCGTCAGATACGTCCCGCCGCGATCATCGACCGCAGCCGCGACCGCGACTTCATGCGCGAAGCACTGGCCCTGGCCGCACAAGGCGCGGCGCTGGGTGAAGTGCCCGTGGGCGCGGTGCTGGTGCAAAACGGCGAGATCGTCGGTCGAGGCTTCAATTGCCCGATCAGCGGCCACGACCCGAGCGCTCATGCCGAGATGGTCGCGATCCGCGCCGCAGCGTTGGCCGCCAGCAACTATCGCCTGCCGGGCAGCACGCTGTACGTGACCCTTGAGCCGTGCAGCATGTGCGCCGGGCTGATCGTGCATTCGCGGATTGCGCGGGTGGTGTATGGCGCTCTGGAGCCGAAAGCGGGGATCGTGCAGAGTCAGGGGCAGTTTTTCACTCAGGGATTCTTGAATCACCGAGTGTTGTTTGAAGGCGGGGTGTTGGCGGAGGAGTGCGGGGCGGTGTTAAGCGAATTCTTCAAGGCCCGGCGCGCCAAACCAACAGACTGAACACCCAACCCCTGTAGGAGTGAGCCTGCTCGCGATAGCGGAGTATCAGTCAATAGTGATGTCGACTGACACACCGTTATCGCGAGCAGGCTCACTCCTACAGGGGATCTCCTATGGATAGGAGATTGGTGTTTTATTTTCGAGCGACAATGACGGCCCGCATCGGCGCCGGCAGCCCTTCAACTGTCTTGCTGTGATCCTCGGGATCCAGGAAATCGCTGAGCGACTGATACTTCATCCACTCCGTCCCGCGCTGTTCTTCGACCGTGGTCACGCTCACGTCGACACAGCGAACATCCGTAAACCCGGCGCGGCGCAACCACAATTCCAGCGCCGGCACCGACGGCAAGAACCACACGTTACGCATCTGCGCATAACGGTCGTCCGGCACCAGCACCTGCTGCTGATCGCCTTCAATCACCAGCGTCTCCAGCACCAACTCACCACCCTTGACCAGGCAGTCCTTCAGCGCCAGCAAATGCTCGATCGGCGAACGACGGTGGTAGAACACACCCATGGAAAACACCGTGTCGAAGCCTTCCATGTTTGGCGGCAGGTCTTCGAAAGGGAAGGGCAGGTGCCAGGCATTGGGTTCTGACAAGTAACGCTGCACCGCCTGGAACTGGCAGAAGAACAGCCAGTTCGGGTCGACACCGATCACGCTGTCGGCGCCGGCACCGAGCATGCGCCACATGTAGTAACCGTTGCCGCAACCGACATCAAGGATGCGTTTGCCCTTCAGGTCCAGATGCGGAGCCACCCGTGACCACTTCCAGTCCGAACGCCATTCCGTGTCGACATGCACGCCAAACAGATCGAACGGCCCTTTGCGCCACGGCGACAACCCCATCAGCGCAGTACGCATTTGCGCACGGGTCTCAACGTCGCAATCGGTGTCCAGCGTCAGGCCATTCAACAAGTCGACTTCGCTTGGCTGAATCTTCGGCAAAGCGTCCAGCGCACTTTGCCAGCGCTCCAGATCGCCGTGACCCTTTTCCATTTTCTTGTCGAGTTGCGCTTGCAGGGTGTTGGCCCATTCGGCCAGCGGGGTGCCAGCCAGACGGCGGGCGAGGGGGGACAGATCAATCATGGCAAGGCAATCAACGAGGCAAAGTTAAGACACTGGAACCACGGCACGACTTTCGAGAACCCGGCAGCCAACAGGCGCTCGCGATGTTCTTCGAGGCTGTCGGGCTTCATGACGTTTTCGATGGCGCTGCGCTTCTGGGCGATTTCCAGTTCGCTGTAGCCGTTGGCGCGTTTGAACGCGACGTGCAGGTCGGTAAGCAGCGCATGTTCTTCGGGGTCGTTGAAACGCAGCTTCTCCGAGAGGATTAACGCGCCGCCGGGCAACAGCGACTGACGGATGCGTGAGAGCAGGGCGGTGCGCTGGTCAGGGGCGATGAATTGCAGGGTGAAGTTCAGCGCCACCACCGAGGCTGGCTGGAAGTCGAGGGCGAGGATGTCGCCTTCGATCACCTCCACCGGCAGCAACTCCTGGAACATCGAGTCCTGACCGTTGAGGTATTCGCGGCAGCGTTCGACCATCGCCGCAGAGTTATCCACAGCGATGACGCGGCAACCGTCGGTGCGCACATGACGGCGCAACGCTTGAGTCACGGCACCCAGGGACGAGCCGAGGTCGTAGAGCACGCTGTTGGGCTGGGCGAATTGCGCAGCGAGCACGCCGAGGTTCTCAACGATGGTCGGATAACCCGGCACCGAGCGCTTGATCATGTCCGGGAACACCCGCACCACGTCCTCGTTAAAGGCGAAGTCAGGCACCTGGGCCAAAGGCTGGGCGAAAAGGCGATCGGGGTCTTTGCTCACGGCGGTTTCCGGCGGTGTCGATGGAAAAGGCCGGCATTTTAGCCAAAGTGGCGCGGGGATGCTTGGGTTGTCTGATAAAACGTGGCAGAGCGCTTTGAGGAAAGCTGAATGACCAAGCTCGACTCGTTCGGCCTGGCCATTCATGATTTAACGCTGATTACTGCGGTTGCAGGAATACGATGTAAGTGGATTTGCCGGCGATTTTTAGCTCACGGTTACGCTCATCGACACCCTTGAAATCAAAGCCGATTTGGTAATGCAATTTCTCGGGGCTAGCCTCAATGGCCTCTACAGTGAAAGTTCCGCTTTTTGGTTTGAATGTGAAAGAAGTAGTGAAGCCTGGGATGGTCCCCGTTTCAAAGTAATAGGCATCTTCGAAAGGAAAGCCCGTATCGGTAACAGGATAGGTACCGGATTTAATATTTTTATCGAATACGAGCACCAGGCCTTTTTTACTTCGATGCGAATAGTCCTGAGTATTTGCGCGGGTTACCAGCGCAATCTGATTACTCGCGGGATCGGCTGCGTACTCAACAATTTGGCTCTCGAACTTCACTCGGCCAGAAATCGTGGCAAGTGTTTCAGCACTAACGGTGATGACGGGTTCTGCAGTGTTGGCAGAAATTGTATTTTTGCTTTTGAAAAAGCTCATGATGGTCTTCCTTGTATTAGATGTGTAGTTGGATAAGGCCACTGAATACTAAGAAAGAATGAAGATTCGAGCTACTGTCAGATCTGACAGGTTTTTATAACGTTATGATATAGGTTGCGGGTTTTATGGTTATGAAGTATGGCTAAGTTGAGCACTCGTATTAAATGCCGAGGCGGCGATACCCCATTGTCCCAACCAGTAGCTGAGGATGATGATGTATGGCGCGGCGGCGAATGGTGATACGAAACGGTTGATGCCGATCACGCTATCGGAAAACACAAACGCCACCGCACCGGCTGCCGCCAGTAGCGCCGAGCCTTTGGGCACTTCGGTCCCGAGTCGGGCCAGCGCCCGCCAGAGCATCGCGCTGATGGCCAGACCGTAAACAATCACCGGGATCAACAATGGGCCCAGTCCGCGGGAAATCAAAATCCCCAGCAACACCGCGCCAACACCCAGGGCAATCAGCAATGGCAACAACGCCAGCCGCCGGCAATCGCTCAAATAGGCTTTCAGATAGGCCAGGTGGGCGACCAAAAATGCTCCGAGGCCGAACACAAACAAATCCCCCGGCCATGCCAGCAACACATCGCCAAGCAGGGAGAAAATCAATCCCAGGCTGATCCAGCGCCGGTACTCACTGGGCGGTGCGTCGTGCAACCAGCCGAGCAAGGCCAACACCGGCAAAGGTTTGACCAGCAGGCAGAGCAGCGCGGCATGCACGCTCAAGCCATACAGAAAGGTCACCGCGCCCATCAGCGCCAGAATCAGCCAGCCCACGATCAGTTAACCGCGATCGCGCAGTCGAAGGTTTTCACTGCCGGCACTTCCGGTGCCCAGGGCTGTGAATAGGTCAAACGCAAGCGGCCCGTACCGACGGCAAACGCCTGAAAGCGCCAGGTCGAAAGGCCGGCACTGCCCACGATGCCGGCGTCTTCCGGGTTGCTGTACACCTCGGGGCTGAGCGCATGCAGCACGCCACCGGCCGAATCCTGGATCGCCCAGCGATAACCCGTGGTCGGGCTGCTAGGCAGGGTCAGGATCAGGTTCTGTCCGCTGCGCATTTGTACCGGGCATTCGCTTTGTTTTTCCACGGTCAGGTTCTGCTTCGGTTGCGTGGAGCACGCGGCCAGCAGGGAGAGGGCGAGGGGGACAAACAGGCGAGTGGGGGACATAGGGTCAGCGGCTCCGGCGTTCACGACGAACGGTGAGCTTACCCGATGTAAGTCCAAATGCTAATTGGTAGCACGCCAAATACCTGCGACGGATGTCGCAAGTATCAGGTGAGCGACATTATTATTAACGCTTAGGGGATACTGATGCCGAACACGCTTTTGATATTGCGCGATGTTTGGCCAACCAAGAATTGAATACTTAAATGACCGTAGTAAAGCTGTTTTGTTGTATCGTGGCAGATGGTTATTTCTCCATGCTGTGCAGTTCCCTCAAAGATTTCACCATTTTTGTTGCCGCGATAGATGACTTTTATCAGCTCGTTGTCTACCGGGTAGAGATAGTGTCCATTCTCCGGCAGATCTTGTTTTCCATTGCCAAGAATCCTGTCTTTTAATTCAATCGTAAAATCAATGTGGTTACTTGATGCATTGTCGTTCCAGCTGTGAAGTCCTCTTAGCTCGACCATATTGTTCCAGATAGCGCCGCGCAGCACACTCGCAAAAAAAATATTATCGTCATCGATATGGAAAGACCAAAGTCCATTGGCCACTTGTAGAGTTTCTGGGGAGTTAGTCATTATTTGCTCTTCCTGAGTTTAACCATGATTCCGAATTGACGTCCGTAATATATGCATGGCAGGAAAGCGCATCTACTGTCATAAATGACAGTTGTTAAGAGCTTTTTCGAATATAAATTATGCTGATATAAACAAAATGCTGCCCACCTGAGTCGACAGCATGCGATGACATCAGAAAAGCACTTTCGCCACATCCGCAAACCGCTTGGCAAAGTGCACGGTAATCCCTTCCTTCAGATAATCCGGCAGTTCGTCAAAGCTTCCACGGTTAGGCTCCGGCAGAATCAACTCAAAAATCTTCTGCCGCCGCGCCGCGATCACCTTCTCACGCACCCCGCCAATCGGCAGTACATGCCCGGTCAGCGTCAGTTCTCCCGTCATGGCCACGCCTTTTTTCGGCGGCTGGTTGCGGGCGAGGGAGAGCAGGGCGCTGGCCATGGTCACGCCGGCGCTCGGCCCGTCTTTCGGGGTCGCGCCTTCCGGGACGTGCAGGTGGACGAAGGCCTCGTCGAAGAATTTCGGATCACCGCCAAACGACTTAAGGTTCGAGCTGACATAGCTGTAGGCGATTTCCGCCGACTCTTTCATCACTTCGCCCAATTGCCCGGTGAGTTTGAAGCCACGGTTGAGCGTGTGGATGCGCGTGGCTTCGATTGGCAAGGTCGCGCCACCCATGCTGGTCCAGGCCAGCCCCGTGATGACGCCGGTGCCGGACAGCACTTGTTCGTTGCGGAACACAGGATGGCCGAGTGAGGCTTCGAGGTCTTTCGGGGCAATTTTGATCACCGCTTTCGGCTCGTCGATCAATTTCACCACGGCTTTGCGCACCAGTTTGCCCAATTGTTTTTCCAACTGGCGCACCCCGGCTTCACGGGCATAACCGTCGATCAATGCCTTCAACGCGCTGTCGCTGATGCTCAGGCTGCCCTTGGACACGCCGGCCTTTTCCAGCTGCTTGGGCCACAGGTGACGCTTGGCGATGGCGATTTTTTCTTCGGTGATGTAACCCGACAGGCGAATCACTTCCATCCGGTCCAGCAACGGGCCGGGGATCGAGTCTAGGGTGTTGGCGGTGCAGACGAACAGCACTTTCGACAGATCCAGACGCAGGTCCAGGTAGTGATCGAGGAATTCGACGTTCTGTTCCGGGTCGAGGGTTTCCAGCAGCGCCGAGGCCGGGTCGCCTTGGTAGCTTTGGCCCATCTTGTCGATCTCGTCGAGCATGATCACCGGGTTCATCACTTCGACGTCTTTCAACGCCTGCACGAGTTTGCCCGGTTGCGCGCCGATGTAGGTGCGGCGGTGGCCCTTGATCTCGGCTTCGTCGCGCATGCCGCCGAGGCTGAAGCGGTAGAACGGCCGGCCGAGGGATTCGGCGATGGACTTGCCGACGCTGGTTTTACCCACGCCCGGCGGGCCGACCAGCAAGACGATGGAACCGCTGATCTCGCCTTTATAAGCACCGACGGCGAGGAATTCGAGGATGCGGTCCTTGATGTCGTCGAGGCCGGCGTGATGTTTGTCGAGCACCTTGCGTGCGTGTTTGAGGTCGAGTTTGTCCTCGCCAAACACGCCCCACGGCACCGAGGTCGCCCAGTCGAGGTAGTTGCGGGTGACCGCGTACTCCGGCGAACCGGTCTCGAGGATTGACAGCTTGTTCATTTCTTCTTCGATGCGTTTTTGCGCCTGGGGCGGCAGCACTTTGCCAGTGAGGCGTTGCTCGAACTGTTCGATGTCGGCGCTGCGGTCGTCTTTGGTCAGGCCCAGCTCTTGCTGGATGACCTTGAGTTGTTCCTTGAGGAAGAACTCGCGCTGATGCTCGCCGATCTTGCGGTTAACTTCGGCGGAAATTTCTTTCTGCAAGCGCGCGACTTCGACTTCCTTGCGCAGCATCGGCAGGACTTTTTCCATGCGCTTGAGCATGGGTACGCAATCGAGCACTTCCTGCAGATCGTTGCCGGTGGCCGAGGTCAGGGCGGCGGCGAAATCGGTCAGCGGCGACGGATCGTTGGGGCTGAAGCGGTTGAGGTAATTCTTCAGCTCTTCGCTGTACAGCGGGTTGAGCGGCAGCAGTTCCTTGATCGCGTTGATCAGCGCCATGCCGTAGGCCTTGACCTCGTCGGTCGGCTCGGTGGGCTGGTGCGGGTATTCGACTTCCACCAGGTACGGCGGGCGATGGTGTTTGAGCCAGCTGCGAATGCGTACGCGAGTCAGGCCTTGGGCGACGAATTGCAGTTTGCCGTTTTCGCGACTGGCGTGGTGCACCTTGACCAGCGTGCCGTACAGCGGCAGGGCCGAGGTGTCGAAATGGCGCGGGTCTTCCTGGGGCGTGTCCATGTAGAACAGGGCCAGGGAGTGGTGGTCGGATTTGCTGACCAGGTCGAGGGTTTCGGCCCAGGGTTCTTCATTGACGATGACCGGCAGCACTTGAGCCGGGAAGAACGGGCGGTTGTGGATCGGGATGATGTAGACCTTGTCCGGCAGGTTCTGGCCGGGCAGGGCGAGGCCTTTGCCGGTGGAGTGGTGTTCGGCGTTCTCTGGGTCGGCGTATTCGCTCGGGTCTTCGGGGAATTCTTGCTGGTCGCTCATGGGGCACCGTCCCTTATACAAATATGACGCTCCCGACGCGCTACTTGGTTTAGTATGACG